>PLMK01000027.1 GCA_003142475.1 Ignavibacteriota bacterium
TATCTGTAGAAACAACATCAACTATTGTATTTGCCGTAAGCTGCTGATTGATTGCAGCTATTTGACCACGGAGTTGTCCCTTAACAACGACTTCTTCACCTTGAATAGTAGCTGGCTTCAATTGGAAATCCGTATTGACTTCCTTTGTTTTCGAAAAATCAATTTCGGCCGTTGTTAGTTCATATCCGACACAAGAAACTTTTATAGTAAAGACTCTTTCAGGAATTCCGTTAATCCTGTATTGGCCTTCTATATCCGTTGCCCCACCTAATGATGTTCCGACAACAATAACATTGACTCCAATCAACAGTTCATTACTGTTGCCGTCGATAACCTTACCTTTCATCGTAGCAGTTTCTTCACGGGCGCGGTTTTGCGTCGTTAGTACAACCGTTCCGTTTTCCATGGGAATCCAGCCGATATTCTTGCCTCCAAATGCCTGGTTGAGAACTTCAGCCACAGTAGCATTTTCAACCTGCAACGATATTTCCCTCGTTGTATCAATAAGATTAGCACTGTAGGAAAATTTTATTTGTGTTTTTTCCGATAATATTGCCAGNNGTTGATTTAATGTTTGAATAAGCTGAGCAGATGAGACAGAAAAATGCATCAGGATGATTGAAAGTACCCAAAAACGAATATATATATATCCATTGATCAAACGTCTTCCTTTGATTCACTGATGAAATATTATAAACCGACGACAGATCTCGATAACCTTTTATTCCCTCTATTCGCTAACTGATAACCGTTTATTCTGTATTGTGTGTTTTAATATATTTGTCAAGCTATTTTTAAAAACAAATGTATTATTCCATCCGTTTCATCAACCAATTCGCATTAAGGTTACCTGGCTCAATACAGAATACTTCAGCAAGAACCTTTTTCGCCTCACCGACTCTTCCATTTTTGAACAACCAATCGGCTTCACGTATAAGCATAGTGATATGATACTGCTCAAAATCCTTTTCAACCGGCTGTTTCTTTTCACAAATCAAAAAAGGAGCCAAAGCAGTTCTATAATAAGTTGTGTCTTCCTTTTTTGTAAGACGTAAAAATAGACCAGCAGGTGTGCGTCGGTATTCTGAAGAAAACTCTTGATCTATTCGCGCATCTATATATACCGGGTGATCAGGAAGCGATTGTTCAACAATCTCTGATAATAGGTTTTTCCATCGTGACTGAATAATGGCAAAATTAAACGGCAAATCATGTTCAAACTTGTTCAACTCTATTAAGAAAAGATCTACGCTTGGACGAATTCGCTCCATCAACCACGGAGCATTGTGCTGAAGCTGGAGAAAATACCAAGAACGATTCTGAAGCAAACTTTTATCTACAACGGTTACGTCACGCCGCTCCTGCCGTATGAATTGATAATACAGTGACGGCGAAACAAAATAATCCCACTGCGAAGCTAACACGATTGCGTTGGGTTCAAGATCAGAAAATGTTTTTTCTACAAACTGCTGCGGAATTTTATTTCTTGTTTCATCGACTCTTTCCCAGTTGCAAATTACTTGAATAATGGGAAGAGTGCAAAACATTACTACAAAAACTATTTTTATCCATAGTCGGCTGTTTTCTATCCGCTCAACCATAAAATCGATTCCATATGCAATGATGAAGCCAATGACGAGATAGGAAAGTAAGAAATATGAATCAATATCAAAAATATCATAGTTTATGGCATACATAATTGTCGTGCCAAATAACAAGACAAGAAAAATAAAGAGCCGGCGCGATTGTTTAAACAGCGTGAGCAACCCCGCAACAATACATACAATAACAATAAAAGAATATTCTGAGGTGAAGTTATTTATATAGTAATTTAATTGTTTCTGCACTACATCCCAACCGGAAAACATCCATACACGAAATTGCTTACCGCTTATATGCCAGAAGAATCGTTCGGCTGTCGCTGGATGTCCCCAATCAAGAATGGGATAACCTGATGAACGTATAGGTAAATACAAATAGACTGAAAGGCCAAGAATAAAAAAAGGTGCGATTTTAATAATTCGAAAGAGCGACTCCTTCCCGAATCCGAAAATGCGAAAGTATAACCACAAAAATCCTGGCGCAAGCAATATCGTCGTCATGTGATTCGAGAAACTCAAGCCCAAAACAAATGCAAAGAAAATCAATTTGCGCGAGATGTAACGTGGTTCCGCGAGCTGTTCTTCTAAACCGCTGACAAAAATCCATATCGTAAGAAGAACCAGAACAAGGTGAAGCGCATAAACTTCGACAGCGGTTGATTGAGACCAAACTGTTGTTGAGAATCCGATTATTAAACTTGCAATAATTGATGCAAGAAAAAAACGCTGTTCATTCACGTCTTTTCGTTTTCGGCTTCTTGGTTGAAATACGGTCACCGCCCGGCGAATCGCAAGTGTCGTTTTTAAAAAAACTCCAACAGCAATTGCCGTAAGTAATGCAGTAAACAAATTCAATCTTATGATTTCTTCCATCGTGGAAGGGATCATTATCCAGCAACGTCCTAGCAATGTAAAAAGCGGATACCCTGTCGGATGTGCAATCCCAAGTGTGCAAATCACAGTTGCTAATTCACCTGAATCCGTGAAACCGACTGAACGGCACATAGTGGTGAGGTACACACAAAACGAAATTGCTATGATCAAAAAGATCATAACATTTTCATTCCAAAATAACGGAGCAAGCTTCTTCATCATTTGACAGCTGTCGACTTTTTCTTTTTCTTGGATTTATTTTGAAATGCGTATCGATCTATTGGAATTAAAAATACAGAAAAACATAGAGAATTGCTTCCGATTCCGTGAAGAAGTGGGATTGCAATTAAGTTTTTTTCCTTCCATATTGTTCTTATAAAATTAAATCCTGCACATTACTTAATACAAATTTTTTAACATTGCACTTGGAGCGACTATCATTTCGATTCCAATTTCTTAATCATCATCATATTAAAGGGAATGCAAAATGACCGGCAAAATGCGCAAATCCATCGTCCCGATAATGATGGTAGTATTCTTCTCGTGTACAACAATAGCACAAACCACAGCTATATCCACTGCTGTACCGTTTCTTCTTATCAGTTCTTCACCAGAAGCGAATGGTCAAGGTACGGCATCTGTTTCAAGACAAACGGATGATCCCTTTGTTGTAAATTATAATCCAGCTCATCTTGGTGGCATGCAAAACAATTTTTCGGTTTCGTTCTATCCTACAAAAACAAATTGGCTGCCTGGATTAGGATTAAAAGATCTCACATATAATTCTTACGTTTTTTGCGGTAAAACAAATTTAAACGAGTATTTATCCGTCCCATTATCGATTGGCATCGCTTATTCCCGTGTTGATCTAAACCTTGGAACATTCAATCGAACTTCGTCCACTGGCCCTGACATCATCGGCACTTATAATGGTGAAGAACATAACGATGCATTTAGCTTAGGTGTTGGATGGGACATTGGTATAAAATTGGCATTGGGCATATCCTTCAGGAGAATAGTATCCAATCTTGAAGGAGATGTTAATGCTTCAGCCTGGTCGCGTGATTATGGACTGCTTATGAATGTTCCAATAGCAGATTTGATCACCAAGAAACCAGAACTCATGACCGGTATTGCACCACTATTTGATTTTTCCTTTGGTACAGCTCTTACCAACATAGGCGGTACAATAACATATTTTGATAAAGCACAAGCTGATCCACTCCCTCGAAACATCTCAATTGGCACTTCAATAGAAATAGGTCTCAAACTTATTAAAATAGACAGTAAAATAATTACTTTTTCTTGGTCCCGGCAGGCGGATAATTTACTTGTCGGGAGAAATCAGGATGGGAGCTCTTACTATCGAGGTATTTTCGGTGATCTGAGTTTTGGTAAGCACATTATTCAAGGTAAATGGACAGACGCAGTTAAAATTTCTCAAGGTTGGCAAATTGGCTTAGGCGAGTTCATTTATATCAGGCAAGGTTCGTATCAAGGAGGAGGATTCAGTAATATAAAAACAGATGGCTTGGGAATATCAACATCTGGATTATTTAAATTCATAAAATTAGGAGTGGAAGACAATACATTCATTACACAATTAGCAGACCATCTTGACTTACGTTATGACCAAAGTAATTATGATACAGATGAATTAATCCATCCATTGAATTCTACAAAATTTTCATCATTAAGCTTGTTTATAAAATTTTAGATTTTATCGTATGTTCCGCTTCAATTAAAAACCCCAACCGGTTTTTCACTGGTTGGGGTCGGATTATCCATCCTACCGAATGTTTCCTCCTCACCAGTTATATAGACGGTGGGCAAGCCAAACCCTTCAGAAGGTTGATGACACTTCGTGTCACTTCATCAGCACGAGCTTCCTCGTTTCTGTATAACTACCTGCCTGTATTTTATAAAAATAAATTCCGCTCGAAAGTTTTGAGGCATCGAACTTCACTTCGCAGCTTCCCGCTGATTTCATTTCATCCACAAGTGTTGCCACTTCTCTGCCAAGTATATCATACACTTTCAATGTGACATCACTTGTAACCGGCAACTGATAACTAATAACTGTTGATGGATTAAATGGGTTTGGATAATTCTGTTCAAGGTAAAATTTCGAAGGCAGTTTTGAGGTTACATTTTTAATTCCAGTTAAGAGTGCAGAGACATCTGTCCTTTCCAGAACACCAATCAATTCATCTTTTGTATTGTAGATTCGGACTTCGATTGCCTTCACGCTATCCGGGATCGTAACTACATCCTGAAGCTGAAATTCTGCAAGCGGTGAGACAGTATGCGGTTGTCCTTCTGTAAGTTGACCTTGCGCATCGATAAAAGCTATCTTTGCGGTGCCTTGATAGAATACACCGTAGATTGCGGATACACTATGCGTTGTTGAATTGTACGATAATCTATTGGCAATCACACCGACTGAATCCACATCCAAAACCGGAGCCCGGACTTTTGCAGCCCACCAATTTTCTGTGAATGTATAATTTCCTCCAGCAGCAGCAAGAGAGACAACAGGGCCTTTCACTTCGACTTCCATATACAACGGAACACTGTTGCTACTCACGTACACCGTCACGCGGGCGCCATTGTCCGGATATTGCATGCCTTCGAAAATGGGGAACGTTCTCGCAAACACAACCGTATCCGACAGACTAGTATAAGCAATCCAGCCTTTATCCGGGTCGGCAAATATTTTTTTATTTTCTGCGACAAACTGAACGCCATATACACCGGGAGCAACCTCTCCCTTCCAAGCTGTACTAGCCTGATCTGGCTTTACGCCATTACTTCCGTATACACTGTTAGAATTGATTGGAAAGTACGCCCAGTAATTCGTGTAATCCGTTTTGCCAGTATGATTGACAATCGCTTGTACTATGCTCCACACACCCCAACTGGTATCCTTTGAGCCATTATTAATAATGGTTTGTTCCATCCTGACCCTGCTTGTTCCTGGAAATATTGTCGCTCGCCGTTTAAATTGAATATTTGGTGCAACCCATGTTTCAACCGGACTCGTGACGAGAACAGCGACAGAATCGGCTGTCTGAGAAACGATTTGATAAGCATATTTGCCATAATCGAGTTTTGGCGGGGGCGGCCATGTACCGGGCCAAATACTTTGAGGTGAAGGCCAAGTCTTATATCCGCCAAAGTTATTATAACCGCCAGAAACAGGCGTATAAGTTTTACCCAATAAACTCGAGTTAACCATCATAGATGGAAGATTTCCTAAATCGTACTGCATTACACGTCCGCCGATAGCCGGCACTGTCGCCATCGTGATAAGACCATTCTGCATAACGATTGTTGTATCCCATCCCCATTGTATGTAATTAGAAACGGTTTGAATAGTCACATTAGACGTTTGGCCATACAAAATTGCAAAACCAAAACAGGCTATGAGAATACTTATCTTTCGCATTTGATCATGCTCTTTTAGGATTACATTTTGGAAAAGAATTTTATATTGGATTCAAATTGTAGATAACTCAACGAGAGAAAAGACCATGATTCATCTCCCGAGAGTATCGGGAGATGAATCACAGGAAGAATAAAATTTTCAGATGTCGCGGCTCAATGCCGTTTCAGAGAACCTACTTCAGCAGCAGCATCTTTGCAGATTTAGCAAATGTCTTTCCTTCTCCCAATGATGATGCTTTCACTCGATAGACATAAAATCCGCTCGCCATTTGGTTGCCGCGATCATTTGTCCCGTTCCACACAACTCGCTGGTACCCTGCAGATTGCGCGCCAAGCGTGAATGATTTTATTTCACGTCCCTGCAAATCAAAAATCTTGATTTCAACAGAAGATTTTTCGGGCAATGAATATGCGATCGTTGTGCTAGGATTGAATGGATTAGGATAATTTTGATAAAGTTGGAAATATTCTGGACCATTCTCACGGTTTGCAACACTGGTGGCAATTTGTTCTGTCTCTATCAACTCAATACCGGTACCATTAATGGGATCAAGATTTCTTGAATATTTTTTATCAGTTGCATTATTCCAATGTTCATGCGTACCAAGACTATAAACATGAACACCGGTGTTATTTGGATCGTATTTTATTCCAGCCGGCCAATTCGTTGAATCTGCCGCCTGATGAAGATAATCATCGACGGCGGGCATTTGCACTGAAAAATCTTTTCCGCTTTCGATGGTGAATTCAGACCGTAAAAAATCATAACCGGCCGACTCGATTGCAACCGGATCGAATGATACAAAAATGGATGATGTATATTGATTATTAAACGGCTGCATCTTCCACTTTAATGGGAAATCAAGTTCGTAATCTGTACCCCATAAAGCATCCATAATATAGATGAGGTTCTTGCCGCTTAATAAATTGTGTGACATTAAATCGACCTGTGTGCGATACATTCCATAATTCGTCCTCCTATATGTTGAAGTATCCGTGGTTGATAATCCATAAGGTCGCACTAAGCCCATATGGAGATAATCAGCACCACTTGCATCAGGAACTTGAGATCCAAGGTGGTTTTTGGCGAACATTGTCATTCCGGCACGTTGATGACCTTTCAACTGAGGAATATTCAAAACGTAATCTGCCGTCTCAAAGATTGTGTATAAAGAATTTTGCAGAACAGGACTACCAGCGTTTCCAGAAGTCATAGAATTTGTACGTAACACTGTGCCTTTGTCGGAATAATAAATTTTTGCAGTTGTACTTGCCACCACTACTTCTCGACCAAGATTAGTGAAACCGCTATTATCGAGATAATGGGCATTGGGAAATTCTCCATGCCACACATCATAAAGATGTTTGTAGATGTGCTTTAAAGGATCACCAATATAAATATCACTATCTGGAACACCAACGACATAAACTAACTGCCGGAGCACTGCAAGAACAGGTGCTACCGATGTTTCGGAAACATTAGATTTCGGCGTTAAATCCGAATTATATTGATAGGCACTTGTAGCGTTTGTTTTTATAAATATCTTCTCTCCTTTGACGTAATTGACGGCTCCTTTTCCTCGAGTATTATTGTGATACTTGAAGATCGCCACCCATGCCGCGCTGTCAGTTGTTTGACCTGTCACACTCTGCAAGGCAGAAGAAAGCATTTGATCAACTTTCGTCTGATTCATATTCGCAGGCAAGTACCAGCTACTAATATTGCACTTTTGATTCACAGCGGTGGAATCGTGTACCCAGACAACTCTTCCCGGAAAAATTCCTTTCGCCACACCCATCGGCTGATTAGAAACGACAGTCATATTTACGGTCGGCTGCCAGCTTAAATACGAACTCGTCAAGTACGAACCGCTTATTCCGAATACGACAAAAGCGCCGAGAAAAAATATTGGGTAATATCGGAATGATTTTTTCGATCTGAAGAAAGCCACACCTGATAAAGCAAGCATCAATAAATAACCGATGAATCCAGAAGCAAGAGGCATTGCTGTTCGTACGCACGGATACGTTAAGCGGCTGGGTTTTGGAATTACTCGAATAAGTACCCACACTATCGCAACTATACCAACAAGTGGAAATAATAATCGGGATAAACCGTTGAGTTTTCCAAAACCGACAAATCTTCCCGTCTTGGGACAGAATTGCAAATATTTTTTAACAAAGTTTTTCATAAGGATCTCTTCGGATTTTTAAATCCGCCTTCTTGATGTATGATGAATTACTGTATTATTTGATTAACATTTTATTTTTTATGTATCAGTATACAAATAAATTCCTCTATAATCATGTGCTGTTTCTCACTATAATTATAAAAATTTGCAAACATCATTAATGTATATAAACTAAAGAAATCTCAGACTAACTCTATAGAAGTAAAAACTGGTTGTTGTTTCTTTGACATCCATTGTGTATGTTTTTATGATTATAAGGATAATATGAATTTATGTTCAAACAACTCGGCATTGTCGGCACAGGAACAATGGGCATAGGAATCGCTCAGCTTGCTGTGCTTTCTAAAATTGATGTTCAACTGTACGATGTGAACGACACACTTCTACGGCGATCCACTGTACGCATCAATGCGAACCTGCGTAAAATGGTGAATCTCGGCAAGATATCTCAAGAAGAAGTACAGGCATCGATGGAGCGAATCCGTACACGAACAAGTCTGCCTGATCTTGGAAATTGCGATTTTATTATCGAATCAGTAATTGAAGATATTCGTGTGAAAAAGGATGTTTTCAAACATCTCGATGCAAGCACGAAGAGCACAACGATTCTTGCAAGCACTACATCTTCCCGTTCTATCACTTCCATCGGTGCCAACACTCGAAATCCAGAACGCATTATAGGCGTGCACTTCTTCAATCCTATAGAGACATCTGCACTTGTCGAAGTTGTAAAAGGATATAAAACTAATAACGAGACCATCGAGAAAATTATTGCATTTGTTAATCTACTCGGTAAAACTCCTATTATCGTGAAAGATACTCCGGGGTTCATAGCCAACCGTGTGTCCCAACCGTTGTTCGGCGAAGCACTCCGCTTACTTGGAGAGAACGTTGCTGACGTCGAACAAATCGATCACATAGTGAAAATAATCGGCGGCATTCCCGCCGGACCATTCGAATCGATGGATCAAATTGGTATTGATACAGCGTTCGCGGAAGCGCAATCCTTGTTTGAACAATCGAACGGTGAACCGCGCCTTCGTCCGCATCCAATTCTGAAACAGATGGTGGAATCTGGATGGCTGGGGAAGAAAACAAACAAAGGATTTTTTAACTATGAAGAAACGAATGCCAAGTAATTAAACAGTGGAATCTTTAAGTAGTTTATTAATGGAATAAAAAATTGAAGACAAACAAAAAGACAACTCCGAAGGTCTCAAAGGTAAATATTAAAGCTACCAAAACAACTTCACGTAATGCAAATTTGAAACCAACCCCAGTACGCATTTTCATCACTGGCGAATCTCCGATGGTGGAACAATATGCCGAGTTGTGTGCTGCACACGGATATGAAGCCCATATTTCATGGAATGAAAAGCCTGCGCAGAAACCGGAATTCAAATCTGATAGCATTAAAATTTCTAATATAATTCCAGCAAACACATCGCTTGCAATAGAACTCACAAACATCGATCTTCTTGCGAAGAAAAAAAATATTAAACGGTTCGATGAAACATTGGCGGATACCGCACCCATTCTTTCTTCTTCTATCACAATAACTGCGACGGAACAATCTACATGGATTTTAGGCAAGCACCGTCTTGTTGGTATAGCTGTACTTCCGACCCTTATCCAAAAACCACTGATCGAAGTCGCACCGACAATTTACTCGCCAAAAGAAACATTGGAAGTCACAAAACGCTTTTTTCAATCGATTGGGAAAGAAATTGAGATTGTACAAGATCGTATTGGCATGGTACTGCCGCGTATGCTTTGTCGCATTATTAATGAAGCTGCCTTCGCTATAACTGAAGACGTTGCATCGCCGCAAGATATCGACACGGCATTGAAACTCGGCGTCAATTTCCCATTAGGACCAATTGAATGGGCGGAACAAATTGGATTGAAGCAAGTATATGCTGTGCTTACCGCGCTTCATACTGATTTACAGGAAGAGCGTTACCGTGTTGCTCCACTTCTGAAACAAATGGCGATTACTCGGGGATAATAAATTATAAATTAGCAAAGAATCGGTATCAGCTTTTTTTGTTAATCTATACGCAAGAGATAATGTTATGAAACAAAGCGGCAGTATATTCACAATGATCTTGTTTGTTCTTGGCGTTTCTTTCAGCCAGCCCAAACTTTCGCTGGACAAACTCGAAGTTAACCTCGGTACTATCTACAGCGGAATGAAGAAGAAAGGCAAGATTGTACTAACCAATATCGGTAACGATACATTACGGATTTATTCAGTAGAACCTTCGTGCGGTTGTACGACTATCAAAAGACCCAAAGACATTCTTCTTCCTTCCGAATCAGATACAGTAGAAGTGGAGTTTAATTCCAGTGGATACCACGGAAAAGTAGAAAAGCATATCAGCATTAACAGTAACGATCGGTTATCAGAAAATGTCTCGGTAAAATTAATCGCTGAAGTAAAGGAAGAACTTGAATCTATCAGTCATTCCATGTTCATGTGGCTTGGGAATATTAGTCTTGGCAAAACCTTAATGCAAGGAACATCCTTAAAAAATATCTCAGATCATATAATTAAAATAAAAAACTTCGCAACTTCCGCCTCAACTATTACCATAAAGATAGAGAAGAAGGTGCTCAATCCGAATGATACGCTCAATGTGCAGGTGACAGTCAAACCAGAGAAGCTCGGTTATGGCAGTGACCATTTTACGATTGAAATAGACAGCAAGAACCAGCCCCAGATAGAAATCAAAATATCCTACGTGTGTGTGAAAGAGAATTGAACTTGCGTCAAGCACTCATTGAAGCACTCTTACTAATCGTTGCGGCAATTATATTAGGTGTTGCATATTCCTTTGTAACGAATCAAGGATTTTTCGCTAAGACTCAATCAGTTCATTCTGTGACGGATGCCAACATTGAAATGATTCCGCTTGCAATGGCAAAGGATTTTTTTGAATCTAACAATGTGCTCTTTATCGATTCACGGCATGAATTCGATTACCAGGCGGGACACATTCGCGGTGCTGTAAATGTCGCATTGAAAATGTTTGACACACATCTTACACGGTTGAATAAAATTTCAAAAGACAAGCTATTGATTGTCTATTGTGATGGCGCCGAATGCAATTCCAGCATCGAATTGGCAGTTAAACTGATGGAATCGGGATTTACAAACGTAAAGGTTTTTTTTGGCGGTTGGCAAGAATGGAGTTCTGCCAAATTACCTATAGAGAAATAATAGGCACTCCTACATCGAACTCAAAGAATACAAAATGAAATCTCTTCTCTCGAATACAATTCTTATTCTTCTTGTCCGAATTTTTCTTGGCGGAATATTTGTCGTCGCCGGTCTAGATAAAATTACAGATCTGCAAGCATTTGCAAATTCTGTACTTCAATACAAGGTTGTCGGACCAATGCTGGCGATGTGTACCGCCACATTTCTTCCAGCGTTGGAACTTCTTTGTGGACTTAGTTTAATTATTGGTCTTTATCCGCGCAGCTGCGAATTGCTCATCATCATAATGCTTATGGGTTTTACTATTCTTGTCTCTTCCGCTCTTGTGCGCGGACTTGATATTTCGTGCGGATGTTTTACTCAAGATCCAAATGCTAGCAAAATCGGCTACCAAAAAATTTTAGAGAATTGCGGATTATTATTTTTGAGCGTGTGGCTGCTCTTCGCTCGGAATCAAGACATCAATCTCTTTCAATTCTTCAGAAAGCAGCCAAATAAATCAATTACTTAATTTCATATTTGTCATGACTGAGCATGCCTTCTCTTCATATTGATGACGATATTGTTTTAAAAATTCTAGAGCCTGAAGACGCTGATTCGCTTTTTGCTTTAATTGACGGAAATCGTTCATATTTGCACCAATGGCTTCCGTGGGTAGATACAAATAAGATACTCGAGGATAGCAAGCTTTTCATCCTATCATCAAAAGAACAACATGAAAAAAAATTTGGCTTTCAATGCGGTATTTGGTTTCGCGGTATACTTACAGGTATCATTGGATTTCACCGCATCGATTGGATGAATAGGAGTGTTGAAATTGGTTATTGGCTTAGTGAAATTTTTCAAGGTCACGGTATTATGACAAAAGCATGCCATACTCTTGTAGACTACGCTTTCTACGAATATCAACTCAACCGCGTCCAAATTCGCTGTGCTACCGGGAATAAGAAAAGCAATGCTATAATAGAGCGTCTTGGTTTCATCAAAGAAGGAACCTCTCGACAAGCAGAATTTTTATACGATCATTACGTTGATTTGTTCGTTTATGGTATGACAGCAGACGAATGGAAAGCACGATACGGGTCACAATCAAACAATATTAATTGGACTAATTGATATCTGACTATGAATTCATCGGGGAAGCTATTGAGGTCGAAAATGAAGAGCCTCGCAAAGTAAAATGACTTTTTTATCAATTGAGCGCCATAAGTCATTCAAATAGGATATATCGAAGAACTAGTTTTTTCCAATAAAAACACTTCTTGGTTTCACTTCCTTTTTATCAAATCATTTTCTTATCTTGCGATATATAATCGCAAACGGTCGCATTCATTTTTCGTCGAGGTCGCCATGACAGGTTCAATTATTTTTATTTTTCACATCATTGGTTTTGGATTAGTCTTCACAGCACTCTTTGGCGGATGGATTGTTGAAAGAAGAATTCGCGCAGAGAAGGATTGGGAGCAAAAACTTTACATCGGAAAAATCAGCCGCCGCTTCGGCTTGCTTTTACCTGTCGCCTCCATCATTATGTTGCTCTCTGGTATCATGAACATCTTTAATCTCTACAACAGTAATATCAATCTTTTGTACACCGAGGGTTGGTTGATGGCAAAGATTATCCTCTTCGCCTTCCTATTCATAAATGGAGTCTTCTTCGGTCCAATTCTTATCCGGCGCCGTACAAAATTAATGCAAAGCATCGTAGAGAAAACTGCTCTTGAAGACGCAGAAAACACATTTAAAATAATAAGTAAAAGCATCACAACTTTTTATCTTGTTCAATTCCTTTTGCTCATTATCATTTTATATCTATCGGTAGCTGGTGGAGGAAAACATCCGGGAATTATTTAATTGATGAATGCCAAACGAATATTTTTCTTCATAAATGTTTTTGTTTTTTTAGGATGCCAAGAACATATTCAACAAAAAGGGATGTGGACTGGCGCCATCACAATCATAGAAAACAAACAAATTCCTTTCCAGTTGTTCCTTGATTTGAATTCCACTACACCTACCGGTTATTTTTTAAATGGCTCAGAACAAACTTCGATTCCTGAAATTCGATTTCATGGCGATTCGCTTTCGCTCATTTTTTCTGAATATGGTGCTGCTATGTGCGGAATTTGGAATGGGAAGGAATGGCGCGGCAAGTTTTTCCGCTATCGTGCCGATACAAATTGGAATGAATTTGTTTCAACACCAAAAAATATTATCAAAGGAATCAATGTATTAGCTAATTCACCTGGACTTCCGCTCGTTGGCAAATATCAAGTATATATTTACAGTGCTGATGGAATCGATAGTACAACCACTGCAAATTTTTGGATGAAGAACGATAGTATTTTCGGAACACTTATTGCGCCTGATGGCGATTACGGTTTGCTTGCTGGCACTCAGGTCGGCTCTAAGGCAATGCTGACTCGCTTCACAGGATGGCAGGCATTTATCATGGAACTGGAGCGACAAGGTACATACTGGAATGGTAGTTTGTATGCTAGAAGCAACAAGCCTATAGCATTTACACTTGTTACACAACCAATGCTCACGTCAGAACCAAAACCAGCACTCGTGACAACTGAGAAGAACCTAAAAGCACCATTCGCATTTTATGGAATGACATCAACCGGTAAAGTTGTGAGCAGTAATGATAATTCTTTTAAACACAAAGCGCTTTTGATTGATATTATGGGAACTTGGTGCCATAACTGCATGGACGCCGCACCGCTTCTTCAGAAAATCTACTCTGAATTTGGAAAAAATGGATTGGAAGTAATCGGACTTGCGTTTGAAATCAGTGATAATCCAGAAGTAGCGATGAAGAATCTTACGCTTTTCCAAAAACGATTTGGCATCACTTATATTGTGCTCTTCTGCGGAAGCACAAACGACGCAAACGTTGAACTAAAACTACGATCACAACTAAATAACTTTTACGCATACCCAACAACAATCTTTGTGGATAAGAAAGACGTTATTAGAAAAATCCACGTTGGCTTTCATGGTCCAGGCTCAGGCGAAGAATACCAGCAACAGGTTCAACAATATTATGAAACGGTGAAACAGTTAGTGAAATAAATTTAAGAGATGACAGTTTAAAGCTGCAGATTTAGGTTTAGTAAATTGTGATCTGAATCTTGACTTTACTATTTTAACTTCAAAATTCTAACGAAAGGATAATGCAATGGACCACAAACTCGTCACAACTAACATCCAACTTGACGGATATCGCGTATTAAAAAATCTTGGCGTGGTACGTGGTATCATCGTAAGATCACGCTCACTCTTCGGCAATATCGGAGCTGGATTTCAGATTCTCTTTGGCGGCAATATCAGCCTCTATTCTCAACTGTGCGAACAAACCCGCCGCGATGCGTATGAACTGATGATCCGCCATGCAGAAGAAGTCGGTGGCAATGCAATTCTCGCCTTTCGCTACGATGCTACAGAAATAGCTGCTGGTGTTACTGAAGTATTAGCTTATGGAACAGCGGTTGTTGTAGAAAAGATATAAAGCGAATACAATATCCAGTTCACAATAAAAAAACCACCGTTCTTTTGGTGGTTTTTTTATATTTACAAAGACTACTATATAGATAACAGGAGGATTATTGAGCACTTTTCAGAGCCTTGGAAAATTCAATTCGTACTGGATTTGTCTCATCATATTTTTTAATAACAAGATACTTTAGTTGTGTATCACCTGCATTGCGAATACCATGTTCAACATTGGATGGACAGTAAAAACTTGTGTATGGTTCAGCTAACGTCCATTTCCCTTTGAGATACAATTCCGCTTTTCCTTCAAGAATAAAAAAAAATTCGTCTTCCGCATGGACATGCGGCGGGTGTGTTGCTGAGTGCGGAGAGACAACACTCATCTTCAAAGTTTTTCCATCTGCAAAGTTCGGATCAGCAAACCAATATTGATATCCGACTTTCGTTTTTTCAATTTTATCTATTGAAAATTTGCTGATGCAATTTTCAATTGTGTATTTTGTAGTATCACTGTTTCCAGCATTCTCTGTTTTGGTTTGAGCATATATGCTCATAAAGAATAAGCTCAACAGTATTACACTGCATAATAACTTGATGTTCCTTTTCATAGTATCCTCATATATAGACGAGTGTGTTTGAATAGTAACAATCTATTTTGGATTTATCAAATTCGCCGTTTGTATTTTATGTGTGAAAAAGTGTGAAGTATGCGAAATAGAAAATCGCGGAGAATACTATTCACATAAACCAAGAGATCTATTACTCATATCGAAGAGATTCGATAGGATCGAGATTGGCGGCTTTCCAGGCAGGATAGACACCGAACACTACTCCAACAAACGTAGTGATTGCAAATCCAATCAGTGCCCAATCAAGCGGGAAGACTGGAGAGAAATTAAATGTAAGCGCAGCCAAGTTGCCGCCAAGTATGCCAAGCCCCACACCAATAACACCGCCGATTTGGCACAGCACAACAGCTTCAGTGATAAATTGCGACAGAATATTTGATTTGCGAGCGCCCAACGCTTTCCGAATACCAATTTCTCTCGTGCGTTCNNCGGGAGCAACTTTTCGTATCGTACGGAGAACCATTCGTGTTTCCTCAAGACAATCATCGAATGTTTCCGGACTTTTCGCTTTTACCTTAATATAGACGCTGCGTATCTTGCCATATTGGTGAAGAAATGTACTGAGTGGTATAACGACCTTGTTTTCAGACTCGGCTAATGTGGAACCTTTCGATTTAAACGTTCCAATAACAGTAAAGCGCTGTGCACCTATTTTGACAGTACTGCCAACTGCTCCGCCATGCGGAAAAAGTTTGTGCTCAACATCCGCCATAAGAATGACAACATATGAGGCATACTTCACATCGTCATCCGAAATATTTCTTCCATCTTGAATGGTGTAGTTGTTCGTCCGCATCCCTTCCGGCTCCTCACCACCGACATCAACATTCGGATTTGTTTTGAGTGCCCCAAATTGGATAGTTTCTGCAGTTTGTAGTACTCCGATAGCAATATCCTGAGCAAGTGTTACCCGCTCTTTAACAGTTTTCGCCTGCTCGTATGTAATATCTTTCCATTTCAGTGATTTCATCCATTGTGTGCGAGTCGCGATAGCTGGCTGCTTCTGAATCTGAAATGTATTGGAGCCAAGACCGCTCAAGCCAGCTTCAATACTGTTCTGGAGTACCTGAACGGCTGTCATTA
>PLMK01000080.1 GCA_003142475.1 Ignavibacteriota bacterium
ATATAGTAAAGCTCAATATTACTTTGTTCCCAATAATTTTCATCGAATGATAAAGAGGCCCTGAATAAACCACATTGTTATCATGATATGCTACCTTCTGAGCAGCAAGAGCAAGCCTTTTCCCCACATCTTTTTTATTCAAAGGATGAATGTCGTTCCATTCACCAATATCAATTGCCACAGCCATTCCGGTATTCGGTAATGATAATGTCTTGAGCTGCGCTTCCCGCAATAATGCCCAATTGCTTTCTGAAGGCTGTTTTTTTGCTTCCATATAATTAGGCAGCTGAACGAACAGGAAAGGAAAATCCCCCTGATTCCAATTCTTTCTCCAATCTCGAATGAGCGCCGGGAGCAGCTCCTCATATTCAATCGGTCTCTCTGCATTTGATTCACCTTGATACCAAATAACACCCTTCATCGCATAGTTGAGAAGCGGGGAAATCATTGCATTATATAACCCCAGCGGTTTCCATCGTATAAAGGTCTGGCTTGCTAATGGATCCATTGTTGCTCCGAGCCGATACTGCCAATCCCCTTTTAAATCAATAGTCTGTCCACCTGTAATTAATTCATAGTGCTTATCTAAGACAAAACCTCCATGACCGCTCTCACTAATAACTCGTACGACTATAGCATTTTGACCTTCTTTCAATAAGTCTGAAGGGAAAGAATATCTTCGGGGTGGATATTGGTATCCTGTAGTACCAACAAAAACCCCGTTAACAAAAACAGAATCAGAGTCTACTATTCTTCCAAGAATAAGTTTAGCCCGTTGTTCTGCCATTGGGGAATCTATCCCGACTTTATCGGGAAAAGCTGGAATATTAATTTCTTTCTTGAACCACACAACACCGTTTACATGGCCAAGTTGTGTAAGTGTCCAGTAACCCGGAATTTTCATTGTTGCCCAATCAGATGTATTTAAAGTTGGGTCATTCCATATTTTTCGCGGGTCTTTATAACCTTCATCTTTTTTCCTTAGCTCATTATGCCATGCCTGGATTCTCATTTTATCCTGATTCTCAATCTTATTTATGAGAGTACTGTCTTTAAATCGTTGTGCTTCTTTGTAATGTTCGGGAAAAGCTTTTAAGGAACCTTCACTAATCCATGCCTCAGCAGGGGAGCCGCCAAGGCTTGTATTAATTAAACCGATTGGTACCTGATACTTTTCATAAAGTTCTTTTGCAAAAAAGTAAGCAGTCGCCGAGAAATCAAGTACGTTCTTTGGATTTGCTGCTTGCCAAATGCCCGACACTAAATCTTTTTGAGGTTCATTAAAATTAAATCTCTGAGGTACAGTAAAACATCTTATATATGTATTGTCTGAGTTTGCAATTTCATGTTCATAAATAGGACTCACCCTTTTCATGGGCAATTCCATATTTGATTGACCGGAACAAATCCAGACATCGCCAATTAATATATTTTTTATTGTAACCGTATCACTGGACATTATTGTCATTGTATAAGGACCGCCTGCTTTCAGATTTGGAAGTTTAACGTCCCATTCTCCCGAATCATTCGCAGTTGTTTGATATATTGAGTCATGAAAACTTAAAGAAATCTTTTCATGAATAGCAGCCCAACCCCAGATTTTCACTTCGGTATCTTGTTGTAAAACCATGCCATCGCTTATAAGTTTTGGCAGTTTCACCTGACTAAAAGTTGTTAGAGATACGAGAAATGTAAAAATTAGAAATATCGTGGTTTGTTTTGTTTTTAAATTCATTCGATGTCAGTCATAAAATTTTCATTCATATAGGAAGCTACATTTTTTCAGATCTTCAATCTTGATATACAGACAATTTCACTCTGTAGAAACAATGCGGCTTCCAATGAATTATCAAAATTCCCCACAATTAAAAAATCCAGGCTCGCTGAGATGAGCCTGGATTATATTAAGACTCTATTTAAAAATAAAGTGCGACTCACTTTTGCAGTGAGCCACACTTGTACCTAAGAAAATATTACTTCATGTAAAGAAGTTTCTTCACAGAAGTAAAGTCAGCTGATCCATCTTGACTATGCGCTTGAATCCGGCAGAAATAAACACCGCTGCTCAAACGTGATGGATTCCATTCAACACGGTACCTATTCGCAGTCTGTACGCCATCTACTAAATTGGCTACAACTCTACCAAGTACGTCATAGATATAGAGTTTCACAACAGACGTTTTCGGAAGATCATAGGAAATTGTTGTTGAAGGATTGAATGGATTCGGATAGTTCTGCATGAGTGTAAACACCTGCGGAACTTCGTTGATAGCTTCAACCACTCCTACGGTTGTACCGGTGGTAAAGTGTGCTGACCCCGAGAACGCACCTTCGCCACCTAAATTCACACTACTGACATGCCAGTAATATAATGTGGCTGCTTTCAATGTATCTTTTATTGTGTATGTCGTATCCGTCTGGATTGTCACATCTTCCACAATATCAGATGAACTGGCGAAATTGGTTGTAGCAACCTGCAGATGATACCATAGCGCATTTGTCGCTTTACTCCAGACAAACTTTGTACTTCTCTGTTCTGCAGTCGTGTTTTTTGGAGTAGCAGCGTTTGGTACGCTAGCCAATTCAATAACAGTCGTAAACGAATCTATTGCTGTGAAAGCACCCCATCCACCTTGGTTGCCCACCTGTACCTTCCAATAATATCTCGCCCGGTTTACGAGACCCGTAAGTGTAAGAGTCGGGCTTTGTTTTGTTGTATCAGATCTGAAAGCTTGTCCAGCAGATGTATAAGTCCATGTCTGGAACACATAGAAGCTATCTGCATCTACCTTTTGAACTTTGAAGACCAGCGTATCGGCATGTGCATCTGCCTGATTATGCGTAGGATACATAAGCGTCGTAGTGGCTGGGAGATACTGGATGGTAAATGAATCTACCGATGAATATGCAGAAGCACCGGCAGCGTTCCACCCTCGCACACGCCAGTAATACATCCTACCGGGTGTCAAGGCACTCATCAGCTTCGTCGTATCGGTAACAGTGGTTGAATCATTGAATACCAATCCAGTAAATCTGGCAGCGCCTGTTAAAGTATCTCTTGCTGCAAACCTATTTACCGTATCCAGCTGGAAATGATAAATGTAAGCTTCCGGTGTGCTGCTGCAAACCAATGTCGGTTGTTTGGGTAAGTGTAATTGGTTCGTTGTTGGTGAAAGTTTTTTCGGCACCGTTGTCGCGGGCGTCTTGTTTGTTTGGAAACTATCCACGGCAGAATAAGCGCCCTGGATATTACCGCTCAAGCCAGCCACACGCCAGTACATTTTCGATGCCAGAGGAACCTTTGTAACCTTAAACGTATCGGTTAAAGCTGTAAAGCTCTGCAAAAGGGAGGTCATCGCTTTACTGGTTCCAATCTGAAGTAAATACTTCACGCCTACGGTTCCACCGGTTACATTGTTCCATTTAAATGTATTACTCGAAGCCACCGACGTGTCTCCTGCGGCCCATGACGGTCGAGAAGTTGTCGGGGCTGCAAGATAAACGGATCCTTCGATGACTGAATTATAACTACTGATTGTGAAAGCAGCACCAGGCCATTTTTGCACCACACCATCGGGCCAAACGGCTGAGACGCTATCAATCGCAGTTGCTGCACCAAGACCGAAGTTTGCCCTTAACGTTCCGCCCATACCTGCGGAGCCGCCTTCGGCCCTGATGTCGCGAATCTGCTTCTTCCCTCCAGCCCATACGGTGAACCGTGCTCCAATTGCCGACTTGTTGTTTCCATTACCGATCGGTATGATACCAATCCATTTATTACTGTTGCCGTTGTTCTTCAGTAAACTAGAAGCACCGCCAGTATATATGAATATATCCAGGAAACCGTCGTTATTGTAATCAACTAATTGTCCGGCTCGCCCACCATTTGCCGTCAGAAGATCCGCGGTTGCTACATCAGTGAACGTACCATCACCATTGTTCCTGTACAAATGTTGGGCACCGCCGTTCAGGCATGTATATATATCTGCCCACCCATCATTATTGTAGTCGCCTATGCTTATTGCGCGTTGGCCCGTACTCTGAACTATTCCATTGTTGGCTACGATGTGCACTCCATCCCACTTGTATGTAAACGTGCCGTCTCCCTTTCCATAAAGGATAACATCGGCCTGGAACGTTCCATTGCCATCGATGTTATCGGTTGCATTAAGCCCATTCAATATTAAATCCTCGATACCATCGTTGTTGAGGTCGCCCCATTGTTCGCCAATAGCAGCGAAGTGGCGCACTGTGTCGTCCACAATGATTCCGGTGTCAGGCACCGCGGCTACGACGTTACCAGCACCGACGGCATAGATGGGGCGTGGGGTTGCAAGTGTTGCTCCAGTCGGAACATAGAATTTACCAGTTCCATCGTTCAAGAACAGGACACATCCCTTTCTCGCACCCGATGAGCCGGTGTCTATCCTGGCAAATCCATTTCGGAAATTCGGCATCAGCAAATCCATATAGCCGTCATTATTTGCATCGAAGAAACGTACATCCCAGGATTCAAATGAAAGCGAGGTATCGATGCCACGGTTAGCCGTTGTCGCTCCTTTGCCAATATTGGTAAAGCCGGCTGGTCCTCCTTTAAGAAGCCAGATACCCCCGCCGGCTGGCGCTGGATTGTTGCTTGCAATACCTGTGAAGGTTCCAGGCCAGCAGAGACTAAGGTAATTGCTGTGATCGATGGGTGCCGCCGAAGCCCCTTGGAAGACTTCGCCGGTAACTCCCGTCGAGGCAAGATCGCCAGTTCCGGTCGCCGCGGTAAATACTCCAGCGTTGTTATAAAGTAAGCCAGAGCTTGGAGTCCCGCCATTCGTTGTAAACAAATCAAGAATGCCATCACCGTTAAAATCGGCGAGTAGTAAACCGGTACTGTTGTTATTAATCGGAATATTTGCCGTCGCTGTTGAAACTGCCGGAGCAAATGAAGCGATATTGTTGAAAAAAACAATATTGGCCGGAATGAAAACATCAAGAATGCCGTCTCCATTCAAATCTCCCCACGCGAATCCGCCGTTGGCTCCGCTTACTCCACCGCTTGTCGCGACAGAGATTGTCGGCCCGGAAACGAACACCACTTCCTGCGCGGTCACAACATTCATACCAAGCAAGAGCAAGAAGACTCCTAGTGTGAATACCTGTATAAACCTTTTCATATTTCCTCCAAGGTTTGTTATTATTGGATACTTGTTAATTAATGAAAAAAGTATAGGACACATGTAACATACGTGACCCAAAAACCATTCTTATCGATGGCATTTGTCTCCATGGTAACAAATACGTGTCTAACGAAAAAGTCCTACGGTATGTAAAAAAATCATCCGGCTGATGGAAGACAAATGTCGTCAAACCTTAAAATCCATGATGTATACGACCACCTCCTTCTCTCTCAACATATCGCTGATACCAATAAACCTATTTCGCCTGACCCGGTCGGAGACCGGGCTAACAGATCTCCGACGCGGTCGACGGAAATTCTAGATGAAATATTATTTTAGAATAACCAATTTCTTTGCATCAGAGAACTTCCCAGTCTGCAGCTTGTAGAAATACACACCACTTGCCAGTGAAGAAGCATCCAAAGTCACGGTATGGCTCCCTGCCTCGTAGCTACCGGCTGCGATGACTTTCACTTCTTGTCCTAAAATGTTCATCAGCACTAACCGCACATCACTTCGCACGGGCAGTTTGAATTTGATGTTGGTTGTGGGGTTGAACGGATTCGGATAGTTCTGGCCAAGTTCATAGGTCAAAGGAATTGCGGCCTGAGACTGCTCGACACCGGTAATACCATTTGTCTGCATATTCAAAATATTGGTACGTTCCTGAGTTGCTTGTGCGAGCCATGCAGTGTATTTCGATGGCCACCAGTGGAAGAGATCACCTAACGGGTAACCACTCATGGCGGCGGTTTTCAGTGTGGCATTGGTGTACGAAAGATCTTCATTCATGGGCCAACTCTGTTGAACATCCGAATTCGGATCAAACGCCCAACTCACGTTTACCCCTGTACTCCATCTCCCCAGCAATTGGGCTTTAGTACTGTCGACGTTACAAGGGTTTAAAATAAATCCGGGATCTACTGCAGCATTATATGTAACAGGTAAATCAGCAGTAGTATCAACAGCCGGGTATAGATTAGCTAAGTTCATAAAGGGAAAGTTCTTTTTACCGTTTGTGGTCCCGATAAAAAATCTCAACGTTTTGCCGCTCATTGCAGGCATACGGTGTATTTTATCTGTATCGCCGGGAGGGTTATAAGGATTATGACTCAGATAATCGGTGTACCATTTCTCATGGCCATAGCTGTTGTTGGCTATTAGGATATGGCGCTGCAATGATGCCGGAACAGTCGAAGAATCAGAAAAGGGCACTGTAAATCCAAACGTTGCTACGCTGTCGACGTTTATCAATCCACCGTTGCCGAATTGGTTCGCACCATCTCCCGAAGGAATGTCTCCATACAGGTAAATGTTCAAAAACACACAATTCGTTACGCGCATCCACCACCAATACGATGACTCAAACGTGAACATTAATGTCTGGGCAAAAGTGCAGTGATTGAATGAAATATAGTCCCCATATTCCGGTGATTCCTGCATTAATACATATCCACAATTTGCAACGGTACAATTTTCAAACATGAGTGTATCGGTGTGCCATGTGGTACTTTGATAGGTATACGAAACCGGTCTGCCGTAGTAACGATAATGCGGGTCGGTCATATTCCGGAAATAACAATTGGTAATGTGACCGCGAAAGTGTCGGCAAGACGGCTCTATCGCGCCTCCACCATTTCCAATGTTATTATAATCGAATATGCAACCATCAAACCATGCGTTTTCACCCTTGCCGCTCAAGTTTGCAAGGGAATCATCTTCAAACACAATACTCGTTCCAACTTGAGCGCCGCTTGATCTTGCGCTGAGAAACCAAATGTTCTTCGCCGTGAAATCGCCGCCACAGTCGAAATTAAATGTTGTCGTCACACCGCCACTATTGCTCCATGCAATTTGAGGCGGAGCGGTCTGTTGCGTCGCCCCTGGGGTTGGCCCTTCGAGATACAGATGCGAACCTCGCGGGGTTGTAATCGTACCGGTGAGAATGTAATAACCATAGGCTTCCAACTTGAAAACCGTATTGGAGAGCTGAGCGCCGGTAGGATCTGCGTTGATCACATTACTTATAGCAGTGTTCAGATTCCCTTCGGTACCATTCGTCAGGTCGCTTACTACATTCACAGTAGCCGTCTGTCCATACAGCGATACCGATACCGCCGCTGCAATAATAAGCAGTGATAGAACAATTTTTTTCATATCAATTCTCCTTTTTTAATTAGTTGATGAAATTTTTTTTATAACCAATATATTTCTTCGTACTTTTTACTGTTCATTTTTATAGTTCATATCTAATTCCTAGATTTAATGTAAAACCATAATAATTTTGAGAAGTGAAGCCGTTGATCGACTGCTGAACAGCCATATTCGATTCACTATTAAGATTTTTTGCATCAAAAAACAACTGTAGTCCTGTCCATGGCAACATCTGTCGTGCTGAAAAATCTATACTAAAATAGTCTTTTGAATAACCATCCTGCTCAGGATATGCTCCGACGTAGGTGACAGAGTTTCCCTGGAAAACACAAGACACCTTGGCAGAAAATCCTTTATAATCATAGCCAAGGGACACATTGGCAATATCGTTCGGCTGATACACCAGCCGGCCGGTCCGCGTGCTGTCTGTGTACTTCGTTATGACACCTCTAACCGCTTTTTCATCGAAGTATGGATAGGTGGCTTGTGACCATACGTGAGTGTAATTGATCCCCAATACAATTCCGTTGAACGGAGCGGGAAGATACCAAAACCGGGTTTGAAAGTCGAATTCGACACCCTTCACATAAGCCTTATAAGGACTATTGATGAAGGTGTTCAGTGTTGCGTCATCATCCGCAGATGTTAAAAACGGAGCAAATGAGGCTAAAGAGTCGAGGCCTGTTATCCCAAATTTATCGTATACAGCCTTGCTATGGAGATGGTACGCTGTGGCATAGGTGAAATGATCTATCTCCTTGTAGAATCCTCCGACTGAAAGAAGACCTAATTCATTGGAGTGAAGCGTGAACAAGAGGTCCTGGTTGTACGCCTGTGCCGGTTTCAATTTAGGGTCTCCTCCCCAGATATTGTGAGGAGAATCAGCTGAAATATTAAAATGCGGCGAAAACTGTGTATAATCAGGCCTTGCTAGTGTCTGAGTATATGAATACCGCAAGTCTACCCAATCAGCGATGTCATACTTTGCCTGCACCTGGGGGAGCCAGTAATGATTCCACGGATAAGCCGATACCGGGAAATACGGCTGAACCGCCGGGTTGCGTTCATCCATCATGTTATAAGCGTCGTACAAGCCCTGATCTTCTTCATACCGTGCGCCGCCAACCACCATGAAGTTTGAACCGAATTCCAATTCCGTCATCAGGAATGCTGCATAATATTTCTCGATATATTTGTAATCATTAGGAAGCTCCTGGTATGCACCATCGAACCATCCCCCAAGTGAATTGTACGCCCTCAGCGCAGGATTGTGGCTTACATAGTTCATTATCCAATTCAGGGCACTCGGATCGGGAGCCCAATATATGCCTCCAAATTTGTTGTCTAAGAAACTGTTTATAAGTTTTGAATCACCGGACGTAAAGTTAGATCCCAGTAATTGATTTGTGTTACCAAAAGCCAGATTAGGATAATAATGTAAAATAGCATCTACGACCTGACGGTTGATATCGGTGTTGTTGGCACTCCCGCGGTTGATGCTAATGTATGGTGTACTTTGATCATTATGATGTTCGTTGTAGCGATATTCTCCGCCGAATTTAAAGTATCCGGAGACGGATGAACCGAGACTCAGCGGAATTTTGAAATCGGCTTTATAGACTTGATCGTTCTCTCGATAATCGGAACTGAATAGACTCGTCGATCCCAAAAGTGTTGTCGTGTCTGATCTATAGTTGACAAAATGCACCAAATTTTCGGGAACTATATTTGTATCACCTGTAACAGAATGCTGGTGGCTGATACCATTATTTTGGAAAAACGCGTAATACGGCGAAAGCGGGAGGTGATTCCTTGAATACGTATTAGCAACTTTAATATCCACGGATATAAATTTGAAGTCATTAGTAAATTGCAGCGAATTCACTGCAAGATCCGTATTGCTGGTTCCTTCCCGGTAATTAAAATCTATGTCATAGTTGGTGCTCACATAATTCAAGACCGTATTATAATCTTTATAATCTGAATTCAAGCGACTGAACATATTGACAAATTTGATGGAGCCGGAAGGGAGCTGATAGTCAAGAATCAAATTACCACCAAATCGTTCCCTGGTTTCTAAATGACGATTCAGCGTCGTGTTGGTCACACGGACAGCTCTGTACCCGCTCGAACCCACAACAGAACTCGCTTGTTGGTAAGCCGCGGTCATGTTATCCGCACTGCGGTCGTATTGTTCCGCATTGCCAAGAACATAGACGCCAAGAGCATCATCGAAGAAACGATCGCTCGCAGAGGCCACGGCTCTATAGTTTCCGTACTTATCAGTCTTTTGCGTATAGCCGGATTGAAATAATAAACTCGTGCGAAATCCTGATGGAGCTTCCCTCAGGTCCATATTCACGTACCCACCGATGGCGTTTGCCTCCATATCCGGGGTTAGTGTCTTATAGACTTCGATAGATTTTATCATATAAGGAGTGACCATCGTGAGGTCGATACTTCGATCATTATTGATCGAACCCGATGTAAGGCCGGCCAGGGATGTGGCACCAATCTGAGTGCTTCCCGTTGAAGCAAGCGAAATACCGCCAATAGCAACTGCATTATATTGAGGAGCTAAACCTCTGATGACCACTTTATTATCTTCACCAGAACTCTTTAATGTTGACACACCCGGTAAACGGCCTATGGCCTGTGCAGCGTTGAAGTCTGGTAACTCTTGAATTCTTGCTTCAGACACAACGCTGGAAATTTTATTCGAAGCAAGCTGTTGGTTGATGGCCTGCACTTGTCCGCGTGCTTGAGCGGTCACGACCACTTCCTCACCGGTTAATGCTTGTGGAATCAAACGAAATTCCTGTTCTGATGTTTTGTCTTCAACAATCGTCAGATCACGAACAATTGGAACATAACCAATACAGGAAACTTTCACCTTCCACGTACCAGCCGGGACAAACTTAATTTCGAAATTCCCATCCACATCCGCGGCAACTCCTAAACTCGTGTTTTGGATTATGATATTGGCACCTACGAGCGGATCTTTCGACTGATTATCAATAACATGCCCTTTCAGAGAACCAGAACCTGCTGCATAGATAGGTTGAATCATGAAAAATAATACAAATAGAAATACACAAGCTATTGTGCCGCGAAAACAAGCATTTCCAATAAACATGTTTCTTCTCCTTATTATATACTAGTGTCATTAGTCCGAATAAGTTTTTTTCAAGAGCAATTCCTTGTTAGATTCTATAATCTTCTGTTATGCTAGTCTTGCTAACGGAATATTCGACGATAATTCATTCAATCTTTTTATATAATTATAGTATAACTAAAAACTCCTTCGCCGTTCTGCAAGTTCATCGGCCATCTGGATCGTCATTTTCTTATTGATCTGATATGCAGTCAACAAGAGTGTGCAGATCGCAAACATAATGCCGACAACAATCCCACTGCATGCACGAAAACCCGCCACTGCGTCAGGCGCATCAGGCATTTGTGTGTTATAGTTAAACAAACCAGCCATAATCCAGAGGAACGAAGAAGAGCCAAGTGCCAAACCGCCTTTCAAAGCAAAACCAATAGTTGCAAAAACGATTCCCGTGAAGCGATGTCCTGTCTTCCATTCAGAGTAATCCGCCACATCCGCATAGATCGCCCAAATTAATGGAATAGTTGGAGCGTACGCAATTGCAATGAGAATTGTCAGCATAACCATGCCGGTAATATTCGTAGGACCAAGCAAATAGAAAGCAAGTGTTCCTATGCTCGCAAGAGCAAATCCGCTAATTGCAACTACCTTCTTTCCAAACTTTTTAGCAAGAGATGGCGAGAGGATGATAACTATAATAGTAACACCAGTGCCGATCATATTGATAATACTGTTAGCAACGTCGGCAACATTCGAACTTGCTAGGTTTGCCTTATCTCCATGAACGATGTAACCGAGCCATTCAAGAATGCCGCCGGGTGCAGGAGCACCGGGAATGAGTGCAGGTGCAGTCAAACCCAAACTTTGTATCCAATCATATAACGCAGCTTTGTCGGCAAAATGATGATAATAATTATAGAGGGCAGCACCTCTGAATGAAAGAATCGCAAAGTGCACCAGTGTCATGAAAAACATTACTTTCCACGGATTGTTTTTTAGCAAATTGATAAAATCCTCTTTTGGTGAGGACTTTTGCTGGGGCTTAGGTTTAATGCGTTCTTTTGATGTAAAGAAAGTAATAAGGAATAAAAAGAAACATACAACGGCCCAAATTGTCATGGTCATCTGCCAGCCGTACTGTCTGTCATGCCCGATGGCAAACTTCGCAATCAACGGCAAAGTAAAACCGCCCACAATGAACTGGGCAGCGTTCACTGCAATGAAACGGTATGAATTAAGTTTGGCGCGTTCATTGACATCACCGGTCATAACACCGCCCAGCGCTGAGTACGGCATATTGTTCATGGAATAGATGCTCATCAGCAAAATGTTGGTGATGGCAGCATACACAATCATCGAGGTCATGCCCCAACCTTTCGGTGTAGTATACGCCAGGACCATCACGATACACCATGGCAGCGCCGTAAACAGAACCCATGGACGGAATTTCCCCCAGCGTGTGTTCGTACGGTCGGCAAGTACACCTACAATCGGATCAGCGAAAGCATCCCACAACCGAGCAACCAAAAGAATCGTTGCAGCAGCGCCAGCGGTTATACCAAAGACATCTGTATAAAAATTCGTCTGGAAAAGAATCATCGTCATGAAGACAAAATTTGCTGCAGCATCTGCGGCACTGTATCCTGCTTTTTCGACGAAAGAAAGCTTTTGGTGAAAGTGTTCTTCTGCCATAAATCTATTTTTCTCTTGGATAGTTTACTTCTGAACTGTTAATATAAGTTTCTGTAAATCAAAATCGCGTTTATTATATACTTACCATGAACATCCATTGGAGCTCCTAAACTTGCGCCTTTTAATGTGACATTTGCTCCAATCATAACTTCACTTGTTGTTGCATCTATAATAGTGCCTTTAATCTGTCTAGATTCCTGTTGCGCCGATAGGTATGGAGCACTAAATAATAAAAGATCTATGATTAAAAATGATTTTGTAGCGAAATTAATAACCTTTCTTTATTTAGTTTTTGAAATGTTGAAGAGATCTAAAAAAATAGGATGAGAAGCTCCGATTAACTTAATGATACAGCAGATCGAATGCAAACCACTTTTTGATATCCATTAACCAAATTGCGCAGTTGATTATCTTAAACACCTTTTACAGAAATAAGCCTGTTTATATTCACCTTAACTTAGTGAGCGAAAATTTAAATTCATAGAAATCCATCCTCTGATGGAACATCGGTGAATTTGAAAAAAATGATTTATTAATCAAAAAAATATGTACTGATTCAGACGTAATTCTTGATATCTTAAAAGTTAAAAACAAAATACCATGTCAACATACTTTACTGAGAATAATGAATATTGCATTCGAACGATTGGAAAAAATCAAATATTTTTTTAATGGGTTTAAATGTTGTTGAACCGATTCAATAATAATGTATAAACATGCTTTATTCGTAATTGAAAAACGATTCTAGCTAATCGATCATAATTAAATCTTATTAATTATGCAAGTGATTTTTTAAAAAGTTCACCAAGGATGCTATATCACTCAGAAAGACAAATTTTGTGTCCAATAGAAACATCAGATTTAAGTATGTTGAAAGTCCTCAATAATAGAGAAGCCTTCAGGCATGGAACACGCTGTTACAAGGAATGTTTTTCCTTTAATCGGATTAAGACATCCTCCAGCGTTCCGTTAAAAGGCCCGGGAGTTTCCATCTTGATTGAAACTAACGCCGCTGCAAATTTCAAAGATTCTCTTATGTCATGATTCAACCGCCAAGATAGGTACGCTGAAAAGGTTGTATCTCCACGACCCGTTCTGCCCGAGACGTTGCTGTTGGAAAACTTCTCATAATACGTTACGCCTTTCACATGTGCGAGGACGCCCTCCGAGTGCGTGATCATAACTTCGGGGCATCCCCACGATTCGACGATAACAGCAGCTTTCTCCAGATCTTCAGTGCCGGTCAGAATACGGGCTTCCACGACGTCCAGCTTGAGCTTATCCATCATCGCCGCGATTTCTTTTTTATCGGCAACGTCGCTGGACTCGTGGTCGTGGCTCACCGGGTTGATATGGCGGACGAAACTCTGCATATCAACCGACAGACTGTTGTAGGCTCTGGACTTCAAACTCTTCATGAGCGCCATGTCGAACTCGGTGTCCGATATCCCGGCCAGATGGACGCACGTCGAGTCCAGAGCTGGAACATCATCGATGGAAATTAACCCGGCGGATTTGATGAGCGTCATCCTACGTTCATCGACGTTCGCGGAGTAGTGCAACACTCTATTATACGATGTCTCTTCACTTGGGATGAGGTATGTATCGACGCCGACGTCTTTCATCGGCTGAAGGATAGCTTCGTCCTTCTTGGCCATCTTCACGACGGCGGCCACTTTTTTTCCAATTCGAGCAGCTACCATCGCACCGCATAAAACGGCGCTTCCCGGAGCAACACGCGGTTGCCCTCCGAATGGAATGATTTCGTCATAGCACATGTGACCGATGAATGTGATGTCGTACTTCTTTGGCATTTCGATTGATTCCTTAGTTTAGCAGAATATTATTTGATGTTTTCCGTACCGTTCAAAAGTTCAGAGAATAACGGAATCAGGTCTTTCGATTCGACAGTCTTGGACTTGGTTTTTTCCTGGATCGTTTTGATGCGGTTCAAGACCAGATGCGTCCAGATCGCACCGGGCCGCGGGTAGGCGGCGACGATGTAATGAGGCCCGGGAGTGGACTCCCCTGCTTCTTTTTCCAACTCGGCCCGGAGATTGTCCGGCGTAATCATGGAATTGGCGTAATCGAAGATAACCCGGTCCATGTGCTTGTAAACGTCCTTGCTCTCCTTGACCATTCCGTAGTAATCCAACAACTGGGCAAAGACGTAATTGGATGTCGTGTAGACGTCTTTCCCCTGATCCGACTCCACCGGTTTGCCATTCTCCGTTTTGCACATGGCCCAACCCATGAACGAGCGGTTGTTTCGATAGATAGTCTTGAGGATCTTCTTGACCCGGTCCTCCGGGATAAGCGGCTCTTCGCCGATAGCAAGCAGGTACCAAAGGGCGTCGAGTTGGTTAGTCCAGACGTCGGTGTTTTTCTTTCCAGTCTCGGGATCGAAGCAGGTGATGTAATACTGAAGCTTCTCACCCTTCTTGTTCTTTCCGTCCCGCCACAGTTTATCGAGAGCTTCCCAACCCTTGTCGAATGCCTGCTGGATGTGTTTCTTGCCGGCCTGGTCGCCGACCATGTCGGCCAGTTTGATCAAGGCTTGGCATCCGCCCAAAAACTGCGTCGCATCGTATGCGTCGGCACCGAAGAGGACTAAGTTGTCGAACGTGTTTTTTACTTCCTCGGGATAGCCTTCGGGTATACCGTCGTTGTCAAAATCGAGCTGAAGCAGGGACTCCAGACCGAATTTAAGCGTTTCCCAATTCTTCTTAAGGAACTCGATGTCGCCCGTGAACTTGACGTTGCGCAGTACCCGCATGGCGAGCTTCGGATACAGGTCTACCCAGTAATTGTTGTTGTACCATGCATAGTCGCTCACGTTGCGGAGCGGATGGCCCTTGGGCATGGCGCAGACGTCGTGAGCCACGCTGCCCTTGGTTTTAAATGCATCCCGGATCTGGGTCATCGACAGGCCTTCGTACGCCTCGGGATGTTCCTGGAAATGTTTCCTGGCTTCGACGTTCGAGGCATGGTGGTGGTACCAGCGCTGTGTGGGATCTACGGCCTGGATCGAATCGATGAAAGCCTGGCACAGATCCATCTCGACCTTCGGGAAAAGCATCAACAGCACCATCGAATACCAATCCACGTCGGAAGGATCAATGTATGCATAGTCGAAGCATTCCAGAAACCGTGCACGCTCGTTCCCATTTTCGTCTTCGACCCAGACGATCGCGTTGGACAGCGGGAAATGGAGTTCATTCAAGATCAACCTGGTAAGGCGCAGGGCGCCGACACGGTCGTTTTTGTAAGAGGCGCTGGACTGTATTGAATCAAAGATCCTCTTCTGGATTGCGACAGTCCGGTCCCACCAGATTGGATAACTCTCCAGCGCGAGTTTGACCAGGTCGATCGTTCGCGTTTCCGGGTTCGTAAATTTTTTAACGTATTTGCGTTCGAAAGTCTTGCCGTCGATGTAAACCTGTACTGGGAAATCCAACACAATGGCCACGGGAATTTTCACGGATGACTTCGGCTCTACGGTGAAAGTCAGACTGATGGCCGCTCCGTAGTCGCTGCGTAGAACTGGCTGGCGCTTTTCATAGAAACTTCCGTCCGCATTCAGAAGAAGATCGCCTGTGTACTTGTTCAGGCAGAAGTACGGCTGGACATCCACGGCAACGCCCGGCAGTTCGGGCACGGCCAGAGCCATGCGATTATCGGTTTCTGTGCTACCCATGATCACACCGCGGAAGCCTGCGGATTGAAATTCCTCGTGCTTTTGTCCGCTAACCGCCGCTGTGCTGACGTAGATGCTATCCTGGTCCGTCGGTTTGAGTTCCTTCTCCTGCAGGTTGACAAGGGACGGTCTGGGCACCACGAGCGTGATTTCCTGGGCATCTGCCCCAGTGTTTTCAATCTCAAATTCTTCAACCCCCAATGGCATGAGCGTCTGATCGTTCCCCGACAACAAAGGAGAAATAATCCGCCGGATGATTTTTATCTTTCCCAACTTGAAGGCGATCTCCAGTGACGGCGTGGCGATGGTGAGGGAAACGTTCTTTTCGGCAATCGGAGGATGGTAGTAATTTTTGAGTGCCGGGATGTCGTCGGGCAGTTCGGTCTCGCCCGGGTCCTTCTGGGTTAGCATCGTGCAGGTCTCGTCAATGCGGACGTAGGGCGCGGAGCCAAACTGGACAGCCTTTTGGTTCAGCATGATGAGCCTTCCCGCGTCGTTCAGGCGGTTGTACAGACCATAGGGGGAAATACCGATCGAACACGTCGGCGCCCCCTGCAGGGCAACCGTTTGCGGAAACTGCAATGTCTTGGACATTCCCTGAAAGTGGACCGCCATCTTGTTTTTTTCGTAAATGGAGACTGCTTCGGGTCCTGCGATGGTATAAATGTCACGCAGGTTGAACTCGGAAGATTTCATCAGCATATTCCTCTCACTCGTTGTTTGGGTGTATCAAATCTGTGAAGGATCCTTGTTTTCAAGGGTCCAAAATTGTTCCCAGTGCCGGTTCGAGATCTCAAGTTTGCCGCCGGCGCTCGGAATGATTGTTTCAAGAAGCCATCTCAAGAATGACGAGGCTCAAATACAAGGGCTTCACACAAAAACGCAAAGACGTAAAGATGGCTTCCTTCACGGCCTTTGCGTCCTAGCATAGACATTTTTAAGATGACCTTTACCTTTGTTGTGGAAGGGCGCTTGATATTAGCACTTTCCCGCCCACATATTGGCTGCTGGCTTTTTCCCGGGCTTCAGAGGAGCAACGGGTTCGTCCGGAATGTTCGCCTCGGCGCTCAGATCGATCGGCATCTTCGTTGTGGGACGTGCCTTGATGGTGCCCCACAGAAGATCTGCGGCAGCCCTGATGGAATCGGGCGAGCCGGAGAAGTTGCAGACCACTACGTCGGCTTCGCGGGTGACGCCTTTCCGGTACGGGAAGTTAGTCACAACGATCACGGTGTGTCCCGCCGCCTTCAACGCCTTAACTAGGCGCTGGTTATTGCCTTTCTTCTCGATACGGGCAAAGTAGTTCGTCATAACGACCAGATCCGCCTCTTTCGCCAGTTTTAGAGCTTCTTCCATATCCTCATCGGTGGCATGAAAGCCGGTATCATCTAAAATGAGGTTCATCGAGTGCTTAGCCATCTGCTCGCAGAACATGTGCGGATGACTGTACAGATCCTTACCCAGGAAGGAGTAGGGGATGATCTGCTCGATGACCAAGATCCTCTTGTCCTTGGAGAGAGGCAGGAGTTTCTTGTCATCGCGCACTACTAGGAGAGCTTTCTCAGCTACTTCCCGAGAGAAGCCCTGGACTTCCTTGCTGTGGACGTTGATGTGGGTCTTTTCCGGATCCATTTTTCCGGCTTTCTCGAACAGACCTTGGTCGTACTTCATGCACAGGAGCCGCCGAACCGCATCGTTGAGTCGCTCTTCGGAAAGCTCGCCGCGCTCGACGGCGCCCTTGATCCCGAAGAAGCACTGCGAACGGGATTCATCGTCTGCCTTGAGGAGGATGGTGTCCACACCCGCCTTGATTGCCATGGCGCACGCCTTGGGAAGCGGCCACTGTTTCAGGATGGCAGCCATACCGATTGCGTCCGAAACGACGACGCCCTGGAATCCCATTTCCTTCCGCAAAAGATCGACGAGGATCTTCGAGGACAAGGTGGCCGGGAACTCCTTGTCGTAGGCCGGGAAGATTGTGTGTGCCGTCATTAAAGCCTTAGCACCCGCATTAACACCCGCCTGGAACGTGACCAATTCGACTTCTTTCATACGCTTCAGGTCGCCCTTGCAGACATCCAGCGTATCGTGCGCATCGGTCGCCGAATCGCCGCGGCCGGCAAAGTGCTTGATAGTTGCCACGATGCCCGCATCTTGATAACCGCGAACCGTCGCATCCACGAACTTCGCGCATTTCTGGGGATCGTCGCCGAAGGAACGCACCCCGATTTCGGGGTTCAAGGGATTGATGTTGACATCGCAGACTGGATGGTAGAACTGCGTGATGCCGATGAGTGCCATTTGCTTGCCGAGTGTGTTTGCTACCTTATAAGCGAGATCGAGATCGCCGATGGCGGTGATGCCCATGGGCGGAGGAAATTGGATGACATGGCCTGATGTATAGTCGTTCTTGAAATCGCCTTCCATATCGATGGTGATGTGTAAGGGGATTCCCGCGGGCCGCTTCAACGCGATTTGCTGCAGTTGGTTGAGCGCGGCGGTGAGCTCCTCGGGAGTCACGCATACACCGAAGCTGCGGTCGTCGAAGTAGGTGTGCGCGATATCGAACCAGTCTTTCGGTTTTTTGAAATTGGGATCAACTTGGGAACGCCCCCAATACAAGTTCTTGCAGGTCTCCAGTGCGTAGGGTTCCAGGCAAAGGCCGCCGGCATGCAACCGGGTGATCTGTTCGAACCCCGAAGGCGTCAAGTAAGCGCCGCGCCATGTAAACGTGAGAACCTGACCGCATTTTTCCTCCAGGGTCATTTTCGCTAGCTTTGATGCAACAAATTTATCTCTTTCTGCTGACATTGCTTATCTCCTCGAGAATTATATATGTTTTGGGTTGTCTATACCAATTATTGTGACGAATTACAAGAACACGTTGAACAGGCTCAATCCGACTGAGGGCACGTTCGATTTATCCGGTTATCAAATGCAGTAATGGAAGAAATTTAATGATGAGAAATTAATATCAGCATCTTGCTTTTCTTCATTTATTAAAATAATACACTTATCCTTCTCATACCTCAGATTCAAGGGGTAATGAATTTTTGGGGAACTAAAATTTAATTCAATTATTCTGATTGGTTCAATTATGATTGAACCGATTCAAAATAATAGGTAAGATCTACAAAAGCAAGTTAAAAAAATACTTATTCCTTCGCGAGCACATCGATGAAGGAAGAACTCATATCGAAAACCAGTAGCTGAGTTTCAGCAGAAAGAGATTGGTGGGAGAGACATTTTGCAGGTTGCGTATTGCGGCATCAACCGAATCATTACCAGGTTGATCGTATGCCGTTCGTTCGTGCGATCAAACCAAATAAAGCTGTGAACCAGGCAAATACTCCCAGCGGAAAACCAGATTTGACCGAAACTGGCCAAAGGCGAAATCAGGATTCGCAAACGAATATTCTAGACCATGGTCATCGAGCACTTCATATGTATTACCTTTCTGTATTAGATTGAGTATAAAGAATCTATCACTATAATCGGCAGCTCTTGGATTGCTCGCAGTTTTAAATAGAGAGTATCTACCCACGGAAGTAAACGGACTTCCATAATATTGCAGGGACAATTCCGGCGTGAGATTGTAGTCTATTCTAAATGTTGCGCCTAATGAATGTTGTGCGATGTGTGCGAGGATATATCGTTGATTATTGTTATCGGACCGAGTATCAACGTATTGGAGATTGTCGACATTTGAAGAATAATTAACGCTAACGGCTACTCTTAGTATTGTAAGAGGCATGACCGACAATCCCGGCTGCACATATGAGTAGTGGTTACTCGGATTGGCAGAGGCACTAACATTGTATGTGCATTCGAAAAAAATTCTTTCGGAAGGATCTGTCCGGACGTAATGACTCATAAACCATGTTCGCGGTACCAGCATCGCGTATCCTCCACGCAAGAGACGGATGTCAAGAGCTTCAGGTGTATAACTCAGGGATGTAGTAAGTGCCCACTTGTTTAGAAACTCGAGATAGATGTTCGTGCTGAAAACTATCGACAAGTACCGAATGCCAAAATCCCAATTGTTGATTTCGTTAAGTCCGACCGAGTAAGTCCTGAATATCGAAACTGGCTGGTTCACAAAATAGGAGATGGAATTGCTAAGCTTAATAATATCAGCCGTTTGCATAAACCCGAGATCATTGAGATCGAGGCCGGGCGAACGCCAGTTTAATTCTGTGGAATAATGCCAGAACCCTTTACTGCCTTTTCCTATCTTGAGCTGTCCCCCGTAACCACTGAGTTGTGTACGTGTACTATCAAACTGAACGTAGTCTAGGTCGGGTCGTTGGTAGTAACGTGCAGAGGCATTTTGAAGACCACTGATCGCTTCGGTGCTACCTGAGATCGTGCTCCCGATGAGGTTTGCGTTTACATAGAACTCTTTATCATTCCATTGATGCAGCAAATCAAACCCGCCAGTGTATGCATCGCGATTGATAAAATGGAGATGTGAATCGTTAATGAAGCAATTGGTCGCAGTAACGATCCCTCCCAAAACAGTATTTCCTTCCTCAAAATCTTGCTGAAGACGTGCGATTGAATAGCTGGTTAATGGTTCAACAGTAACTTCCCTTTGAGTAGTTGCACTTTGCAGTATCGCCTGTTCCCTGTTGGTGATGTTCTGGAGCACGCCGACTGCGAGCCCGTTTGATGTTTTACCGCTGACTTTCAGGGCACTGAGGATAGTAATATTATCTGGAAACTTCATGTACGCATCTTCACTTACGATGGGAGTATACGTAGGAGCGTGTCCAATGCGACGGCTGTAGAACATGTTAGTGTTGTCGAAATCGAAACTGAAAATGTTTTTTCCTTTCAGGAAGAAGGGCCGTTTTTCTTCGTAGAAAGTCTCAAATGCCGTAAGATTCATCACCGAAGGATCTGATTCTACCTGACCAAAATCGGGATTAACGGTAACATCAGCTGTGAAGTTGCTTGAGAGACCAATCTTAGCATCGAGGCCAACATTTCCCAGCCAGCTTAGACCTTTGTCAGTGAAGGGATTATCGGGCTCTGTCTTGAATGTCTTCAATTTTCCGAGTGTGTAAGGCATAATTTCGATGCTTTGGGATTTCGGCAAATCCTGAATACCATGGATTTCGCCGAAGAGATAGAGAATCCCCGGTCCCTCGGAAGATTGCGGTTCCCAATCGTTTTCTTCCTGCAAGCGATCGATCCAGCGCTAGCAATGCATTCCCCATATCTGTTCATTGTCGCCGCTGTAGCGAAGTTGGCTCAGAGGAATCTAGAACTCAACGGTCCAGGCAGAGTCCTCTATGCCGGTCTTCGCGTACCAAACAGCATTCCAGTTTACATCGGTGATAGATGGATTGGTGAGAATCAGATCAATCTTTTGTCCTACTGCCGTAACATCAAACTCAAACCCAGTCCTATGATCATGATAGCTGTCGAAATTCACGCCTAGGACGTCACCGTTAAACTCATCACGCCTGCCCCCTTTACAAATAATTTTTTCAGGTTCACTGTCAAAGGCCCGAAAGGCAACATAGATATTCTTGTCATCATACAGGATTTTGAATTGCGTTGGTTGAGAAGGTCTTGCTCCTTTCCTGGGAATCCATTGTGTGAAATCGCCTGTCCACTCACCGGTTTTCCAGCATTGATCATTTAGGATTCCATCGATTATGGGTTTTTCGCCTATAAGACGAACTGCGTTATAGATTCTCGGAGATCTCTTAGACAGCGTGCGTGTTGTATCGTCCTTTTCTATGTAACCAAAGGCAAATATATTAGTGCTAACGAAGAAATTGACGATTATTAAAACTAATGAACATTTCAAGATTATACATTCAATGAATTGTTTTATTATGCTATTTTATAATATATTTGCTGAGAGGCTCTAGTTGATCCACTATGTACGAAACGACGAGACACATATTTGGTTTATTGCAAAATAGTGGACAGACTTCATCGCGTAGAGATACACAACAAAAAACCATCTTGAGATTTCATGGTAACTTTGAGAGACCGTGTTATATCAATATTGTGAATATTAAATGAGCGATCATTCAACTCGCTAGTAAAGAGAAGGCTCTTGATTGGATTTTCAATAAAACTCATATTTACTTCTAAAGTCTTTTCAATCGATTCACCATTAATACCTGCCACATACCACACTTTATCTTTTCTTCTAGCGATAACTATATATTTCCCCGGATATCCATCGATAAATTTCGTTTCATCCCACGCCACAGGTACATCTTTCATGATTTTTTTAACTTCGGCAGGAACCTTCGCCATTCCTTCCGGCACTTCGGCAAAATGTTGAATACCAGACCAGAAGAGCACTGATAATGCCAATTCAAAACTATTTGTTGTTTTTCTACGAATATTAGGTATTTCACTAAAGCAAACAGGTGTAAAATCCATTGGATCGAATAGATTACGTGTAAACGGAATTACCGCGCAATGTGCGGCTTCTTTATCGGCATTTGTTTGCTCGAATGTTATAAATTCAAATCCCTTAATCGCTTCCATCGAAACAAGGTTTGGATATGTACGCTGCCACCCTCTAGGTATTGTAGAACCATGACAATTCACCATTAATCCGTACCGCGCCGCATCTTCAATAATATCTTGGTAATACGTCATAACAGATTGTCCGTCGCCGCCGAAGAAATCGACTTTAATTCCTGATACACCTAATTGTTTTAGTTTCTTGAATTCGGTTTCGCGAAGTTCTTTTGTAAGCAATTTGTTCCGAGGAGAGTATGGTGTTGTATTCCAATCGCCCGCTGAATTATACCATACTGTAATACCGACTCCCTTTGATTTGGCATATGAGCATAGTTCGCCAAGCTTCTCGTACCCAATTTTTCTGTCCCAGTCCGCATCGACAAGGCAATATTCCCATGTCATATCTGCCGCGTAGTCGATAAATCGCTTTTGCACTGGAAATATCGTTGAATCATCTTTGAAAAGAACCCAACTCCACGTTGACCTCCCCGGTTTGATATATGAAATATCAGAAATTGTTGGCGGTTGTGCTAAATCGGTGCCAAGTGTGGATTCGACAAGCGTTCCGAGATTATCACATAAGGTAATGATACGCCACGGTGAATACCAAGGAAGCTGTGATTCAGGATTGAGAGCTCCGTTAAAGATTACTTCAGCTTTTTGAGGAAATCCAATTTTGAATCCTGTGCTCAGACTATCGTGAAGCAACCTGCAACCACAATAATTTCGGTCTGGAGCTGTTTCGGTTAGTGCAATCCAATAATGTCCCGAATTAAATAATGCTGGAAACACCCAGCCTGGTTTGTTCGTAGGCAAATTTTTTATGTTGATCTCGTGATAATAATGTTCTTCGTACGATGGATTAGTTCTGTTCCAACCCGATTTTGCTTCAGCAATCGGCTGAATCCATGCACGCGTGCTATCATTGAAATTGAAATACGTCATTTCATCCGTAATTAATTTTAGACCATCCGATTTACCGGGAAAGAAGTATCTCAACGCAACACCATCATTCGATACCTGGAATATAATATCAAGCTCTTTGTCCTCACTATTTTTAAGATGATACACTTTCTTATGAACACGATAAAGACAATTTTTCTTTTTCCCGTACAAGAGCGTGTACTGATCTTCAATTTTTTCTACAGATGAAGCTGATACCAGCCGTAGGTTTTTAGAAAAGTCCGCATCTTCTCTCATCAATCCTAACCGGTTATTTTTTATAACGGGGAGGCCATTATAGAGAACGGTAAATTCAGGCGTTCCATTAGCGGCCATTTTGAAGTCAGCATAAATAATGCCATTGGGACTCGCAACACGGTTTTGATTTTCACCATAAGAATTTTCTGCTAAAAGAAGTAAAAGGATCACCGCGAACCGACTATAATATTTCACTATTTTTCTATTAATCATTTTCATTATTGATACCTTTATGAATACATGATTCAAGTTGACGATTATTCCAACAGGATGACTTACGCAAAAATCATCTAACAAGACCGGATTGGTTCGGCTATAGGATTTATTTTATTTTCTTTGCAAAGAATCCACTATTATACTGTTCAGTTTGAAATCCAGTTACCTTTCCAGTGTCATCCTTTTGAAAATGGATAATTAAATATGCGCCCATGATGTAAAAATCTTTCTCCGTTTCAGCATAGATTGTCATCTTCGGACTACCGGGAGCAATTCCAACAAGCTGACTGCCTTCTCGTTCTAACTTTACATGCAATTGCGGATTGATCTCGTATTCGCCGACATACCGTTCCAATATTTCTTGATCGACTTTTATGGAAGGACGTTTAAACACTTGCTGCAATCCCCTGTTATATCCTTCTGGCTTTGTTCCTGCATGACCGGATCCCTTAACTATTTGAGTTTCTAATTCCAGACCTTTTATTCTGCAATCTCGTATTGATGCTGCCAATTTTTCAAAACCAGGAACATCTTCATATTCTCCTATATATGTATATACTTTTACAGGGTGCGATAAATTTATTTTTGAGAATTTCTCAATATGCTTGAGTAAAGAGGCTTTATCCCATGACAAGGCAGGGCTACCGGGGATATACTGGTTGAATAATTCAGTTTCAGTAAAGAGAGCATAGAGTGTAAACAATCCGCCGAATGAATGTCCGGCCAATGTACGATTGTTTTTATTCGTTCGGTATTTTGAATCAATAAAGGGAATTGCTTCTTTTTTAATGAACGAGAGAAATTTTTCAGCATTCCCGAATTGAGTCGGCTGACCGTTATCTGTCGGCGTCAGATCAAAAGCACGTCGTGCATCGTAGTTAGGATTTTCACCGCCCCAGGTGATACCGACAATGATAGTACTCGGCATAAATCCATCATAATATTGATCTCCATAAATTGCAGTAATCAATGGAAAATCCCACTGGCTATCCAGCAGATAAACAACCGGAAAAGTCTTACTCGTATCACTGTAATGCTGCGGTAATTGTATGTGTAAAACATATTCCTGACCTGTGATAGAAGAATTGATTTTTAAAACCTGAGAACCGGCAATTTCAAACTGATGGGGTTGGACAGAGGAAATATCTTTTGCCTGGCCAAAGCTTTGAATTGATATAAAGAAAAGTAATGAAATTAAAATGAAAATCTTGCCAAAAAGGTTGGCATGGATTATTTTTAAAGCGTTCATAAAGATTTCCTTTCTCAAAGAAAATAAACCTAGTAAAAACTTGTTATTTCATTTTAGGAACTTATGTTCGTACTGCTTTGATGAATGCTTGTATATTCTCTGAACTGACTCCTGGCGGCATTCCACCTCCACAAGAAAAAATAATTTTTGATTTGTCTTGTAAAGAATTTACAAGCTGAGTAGTGACTTCCCTCACTTTAGTAACATCGCCGCTTGCCAATACATCACGGGGAGGAATATTGCCGAGCAGTGTGACTTTATGCTGTGTCAACTGTTGTAGTTCATTCAACGTAATATCGAAACCCATATTGAACAAGTTTACACCAATCTCCGGTAAAAGAGGAGCCGAGACTTTACAGGGGGCATCGTTGTGCAGAAATTTGACGGAGACATTTGCATCGTACAATTCTTTAAAGTACGGCATGCCAAAATTACGGAACTCCTCTTCGCCCATAAATCCGATTATGTCATCCAACAAAAAAATGCCGTCAATAGACGGAAATGTTTCCATTTGCAGATGGAGCCAATCTTTGAGATACAGAGTAATCTTTTTCATAAGCGCTTCGGCTTTTTCTGGCTGCATCATCATCGTTGTTAAGAATTCTGTCGAACCCATCAGATAGCTGGCAATGTTCAGCGGGCCGCGGGCAACTGCAAATCGGATATTATGTCCTGCCGCTTCAATTTTTGGCTGGGCGAGTTTTAAGCGGTTCAGTACGAACGGCAACAGGCCATCTGTTTTCGGATTGGGCTGTGGTAACGAGTCGATATCATCGACGGATTGAATGACTTTATGAGCATGAGGAAATTCGTTTATCGGAAATATGCAGCGAGCTCCGAATGCTGACGGTTCCGTACACATACCGAATTCCGACCAAAACCCGGGGAGAAACATCACATCTGGGAAATCCTGGAGCGCTTTTAGATTTGCCTTCAACCATAATTCGTCGTTTGAAAAATAATCAAGAATATTAATACCATACCAATTCGGCAACCATGGGCAATCAATAATAAAACCAACCGGCAACGGTTGTACGATTTCGTTCTTAATTATTTTCTGTAAAGTTATCCATTGTTGATCAGTCATTCTTTCTATCCTTTTTATCCGTTAAAAGATCTCCTTCTTTTTCCTTATAAGCTTATCCTATGAATTTATCTTTGTTAATTTGTTCGTTTTGTTTTTCCTCTACGGTATGCGCGATATGTGCAATCCTTCATACCGCATGTATCACAGGTATAATTAACTTTTTTTACTTCCGTCCCCACACCAATAATTCCACTTACAGATTTGATTGGTACCATTAATGCGGAATCGGTCAGTACAATTCCACAAAAATTGACTGGAAAGAATGAAAATAGGAGATGTTGTTCTGATACAGACCAATCGCAATAACCTGGACTATATCTGTTTGTGATTTTGAGCCCTCGCATCTGCATCTGCTTCTCGATGTGATCCTGGAGCACGTCGGTTGTTTGTTCTTCCGTTACCGATGCAACAATATCAACCAAATAACTTAACGCGATATCACCTTCGGTAGACAATGTTTTCGCCCAGGTTTCCATCGCTGGTCCGATGGTAGAAATAAACAATGCTGCCTTTTCGGATTTCCTGAGTTGGCTGGTGACAATCTTATGTAATTTAAAAAACTTGTCACCAACAAATAATCCGTCGTTTCGATCGTCGGATTTATTGACATCGAGGAGCCGATAGCCCGCTTGTATTTCACAATGACTTGGCAGTTGGGAAAGAACATCGTCGACCATCTCTTCAAAATGTACCGGAATTGCACCCTCTGTATATCCAAGTGCTAACTCGATATCATTTTTATTTACCGTCAGATCCCTGAAGTTAATTTTGACTTCAAAGGTGTCTTTTTCTCGTTCTACTTGAGGAATGACAATTTCCATCAGTGAACTCTAATCGCATGAACTAATCCCTGGATATGTGCCGGTGTCGTACCACAGCAACCACCGATAATATTCGCTCCGGATTTTATTAACTCCCCAACCTTCGCCGCCATCTTTTCCGGTGTTTCTGGAAATACTGCTTTACCATCTTGAAAAACTGGTTTTCCTGCATTCGCATGAACAAGAATAGGAGTTATTGGATCAATACTTCTGATTTCCTGCACTATATCAATCATTTGATCGAATCCATTTCCGCAATTCGTTCCAATAATAGAAACACCAACCTCTTTAACCGCCTGAACCATTTCAGCAGGTGAAACACCCATCATAGTTCGGTATTCGCCGCTGACTGTTTTCTCAAAGGTGAAGGTACACGCCACTTCCAAATCGGTAGTCTCCCGAGCTGCCCGAATCGCGAGACACGCTTCATCGACAGCAGACATGGTTTCAATGCAAAGAGCGTCAACCCCACCTTTTTTAAGTGCTTCAGCTTGGATACAAAATCCGTCGTAGAGTGCTTCTTCAGAAACTTCTCCCATCATCAATATCACACCTGTAGGACCGATCGAACCAAGTACGAGATGATCTACGCCTGCGGCTTCTCTCGATATAGCAGCAGCAGTTTTATTTAATTCGGCAGTACGGTCTTGCAATCCGTAATGTTCCAATTTAGATGGACTGCCGCCAAAACTATTTGTGAGAATTATATCAGCGCCAGCGTCGATATAACTTTTTGCAATTGCAAAAACATCATCGCGATGTGTGATGTTCCACAACTCCGGACATTCCCCCGGTTGCAATCCGCGCTGATGCAAGAATGTGCCCCATGCTCCATCTGAGACAAGGATTTTTTTATTTTTAAGAGCTGTAAGAAGTGAACTCATTATTATACTTTATCGATTTTTATTGAACCACTATATCATCCAAAGGCGAGTGCTTTTTTATTTGCTTAGGCAGCACTAATCTTATCAAGAAATGTTACGGCACCTTGAGGATCATGAGAATATCCATCAGCACCCATTTTCAAGGCAGCATCCATGGTCAGAGGTGCACCACCGACAATAACTTTAGTGGCTGGAAATTGTATTTTAATTTCCTGAACTGTTTTCGACATGTTGACCATTGTTGTTGTCAGCAAAGCGCTCAAACCAACTATGCAACCCGGAGTATTCTTGATTGCGTCTAAAAATTTTGTCGATTTAACATCAACACCTAAGTCAATGACTTCCCAGCCGTTTCCTTCAACAACCATCCGAACAAGGTTTTTACCGATGTCATGCAAATCGCCGGCAACGGTTCCAAGTACAAATTTTCCTTTTACTTTCACAGTCCCCGATTTAAAAAAAGGTTCAAGATGAGCCATAACAGCATGCATTGCTTTGGCTGCCATTAATAGCTCGGGGACAAACACTTCATTTCTACTGAATCGTTCCCCGATACGTTGCATACCATCATTGCACGCCTGCAGAATAGCATCGGGTCCGATAGCAGCATCCAATGCCTGCTTTGTCAATTCATCTGCTCCTTCCATACCTTTCATAGCGTTAGGATATGGTGAAGCCTTATTAATCTTTCCATTCTCAACACAGTGACTTATTCGTACAACCAATTCATCCATTGCAGCATCCTTAGACATTTTATTAAGAAATATTCAATTATATTTTTGTATTCAAAGTATTTATATTGGGTCTTACAGGAAAAAATATTTTTATAATATAGTATTTACTTTTCCTTTAAGCTTCATAGAAGCGTTTTTTCTTTTCAAGAACATCTCAATTATTTTCCGGCTTAACAAGCAAAATTATTTATAAACTTCATCATTTCCTTGATATTCGAACCAAGCATAATAAGACACATTTGTGCTGGGTTTGCCAAGCGAAGTCGCATATAAGGCATACATACAACCCACAAATCCTCCAGCGACTTTTGTGCTTAGATATTTTGCATCGACACTATCTTTCAACAAGCTCCATTCATTTGGTTTAAAAGAGTAGAAGAACGAATAGCTGTCTCCATTAGCCTCAATTTTTAAATCTAATTTCTTTCTGTATTGATCTTCACTCAGTTTTTTAAAAGTTATCAATTCCATTTGGCTGCTGGAGTCTGCATTATCACCGGATCTGTAGAGTTGGACCACTGATGCATTCTCATCTATTGATTTGCATAAGAAATAGAAATGCTTCTCATTTTGGAAAATCAGTAGTCCGGCTTTTTCATTTTGTGCTTTTGGTATAAAATGGATTTCAGTACTTGCTGATCCACAAAGATGCTGTTGCCGATGTCCTAAGAAACTAGGATTCATATTCCCAGCGCAGGTTTCTGATCTCAATTGAAGTGCTAAGTATCCCTTTCTTGTTGTCAGACTATACCATTGTTCATGAGGTGTTCTTAAAAACATCCAATCACGATTTAATTGTTCCTTATCAAATTCATCTTTCCAAGTAAAGTTTCCGCTGTACTGCTTCTCGATATCTTCTTTATTTAGTGTGATCGGAAGCGGATAATGATATTGCACTTTTTCTTTGCCAGGATTAATAACAGGCCAACCATTTTTCCATTTCACAGGAGCCAAAAATGTTTCTCTTCCTGTATTCACATATCCTTCTTCATAGGGTCGGTATGGTCTGCACCCCAAGAAAACTGTCCACCAATCACCTAGCTCAGTCTGAACGAAATCAGCATGTCCGGTACAAGTAATGGCAAATTCTCTTTTAGGATTTAAATGTCTTTGTGTAAGAATCGGATTATGCTTATAAGGCACATAAGGACCATCAACGTTTTTGCTTCTAAAAACGACCACAGAGTGTTGATCAGATGTTCCGCCTTCAGCAGCAATAATATAATAATAGCCGTCCCTTTGAAGAATATGAGGTCCTTCTATCCAAACAGGTTTTTTGCTAATGTTTACGCCACCATTAACTAATATTTTTTCTTTACCAACAACCTTAAGATTTTCAATATCAAATTCATACATTCTTAGCGTTCTATGTCCATCATAAAGTGGCTTATTATCTGGAGGTATACTATTATAGAGTATATATGCTTTGCCATTTTGATCAAAAAACATCGAAGGATCTATCCCATTAATCTGAGGAATCCAAACGGGATTAGACCATGGACCAGAAGCCGATTTTGAAGTTGCAATAAAATTTCCACCAATATCAACCAACGTACAGGTTACATAATAGGTACCGTTATGATATCTTATCGCGGGAGCGAAGATACCTCGAGAAACTCCTTGGCCATCCAAATTCAATTGTTCTTGTCTATCCAGTACATAACCAATGAGTTTCCAGTCTACCAAGTCCTTACTATGAAAGACATTGATTCCCGGAAAATATGAGAATGTTGAGTTTACTAAATAATAATCGCTTCCAACCCTGCAAATACTCGGATCTGGATAGAAGCCTGCAAGAATTGGATTCGTGAATTCCTGCTTATTCTGTGCAGTCAAATTGCATATCAAAACAAGAAATAATACGTGGAATGATATTAATCGCAATGCTAATCTATTCATGGCTTACTTTCCATTACCCAATCTTGTTATTCCATGAAAACTTTCCGGCGGCCCTAAATAGCTTGGTCTCACCTCACCTGTTTCTATGACAATTTTTTGCAGTACAACTGCAGGATCGACCATCCAGAATTTTAATATATGTTCACCGGGCTTTTGGATTGAATGTATGGAAGTTTTTAATAGAACATTATCACTCACTTCTTGATTCCACAAAAGAGGATATCGCCAATCCGGTATCGTATCATTTTCATGAATATTCACAATCTGCGGTTGTTCATCATCAAAGGAAATCGCATAGCGTAATCCCTTGTTATTGAAATTAAGTATTGGAGATAAATACGTTTTTACTTTTACTTCTCCCTTGCTTAAAAGATGGACATTATATTCTAATTTAGGACTATTATTAGCAGGAGATTGAACGTACTCAGCCACAGGCATTGGTGTCATCGCAGAACTTGTACGTCCTAAATTTGGAATTTCCAGCCAGTTTATAGGTGCGGCGCTGATCAATTTTGAAAAGTTATGAGCTTCCATTGATACGTAACCATTACTTTCAACAAATCTGTCGACATTTTCTCTCTTGGGAGCAGGCGGATTGTTAATTATTGCATGAACATCAACTCGATTATTCTCAGGGCCTATAATAGTAATCGGAACATCATGTTGTCCTATGTCTACTTTTTCCCAATCGACACTAATCCATAGACGTTTTTCTGTTTCTACTTTCCCTTTATTCGGATAAATGTTCATCCAAGGTTTTCCTGTTTGGATAGAATACTCAAAAGGTTTTTTTCCGCGATTAAATACTTCGATATAATAAATCTGTTGGTTATATACATCGAACTCGGGCAGTACGGCTTTCTCTTTATAATTAGGCCACCAATTTTCTGAGCCTTCAATTGCAACACCCATTTCTGCACTTTCTGGCAATTGTATTTTTTTTACTTCCGGCATTGCATTCTTTTCCGGCTGCTGCCAGTTTGTGTAACCGATGTGCGTCTGATCCATCATATGGTTCCACTTACCATTTGCGACTATTTTATTATAGTAGTATGTAATTGCTGAATCCTTGTTAAACAATTCTTTCGCTTTTTCAGCAAGATCATTCGTCCTTGCGCGCCCTTGTTTTGCATACAGATGATTCTTGCCCACAGTTACGTACAAATCATTGAGGTTTGCACATGCGACTGGTTGATGTAATACAAGTTGATAAAATGCATCTTTACAATTCGCAGGTAGCAAATCGTATATTCTCTGTGCTTTATCTGCCAATGCGTTGTATTCAGCAACAACTGTTTCTGCTTCTCGGTAATTAACTAAACTGTAAGTTTCTGGTGAGAGCATTTCCGGTTTGCGGCGCGAATTAAATTTTGTGTACGTATTTAGAATTTCGGCAATCTCTTTCGCGTGTTCAGCGCCGAACTGTTCTTCTGCCCACTGTCGAGTATATTCAGGCAAATCCTGTGCTGATATTTTTTCGGGATTCCAGGCATAATCTAAAAAGAACTCTATCGGAAATTCCATCGGTTTTAAATCGCCAACGTTTAAAATCCAAATTCGGTCCGCTCCATATTCGTACGCAAGATGCATTTGTTCCCAGACACGTTCAATCTGATTTGTATTTAACCATTTATAGTTACGGGGTCCCCCCACAAAATCGCAATGGTAATAAATTCCGTAGCCGCCTGAATGTGGTGGATCGGTCAAGTTTGGAAGTCTGCGGATATTTCCCCAATTGTCATCGCACAATAATATTGTTATATCGTCGGGAACACGCATACCCTTGTCGTAATAATCTTGTACTTCTTTATACAGTGCCCATACTTGGGGAATGCGTGTTATATCTTTGCCCATAACTTCACTGAGAATGTGGCGCTGGTCTGCAACAATATTCTGAAGCAAATCGATGTTTGCACCTTCGCTCATCGGTTCATCACCGTCGCCGCGCATCGCAAGCGTGACGACCTTTTCATACTCTTTTGTTCTTCGGATGCCTTCCTCCCAGAATTTTCGCAGAGATGGGGCATTCTTTGAGTAGTCCCAGCTCCCTCTGCCATTCCCGGCCCATTCCCATTCTTTCCATGCCCGCATCATCGGTTCATGATGCGACGTGCCCATGACAATACCATATTCATCCGCAAGTTTCGGATTTAAGGTATCATCAGTATTAAACGAATTATCCCACATCGCAGGCCAAAGATAATTTCCTTTCAAGCGTAGAATAAGCTCGAAGATGTGTTCATAAAACTTACTATTAAACCCTCCAAACTTTTCATGTGCAAATCCAGAAAGTGCGGGTGCTTCATCATTCAGGAAAATACCTCTATATTTTACTTTTGGTTCGCCTTGTGTGTACTTGCCAGGCAGAATATATATACTGGATTTCTTCTTCGGCGGCNNGGCACATCCGCCCACCAATACCAAGGTGAAATACCAATCTTTTCAGAAAGATCATACTCCCCATAGATCGTCCCGCGTTTATCGCTTCCTGCAATTATCAAAGCACGATCAATTTTAGGAAATGGATTTTCAATTACTTGAATGAGAAATGTTTCCCACTTGCCAGCAATACATCCAACATCGAGTTTCTTTTCTTGAATTAATTTATCTATCAACGAGCTTTTACCAATTGTTCCAACCACCACTAATTCTTTTGATTCCGGAATAGTATCTATGGAAAGATAGGGTTTGGCATTGGTTATCTTTTCGATATCTGCTTGAAGCTGTTTTATAACCCGGAGTACTCCAGGGTAATCTTGAGAACTAACACAGAGAGGTGCAGAGTAATCAGAAGCGGAAAGTGTGAATTTAGCCTGCCCCTTAAAATTAGAGATGTACGAATCGCCATCACCAGCAAAAGTAATTTGTAAGAAAAAGAAACAAATGAGTACGAATAATATCAAATATATATTCTTTACAAATATTTTATTAATGATCCGAGTCATGTGTATTGCCTTTTTTATTCAATACCAGTGCTATGATTGGTGTGAGATACAAATGACATTTCACTCAATTGTATCATCAGAAATAGAAAATCACAGTTTCTCATTTCTTGAATCTCTTTTCGACTAAATTTGTGCTCATTGATTATCATTGAAGCCGAATAACGATGTGAATCCTTCCAGGGGAAAAAGACCAGAGAGATTTATTACGTCAAGATTATTTTTAATGCCTATTACAACAAAGGGTTGAACATATTGAACCGTTTCAATATTACTAAGGTTATTATAGAAATGCAATGGGAAAAAGTTCTCCAATTTTAATTGGAATCCATGAATTGGACACAACAAATGATCCAGCACTTCAAATAATGTAAATAATCGTATTTTCCAGGTAACACATTAACAATCCAATTGTTGAAATAAATACAAAAAAGAATCAATATATATTGACTTATTCATGGTGCTGCAGACTAAAAAAAGAACTAAAAAATAATGATTTTGAAACAAATATGATTATCTCGAACAATAATCAAAAATTCGCAATAATTAACAAACGATTGAACCGTTTCAATGGCTTGTTTTTTTTGAAAAATAGTTTTAAATTTATTACGTCCGTTCAAGATTAAAAAGGATCTTTTTTCATCATCCCAAAATGAGAAATAAGAAGACACTATCAATAAACAAGCAGGAACAAAAATGAAGAAAATTACTATTGAAGATGTTGCAAAACGCGCGCGGGTTTCTAAAGGTACTGTCTCAGCTGTGATAAACGCTAAAAATACAGTTAAGCCAGCAACGAGAGATCATATTTTAGAAGTAATGAAGGAATCAAATTATCGTCCGAAAGGTATTGCTAGAAATTTAAAATATAGTAATCAAGAAAAAAGCATTGGCCTCATCATCAAGGATTTGACATATCCTTTTTACACTTCCATATCAAAAGGTGTCAGTGAGTATGCAGAGAGCAAGGGATATTCAGTAATTGTCTCCAGTTCAAATGACAATCACGAACGTGAGAAGAAGTTGACGAGACTTTTTTCTTCAAAAGATATTAAAGGTGTGATCATAGCACCCGTAGTCGATGGTTCGGCAGAAATCGAACATCTTTTTAGATTGAGAATGATTAATTACCCTTTTGTTTTATTAGAAGATGTCAAAGGAATACAGGCAAACGTCGTTGCAATCGATAATTTAAAGGCAATTAAAAGAGCAGTCGCATATTTAATTAATAGCGGTCACAAGAAAATAGTACATTTCGCAGGCCCCATGCATTCTTCTCATACTCTGGAACGCATCGAGGGTTTTCGTTATGCGTTTAGCGAGAGTCCGCTGATTTTTAATAATAGTATGATTGTATCTATTGGTTCTGATTACGATGAAAGCTTTGTGAAAACCAAAGAATATTTTAAAAATTTAAATCGCGAGGATTATCCTACTGCAATTGTTTGTTTTAATGATCAGCAAGCCCTGACCGTGATGACGGCGCTCAAAGAGTTGAACATACGTGTTCCTGAAGATATTTCGATTATTGGGAACGATGACATCTATTATGCAAAAATTTATCCGATTCCGTTAACAACGATACGAGCACCGCAAGATGAGATTGGAAAACAAGCAGCAGAAATATTACTTCGAAATATTGAGTCCAGCACACTGTTGCCTACCGAGCGTGTTGTTCTAGAAACAGAATTTATTATCAGAGAGTCCTCTAGAGTTTTAAATGCATAATATATTGCCAACTACATTTGTAGGGGAAAGTTCTTTTTCAATCTAAATCTCAGTTTAGATGAATTTGAATTTTCTTCGCGTTCAAAGAATACTTCTTCACTTATTTTCTAGTAGCCTAACGGACTAGAACTCGTGCCAAAGGCATCCCTTGGCGGAGCACCTGGATAGACAACACTTGAATTGCTACGTCAATACCCAATATCAAAGTTGGGATCTTTTATTCTGCAAGCTATTTGATGTCGCTTTACCTCACCTTGAATCGAATGAATTTTGTGTGCAGCAGCGCGAACTTCTTTAGGTTCAAGCAGTATGCCCCTCTCTGCAAGAAGTTGCAAGATAGCCTCCATCCGGCAATCAAGATAAACGATAGTTGTAATTAACGCTTGTACCTCTGGTGATAAGTTTTCCATAACATGTCCTCACTTTTTAATTAAGAAGTGCCACTTAACGAAACAAGTTTATTCTGAAAAAGGTATTATTAAAAAAACGAAACCTATACTCGCCATGCTTAACATACTTGGCTTTTCCCGTCAAATTGAGCGCCTGGTTAGGCGGCGGATACTCTACAAACAATTTCTTAGTTGGAATCAATTCTCAATTGAAATGCCTGATTATCTTTTCTGGCTTCACAAAGGCGGATTCGCGGATAATTTAGTCTGCAGTAATCAGCCAATAATTGTTTTTCTTCTTTTTGCATTTTGCATCCGAATATAATTTCTGTAACTAGTTCAGATCCGAATTCTATTGAAATATTCGAGCTATCAAGGCAAACGAACCGAAACTCGTTTTCATATTCCCAATTTTCACTCTTAGTCTTTACAAAATCCATTACATGAGTATAATCACTGGCAAGCATCGCCTCAAAAAATTTATGCTTAGGCATTTCTTTGGTATAGGTTACTTTGATCAAATCAAGAATATGATTACGACGAATTATTTCTTGAGTAACTTTCCACATAACCTCAACGCTCAGACCAATACACAGACCACTGTGTTTATTGGCATAGTGAGCCCACATAAGAAGGTTATCATTTTTAGTTGTAAGAGAACAAATTCCAAAAGAATTATAATTGCGTTCAATTGCTTCCTGCCGACTTGACTCTGCGAAATCAGGATCATTCCGAAACTGCTTCAATCTCTCTGCTATGAATTTATCTTTTTCTGATTGCGAGTGGTTTGGCATATGGCGATTTGCCGCGACGATAGCCCATTTCTCAGCAATAGGAGAATTGATACCATCGAAATTATAGGTTATCGCAGTATCGAACGGGTCGTTAAATGATTTAGCAGAACTAAACCATAACTCTCCATTTGAGATTAGGCGAATAATTTCACTAATCTGAGATGTTGACCTATACTTGTATAATATTTTTTCTGTGATATTGCAAAACATCATTATCCGCCGCCTAACATCTGATTAGATAGACTTTGTCTATGTTTTGTGCTTATAAGCATAAAATGTAGATTCAAATTTCGTATAGGTAAAAAGGCCGACCCTTAGATTAATTCGGCTCTATTATTTATCATAATGAATTTAAACTACTTTGTTTTTTCCGCCGCTTTAATAATGGCATAAAATGCCGCTTTAGGCTGATAGTTGCGGTCAAACAACAGAGGATAACTTGTGCGTCCTCTGACAGGCCAGTTGTTCAACCAGGAAGTTTTATCATAGACACCCCACAAAGTAACACGGCTTACTTTTCCTTTATGAGCGAGTAATTGAGCAAACAGTTCTGAATAACGGTCAGTGAGCTTTTTCTGAACTTCATCCGGCAGTCCGTCAACATAAGGATTAAGTTTCTTTTGCAAATCCACCTTAATATTAATATCCGCACCCATATAATTAGATGCTACGGGCAGAATATCAATATCCATTTCAGTCACCATCACTTTAACACCGAGTGCTCCAATGGAATCAATAAATGCATCAAGGTCTTCGCGGATCGGATAATCCATACCCCAGTGTCCCTGAATACCGACTCCATCAATGCGAAGGCCTTTGGCTTGGAGATCTTTTACAAGACGGACTGCTGCATCACGTTTTGCAGGTTTGTCAAGAGAAAAATCATTGTAATACAATTCCGCCTTGGGATCAGCTTCATGCGCATATTCAAATGCTTTGGCAACAAAATCTTTACCGATAGTTTCTAACCATTTCGTTTTTCCAAATTCTCCTTCGTCATTGAGAGCTTCGTTCACAACATCCCAGCCTTTCACTTTGCCTTTATAACGTCCGACAATAGTAAAGATATGGTCGCGCATACGCGCAAGCATAGCATCGCGGCTCAATAACTTCTTAGAGCTGTCAACAAACGCCCAGCCAGGAATTTGACTCTGCCAGATAAGTGTATGTCCAATAATGAACATTTTATTTTTTAAACCGAAGTCCACAAAGCGGTCAGACGCATCGAAGTCATATTTATTCAGTTTAGGATGGATCTTTTCCCACTTCATAACATTTTCAGCAGTGACCGTATTAAACTGCTTCTCAACAATTTCAGCGGCCTGGGGATCTTTTCCTGAAACTATATCGTCATTGAGCGCCGCTCCTATTAAAAAATGCTTCTCAAACACATCTTTAAGTGCCAGCTTATCGATTTTTACTACATTGCACACTGCACCGAATAAAAAGAGGGCAAGGCATATTACAATTAAAAGTTCTATTTTTGTCACGGCATGCTCCTTTTATTGTTTATTTCTTTCATTCCGTTGGAGATCGTTGAAATATGGATTCTCTATTGGCTTTTTACTAAACTTTTGAAAATAATTTAGACACGTATCCCGCCAAATGGCAGCGTCCGTTTTTTGCTTTTCTAATTTTGCTTTTACGTGCGAGTAGATTTCAGGATCGACAGATGTCTCAAGAGATGACCATGTACCAATCATATCGTCAACAAATTTTGTTCCGGAGTAATATTTTGTGCAGAGTTCTTCCCATAAAGTTTTACCCGATATCATTTTATAATCCCACCCAACATGGTGGAACCAGAGCAAGTACTTTTCGGGACATGTATTGATGTTGTCAAACTTTTCCCGCAAAGGAGAAAAGTACTGACTTACAGCGTTGCTGCCTGTAGAATTGCGATTGAAGCCTAATCCGATACTATCTGCCCGATGATAATACGTAGATCTCCAATCCTCTCTTCCTATGTTGTGCTGCGGACCCGGACCGTAATGGAAATCTACCTGCATAATATGATGTAATCCTAATGGCGTCATATAATTGATGCACGCTTCACGTGAATCCATCATCATCGATTGGACTTTAGAAACAACAGCGGAATCGTTACTGATCGTCATCTTAATCCATTCATTGGCAATTTCTTTTGAAGACAACGCATGATCCCATGCAAGCCGACCATAAGCAAACCAATTAGCTTGAGCAAATAAATGTCCACACCAATTACGATCATCTCCGATATTTGTAACACCTGCAATGCCGGTCATTTGATAATGGTCCAAAGTGCCATCGACAATTGAAGCAAGAGTCGAGCCCTGGCCTTTTGTATATGTATCGAATTGAAAATATTCTTTCCACATCGGAGCAAGATAAACAAGATGGGTTGAGTGGCCGAGATATTCCTGTGTAATTTGGAGTTCGAGCATTAGCGGAGTTTTTGGCATGGCTCCGAATAATGGCTGAACAGGTTCACGTGGCTGAAAATCGAGCGGACCATTTTTGGCTTGTACAAAAACATTAGGAAGGAATTTGCCGTCAAGTGGAACAAATTCTTTATATGCGCGTTTCACACGATCAGGATCGACATCGGCATTGTATACGAATGCCCGCCACATTACGATACCATGGTACGGTGCAAGCGCTTCCGCTAACATATTTGCACCGTCGGCATGTGTTCTATTGTAGTCTTGCGGACCGGCCATTCCTTCCGAATTTGCTTTTACTAAAAAGCCGCCAAAATCGGGTATGAGATCATAAATTTCCTTCACCTTATTTTTCCACCAGAGTTTTACTTCGGGATCGAGCGGATCAGAAGTTTTAAGATTGCCAATTCCTCCTTTTCGATTGTCATCCAATACGAACTGGGAAGAAATTGGCGACGAAAAATTGGCAGAAAGAAATACTCGAATGCCGTACGGGCGAAAGATATCGGCCAGCTTCGCAATTTTTTCAAGGTATTCGGGTTTGAATATGTTCGGGTTAGCGTTGACATTGTTAATCACGGTGCCATTGATGCCGATAGAAGCATTCGCACGAGCATAATCAAAATATCGACTGTCGATTTTTTCCGGCAAATCATCCCACTTCCATAAAGATTTACCGGCGTAACCGCGTTCAACAGAACCATCAAGATTATCCCAATGATTGAGAAGGCGATATTGAATTTTTGGTTTCGAGACTACATCGAGATCCGCAAGTGATTGATGAGTCTGCATGAGTCGTAATAAATGAAATGTACCATATAATAGGCCGAGATCATTATTGGCACCGATCACCAATGACCACTTGCCATCTGTCTTTATTGATCTGATGATATAACCTTCCGTTCCCAATTTATTGAATGAGACGGCAGCGTTCATCATTTTTATGAAACTCGAAGTGCGGGGTGTGCCAATGATAAGAGATCCTGCTTTGAGTGAGTTTCCAAATGAGATATCTTTGCCGAACAATCCACTCAGACCGTTCTTCAATTCATCGCGTATAATTCTGCATGTGTTTGATTGGCCTGAAACGATGATGGAGGAAATTGTTTGTCGATACTCCTTTAACCGATTTTTATCATCAACTTTCGGATACTTCAGCCATAGGTTGTAGCCATCATCGGCGAATGCTGTATGGCAGAGGGAAGAAAGTGCAACAAATAGAAAAAGAAGAAAAGCCTTATGCAAGGATTCATTTCTCATAGAGCATCACGAATACGATAATTGGAAAAGGAATTGCAATTTCATAATTGAAAGAAGATACGAGTAACTTTGGCTGCTTCGAAGAAGTCCCGTATGGACAGATTCATTTTTAAGGTAAGTAAAGAGCAGTGAAATAGCAAAAGTCTTACCTTAATTGCCGTGGTTGAAAACAAGCTAAGGGTTTAGTAGATTAGAAGAAAATTCGATATAACAATCTGATGCTTATTAGAATGGCAGTCATCCCGACAGATTATTTCGTTCGTCTTGCTCTGATAAAGGGATTTCTTTTTCAATCGTCCAAAGATTATCATCGACGAAGAGGTAACAACGACTTTTCATTCATTGCGTTTATTTTTAATTAACCTATAGCTCTTTACATTATGTGTTTTTTTAGTTGATGGATGCACCACGACAGGTACGACAATGAATAACTTCCCTCCTCCATCGGTTGCAGCTATTGGTCAGCATGCATATTCAAAAACCATAGAACCGAGTTCAATAAATAAAATCAAAAAAGCTGTAGATATAAACTTCCTCTTCTATCTGCCGGAATCATACGGAAAAAATACTAAAAAGAAATGGCCTTTAATTCTCTTCCTCCATGGCATGGGCGAACGCGGGAATAACATTGAACTTCTTAAAATACATCCTTTACCAAAGACATTAGTTCAACAGAAGGATTTCCCCTGCATTGTGGTATCTCCACAGTTACCTCTTGATAAAAGACTCTGGGATGACATGATCGATCCATTAAAGGAATTGTTAGATCAAGTACAATCAAAATATTCCGTAGATACAAAGCGCGTATACGTAACAGGACTCAGCATGGGAGGAGCCGGCACGTGGAATTTTGCACTTCGATATCCTAAATATTTTGCGGCAATCGTACCAATTGCGGGTGCCTATAAATTTAAAAGTAAGGAAATTCCGGATAATCTCTGCGATCTTAAAGATCTTCCAATCTGGGCTTTCCACGGGGGAAGAGATGAAGCCGTGCAATCATGGCAAACTGAAATTCTTGTTGATGCATTGAAGGTATGCGGAAATAATATCCGATTTACATTTTATCCGGAAGCAGATCACGCACAATCATGGATTCAGGCATATGCAGATCCGAAACTTTACAAGTGGTTGTTTACTCAAACATTGAAATAAAAATAGAGCATGGTTCTCTCGTGATATCAGCCAAGTGAAAATTGGAGTGTACTTATGAAGATTACCAACATACGCGGTACAGTAGAATTATATAATGGCGNNGGTGTATTTCAGGTTGATGATGGGGAGGAAGTAATACACGCTGTAAAATACGCATTATCTACCGGTTATGTACACATCGATACAGCATCTCTTTACGGAAATGAACGTGGTGTAGGTCAGGCTGTAGCAGAGAGTGGAATTCCGCGCAAAGAAATATTTGTGACAAGCAAAGTTTGGAACTCCGATCAAGGATTCGATAGCACTCTGCGCGCTTTTGAAATAAGCATGAAACTTCTAGGATTCGAATATCTCGATTTATATCTAGTGCATTGGCCGGTGAAGGGAAAATACATCGAAACTTGGAGAGCTCTGGAACAATTATATGCCGAGGGTAAAGTCCGAGCTATTGGCGTGAGTAATTTTCTTCGCTATCATCTTGAAGATCTTTTAAAACATTGCACGATTGTTCCGATGGTAAACCAAATGGAATTTCACCCCCACCTTGTTCAGCAGAAATTAATAGACTTTTGTTGTGCTCATAAGATTCAATACGAAGCATGGAGTCCGTTAATGCAGGGAAAAATATTCAATATCAAGGAATTACAAGATCTTGGTTCAAAATATGGAAAAGATATTGCTCAAATAGTTCTGCGATGGGACCTGCAAAAGGGTGTCGTTACAATTCCTAAGTCGGTTCATCATGAACGAATCGTTGCCAATGCACAGATATTCGATTTTGAAATATCGGCGGAAGATATGCTGGCAATCGATCGTTTAGATAAGCACCAACGTGTCGGCGCAGATCCTGAGAATTTTAATTTCTGAAGGATAAAGTGAAATGTAAGAAGTATCTTCATGATAGTTCTCATAAAAGGTTGATAAGCATTTTCGACGATATTCCTTTTATCTAATCTCCCAAAGGGATTCCTTTGGGAGATCAATTGCGTTGAGTAGTTATAAAAAAGCTTCATCATATTTATTTTTCATTTCATTTATAAGACCGCATATCCTTAACGATTTACTGCTTCCTTGAGTAACCATTTCTTCCAATTGAGCGACCATTCTTCTACATTTGATTTTGAGACTGGGGTTAATGGAATAAACATTTTTGATTCTTTCGGATTACTATTAGTAAGTATTTTATCGAGTAACGATTCAATCGTTTTGTATCCCATTTGGAAACAATTCACACCGACAAGACTTTGTACATAACCGCTTTTCACATATTCTAATTCAGCTGGAACCGCATTTCCGGCAACTACTTTTATTTCTCCTGGATTCCACTTAATACTGTTTTTCACGAGAAGCGACCAACTACCTATAAAAACCCATCCTTCAATATTGGGATTCATTTTTTGTGCATGTGTAACAGTTTCCACTGCCCGCTCTGTTATTTCTAGATTATGATAAATGTTTTCGGGAGAGAGAGTAATTTTTGGATATTTTTTAAGTTCTTCTCTCAATCCTTGCAGACGGCGTTGTTGGTTCAATGCATTTTTATTCCCAGCAAGGACAGCAATAACTCCTTTTCCCTTTAATTCGTCTGCTATTTCCTTCATGAGCATTTTACCAAATTCGGCATCGTCCGCTCCACAATATGCAAAGCGTTTGCTCTTCGGTGCATCAGAATCAAAACACATGACCGGTATTCCCTTCTCAGAAACTTTATCGATCGCCGATGTCAGATAGTTGGCATCGGAGCATGCGATCGCAATGCCATCTACTTTTGACCGAGCAAAGTGATCTATGGCTGTTGCTTGCTCTTCAACATTTTCTGTTGCAGGAGTCTGCCAATCAATAAAAATATCAACATTATATTTTTTACTTAGTTCTTTTGCTGCCAATCGAGCCCCGGAATAGGAGGCGACAAAAACAGGATTGTCGGCAATTTTTCCAATCATTCCGATAGTGACATTCTTCTTGTTGGAAACATCCTTATTTCTTTGAGCGTAAACCAGTCCGATGTGAACTAGTAAAACGCAGAAAATTAGAACGATTCGGTGTCTCATATTATTTATCCTTGTTATTGTAGATAATTTTTATCGTATTTAAATAAAGACATGACCTATGGCATTAAAACGGTTCCATTATTTGCGGATTTCGTGTAATGGTAAAAAAAATTATCCAACGATGATATTCGCATCACTCGCTAAGCACTTTATATCCTCAACGATTCACTGCTTCTTTAAGCATCCACTTCTTCCAATTGAGAGACCATTCGTCCAGATTTTCTTTCGTGACACGAGTTGGTGGATCAACAATTAATTCTTCAGTCGGCGTTTGATTCTTCATTATTTTATTAAGCAAAATTTCGACAGATTTATATCCCCATAAAAAACAGCCTTGAGCGATAAGAACTTGAACATGACCGCTCTTGACGTATTCCAATTCACTCGGAAGCGCATCACATGCGACAATCTTGACCTTCCCTGGTTCCCATTTTATCGCATTTTTCATCCAGAGTGGCCAGCCACCAACAAATACCCAACCTCCAATTTGGGGATTAGCTTTTTGTGCTCGAGCTACTACTTCAGATGCTTTTTCTGGAAGTTCCTCATGATAAAATACTCCATTTGGGAGAAGGCTCATAGACGGATAATTCTTAAGTTCTTCTTTGACAGCTTGAATTCGACGCTGAAGATTTAGCGCATTCCTATTACCACCAATAATTGCTACGACTCCATGTTCATTCATTACTTGAGCAAGCTCTTTCATGAGCGCACGTCCAAATTCAGAATTATCCGATCCATAATATGCGAATCGTTTACTCTTCGGTGCATCAGCATCAAAGCAAACTACTTGTATACCGAGATCTACCGCTTTATTGATTGGAGAAGTTAACATATTCGCATCGCTACATGCAATGGCAATTCCAGCCACACCAGAACGACTAAGCCGTTCAATTGCTTGAGCTTGTTCCTTTGGGTTCTCGTTTTGTGGTGTCTGCCAATCGATAGTAACCTGCACACCATATTTTGCTCCTATTTCTTTTGCGGCTACGCGGGCTCCAGAATATGCAGCTATAAATACAGGATTCGATTGGCTTTTTCCAATAAGTCCTATTGTAATATTTTTCGCATTCACTTTATTATTAGAATTCTGCGCGAAAATATCTCCGTTATTTATTAGGAATAAACTGATTAGAAGAACAAGTAGGTGCCTCATGGCTTTTGTATCCTTTCACTTATGAAAAGAAATAGAAATTTAATATATATTTTGCACTAAGTATCCAATTGCTGCCGTGACTTCATCGGAAATGATTTCTGTGGAGGTGTAGTAAATGCTTCCTGTTCTTTTTGTGATGATAACTTGAATTGATTAACAAGGTGTTGAAGAGCTTCCGTCAATCGATTCAGATCTTCCGCTGCACGAGCAATTTGCTGAGTGCCTGAAGCAGTTTGTTGAGTAACCGTAGCAATAGCTTCCATGTTCTTGCTGATTTGTTCACTAGTGCTCGACTGTTCTTCGTTTGCAACTGCAATCTGAGTTACCATGTGAGTAACTTTTTGTGAAGTCTGAACGATCTCCTGCAGAGATGCTCCAGCCCGATCTGCTAATGCAATCCCTGCATCCACTTGCTTTGTGGCATTCGCCATAGAGCTAACGGCACCATGGCTATCTGATTGAATTTGCTGAATCATGCCAGCAATTTGTTTTGTCGCCTTAGTTGTCTGCTCTGCCAATTTCCTCACTTCATCTGCAACCACTGCAAATCCGCGACCCTGTTCACCCGCCCTCGCCGCTTCGATAGCCGCATTAAGAGCTAATAAATTTGTTTGATCGGCAATATGTTCAATCACACCAATTATCTCACCAATTTGATCGCTTGATTTTCCAAGATTTTGAATCGTCCCTGCAGACTCTCGCACAACATTCGCAATCTGTTTCATTTCTCTCACTGTATCTGAAACGACATTTCCGCCTTGCTCCGCGGCGGTTTTGGCTTTCTCTGCAGTCTGTGCAGTTTCCCCAGCGCTCTCTGAATTCACAGCGATGCTTTTGGCCATTTGTTCAACCGCCCTTGCTATTTCCTCCGATTGCGTTGTCTGTTCTTGAGAACCTGCTGCCATTTCTTCCGTGCTTGAGCTTATCTCTGCACTTGCGCTCGCAACGGAAGCAGCCGTTTCTGATACTTGAATTAATGTGTCGCGGATAGATCCTACAAACCGATCGAAAGAATTCTGAAGTTGACCCATTTCATCTTGCCGTTCAGTGTCAAATTGTGTATTCAGATCTGCATTGTCTATACTCACTTGTACAGCTTGAATATCCCTTGCTAAATTTCGCGAAAAGATGAAAACCCATCCAATTCCAAGAACAAGAATAACCAGATTAAATAAGATTGACCACCATATCTGTTTATTGATAGAAGCCATAATAGGTTCCATACTAACACCGACAATTGTTGTACCTAACTTTCTGCTTTTATATTCGATCGGACGTACAGAGACCACAACATCGGTCGCATCGTCAAATGCTTCACGCCGTATGAGTGTGGACAAATCATAGGATAACTGTCGTGGATTGTGCTCAATAATTGTTTTATTGGATTCGTCTAGGATCAATACAAAGGCAACAGCAGCATCTCCCTTCGCCCAGTTAAAAGACGTTTGAACGAGATCGAAGTTGCCGTCATTCAATCCTGCTCCAACCGAAAATGAGAGTGTTTCTCCAAGTAATCGTGCATTTTGGGCAGACGCTTCACGGCCAGCCGATATCTGGTTGATCGCGTAGTACGTGACTCCGAAAATAAAAATACATAGTAACGGAACCAAAAATCTCGCAATCAGCGTTGCTTGTAATGATCTTTTAAAAATATTCATCATACCTTTGCTCCTTTATATCTGAGTGAGCATATTATATTGTTTTGTCAATACTAATTATTTTTTAACTGTTTATAGCGCTTTAGTTTTCCTTTGATCGTATCGATAAGCATTTCACCGGAAAAGGGTTTTGTCAGATAATCATCTGCTCCTAGACCTTTTCCGTACCGTATCATACCCTCATCAATCATTCCACTTAAAAAAATGAATGGTACGTGACTTAGATGATGCAATTGTCGAACTTTTTCATAGAACGAAAATCCTCCAATGGTGGAGGTCTCGAGGTTGATGTCAGACACGATCAAATCAGGCATATCATGCTTAAGTCCGGTAAGCGCCTCATCAGATGTATTGTAAGCCTGTACAGCAAATCCTCCGCCTTCAAGCACTCGTACGATCATACCAAGCGTATTCTCATCGTCATCAATAACATAGAGCATTGGCTTATTTTGATGATGACCAAATTCTACGAGAACTTTTGCTTCGACTCTAGAATGTGCTTCTGCTGAAATTTGATACTTTTGCCTTAGTTCATTAATAACAGCAGAGCGCTCATTCGCACTCATCCCAGAAGTCCAAACAAGCGTGAATGCATGTGCATAGGATTCTTCCTTGGCTTCTAACTCAAGCTGTGTGTGTTCCTCCATTGTAATACGGAGTGTTGTTCGCAAATCCCTAAGCTGACTCTCTTCTTCTGGTGACATTGCACCATCTGCCCAAGCAAGCAATAATACACGTTTATACATATCGTGAGCATCGTTCGCTTTCGTCACCGATTCACTTTGTTGTGCTGCTGTCGGTACAGTTTTTTTCTGCTGTACAGGTCGTTGCGGCGGTACATCTTCAGTCTTTCTAGGCGGCTCTGGGGGAACATAGGGCACACGCTCAGGAATCTTTAAAGTAGGAGCAACGCTAGGTGTTATCTGTTCTTTGTTAGGTGTCATCTGTTCTTTGCTAGGCGTTATCTGTTCTTTGCTAGGTGTTATCTGTTCTTTGTTAGGTGTTGCGTGTTCTTTAGCGATTCGGATCAATTCATCCTGGTATTGTTTCTCCACTTCCAGTTTTTTCTGCCGCTCCTCCTCTAGTAGTTTCACTTGCGCATCTTCTCTTTTTAACCGTTCCTCTTCCGCACGCCGACGATCGGCATCGAGTGTTGCTCGTGCTGCGTCCTCCATCGCTCCACGATTAGATGCTGCGGTTTTTTTCTTCTCTGCTTCCTCTTTTAGGAAGGCAATTCGTTCTTGGAACGCATAAATGTATGCATTGGTTGGATCAATCTTCTTTGCTTTTTCAAGATGCTCTTTTGCCTCGTCTAAATATCCTGCTTTAATGGCTTGGTCAACCACTTTTAAAATATGGTTGGCTTCCATTCGGATTTCTTCAGACAAATTCGGTGTTGTAGTCATCACTTGTTGGTCATTCACAATATCTACACATTATTGTTAATACTATCATTACCACATCTATAATTTTATGAATTCCATGGTACTTCCTCTTTTACTAAGTACAAAATTATTCACATTAACAACGTTCTTGATACCACCATCGTCTTACTATTTCGCCAACATTTGTCGGTTCATTTTTACGTTTCCATTTATCAAAAAACTGAATATCCGCGCTTGCTGGTTCCGGATCTGGCGGATCCATTTGAATACGCAGTGGCATAGGAACAGCATCGCCAACAAACAATCCCTCTCCTTGACGAAGTGAAGGGAGAAGGTTTTCAAGACCGGGATAGGTGTCTGCAACGAGCCGGCATACATAATTCTGATCTATCGGATTTGTGAGACGCATTACTACAAAATTGTTGCATTGAGATAATATCGTATCGGAAATATCAGAGGGTCTCTGGCTTACGATCATACAGCTAACCCCGTATTTTCTGCCTTCTTTTGCAATGCGTTCTACCGTGCGCCTTGCCGATTGCGTTCCTTCTGTGCTTGTTGACAAATAGTTATGCGCCTCTTCAAAAACCAAGAGGATTGGACATTCACGGCGACTAATATTCCAAAAATTAAAATCAAATGCTAATCTTGCCATAAGAGAAACGACGGTGTTAACAATATCGAATGGGACACCACTCATGTCCATTATCGTAATCTTCGCAGCTCCATTAGGTCCAAACATTTTTGTTAGCAATTCTGAAAATGATGCAGAGTGAATATAAAGTCTAGGTTTAAACATGAAATCATAACGCGGGTCATTTAATTTTGTATCGAGCTGCACCAAAAATCTGGCAAACTTCCCATAAAAAGGCCCACTTTTTTCTGAATCAAGTGCTTCTATTTTCGATCGAACTTTTGCGAAATCGTAGTACACTGGCGTATCAATCGTTAGGACATTTTTCAACTCTGGATTTTGCATGCGTTTTGCTTGAAAGACTAGCTCTTTTAAAACAGTAATATGAGTTGCCGCGTGTTCATCTGAAGGATTAACGAATACTTCCGTCATTTCTTGAAAAGTCATTAACCAAAATGGCAACTCGAGTTCTGTTATATTAAGATACTGACTGTTTTTAGGAAAAGCGCTTCGATATTCATTATGTAAATCTAAAATAACAACTTTTGTATCAGGAAAGTTGACCACCTTTTGAAGAATTGAAGCGACAGTGCATGACTTACCGGAACCGCTTGCTCCAATCACTGCAAGGTGTTTTCCAAAAAAACGATTGGGATCAATATAGGCGCGCTCGTTTTCAAAAAGCGAGAGCCTGCCTGCTGAAAATCCGAACCGCTGAAATACTGAAAAAGCGACAGAAAGATCTTTTTCTTCCATAATATACACTGGTGTTTCCGCTGTTGGAAAAGTGGAAACACCGCGTTCAAAAATGCCATTCTTCACAGATCCGATAAGTGAAATTTTCATTTCATAATGAATTTTTGTCCTACCGTTTTCACCATATTCGAACTTCTTGAATTCTGATACCATACCAAGTAAAACCTGTCTGCCCACCGGTACAAGCACATATGTACCTATCTGTCCGATAGGATAAGTTTTTCCATTCAATTGCAATGAAAGACTTGATAATTGCGAATCAAGTGCAACGGTGGCAGTTGAAGTTGTAACTTTCCGAATTACACCGATCCTTTTTTGATCCCAAATCGTTTTAACAGCCATAATATTATTTTCTCACAATTAAGTCGCAATATAAACGGCATTTTACTAAATCTTCATATCACCCTGCAATGCATGCTTTTGGAGTTTCACACAGTACTTCGTTCACCATTGTAGCTACATCTTCATAATTAAAAGGTTTCTGAAGGAAGTGTAATTCTTGCATCATCGCATTCATTTCACTGCCCAGGTTATCCAACATGCATCCTGTCATACAAATTATTTTAATTCGTGGATTTATTTGCCTGAGTTCTGGAATCGTCGATAGGCCGCTTCGTCTTGGCATCAGCATATCCATTAGTACAATATCAATCTTATCTTGATTTTCTTTATAAACTGTAATTGCTTCATTCCCATCAAACGCAGACAATACTTTAAAGTTTTTCTTTTCAAGTGTTGGCCGTAAAAGATCTTGCAGTGTTTTTTCATCATCCACAACAAGGATTGTCTCACCATGTCCTGTCGGGATAGTACAATCTCGCGTGGCTTCTACATTCGCTTCCTCTTCCTTTGCAGGAAGATAGACTTTGAACTCTGTTCCTTTGCCTACCTCACTATGAACATCAATGAACCCGCCATGGCTTTTTACAATGCTTAGCGCTGACGATAGGCCCAAGCCAGTTCCTTTCCCTGGCTCCTTTGTTGTGAAAAATGGGTCAAATATTCGATTGATTACTTCCATTGGAATTCCACTGCCGGTATCTTTCACACTTAAGATAACATACATTCCAGGCGTAGCTCCAAGGTGCAACCCTGCTTCTTGTTCGCTGAGTGTAACGTTTTGTAGATCAATTGTGAGCATTCCACCATTGGGCATTGCATCGCGGGCGTTGATCGAAAGATTCATTAATACCTGATACAATTGCGTTGAATCTCCCACAACATACCAGATATCCTTTGGACAATGCTTCACTACTTTTATATTTGGCGGAAATGTTTCTGCGACGAAATGTAATATTTCCATCACAAGAAGTTTTAATTGAAGTATAACATGATCGCCTTTAACTCCACGTACGAACGACATCAGTTGTCTTACGACTCCTTCACCTCGTTTTGCAGAGCTTTCCAGTGTTCTTAGGATATCTTGACTTGGTTCATCCGTTAATTTTTCCTTCATAAAAGGAACGGCTAGAATGATTGGTGTCAGAACATTATTGAGGTCATGTAAAAGCCCGCTTGCCAGAGTACCTACGCTCTCCAAACGCTGTGCACGAAGAAACTGCTGCTCAATGTTCTTTTTATCAGTGATATCAGTATTGATAGTAAGGATTGACTTTGGCTTTCCTTGCTCATCCCGAACGATGCTCCACCTGCTTTCAACAATAACACTTTTTTGCGTCTTGGTTACCTGATGCAATTCGCCAAACCATGATCCCTTCTTTTCAACATCTTGTAACGCACGCTCAATAGTGTCCAATTCCGTGTTTAACAATTTAGAAGCATTTTTTGCCACTGCTTCTTCTTGATTCCATCCATAGATTCTCTCTGCGCTATTGTTCCAGTAAATGATATTATCGTTAAGGTCGCGAACAATAATTGCATCTTGTGCGATATCAAGTAAATTCGCTTGTTCTCTAATTTTTTCTTCTGCTCTTTTACGTTCAGAAATATCTTGCATATAAATGGCAAGTCCGTCTTCTGCGGGGTATGCCCGAACTTGCACCCATGAATCTAATGCAGAATTGTACTCTTCAAATTCGGCAAATTCATGTTCTGCCATAGCTCGATGTAAAGCTTTATATGCAACTGAATCGCTAGGGGCGGGAAATTCATTCCACCAATTCTTCCCCCAAAGGTCTTCACGTCGCTTATTTACTTTCACTAGTAATGCGTCGGATCGCGGGTTTAAATACATCACATCCCACGATTTGTTCACAGAAAACACTGCATCAGTGATACTCTCAAAGATGGTGAACATTTGTTTCTGAGACCGTCTAAGTTCCTCTTCAAGCCGCTCATTTTCCCGTTCTGCTCTTTGTTTTTCAAGCGCATTTTGAATCGCACCCGGTAGTCTACGGAGGCTTGATTTTAGGATATAATCGTCAGCACCTTCTTTAAGGCATTCGACAGCTATTTCTTCATTTTTCATTCCTGTTACAAGAATAAAAGGAATTCTATTTTTCTTTTCTCGCACTATTTTCAACGCTTCCAAGCCACTGAACTGAGGCAGCGAATAATCTGCAAGCACTAAATCTGGTGAAGATATTTCAAGCTCTTTCAAGAACTTGCTCTTGGATGCTACGCGCCGTGCATTGTATAAAATGTTTGCGTTCTGAAGTTCCCGTTCGATCATTTCAGCATCGATCGGAATATCTTCCAGCATCAGAATTTCTAAATTTCCATTTTGTTGTGTCATTGCATTATGCCTATTGTTTTACTTATTGTTTTTGGAAGTGTAAAATAGAACCGAGCACCATTGTCCACTACGCCTTCAGCCCAAACCTGCCCACCGTGTCTTCGGACAATCCGCTGGACAATAGCCAAGCCAACTCCTGTTCCTTCAAATTCTTCAGCAGCATGTAATCTGTGAAATGCACCGAAAAGCCGGTCAACATAGTGCATATCAAATCCGATACCGTTATCACTCACGCAATATTTCACACCTCCGTTGAACAGATGTGAATCAATGGTCACCTCCCGCTTTTGCTTGTAGTGTGTATATTTAAATGCATTCGAAAGAAGGTTGTACCATACTTGGCGTATCAATGTTGCATCACCGAACGCAGGCATCAGCGGTTGGATAGCTATTGAAAGAGAAGACGAGCTGCTTTCACATTTCAATAAATCGTCAACTACTGTACGCACGAGGGTCGTCATATCAATCAACGATTGTTGTGGATCGATTTGGACAACTTTTGAAAATGCGAGTAATCCATCAAGAAGCTTTTCCATGTTCTCGGAGCTTGTGGTAATCTGTTGTAAAAGTGATTGCCCTTCCAGGTCGAGGTTTCCTGTATGTTGTGTACTCAACCATTCGCAATTATTCCGTATAGCGCGTATTGGTGCACGCAAATCATGAGATACCGAATATGACAATGCTTCCAATTCATTATAGGCAATATTGGCGTCGACCTTTGTATCGACATCTCGTTGATGAGAAGCTACTTGCTCACGTAAAATCTGAACGTCTTTTTGAAGAGTTATTCGTTCATTCTGTTCTTTTTCAAGGACATCCCTTATTTGAAGGTTCATATAAAGTGAAGCAGTCAGATAAGCAATTGTCCGGAGTACATCTATACGCTCTGCTGTAAAGAATTGCGGATGGACACTGAATAGCGAGATCGCGCCAACCGTTGTACCGTCGCATACAAGTGGTAATGATACAACAGAGCCATAATTACGCGCATCTAAGGACAGAGGTACCGCTTTAGACAGTCGATCTATCTTCAGTACGTTCGTATTTGCTGTACTCGGGAATAAAATTGTTTTGTTTAAAAGAATATTTGGGTCATTAACTTCTTCCACTGATTGCAATGTGGAAAAGATATTTGACCACGTAGTATTATAAGCTAGAACATTAAGAGCACCCTCTGCAGTACATTTGTATATGCAAGTACCATCAACTTGAAGTATTTCCGTATATATTTTTACAATTTCTTTAGAAAGTTGTTCTAATTCTTGACGATGTAGCATTAATTGTTCTAATGCATGGAATGCACCTTGAATATTCATAACCGGAATCAATCTGTTATCAGCGCCTTCTATAAAAGAGTCATTTGATTTTAAACGCTGGTCCCTGCTTCCCAGTGATCGCTTGAATGATATTATATTCTGGTCATCAGAAACGCGCCTCGCATCCGATTCACCGAAAGTAATATTTAGATTATCATGAATGGTATATTCAATCATATACCTTCTCCTCTGCCAACATGTGTTTGTGCTTGCGCCCTTAATTCTGTCAACTGGTTAAATGCAAGCGAGATTTTCTCTAGTGACGCCATAGAATCTACAACACCTTCTTGAAGTGCCGCCTGTGGCATACCATACACAATACAGCTTTCTTCATCTTGAGCAATTACATATCCACCTTTTGATTTTATGCATTTCAACCCTTCAACCCCATCTTTTCCCATACCAGTCATAATGACGCCGAGCAACGGTCCTTGAAACGTTACAGCTGCAGACTTCATCATGATATCTGCAGAAGGCTTGTACAATATATTAAAGGGGTCGTCGGAGATTTTTATTGTCACATGTGGACCCTCGTTGCAAAATGTCATTTGTCTACCACCTGGTGCAATCAGTATTTTGCCCGCTTCAATGGCTTCCCCATGTTCCGCTTCCTTTACATAAACCTTGCTCATACTATTCAGTCTCTCTGCCAAGCTTTTTGTAAAATGAGGAGGCATGTGTTGAACAATTGCCATACCTATCGGAAAATTTTCTGGAATTTTTGGAATAATCTTATGTAAAACTTCAGGTCCACCCGTTGATATCCCAACAACGACCGCCTGGAAATCTGATGCTGCACTTTCAAATGAGATAGTTCTAGGTGCTGGTTTAACTTGACTTTTTCTCTCACGTGACGATTGTACCAACCGTCTCATGCGAAATCGTGTTTGGACTAAACGGCTCCGTGCAATTTGTTTTATCTTGTCGATAAGTTCATCTTTGATATTCTTGATATTCGTCGAAATTGATGCCAGATCTTTTGAAATGAAGTCAACTGCACCTAAGTCAAATGCCTTCATTGTAGATTGTGCACCTTCTGTCGTCAAAGAGCTTACCATGAGCACTGGCACCGGCATTTGTTCCATAATAATTTTTAAAGCGGTGAGACCATCCATGCTGGGCATTTCAATATCCAGCGTTACTATGTCTGGTTTCAATTTACTAATCTTCTCTATTCCATCGTTACCATCTCGAGCAGTAGCAATAACACGGATTTCTGGATCCGATTCCAACATAAGTGTTAATGATTTCCGCATAAATGCAGAATCATCAATTATAATAACTTTAATCAAGTTTTCTTCGGATTGTCTCATATAACATCCATTACCTATGCTACTTTTCCAAAATGACGCGCAAACAATTCGATAAATTGACCAACGTCGATGACTAAAATGACACTTCCATCTCCGAGGATAGTCGATCCTGCTATTCCAGGAACATCACCCAGATAATTGCCTAACGTTTTGATAACAACTTCTTTTTGTCCTTGTAGAGAATCAACTAGAAGACCGATTCGTTTCTCTGCCCAACCAACTACGACAACATATGATTCTGGCGACTGTTTTGCGGCTTTTGAATTTCCAATAATGTCGGACATTCTCGCAAGCGGTAAGATAACATCCCTGACTCGTATTACTTCCCGTCCCTGAATTGTGTATATCTCATCAGGTCTAACGCGAATAATCTCGAGCACTGCACTCAAAGGAACAGCGAAAATTTCGTCGACCACCTTCATAAGAAGGCCTTGAATGATTGCAAGCGTTAACGGTACTTTCAAGGTGATAATTGTACCCTTGCCAAATTCGGAAGCTATTTCGACAATACCCTTTAACTTTGCGATATTGGTTTTAACAACATCCATCCCAACACCTCTACCCGATACATTGGTGATTTCACGCTTTGTACTGAAACCAGGAATGAAAGTCAAGTTAAAGATGTCGGATGTCGACATTTCCTGTGTCTGTGCTTCCGAGACTAATCCTTTTTCGATCGCTCTCTGCTTAATTTGCTCGGCATCCATACCACGCCCGTCATCTTCCATTGTGATGAGAATATAATTTCCATCACGCTCTGCGTTAACTACAACGATTCCTTGTGATGGCTTTCCTTGTTTCGTTCTCTCTTCTGGTGATTCAATGCCATGATCAATAGCATTACGGACCATATGGACAAGCGGATCGTTCAATTCTTCTACTATAGATTTATCTAGCTCTGTTTCCTTACCATAAATTTGAAGATCGACATCTTTACCTGTTGTACGCATAAGATCTCTGGCGACAAGAGGAAGTCCATTGAACACCTTTTCAATCGGAACCATCCGCGTTTTCATGACGGCCATCTGAAGTTCTGTTGTTACAAAATCAATCTGACTGCTGACATCAGCGATATGTTTTGATATCTCCATCTGTTCATGTTTCTCTATCAGAGATTGGGTTGCCTGTGAAAGACGATTGCGGGCAAGAACGAGCTCACCAACAAGATTCATTAAATCGTCAAGCCTGCCAATGTCAACCCGGATTGTCGAATCAGCTGTGCGTTGATGCATGGAATCAAATATTTCAGATACTTGCGAAGCTTCTTCCTTTTTTGCCTGTATAACATTTTCAACCTGAACTATATCAGGTTGCTGCTGCATTGCTCCTTGTAATTTTTGAATAATACCATTCAGTTCGATTGGCTGAAGATTGCGACTCTCAATTCGCTGTAGGAGTGCACTCGCTGCACTGTGAGCTTCAATAAGTACATCTATGATTTTATCATCGGCAATAAAATCACCTTTCCGGAGTTTGTTCAATAAATCTTCACTGGTATGAGCCAGCTCAGTCATTTGGTTGAAACCGAGAAACGACGAAGTGCCTTTGAGTGTATGTACTCCTCGAAAGATATTATTTAATAAATTTGTATCAGTAGGTTTTTTTTCCAATACAAGCAAATCCTGACTGAGATGATCGAGAATTTCTTTGGCTTCAACAAGATAACTGTCAAAGATTTCCTTCATATCATCATCAAAACCGGCTATATCTTGTTTATCATCCATTTAATAATGTTCCATCTTTTTTGAACATCCACACTGGAAAGACACTCTAAGTTACTTTGCTTCTTTTTCCTGCCAAGCCGTAATGACTTCATCAATCTTTGATTGATGTTCGGGCGTTTTCATATATGAGGCATTGAGATCGAATGCTTTGGGTCCGTCTATCTCTACTTCAAATTGACGCCGTGCATTGTCGGTTTTCTGTCTGGCTGTCTCGAAATAGTTCAACTCGTTTAATAATTCTTTACGGACAGATTCTATGAGATGATTTGCTGCGCCAATTTTTTGTGCCGTTATATCCTGCACCTGTAAAGCAACAGTGATATTGCTTGTATTTTCTTTCAATTCAGCCAAAGTCTGCTTGATACCTGTAAGCATTAAAAGTTGCTTTTCGGAAATTCCATCTTGATCGAATTCTTTCATTCCATTTTCTAGTATATGAATCTTCGTTCCCATCAAATCGAGAACATCAAGAATTTCCACCGTGGCGAGTTCTGTTGCTTGTGTTACTGTATTCAACTGGATTGATGCATTGGGAATTTTGCTTGAGCTTTCCTCAATCGAGTTTTTAATACGATCAAGCAATGTGATAACCTTTTGCAGCGCAGTTATTACGTTTTCCGTTGTCCCTTCAAGTTTTTCACTTTTCTCTTCGTATGACATACTCTCACCTTTTTTAGACTCATGAATATTGAATTTCGTATTCATTCAGATTTTCAAATTTCAACTTCTATAATTGTCCTGCTCGCGCCTTGCTTAGCAAGGATTCAACCATTTTTTTCCTATCTGCTTCACCAACATTTTCCATATCAGATTGAACCGGGATGGTAGGCAACGGCGAAATATTTTCTTCTGTATTCGTACCGAAAAATCCTGTCGTGAGTTTTCTAAGTCCTTCAGCAACCGCCTCGATCGTTCCCATAACAGCACCAATATGCTGTTGAGTGATATCCTGTACTTGAAGCGCCATCATGATTTCAGTGCAATCATTCTGAAGATCCTTCAACAATCGTTCAAGGTTGCTTGTTGGACCACTCATTCTTAAGCTTCGCAGATGCAAGTCCCACGCTTCTGCAAGCTTCACAATATCCTCATCCCAACCTGATTTATCTACTAATGTTTTTACAATTGTTGCCATTTTTTTGGTTGCAGCACCTAAATCTGAAGATACCATACCTGTAGCAACCGATCCGATTACTTCGTCAAGAGTTGCCACCATTCTATCTAATGTGTTCAAAATGTCGGTCGATGCCTGTTCAGTCGCTTGTGTAACCCGCCCGAGCTGACTTGCTGCTTTAGGAATATTAACCATCGACACCTCAACAACCGCTTTGAGATCTTCAATGGCAGGGCTAATTTCCCTGACAAAAGAAGCGATCTCATCTAGAACTGGAACGGTGCGCTGACCATACTCGCAGAACACCTTCAATTCAGCGGCTTTTTTTAAGATGCCATCAACTTCTTGTTGATTCATAACTCTTTCCTCTCCAGAACAAATTGTAGTAAGATTAAACTATTCATCTGTTCTACACCGTATTGACTTGAACCGTTTTGAGAATAACCTCAATCTTCTCTTTTAGTTCTTGCGGTGTAAATGGCTTTACAATGTAGCTGTTTACTTTCGCCTGGAGCGCTTCAATCACATCATGCTCTGTCCCGCGAGTGGTGATCATCAAAATCGGTAAAGATGAATATACCGGATTTGCACGGACTTGTTTAATAAAATCCAATCCGTTCATTTCTGGCATATTCCAATCTGTGATAATGAAATCCACATTAGCATTAGTTAGTTTTTCGAGGGCATCTTTTCCGTTTGTCGCCTCAACAGTATCCGGGAAACCTACGGTTTTCAGCGCATTAGTTATAATGCGCCGTATTGTGATTGAATCGTCCACAACGAGGATTTTCATTGATGTCATGATATTATCCTTTGTTTTATGTTATTGTTAAATTTCATTTTTTTCTTTGCAGACTATTCATTGTGTCTCTGCATCAAAGTGCTATTTTGCTATCATAAAAGATATAAGTAAAGGAACGATTTATTAATAGGATATTTCCTATACTTACCCGGTGTGCTGGATTGTTTTATTAACAAACCGAAAAACTTCGCGTTGGATAGCTTCAGTGCTTAGCGGTTTTTCAAGGAACGCGAGTGCTCCAAGTTCCAACGCATAGTCTTTGTTTTTCAAATCTGTCATTGAAGAAAGAACAATTATCGGGATATCACGATATTCCGGGGTTTCTCGAAGCGTTCGGATGAATTCAAATCCATCCATATCGGGCATATTGAGATCTGTGATTATGAGATCGAACTTTTCTGCGGGCATTCGTTCTAACGCCTCAACTCCGTCTGCCGCAGTGACTACCCTGAACCCCTTCATATTCAACGATGCAGCGACAAATTTCCTCACCGTCGTTGAATCATCAACAACCAAAACTACCTTGTCCATACTTTTATTATTCCTTTTTATATACAGTCATCTTGGGAAAACTTACCAATTTAAATGCATTTGAAATCTTATGCAGCATCTCCGATGAACCTATGAAAAGATAACCACCTCGATTGAGACTATCGTATAAATCTCCAACAACTTGTATTTTTGCTTTTTGGTCAAAATAGATAAGAACATTAGAACAAAAAATGAAATCAAAATGCGTCATCTGTCGCATCATTTGGTGTTCAATCAAATTTTTATATTCAAATTGCACTAACTCTTTTACTTCTTTTCGCAGTCTGAACAACCCATTGTTATTGTCAAAATATTTTTTCACATATAATTCTGGCAAAGAACGTATTGCATAATGACTATATTCAGCAGAACGTGCCATATCAATTACCGCTGTGTTAATATCCGTACCTATAATTTCTACGTGGAGATCAGGATATCGAGGTTTGAGATGTTCTAAACATAACATTGCCAGCGTATAAGGTTCTTCACCGGAAGAACATGCCGCACTCCATATTCTGAGGCTTCGTGTGCCGAACATTTTCTTGGCTTCAATAATTTCCACGGCAAATTTCTGATAAAAAGCGTTCATCTGTGCTTCATTACGAAAGAAAGATGTCTCGTTGATCGTTACGGTATTGCACAGAAACTCGAACTCATTTTCTCTCTGTTGACCATATTTCAATAATTGAAGATAATCTTCAAAATGAGCGATTTTAAGTAGTTGAAGGCGTTTCGCAAGTCTTCCTTCGACCAGATATTTTTTCTTTTCTGGGAAATAAATACCAGTTTTCGAATAAATAAAATCTCGAAGCATTGCGAAGGTTTCGTCAGAAAGCTTCGGTGCGGAAGAAAGCTCAATTCGGATTCTATCTGGGACTTGTTCAAACACGATCATTGACTCCCTCATCAAATGATCTTTCTCCAATGATTTGTGTGCCAATTACCACCGAGAGTCCAGCTGCCCGCAATGCTGATATGGCTGCCTCTTGCACTATTTCATTCTCGTCATTTACAAAGTGAGAGATGCAATCAAGAGCACGTTGTGTCGGCATAGTACTAAGTTGATCTATTATTTGAGCTCGAGACCACGGATCCAGTTCAATTAGAGCGTTGTCTAGAAAGTCTGCTGCACAATCGCAATCGAGTCGGAAAAGCGTATCTGCAATGATTTCTCTGTCTTCCTGACTGGTATCCTGCCATGCCTCTACGGTCACTGCAAATGTCCGTTTCAATTCGGTGTCGTCAATTGGATAAACATAAAAATTTTTGTATGAATGAATTAATTCAGTCGCAAGTTTTCCAAGCAACATTATCATCTGAATCTTTCCTCTTGATACTCCTTCCTCGAGGCACTCGACGACAATATGAAAAACCAGCGGCCTAGCAGACATCTGGGCTATCACAACAAAATCCATCTCCTCAGAAATACCAAGAGAGAGAAGAAGAGCTCGTGTTACATCTTCATCTTTGAATTGGACCAGCCCCTTTGCTGCGCTTAGTTGGATATGTTGATTATCACTGTGTAGTGCATGCAAAAAATCATCTTTTGTTTTTTCTTCGAATTGAATTTCTAAGTTACACCGTTCTACTATTTGCACCATTTCGTGTAGTAACACATCACGAAGATGTCCCTTGAGATATTCATAATCTGAAACAAGTATTTCGAGTGTTTTGTTATCGCCCACAATTCCTATTGCGTCGAGCAATGCGAAGAGATACACTTCATCCGTATTGCCAGCAGCGAGTGCTTCCTTAAACTTATTCTCGAGAAAACCTCGAACGGAATCACCACCAATTTTTCCAAGTGCTTCGATTGCCATAATACGGGCGAATGAATATTGTTTATATGTGTCACCGATTGGTTCGATCGCCGCACTACTGCCAACATTTCCAAGTGCCTCAAGTGCCGAAGCTATGACATTCGGATCTATATCCTTTAAAAGCGGCAGCAAATAATAAACAGTCTCTTTACTCTTTATTTCTCCGAGAATATCAACCGCTAATTTTCGGACATCTTTATTATCAGATCTTAGATATGGAACAAGCGCATGGACTGAGTTTTCTCCTAGTTTGATAAGTAACTTTGCTGCAAGATTTCGTGATGCAATGTTTTCATCCTCAATATGATAAACTATTGCACGGGCTGCAGCCACCCCGCCAATACTAAGGAATGAACGTGAAACAGCATCCTCGACTCCTTTGTTTTCATCTTGCAAAGCAATCGATAGAACTGCTAAAACATTTTGATTGTTATTTTCTGCGAGATCTTCTGCTGCTCTGCGCCGGACGTCAGGGTCAGGGTCCGTCAGCAATAGGCAGATAAGATTTTTCGTCTGTTCATTCATAATGCTTGCTCTTGTTCGTTCAGTCTCTTTCTTTACGATGTATGAAAATTATCGTCTTGCTTTATCTAAGATATCATGTTTCAACCTGGATTCTTTATTTGATAAACGTGTTGATCGGTTTGAAAACACCTTCATAATAGTAACAGGTGATTGTTGCATATTATCATGCTTCCTGGACGAGAGCTTGAATTTATTCGTTAATTGCTGGAGGTTTTCAGTTAAACGATCTAGATCTTCCGCAGTTTTAGCAATCTGTTCCACACCAACAGCCGTCTCGTGTGCCACACCGCTAATTTCTCCTACGCTCTGCGCAATATCTTTACTGGAAATTGCTTGACGCATATTCGCTTCTGCAATCTGTGAAACCATGTCGGTGACCTTCTGCGACAGATGAACAATCTCACGCAATGAATTTCCTGCGGCATCGACTAACTGTATACCCTGATCAACTTCTTGTGTTCCTTGTTCCATTGAACTGATAGCATCTGTTGTATCGTTTTGAATACGTTTGATCATTGTAGCAATTTCTTTTGTGGCTTTTGTTGTACGTTCTGCAAGTTTCCGGACTTCATCTGCAACAACAGCAAAACCACGTCCCTGTTCACCAGCACGAGCCGCCTCGATAGCCGCATTCAATGCAAGCAGATTCGTCTGATCTGCAATGTCGTCTATAACAGATACAATCTGTCCAATTTGACTGCTCGACGCTCCAAGAACACGCGTAGTTTCGGTTGAAGCCTTGACAACTGTAGCTATGCGCCGCATTCCTAGAATTGATTCCTCGACAACTTTTCCGCCGTGCACTGCAGCATCCTTGGCTGAAGTTGCTGTTTCATTCATCACACCAGCATTCGTCGAGTTTTCAATAATCATTTTACTCATATCTTCCATTGCTGTTGAAACGTATGCAGTCTGCTCGCTCTGACCTTTCGTGCCTGCTGCCATTTCCTCAGTACTTGCTGTCAGTTCTGAGCTGGCACTTGCAATCGCTGATCCAGCTTCACTTACCTGTCCAATAATGCGATGGAGATTACCAACCATAATCTTAAATGAATCGGTAAGTTGTCCCAATTCATCATTTGAAAATGCTTTGAACTCTACACTTAAATCACCATTGGCAATCATTTCTGCTTTTAATGCAAGGTCTTTTAATGGTGCAAGCGTTTTCATGATTATATAGATCAACAACACCACAGCGCCGATTGAAAATATTAGACACAATCCAAGCGACCACCATAATGATGCATTGCGTTCCGCATTTATCCCTTCGAGTGAGATTTGCATTTCCGCCATACCTAATTTATTGTCCGATCCGCGTGCCAGAACTGGCGCATTAAATTCGATAAGTTCTTGCCTTTGTGAATCTATGATCGTACTCCAGGATACCTGATCGCTTGTATCTTTTTTGTTTGATTTGTTAACGATAGTTTCTCCGCGAGAAACGATTACAGAACCATCATTCCCTAAATATTTGATAGATCGAACTTCCCTATCCGCCATTGCGACATCAATGAAAGATATCAATTGTGTTGAATCTTGCATCAGTACACCGACTCTTCCATTTGAAGCAATGCCTCTAACAGCAGAAATTCCACGTTTTATAAATTCGTTCTTGATACTGCTTCCCATCATCATATTATACATAACACTGAGAGAAAGAGCGAGAAGAACGATGAGAATCAAAACGGGCAATAGAATTCTTGTTTGGAGTTTCATGAACATTCCTTAACAGAAAATTATTTCAATACGTATTTAATCGAACTATCAGGATCGTTCGGTACGGTAGCTCCAATAACTTGTGCTACTCGTCTATCGATATACACTGTCAATTTGTTCCCTTCTATTTGAACACAACATAACGCACCTTCAGATACCATCTTCGAGACAGGTACACATAAACCGATTTTATCTTCGAGTGTAATTTCACGCAGATACTCAAAGCCCTTATCTAAAAGCATAGCGTCATCTTTATCGGGGAGCCAAATCATCTTGACTTCTTTTTTTAGAAGCGTATGATAAAGTTCTGGAATTTCTCGCGGACTGTTTGCCTTTGCGATAATCACCTTAATGCCCATTGATAATCCCGCTCTTCTCGTGGCCTCACTAAATGGCTCTGTGACCTTATTTGAAATAATACCGATTGACTTGAGGGATGGTACAAGCTTAGTCATCACGAAGACTTGCTGTGTATATCCAGCTGGGGTTTGTGCCGTCATTACTGATATCATCAGTATAGTCAAGAGAATAGTGGATATAAATACCAATTGAATTCTCAAACGCATTTTAACATCCTTTTCAAAAATGATATACTACAGCACGAGATGCGCCCACCACGCCAATACTCAGGAATGAACATGAAGCAACATTCTCGGCTCTTTTACACTACATCGAATAGGCTATTGACCTGTGAATAAATAATATTTCATTTCATATCATCGATTTATTTTGTCGAATCAAGTTGCAGCTTTTCTTTCTCGAGAAGAATTCTTTCAAGATCTAAAAGAATCAACAAACGGTTTTCCAGCTTTGCGACTGCAGTGATGTACTCAGATCCAATACCAGCAACAATAGACGGAGGAGGCTCGGTAATGCTCTTGGGAATCCGAAGCACTTCACTAACCGCATCTACTATAAAGCCAACAACAATATTACCTAACTCGACAACGATAATTCGCGTATTCCTATCACTCTCCTTTGGAGGGAATCCAAATCGTTTACGCAGATTAATAATGGGAATAACTTTTCCACGCAAATTAATCACACCGCTAACAAATTCAGGTGAGTTGGGTACTCGTGTAATTTCCACCATCCGGTTGATTTCTTGAATACTTTGAATACCCAGTCCGAATTCTTCTTGACCAAGATTAAAACTCACTAGTTGAAGAAGTTCTTCCGTCTGCGCTTTAATTTCTTTTTGCGCTTTTACATTCATGGTTGTCATCCAAATACTCCTTTCAATGAGACAAATATTTTCGATCTTGAGTGCATTCAGTGTGAGAAATCAATTCATAATTCATGTGCAAAGCGATCTTCACTTTCAATAAAGCGACTTTAATAATTGTCTGTAAGTCATTTCTCTTATTTCACAATACGGCGTTTTCACACAACGCTTTCTGGTATAACTAATGCATTGTCAATTTGCATAATAGTGGCAAGTAACGAAATCGGTACAACTCTGATTCTGCTATAAGAATTAACCTACTATGAATGGTGTTATTAAACGAATTCGGGCATATTTCGTCAATTGTCTTTAAAATTGCATCATTTTGTCGGCTTCAACTACAAAAAACAAGTTGAAAAGCTACATAATCGAGCTTTGAGTGTAGTGGGGAGAGAAACAGATGAAGAAATGCCTTTATTAGAAATATCCAATTGGATAATTCAAATCAAAGAAGTTACAATGCAACTTAATACAATACTTCACACGAAAAGTCCGCGTAAAAGAATATCAAGAAACTCCATACAAATTAGCGATGTACGATAATCTCAAAAAGGTAGTTATGTCACCAAGCTATTTTGAATAGCGTAGGTAACAATTTGCGCGTTATTCTCCATTTTCATTTTTTGTAAAATGTGTGTTCTATGTGTACTTACCGTTTTAACACTCACTGAAAGTTCGGCTCCAATCGCTTTTAGCGACATGCCTCTCGCGATCATTAACATGATTTGATATTCACGATCAGAAAGATGTTCATGCGGAAGCTTGGGTGAACCTCGACTTACATTTTGCGCTATTGATTCAGCAAGCAATTGTGAAATAAAAACTTTTCCAGAAGCTACACGACGGATTGCTAGAATAAGTTGTTCAAGTGCGGTGTCTTTTGAAAGATATCCGGATGCACCGAGATTCAATGCTCGAATCCCAAACACTTCTTCGGGGTTCATGCTCAATACAAGAATGGCTAAATCAGGTTTTTCTGCTTTTATTCTTTTAATTGCTTCAAGACCGTCAAGCTTCGGCATCGAGAGATCGAGTACGAGAACATCAAACTCCGCGCTTCGAATCTTCTCCATAACTTCGAGACCATCGCATGCTTCATCTTCAACTTTGATATCCGACACATCTTTCAGAATCGTCTTGAGTCCTCTTCGAACTATCGGATGATCATCAGCAATAAGAACACGAATCATAATATACTTTCTCCATTTTTTTTCTTAAGAGGGACTTCCACCGATACCATAGTACCACTTCCTGGCTTACCTTCGATGGTAAGCGTCCCTTCAACCATCCGAATCCGTTCGCGAATACCGACAAGACCTAACGACGTCTTTCCCTTCAATTCTCTTTTTGTGATACCGCGTCCGTCATCTCTTACGGTTAAGATTACAGAACCGGATCGCCATATTAATCTAACAAATATTTGTTTAGCTTGCGCGTGACGCAGAATATTTGTTAACGCTTCCCGAAAAACTCGATAAAGAACAGTACTAATTTGACCTTTTATTTCAAATTCCGCAGGTTCGACTGTTACAATACCTTTAATGCCCATCTTTTTTTCCGCCTGATCGATATCCCATTGAATAGCACCCACCAGACCAAGTGCATCGAGTTGCGGTGGTCGTATCTCTTTCGCTATCCGCTTCACTGATGCCAACGCTTCATTTACCGATTCCATCATTGCGTCAATTTTTGCAATAGCTTCAGAATCGCTCTTGACCCCCTCTAATCTAAGCCAACTTATATCAAATTTCAAGATGGTTAACAATTGACCAAGCTCATCATGAAGTTCGCGCGATATTCGTTTTCGCTCTTCTTCAAGAACGTGCTCAAGGTGTTCTGTAAAGTGTTGTAATTGCTTTCTTGATAACTCAAGTTCTTGTTCGGCTTTCCGGCGCTGCGTGATATCGCGGCTTACCATAACCATCCTCTGTTCACCTGAGGATGTATAATAGACTCGTCCTGATGATTCAAACCAATGCCAACCGCCTATGCGATCTCGGTATCGGTATGTTGCGCTTCCACCTAATTTGCTAAGAATCTCTTCAACTGCATTTTTATCTTTACCATATACTCTTGATAACACATCAGTACCAACTAAGTCCATTGGTTCAAAATCTAGAGTCGACTTGACATTCGGACTAACGTACAGATATTTATCTTCAGCGCTAATTTCGGTTACAATATCTGTTGAATTCTCAACAAGCAAACGATAACGTTCTTCGCTTTCACGTAGTGATTCTTCCGCATGTTTACGTTCGGTAATATCAAAAACGAATCCTTCATAATAGAGAATTTCAGAAGTCTTATCTCGCACATCGTGGACTGTCATTAAGACCCAGATGACGGAGCCGTTTTTTGTCTTCCAACGGGTTTCATGACTAAAAGGCCCTTTTATTTCAGAAGAATTATCTTTAGCAATAAACCGCTCTCGGTCTTTATCATCGTAATATATGGCTTGCCCCATATTACATCCGACTAACTCATTCACACTTTCATAACCCAACAATTCTGCAATGCTACTATTACAACTAAGTAATTTCCCGGAAGGTGTTGATTGATATATTCCGATTGGTGCCCAGGTCACGATATCTCTATATTTCTTTTCACTCACTTGAAGTGCCATTTCTGCCCATCTACGTTCGGTAATATCTGTTGCAGCTCCTACAATAGAAATTGTTTTTCCGTCTTTCACTACAGGTGCTTCCTGAATTTCCACCCAGACACGACGTCCTTTCCTACTCATCAATTCAAGCTCATAGGTTTCCTGCCGTGCACCAGTTTGTACTGCTTTCTCTGCTAGATCACGACCAAGTTTATTGACCGAATTATCCGTCATAAAATCAGTAAAATTGACTAAAGCTTCATCAGGTTCACAATCGAGAAAATTCCTGGCTTGGGGGCTAAGGTACGTGAACACTTGATTGATATTACGTGAATAAAAAAGATTTGTACTATTATCGACAATGTTACGTAATTTTTCATCGCTTTCTCGCAATGATTCTTCGGCTTGCTTACGTTCTGTGATATCAGTAGCAACTCCAACGAGACCTATAGGTTGTCCCTTTTCATCATTGACGATCGATGTAGAAAGAAATACGGAAAAGACTGTACCGTCTTTTTTTCTATTGATCAGTTCTCCCTGCCAGCCGCCATTAATTGTTTTAGAAAGTACCATCTGTTCATGGGTAACTGGATCACAAGAGACAATGCTGATGGACTTCCTAATAAGTTCTTGCTCAGTATAACCGTAAGTTTTTAAAAAAGCCTCGTTGACGAAAATAATATTATTTTTAAGATCTGTAATGCTGATCGATTCGCCGATGCTTTTAACCGTATGACTGAGTAAGGTCAACTCTTCCATTGCTCGCTTTTGCTCTGTAATCTCTCGTCCTATACCTACAAGCCCAATAATCCGGCCTTGTTCATCTTTCATCGGCAGCTTAAAAGTGAGAAGCCAGTCTTTCTTCCCATCTTTGTCTAAGAAAAACTCCTCTTTATTAAGCACTGATTTTCCCGATTGGATTACATATAGATCGTCAGCATAAAATCCCTTCGCAATATCTGCCGGATACAAATCAAAATCTGTTTTACCTAAAACCTCTGCTTCAGATTGTTTTCCCATATTACGAACATCTGCTATATTAGCAATCGTTTTGCGACATTCTGTGTCTTTAACATAAATGGCATCCGGCAGGTTATCAATCAATACACGAAAGAGATTACGTTCACGTTTAAGAGATTCTTCTGCTTGTTTACGTTCGGTGATATTGCGAATGATGACCACAATTTGATCTTCAGGGAAAGGTACAAGCCTGGCTTCGAAGAAAATGGGCTGGTTTTGTATGGATAGTGAATATTCTATGCTGACAATTGTTTTTGATTGCTGCACTTGTTGAATCGCTTCACTGAATTTTTCACTAACCTGCTTTAATGGAACATCTTGAATTCTTTTCCCAAGTAATTCCTTGGGATTAAGCATTAGATCTGCAGTAGCACCTGCTTTATAATTAAGTATCCTACCCTCACCATCAATTCGAAAAAGTAAATCAGGTATTGCTAAAAATATTGCCCGTACTTCTGAATTTGCTTGGAGAAGCTCTTGTGAACTCAGTTCGAGAGAACGTTCAAGCATCTCGCGATCCTTATCGGATTCCCAATAGGTGTCGTTCACTGCATCAATAAATCCCTGGAAATCTTTAGGAATTCGAAATTGATCACCGAAGCATTGTTTAAGTTGGCGTGTTAATAAACTGTGTATTTGTTCCATGCCATTATTCCTCTAAAAGAGTTGTAATAGTCATTGACTGGTTATGTAATTCGCATTGGGTCCCGGGAACGAATGGAGCTATCTCTCCATATGAATAGAATCCGGCTAATATGGTTTTTTCACTAAAGATATCACGCACACCTTCCACCTCTTCTTCAATTCTCTGCTTTAAAATAAGTTTTCTTCCAACGCAACTGATGAGAATCGCCAAATTGGGAGTAACAGAACCTCTAGCTTGATAGCTTGTTTTTGCCGCTCCAACAGCACCATCAATCAACCGATCAAAGTTTGCTTTCATAAGTCGCGCGTACGAACCTTCGGGGACATCCCCTGTAAATGTCATACTATGCTTATTTTCATCCACCGATAAAATCGTACGTACTACTCCTTTATCCCCAGACTTGCTCCGAATGCACAAAGGAAAGAGAAGTCCTGTAGCTGGAAGATCTTTTGCATGCTCACCGAGATATTTCTTGTACAGCTCCAGAGCCGAATGCGCATCAAGCTCGTATAATACATTCCCTTTCGAATTTGTTATCAACCTCTCCGGTCCAAAGGAATCCCATCCACGCAAGGAACTATAACCAATTTTTAGTCGACTTCCATTTAATCCTATTACAGCAATTGTTTCTTTCAAAGGTTCACAATCTCCAAAGGTAAGTGATTCCTCAAATCAATCACCATCAGCAGCCAATCCGCCAGTTATAGTTGTGCCTTCTGGCAGTTGCGATATTAATCCTCTCACCAAATCACTTCCATTTATTATTAATCCTTCTGAAAGGACCAAGACATACACTAGTTTATCTTCCCCGTTTATCATTAACGACGGTAAGGTTAGAGGTAGAGCCTTCGCCAAGTGTTCTCCAGCTTGATAACTGTTATCTACTTGATTCAAGTGTAATCGCACATCTTTGATTTGTGTATATTTGAAGCTAATCGCTGTTGTAACAACTGAATCAACAAAAACCTGGGCACCACAAATCTCTCCGGCTGTTGAACAACCAAACGTGTGCGCTTGCGGATATAAATCTTTGATTTGCTGAAGGAGATTTTGCTCTCTCAATAACGATCTTGCACCAAATATCAAAATCAATTGAGCAGTCTTCATATCTGTGATTGGACGTTCTGGCATCCATCCATGAATCCTGTCCCATTTCCTTTGTTCAAGTTTCATACCTATATCTCACCCGGTTTCTTCTACAACCAGTCAGTCGCTTCCTGATGTTTACTCATAATTGCATGATATTTGTTTATTGTATATTTTAGTATAAAATATGGATAAAGCCAACTTGTATTATTAATATAGTATAGATTGAATTATCCGATAAGCGCTTGGTAAGCTCTAACAATTGAATCAGGATTTATAACGAGTATAAACCAGCATAAAACCTCAAATTTGATTTCTTCCAATTTATAAGCCATACTAAAAGATCCGCAACAATCATGGCCAATTGGAAGCAAATTGAAGTATTTATCGTAAAAAGAATTGATGCTAAATTCACTCAAGGCATCTGACAGTACATCTAACATACACATAGCAGAAATGGATGGCGATGACAACACAGACAAATATTCTTATTGTCGAAGACAGTCCAACGCAAACGAAACTCCTTCGTCTTATTCTCGAAGAAAACGGTTACATAGTTGATTCTACATCGAACGGTGTCAAAGCATTGGAATGCGTTCGCACCAAGAAGCCCGATCTCATAATCACCGATATTTTGATGCCTGAGATGGACGGTTTTGTACTCTGCAAGACATTGAAAAGTAATCCTAACTTCAAACTTATTCCGATAATGCTGCTTACATCACTTTCCGATCCTCAAGATGTGATCAAAGGTCTTCAGGCAGGAGCAGATAACTTTCTTACGAAACCATACGAAGATACTTTTCTTATTTCTTGTATTCGTTATATATTCACTAATCAGGAACTTCGAAAAAGTCATACTTCTGGTTCAGAGATTGAAATTATGTTTGCAGGTCAGAAATACTTCATCAACTCTGACAGAATACAAATTATCGATCTTTTGCTTTCGACCTACGAAAACGCTATTCAAAAAAATAATGAACTTAAGAAAGCCCATAACGACCTTACCGCGATATACCGCCAGCTTGAACACAAAAACATTGAACTCGAAAAA
>PLMK01000017.1 GCA_003142475.1 Ignavibacteriota bacterium
CTGCACGGGTAAATGCCCTTTTACGCCGTGCAGTACCGCCTGTAACTAGCAAAATTTACTGTGATATTTCCAAGCGTCATCATCGTATCAGCAGCACCAGGCGGTACTGCACGGCGTAAAAGGGCATTTACCCGCGCAATGAGTTCACGTAAACTGAATGGTTTGGTGACATAATCGTCTGCGCCCAGCTCCAATCCAAGAACTTTATCGATCTCTTCTCCTTTCGCCGTCAGCATAAGGATGGGTGTGCGATTTCCTTTCTCTCTTAATTTCCGTACGACATCGAATCCCGACATCTGAGGAAGCATGACGTCCAGAATAACAAGGTCGAATGATTCGTGGAGCAATGTTTGCAATCCGCTGCTGCCATCTCCTTGAACCGTAACCTTGTGTCCTTCGAACTCGAGGTTGTCCCGCAAACCGCGCTGCATCTTGGGTTCATCTTCAACAAGAAGTATACGTGCCATAGTAATTATCCTTTGTGCGTTGCATCTGAGCGGTTCACGATTGGAAAGAGAAGCCGGAATGTGCTTCCCTTGCCGGGTTCGCTTTCAAGTTCGATCATTCCACCGTGAGCATCCATAATGTGGCTGACAAGAGAAAGACCAAGACCGCTGCCTTTGATATTATTTGTCAGTCCTGTCGAAACACGGTAAAAGGTTTCAAAGATTTTTTTATGGTGATGCTTATCGATACCGATGCCGTGGTCTTCCACCTCCACATAGCTCATACTCTCTGTTTGTCCCGTTTCGATCCGGACATACTTGTCAGCGGTAGAGTATTTTGCTGCGTTATCGAGAGTATTGATAAGTGCCTCAGCCACAGCTTCACGGTCTGCAGAAATGGTTCGCATGTTTCCAGCAAGTTGTACTACTACCGCAAATCCTTCATGCTGAAGATGAAATGTATATGTTTTCAAAACGTCGACAATAACATCGTTCAGAGCAACCGATTCAAAACGATATTGCTTTTTTCCTGCTTCCATGCGGGAAAAGTTCAAAATATTATTAATGAGGCGCGTGAGACGTTCGGTTTCCTGAAGGATGGTTTCATAATACTCCTGTTTCTTTTCTTCTGTTTTCACACGTTTCATGGAAAGTGTTTCTGTGAACATTCGGATCAGGGAAAGCGGCGTTCGCAGTTCGTGCGATACATTCGAAACAAAATCTCCTTTTAACCGCACGAGCTCTATCTCTTTTTTCAGCGTGCGATAGACAAGCCACACTGCTCCTATGAGAAGAAGATCCAGAACTCCAATAAGGATGAGATTTCGTTCTGACCGAGCTCTTGCAATATCTTCGACGTTTGTTCCTCTTAACCGAATGCCGATGCTGTAGCCAGGAAAAAGCCAAAGATCTTTGAGTTCCCGAAGTTCTGTGATGTTGACGGGTGATGTTGACAGAAGGATATGCTGATTTCGACGGTCAAAGACTGCAAGCAAAAATTCCTCTCCGGCAGCTTGCTCGATTTTTGGTTGGAGGACTTCTGTGAGGAATGACTTTGCATCGATCAAAAAACCGGCTATTTTTTGTTCCGGGAATCGAGATGATGTCACAAACATGAGCATCAATCCCTGACCAGAAACACTGTCCCCAATAATGACAGGTTCAATTTTCCGATAGCCGGAAGAGGCATATCGCAATAATTTTTCAATAGTCGCTGATTGATTTTGCAGAGAAGTAGAAGTAATTGAGAGAGCTTCTTGATTCTTTGCATTTTCATTTTTTTGTTGTGTTACTATTGAAATGGAATGACATGCAGTATCGACGTACAACACGCCTTGTACGGCTGATCTCTTGTTGAGGAATATTCTCGTGGCAGAATCCACACGTGAAGTTCGAGAGCTCATGAGAAGTGTATTGATCTCACCGGACCAGTTTTGAGCGACATCCAGCGCATACTGATTAATAGAAAAAAGGATGACATCAAGCTGCTTACTGTAAATCGATTGAATCAGCTTTTCAGTCGAACTGAGCGAACTTACTTCATAGGCAGAATAAAAGAGTGCCGGCAGAAGTGCGGCAAGGACAAAGATGATACCAATCTTGCGTCCGTTTCCCAATCCGGGTGTTTTGTTGCGTTTGTTTTCTTTCATTTCACTATTTGAAATTCAACTACTGTTTTCCAATTCCGTCTCAAACGAGACATTCTGCTGATGAATCAATCTACGATCCGATCGAAACATTTGTTCCATTGTTAAGGTAGCAATCCGTTAAGGTTTTGGCAAGCCGATTGGCACAGAATTCCTTATTGCTTTAAAAGCCAGAGGCCTGGCATTAAAACAGACAACTGTCCATAACTTATATTTCTGATTTTTTCCGCGAAGAAAAGGTAGCTCCGGAGTTAAACTTTGTCGCAACGAGAGACAACCTGATTAGGGAATTAGGAATTTCTTCGACCGTCACTAGATTCCTCTTGAACATGAGAAAGCTGCTTGTATTAATTCCGAAATATAACTACCATACTTTCCGAAATGTCAAATATAAACTTCCCCAATTAGATGGTGACAATATGAAAATCTCACAATTCCTGTTACTTGTTTTAACATTTCTCATTGCATTTCCTCTGGCGGGTCAACCGGTTTCATCCGAAAAAAAGATTGACGACCTCATCGGAAAGATGACGCTCGAGGAAAAGATCGATTTCATTGGAGGATATAAGGATTTTCATATTCGCGCTATTCCGAGACTTGGAATTCCGCAAACCAATATGGCTGACGGACCAGTCGGAGTGCGCAATTACGGCCCCTCTACAGCCTATCCGGCGACAATAAACCTTGTAGCTTCATGGGATACGCTGCTCGCTCAACGAGTTGGCAATGCAATAGGGAAAGAATCGCGCGCCCGGAATAACCACTTTATGCTCGGTCCGGCAATGAATATCCACCGCGCGCCCATGAACGGGCGTAACTTCGAATACCTCGGTGAAGATCCTTACCTTGCCGGTAAAACTGCCGCAAAATATATTCAGGGAATGCAGCAGGAAGGCGTGATGGCAACCGCCAAACACTATATGGGAAATTACCAGGAGTATAATCGCCATAGAATTTCGTCAGATATGGATGAACGGACACTGCGCGAAATTTATCTTCCTGCATTTCAGGCTTCGGTCATCGAGGGGCAAGCTGCCGCCGTTATGACTTCGTACAATCTCGTGAACGGTATTCACGCATCGCAGCACGATTATTTAATCAACAAAATTCTAAAAGACGAATGGAAGTTTAAGGGAATTGTCATGTCCGATTGGACCTCGGTCTATGACGGTGTTGCTGCCGCAAACGGTGGACTCGATCTGGAAATGCCATCGGGATTATTTATGTGCCGTGATACTCTCCTCCCAGCCATTAAGAATGGACGGCTATCTGAAAAAACCATTGATGATAAGATCCGGCGCATTCTTCGAGAATATGATCGATTCGGTTATTTTGATAATCCGGATATCGGCAAAGGATATGTTTTAGACACCACTGGTGTGCGTGCGACAGCACTTGATGATGCACGGGGCGGTATTGTATTGTTAAAGAACGAGCAAAACATGCTTCCGATAAAATCAAAGTCTATAAAACGAATTGCACTGATTGGTCCTAATGGCGATCCTGCTGTGACCGGAGGCGGAGGAAGTTCACTTGTTCAGCCGCTCCATCCGCTTTCGCTTTATGAAGCATTGCAACGCATTGCACCGAAGGATATAGGTGTAACTTATGAATCTGGCATCTACGAAACAAATCTTCTTCCCGCAGAATTCTTTGCTCGGAGTAAATTCTATACCATGACCGATGGGAAAAAAGATCCGGGTTTGAAAATAGAGTACTATACAAAACGCTGGCCAGAAGGAAAACCGGATCAGGAACAGCATGTTGATAACAGCAACCTTGTATTCAACAATGTTCCTTCAGGAATTCCAAAAGATAAATTTTTAGCAACTTGTTCCGGACTTCTTCAAGTTGAAGAATCCGCAACATATCGATTTGTTGTTTCAACAGATGTTGGTTTTAGACTTTTCGTGAATGATTCAGCCATTATGGGCACATGGGGAAATGTAAAAGAAGCGGTTCATTCAGCGGCAATTCAACTGGAAGCTGGAACGGAATATAAAATCGTTGTGCAGACCTGGCAGTATCATCCCGATGGCATTATCCGACTGGGATACGAAACAGAAAAATCAGTGAAACAAAAAACCGCTGCAAAATATCAGCAAGCACGCACGCTTGCAGAGCAGAGCGATCTCGTTATTCTCTCAGTTGGATTTAATAACGAGACAGAACGGGAAGATGCAGACCGGACATTTGCCCTTCCGGTGCAGCAGCAAGAGTTGATTCAAGAAATACAAAAAGCGAAAAAGGATATTATTGTCGTTCTGAATGCCGGAGGAAACGTTGATATGAACGATTGGCTCCCTGAGACGAAAGCGCTTGTTCATGCCTGGTATCCCGGACAAGAAGGGAATCTCGCAGTTGCTGAAATTCTTTTCGGGATGACAAATCCCTCCGGGAAACTTCCGGTCAGCTTTGAGAAACGCTGGGAAGACAACGCAACGTTTAAAAGTTATTATGATGACAACGGCGATAAACACGTAAAATTCACGGAAGGAGTTTTTCTCGGGTACAGACACTTTGACAAGGACAATATCGAACCGCAATTCCCCTTCGGGTTCGGACTGTCGTATACAACTTTTGAATATAGCAACCTGCATACGTATAAAGATCAATTTAGGACAATTGATCCTATTGAGATCAAACTCACAGTAAAAAACACAGGAAAGGTTGATGGCGCAGAAGTTATAGAACTTTACATAAATGATCCCGTCTCTTCCCTGCCGAGACCTCCGAAAGAACTCAAAGCGTTTTCAAAAGTTCAGCTTAAAGCTGGAGAAAGCAAAGAAGTAAATTTTTTGCTGAATGATAATGCGTTTCATTTCTATAACCCGGACAAGAAACAATGGGTCGTAGAACCCGGTGAGTTCAATATTCTCGTCGGCAGTTCCTCAAAGGATATCCGGTTAAAAAAGAAAATTACAATTCTTGAATAGTGGTCTCTGATACTATTTCATAAAAAAGCCTCAGCGAACAACTGAGGCTTTTATTTGTTCACGTACGTAGAATGAAACGCTTGGTTTCTTCTCCGGACTAAAATCTTTCTGCAATATTCAGGAAAATCGTTTATTCTCTCACTATTCTTCCGGATCCATTAATCTGTTGGTTCACACTCTTTGGTTCTCCTCTATACTTCACTGTTCCAGAGCCGTTAATTTGTACGCCAATAGAATTTGTTGCATATACCTGAATATTTCCGCTCCCATTAATTTGGATCTCTGAGTTCTCTGAAACGAGTGAAGTTGCATCAATCTTGGAAGATCCTGTCGTATTGATATTCACTGTGCCACTTTTCCCATCTAGGTGCAGCTTTCCTGAACCATGAATACCAATATCTAATGCGCTATTGTTGATATTGTTGATGTCACCATCAGTCGAACCATTCGATGTGAACTCAGAGATATTGGGAACAGAAACTGCAATTCGAATTCTATTGGTCGGGAAAAGTATTCCTTTTGTATACACATGAAGCGTATTGTTGTGAACTTCGGTTTTGACAAGCGGTAAAAGATTTTCATCGGTTTCAATTGCCAATGATTGCTTTTCCTGACAATCGATTTGCACTTCATATCCGCCATCGCATGTAATGGCTTCAAATGCCGCAACATCCCTCTTTTCAGTTTTAACCGATCCATTTCCACGAATTCTATGCCAGTTACAGGAAGTGAGCGCGAAGATACTTATTAGAGAAATTACGAGCAACTTTTTCATGATTATTTTTCCCCTTTCGGAAATACTATGATCACCATTCCTTCATTCAATTCATAATTGCAGTTATGGTAGTATACATATTCTCCTGCTCGAAAGTTGCAATATAATTTTAAAAATTGTTTTGTTATTTTGTTGAAGTATACTCTCAGAGACAACATGTCTCCTAAGATGCAAATTATACATGTGGAGTTTTGCATATTTTTGTTACGAATATTTCAATGAGTAATCCAAATACGGTTCCTGCTATTGTGTATAGATTAAGTCCTGAACGGACTCTTTGTTCGTTTTGTGAATTTCTAACATGGGTAAAGCTGAATCCCGAACTCCCAACAGGTATAACTTGCTACGTACATCAAAAAAATCTTCTCAAAGCAATCTGTAACTTACTTCCCACAAACCTATCCTTTAGTCGCTGGAGATTCTCTTCGACACTTTGTTCCCCTGCATGAATACATTGATCGATATTGTGAAATTCATTCCAACTGATATTTTCTACGTCCGGTTTGAGAACAATGTTCGCGTGCTTCAGATGGATGTCGTCAAGCTTGTTAGTTGTGATTTCACCCGCTCGTATGACAATCTCATATCCATGCCGATGGTTCTCATAACTGCCAAGAGATTGCCGGACATCAACGGCAATGATGGGATCTTTCGACAACGAACGAGCAGCCGGTACAGGAACCGTACTAGTGACTTTCCCATCAACGAAGTGGCGGGAACCGATCTCAAGCGGAGCGACAACACCCGGGATAGCGGAACTTGCTGCAACAGCAGTGATGATGGAACCGGAGGTGAGCACATATTCTTCACCGGTTGCTATATCGCTTGTCACAGCAGCAAAACGAAGAGACAAGTCGCTTATATCTCCATCTTCAAGAAGCAAGTTCAATGATTGGATCAATGTTGTTTGCGCGAACTTTCCGTTACCCAACGCTGACTTTGACATGAAATATTGTTGTCGTAAGTGCGTGGCAAATCTCTCCCACACCGAGCGAGAACTTGTGGTATCTGTGTCTGAAAATTGTTCCAATCCAATCCGTTTGTAGAAAAATCCTTCCAGGAATTCTCTAAATTTCTTTTCCACGGCATCTGCACTCCTCAGTTGCGAATACATACCACCCACAACAGCTCCCATGCTTGTACCAACAATCAATGATGGTACAAGTCCGATCCTCTCAAGAGCTTTGAGAATTCCAATATGTGCCAACCCGCGCGCTCCACCTCCGCCCAGAACCAATGTGAAAGAACGAATCTTATTATGTATTGGATTTTGCTGCATAATTTTTTCTTCGCTCCCAAGCTCTCCTTTGGAGCGCATATTCATTTTTCTTTCTGTTCCTCTAGTGTGACTTCAATTTCGTCATCCGGGAGATAGATTGTGACCTTCCGGTAGTGAAGAGCGCCAGCGTTGTCTGTCACTACTCGCCCTCTGATGTCGGGAATCCCCGTCGTGTCAAATGTAAGAATATTAAATGCTCGTGCATGTCCATAATTCAGTTCTTCGTCTTGCGAAAGCTTGAATTCCGCTGCTTCTGCAGCGAGTTTTCTCTTACCGAAAATAAACATTCCTCGCATAGCATGACGGGAAGTATCTTTAAACATATTTCGGAGCGTTCTCACAAACCGGACGACATCGTTGTTCAAGATTTCCACAGGTTTTCTGGGAAGCCACACCGCCGATTCTTTAGAAGTGTCGGAATGAAGGCGAGCCCACGTTCTTCCTCCTTTATCATCCAGGGCAATGAAGAATTCTTCCCGTCCTTTACTATTCTTCCATGTTAATTCGCTGAAAAAGAATTTGTCAGGGAGGTATCCTCCTATTTTTCCTAGTAAGGTGGTGAAGAACGGACCATCCCAAACTGCCTCGAAGACGGCTGTAACCTCTGCTGAATTCAGGATGCTCGCTAATAAAAAAAATATGAGAATGCCGGGAACTGCTATTTGCTTAATCATAGGATTTGAGGTTCCTATTTCCTCAGTATATTCTCTACCTTTATGATGAGAGTATAGGGAATTTTAAAAGAAATTGCACTTAGAAATAACGACTACTCTTTTTTTAATTACATCCTTTTTTGTTTATCTTTTGTTATGCGAAAACTAACACATGCCGAAATTTCTACTAAACGTGTACCGGAAGAGCAAGTCAATAATGCAACACGAATTCCATTAATTGTCATGGTAGACAACGTCCGGAGTTTATACAATGTCGGTTCTATCTTCCGAACATCCGACGGAGCGATGATTGAGAAACTTATACTCGCTGGCTTTACACCGCACCCACCGCGTAAGGAAATCGAAAAAACAGCGCTTGGCTCTACAAAGAGTGTTCCTTGGGAATACACCAAGCATCCAATTGAAACTATCCAAAGTTTGAAGGAACGCGGTTACAAGATTTGTTGTTTAGAGTTAACTAACAAAAGCATTCATTATAACGACATCAAGACAACCGATTTTCCGCTTTGTCTTGTTATTGGTAACGAAATAAGCGGTGTATCAGAAGAAATTATTACGCTTTGCGATTTGGCGATTGAAATTCCTATGTACGGGATCAAACAATCGCTGAATGTAGCAGTAGCGTATGGAATTGCGGTGTTTGAATTAGCAAGACTTTGGCGGACGAGATAAGCGTTTATGTTCACTTGTTTACAACACAGAATCGGGTTTATTTTAGGCACACTCGCTAAACAAAAAGAGTAAATTTTCAGGCATATTTTTCAGAATTTCTTATATCCTAAAAATAATAAAGAAAAGACTATGAAGATAATAATTCCTAAAGAAGCTCCATCCGAACTGCGAGTCGCAATGTTGCCGCAGAATATCGATAAACTTGTTAAGAAAGGCGCGAAGATTGTCATCGAATCAGGACTCGGCGCCGCACTTGGCATTTCAGATGAAGATTATAAAAAAGCTGGTGCTTTCATTGAGAAGAACCACAAAAAACTCTTGGCATCAGGAGATATCATCTTACGCTTGCGCAAGCCTAATATAAAAGAAGTATCCTCTCTGAAAAAGGGAGCGATTCAAGTCAGTTATCTCGATCCATTTAACGAACCCAAACTTCTTGCAGCTCTTGCGAAACAGAAGATTTCCGCAATATCGATGGAAATGATTCCGCGTTCAACACGCGCACAGAAAATGGACGCGTTGAGTTCGCAGGCAAGTCTTGCAGGATATGCTGCAGTGATTCTCGCGGCCGACAATATGTACAAGATTTTTCCCATGATGATGACACCTGCCGGCACATTGCAGCCATCGAAAGTGTTTATCATCGGTGCGGGCGTTGCAGGATTGCAGGCGATTGCTACTGCACGGCGTCTAGGTGCGAAAGTAGATGCATTCGACACACGCCCCATCGCAAAAAACGATGTCCTTTCGCTCGGCGCAAAATTTGTTGAGGTCGACCTTGGTGAGACCGGACAAACAGCCCAGGGATATGCGAAAGCGTTGACTGAAGAACAATTGAAAAAACAGCGGGACGTGATGAAACAATATTGCGCGCAGTCAGATATCGTCATTACGACGGCGCAGGTTTTCGGGCGTAAAGCTCCGGTCATCGTTACGAAAGATATGATCGGCGCGATGAAACCGGGTTCTGTTGTCGTCGACCTCGCCATTGAAACAGGCGGAAACGTTGAAGGTGCTGTTCTCGGCAAGATCATCGATAAAAACGGTGTTAAAATTATCGGTTTGGCAAATATGCCGGCTCGTGTTGCAATGAATGCCAGCCAAATGTACGCCAACAATCTAACAAATCTACTCGATGAGTTTTGGAATAAAGAGAAAAAAGAATTTGAATTAAAGCTCGATGATGATATCATCAAAGGATGTTTGATTACACACGGCGGCACTATAGTGCATCCCAATTTTATGCCGCACACTAAAGAAAAGAAATCTCACAAAGGATAATACGTTATGTTATTTGAATCATTTTATATTCTTATCCTCGCCGGATTCGTTGGGTTTGAGGTTATCAAACGCGTGACGCCTACGCTGCATACGCCTTTGATGTCTGCAACCAATGCTATCTCCGGAATTTCACTCGTCGGTTCACTCGTCGCTGCTGGAAGCGATCAGTTCGTCAGTCAAATGCTCGGACTCGTCGCAGTTACAGCAGCTACAATCAACGTCGTTGGTGGTTTTATGATCACCGAACGAATGTTGAAAATGTTTAAACGGAAGGAGCGGAAACAGCAATGATCAACTATCCGCTCGAAATTACTTACATCATTGCTTCCGTCTTATTTATTTTGGGATTGAAAGGACTCGGTCACCCTGCAACGGCACGTCGTGGCATGCATTATGCAGAAATTGGAATGCTGATGGCAGTCATCGGGACACTGCTTGGTCAAAATATTGTCACATGGCAATGGATTCTGATCGGTCTCGTGATTGGTTCCGCTATTGGCACTGCAATGGCAATCTTCATGCCGATGACGGCAATGCCGCAGCGAATTGCAATCTCACATGCATTCGGTGCACTTGCCGCCGTGCTTGTCGGTATCAATGAATTTATTGTGAAGGGTTCGGAAATTACCAGCGGACTTATGGGAGCGTTAGGATTTGAAGTGCTCTTCGGTTCGCTTACGGTTGCGGGCAGCATAATGGCATTTGGAAAGCTACAAGGCGTACTGCGAAGCGAACCTATGACATACAAAGGACAAAACTTCGTTAACATCTCGCTCTTCTTTATTACAGTTGGAATGTTTGTCTATCTCGTTTTCTTCCCGCAGAATTCTCTCGTCTTCGGCTCAATGATTGCACTCTCGTTTCTTATCGGAATTTTTATTGTAATGCCTATTGGAGGTGCAGATATGCCGGTAGTATTATCACTAATGAATTCATATGCTGGACTTGCTGCCGCCGCAACGGGATTTGCAATCAACAATAAAGTGCTGATCATCGCCGGTTCATTAGATGGTTCATCAGGATTTATTCTTTCCATCATTATGAGCAAAGCGATGAACCGATCATTCGCGAACGTACTCTTTGGTGCTGTTGGTTCTGCACAAGTTGACACTTCGACACTCCATGAAGATCGGCCTATCACAAAAATAAATGTCGAAGATGCAAAGTTTATTCTCGAACAAGCAGACCGTGTGGTTATCGTTCCAGGATATGGAATGGCAGTGGCGCAAGCACAACATGCAGTTCGTGAACTCAGTGATGAACTAGAGAAACGCGGAACGAAAGTTGAATTTGCTATTCACCCTGTCGCAGGACGTATGCCTGGACACATGAATGTACTTCTTGCTGAAGCAAATGTATCTTATGATCAATTGCAAGAAATGGAAGTGATCAATCCCACGATGGATACGGTCGATGTCGCCATTGTGATTGGTGCAAACGATGTTGTCAATCCTGCCGCACGTACAGATAAAGGAAGCCCGATCTATGGCATGCCAATTATTGATGTCGATAAAGCACGGACGGTTATTGTGATGAAGCGTTCGATGGCAACCGGATTTGCCGGTATCGAAAATCCGCTCTTTTATCAAGAGAACACCAAGATGTTATTCGGTGATGCGAAGAATGTTTTGCAACAATTGATTGCTGAGTTTAAGAAGAACTAAAGTTCCACAATATGGACTCCGTCACAAAGGCGAACTCCATATTTGGTTTACAAATTTTGAATTTCTTCCCAAATAACCTTATCAACCGGAATACCATTTTTTATATTCTCTGCCCTTACACGAAGCACTCGTTCGCCAGGATAAAGCACTTCCTGCAGTCCTAACTCTGTCTTCGAACTTTTATAATCTTGCAATATCGAATTCACGATATTTGCAATGGCAGAATGATTGCCAAGCTGCAAAATATCAATTGAAATAAACACTTGAGAAAGTGCATATTCCACCTCATGCTTACTGATTTCTGCCGTTGACATTCCGCCGGAGAGAACCGTTGCTAAAAGATCCAATAGCAATGCCAGTCCGGATCCTTTCCAAAAGCCGATGGGCAAAGCACGCTTCGATTTAAGAATTGCCGATGGATCAGTTGTCAACTTGCCATCCTCATCATAGCCTCCGGGAACAGATAGTTGCGTTCCACGTAGATTGTGCGCCTCCATCGTTCCATAAGAAAACTGCGACATCGCCATATCAAGCACAATAGCTTCATCCTTGTACGGCACTCCTATCACAAACGGATTATTTCCTAGGTGACAATCTACCGCGCCCCACGCGGGCATATTTGCAACGGTATTCGTCCAACCGAGAAATAAAAATCCTGCCTTCGCTGTTTTCCATGCGTACGTCCCCCCTCGCATCCAATGATTTGTATTGCGAAGAGCGATACATCCCATTCCACGTTCTTGCGCAAGTTTCATCGCTCTATCGGTGCAAACAAGAGCATTCAGAATTCCAGGACCTAAGTGTCCATCCCATTGTTCGACGGATCCTGCACTATGCTGCTTGGTTGGCTCCGCATGAATGTTGATATGGCCATCTTTCACATACTTAATAAACCGAGGAAATCGATTTATTCCATGTGTTGCAACACCATCGAGTGTGTTTTCTGTAAATACTTGCGCGCACACTTTTGCTTTTTCGGATGTAAACCCTCGCTGTGTGAGCACACGATAAAATTCCTGCTCCATTTGACTGAAGGTAATCCGTATAACTACTGGCGAAGTGCTTGGTGTTATTTTCATAAGAGTGACATTATTAAAGTGAACAAGAAGTGGATAAATTGTATGCGACCTCTCAGATGCATCAGTAAATTGGAAGCTGGTACTAATGCCGCATCTGGGATGACTACAGGGTTTGTTACATTGTGGTCGCCAACGATCACTATTTGTGCTGTTACAGTATACTGTGACAGTATTACAGTCAATAGGGAAGTAAGAACAAGGAATAGATGCTTCATGAAATCCTCCTCTTGTCCATTACGTTATATGAATTGATTTTATTCGATATAGCAAACGACGACATTATACCAAATGATCTGATGAAATTAAACCCTTCTTATTAAAAACCGTACCCAGGAACATTCACAATACAGAATCTCCAATGAGATGTAAGGAGATGAAAATCATATTTCAACCTCCAATTTTCATCAAGAACTTTGATACATTCAGAAATCGCATATTTATTCAACACAAGAAAAAGATTCACAATTAATAGCTAATGTTTATTGCACACAAACTTGTTTTAAAATCGAGAATCAATCATGCTCTTAGGTATTTATACCTCTATCCTGGCTCCATTCATTATTTCTTCAATTTTAAAAGTGCTTAATACTGAAATTTCTATCAAATCGAGACCATGTCATTACTTGCGAGTCATTACTGAAAAAATCATTTGTTATTGTCATTTATCTTCTGTATCTTAATATTGTCAAATAACAGTACACCGTTATGGCTCCCTCGGGAGACCTTTTCTGTAGAGTAAGTCCTGTTTCGAGTCGTCTGTTGGTGGTTCCATTCAATCCTTTGGCTTGAACTCCTCCATAAAGATGTTACCGACTTCTTTGGGCCGTATCAAACCAGTAAAAGTGTTTTTGAGTAGAGTACGGCGTACACCCTGCCGGCGGTCGGCCGGTTTTACAATCTTTATGAAAGGATATGTTCCATGGAAAAAGGAACAGTCAAATGGTTTAATGGAGCCAAAGGTTTTGGCTTCATCTCACGTGCAAGCGGCGAAGATGTATTCGTCCACTTCAAAGCAATTACCAGCAATGGCTACAAGACACTCAATGAGGGTGACAAAGTAGAGTTTGAAGTACAGCAAGGACCGAAAGGCCTCCAGGCTGCTAACGTGTCAGTAGTTTCTTAAGAGACCATTAAGCGTTAAAAAACAGAACCCCGTCGATGAGACGGGGTTTTTTGTTTCATGCCACTCGTCATTATGAATGAAGTAAAGAATCCTGTTATGAGATGAAGACGATTCTTCATTTCAATGCAACGATCGTAACTCAGAAAAACGTTTTATATTCCAAGCCTCTCCATCTGCATAACCGGGTACCGTTCACCGGATGTAATACCTGCCGGTAACGCCTCGCTTATTTTCCGGACTTCCTCCGAAGTCAAATGGACATCCACCGCTTTGACATTTTCTTGAAGATAGATCAATTTCTTTGTGCCGGGGATCGGAACAATATCCTCCCCCTGCGCCAAGCACCAGGCAAGCGCCAGTTGAGACGGAGCGCACTTCTTTTCTGCTGCAAATTTCTTGATCGTTTCGACAATCTGCAAATTCTTTTGAAGGTTATCTCCCTGGAATCGAGGATGGTTGCTTTTCCGGAAATCTCCATCCGCAAAGTCGGAAAGCGACTTAAATCTTCCCGTTAAAAAACCTCGCCCCAGCGGACTATAAGGTACAAACCCGATTCCCAGTGAACGGCATGTGGGAAGAATTTCCTTTTCGACATCACGAGTCCAAAGAGAGTATTCTGTCTGTAATGCGGTTATTGTATGGACAGCATAAGCCTTCCTGATGGTCTCAGCACCTGCTTCCGATAGACCGAGGTAGCGTACCTTACCCTCGCGCACAAGATCTGACATTGCTCCGACTGTTTCTTCAATAGGCGTATTCGTATCAACTCGGTGTTGATAGTAGAGATCGATGGTATCGATATTCAACCGGCGCAGGCTGGCTTCACAGGCAGACCTGACATATTCGGGTTTTCCGTTAATCCCTAAAAAACTTTTATCGGCACCGCGCACATTCCCGAATTTCGTAGCAATGAACAATGCATCGCGTTTGCCTTTAATAGCTTTCCCGAGTAATTCTTCGTTATGTCCGACACCATACATATCAGCTGTATCGAAGAACGTGATACCGAGATCGATTGCTGCATGAATCACAGATGTCGATTCACTATCGTTCCCTTTACCGTAGAATTCCGACATTCCCATGCAGCCAAGACCAATGGCCGAAACAACCGGCCCATTCTTTCCCAGTGTTCGCTTTTTCATTTGATCCTCTTATGATAATGATACATTCAAAATAATCGCTTCACAGCTCCGTGATTCTAACACGGATTTCAATGCCATTTGTTCCCCATAATCCCAATATTGAACAATTTAAGCTTTCTCCAGCATTCCGTTTTTCAATATCCTTCGTCCCCTGTTTCGATTTGCTTATCTTGATGCTGCTTTGAAAACATACGTCGTCTGGTTTTTATTGTTTTTTGGATTAAGCCGATAGAAAACACCATCAAGAAAACTTGATTCAATCCTCCGCTCGAGTGTGAATTTCAGAGCAAGAGAGGATTCGATATGACGCACGCGCTGGTCGATGTTCTCCTCTCCAAAGAAGACCGCATAATTCGGGCGGACAGATTCGGTATCAAGCTGTGTTTTCACATGGGCAAGGTGCGTATCATCATTAATTTCAAAGGTCGGAACCGGATACACTCCAGCATAAAACATCGGCGGTTGTGTCACACCTAAATTCCCGCCCACCATGACTATTCCACTTATCGGTTTTGCATACAGTGTGTACATCGCTTCAACTCTGGACTTTTTTGAATAGTACGTCGTAAATGGGATGAGAAGTATCATATTGACCGCCCAGAACCAGATCCAGAGCGAGTGTAATGCAACCCGATGGCGCGACCAGAAAGCCGACCCTTTCACAAATTCTTCCCATCCAACAATGCTTAAGACCACTATGAGCGGTACAACAGGAAAAATAAACCGTTCCTGTTTGTTCGGGAAAAATGAATGCAGGATAAAAAAAACTATCACCGGTAGAAAAATGAGCAATGCCTTTCTCCAATTCCTGAAGAATCCATACAACAAAAAGAAACTCATGGGCGGAATGAGAGCGCCGAGCACAAGCAACATATAGTTATACCACGGCCCCGTTGTATAATCATGGCCATGCGTTGCGTTGTAGCGGACATATTCAAGAAATGAAGCGAACGGATAGCCCCATGCGAAAATGTCTGCGCTACATTGAATGACAACGACTGTTGCGATGAATCCAGAGGAAAATAACGCCATCCGCATGAACTCTTTCCGAAAGAGGAATATTAGCAATATCGTTCCAGTTATAGAAAGGGTTTGATACCGGAACACGAATGCGAATCCGAAACACAAACCCGCAATAACCATATTCTGTTTTTTTTCTTTGGAGAGCATTGCATAATAAAAACCCGCCATGAGCGGAGGAATGCAAACCATTTCAACAAGATTATGTACGCTCAGGAAAGGAAACGCCCAGAAGAGAGCCAGAATAAGTCCTGCCTTCTTTGCCGTTTCCTGATTACTTAAAACCTCGGCAATCTTATAACCGAAGGATACGACCAGCAGCGAATACAATGCATGGAGAAAACGCACAAGATACATTTTAGCTTGGGGATCTTGAATCCCGACAGCTTCGCACGCATTTAAAAGAACATAGTGAATGGATGGATAAATAATGCTGTGTCCATGCGGTGTTGTCCGGCTTGTCCAGTAACTTATATCCTGCATAATGATGAATGGCTGTTCAATGGGGCCAAAGTGATCATCGTGCATGCTGAATCCTTTTGAGAAAACAGCCGCAACGAGACGCGGAATGAGAGCAACAAGGATTATCGAAAGCAGCGGGTGCTGGTTCCAGAAACGCTTCAGTGAATCAATTATCAACATAGAGGCTTGGTTGTGATAGTTGAAAAACTCTCATGGATTTTGTTCATACCAAATGTAACCACAATTATCGCTGCGTGATTGTAGCAATCAATTTCCATGAAATCAAGCGTCAGGTTCATTTTTGAATTCACTACACTTCTCCTTATCTTACGATGTCATTCAAAGGCCAATGGATATGTGGAGATTACTGACTCAATGATAAAAGCTGTTTTGTTCGATCTCGATGGTGTCTTAGTCTCAACGGATGAATATCACTACTTTTCATGGAAAAGACTCTCAGAAGAAGAAGGTTTCGGTTTTTTCGATCACGAATTCAACCATAAATTCCGTGGTGTGGCAAGGATGGAATGTGTGGAAATCATTACGAAAGCTTCCGGAAAACATTATACTCCTGAACAGAAACAAGAACTTGCGGACAGAAAAAACCGCTATTTTGTCGAATCTCTTTCATCAGTAACCACTGAAGTACTTCTACCCGGTGCTCTTTCTGCACTGCATGAATTGAGAAATCGTGGAATTAAAACAGCCGTTGCATCCAACAGCCGCAATGCTGTGACTATTATCAAGCAAGTGAAGATCGAGCATTTACTCGATGCTATTGTTGACGGACATCAGATTGAGAACTCCAAACCAGATCCTGAAGTTTTTTTACTTGCCGCAAAGAAGGTTGGTATTCCTCCTGCTCATTGTCTGGTTGTTGAGGATGCTATCGCCGGTATCGAATCCGCAACGCGCGCCGGTATGAAAGCGCTCGGGATCGGCACAAAGGAAAGACTTCCTAATGCCGATGTCGTTATTCCAAATCTTGCTGCTATTTCAATAGATGAGTTATTAAAATTGTAAGAACAGTCTTTTGCTATATAAACTTCAAAGCATTTATCAATGCCGTTGAAATAGACATAAATTTTAAATTATAGATCAACATATTCTCACATCTTCAAAATTAAATATCATACAATTCTTTCATGGTATAATTAACTCTTTCTCATTTTTTTTAAAAGGAGTTCTTCGTATGAAAATCAATTTAGCAGTGTTTGCAATCGTTATAGTTTTTATAATGGCCGGTGAGGCATTATGCCAAAATACTCGCCCGCAGACGAAAGCAATTGACCCAGCGAATATGGATATCTCCATAAAACCATGCAATGACTTCTTCCACTATGCTAATGGAACGTGGTTGAAGAATAATCCAATCCCTGCAGCTTTCGATCAATGGGGAAGTTTCAATATTCTCGCCGATCACAATAGCGATGTGCTTCATGAAATTCTTGAAGACGCAGCAAATGATAAATCAGCTCCTGTAGGAAGCAACAAACAGAAAATCGGCGACTTTTATGCTACCGGAATGGACTCTGCTGCTATCGAAGCACTAGGAATGAAACCTATCGTTGAAGAACTGAACCGTATCGAAGCGATCAAAAATATTCAGGGTGTACAACAAGAAATAGATCGTCTTCATTCATTGAATCTGAATCCTCTTTTCGGCTTTGGTTCAGAACAGGATCCAAAGAATAGCATTGAAGTCATCGGTGAGATTCACCAGGGAGGTCTTGGACTGCCTGAACGTGATTACTACTTTTCAGATGAAGCGCGCTCCAAACGAATTCGTGAAGAATATGTAAAACACATGACGGCAATGTTTCAATTGATAGGTGATGATACTATTAAAGCGGCAACATCAGCACAATCAGTTATGACTTTTGAAACGCAGCTTGCAAAGGTATCGCGTCGCCTTGTCGATCTTCGCGATCCGGATAAGAATTACAATAAAATGACACAAGCGCAACTTACCGCACTCGCTCCCGCTTTCGATTGGAAACGATATTTTACAGATCTAGGATGGTCAAATCCAGGAAGCGTTGATGTCGGACAACCTGAATTTTTCAAAGAAGTGGATACCATGCTGGGAACGGTCCCTATTGAGACATGGAAAAATTATCTCCGCTGGAGAATTGTGAGTAACTCCGCAAACTCTTTGAGTTCTCCATTCGTCGCGGAAAATTTCCATTTCCGAGGAACAATTATGACTGGTGCAAAAGAAATGCAGCCACGCTGGAAGCGTATCCGTGGTACGATTGATGGTCTCTTAGGAGAAGCAGTCGGCGAAGTGTACGTTGCGAAAGCATTTCCTCCGGAAGCAAAAGCTCGCGCACTAGAATTGGTCAACAATATCAAACTTGCACTGCGTGAGCACATTAATGCAATATCTTGGATGGATGATACAACCAAACAGGCAGCGCTAAAAAAACTTGATGCGATTGTGGTCAAGATTGGATATCCCGACAAGTGGCGGGATTATTCTAAACTCGGGATAGATCGAACTTCCTATCTTGAAAATGTTCGACATGCTTCACAATTTGCCATCCGACGTGAAATTGATAAAATTGGTAAACCAGTGGACAGAACTGAATGGGGCATGTCACCACAGATTGTAAATGCATATTACAATCCATCGATGAATGAAATCGTATTCCCAGCAGGAATTCTCCAGCCCCCATTCTTCGATTTCAAAGCAGATGATGCTGTGAACTATGGTGGCATTGGTGTCGTTATTGGCCATGAAATTTCACATGGATTCGACGACCAAGGAAGCAAGTTCGATGCAGAAGGAAATTTAAAGGTGTGGTGGACACCGGAAACACGTAAAAAATTCGACGAACGAACAGGAATGCTCGCTCATCAGTTTGATGGTTTTGTCCCAATTGATTCGCTTCACGTCAACGGTGCAATGACTCTCGGTGAAAATATCGGCGACCTTGGCGGACTTGCCATTTCCTATACAGCCCTTGAAAATACACTTAGAGGAAAGAATATTGCACCCATTGATGGATTCACTCCGGAACAAAGGTTCTTCCTTTCGTTCGCGCAAGTGTGGCGGCGGAATGTACGCCCCGAACGACTTCGGATGCAAGTAAAAACCGATGTTCACTCACCTGCTGAACTCAGGGTCAATGGTTCGTTGCCAAACCTCCAAGCATTTTATGATGCGTTTGGATGCGGTAAAGATGGTGCAATGTATTTAGCTCCGGAAAAACGCGCAATGATCTGGAATCTGAAGTAGGATAGAAATTCGTTAACCTCTTTTATCCCGTCTTTTATATTGAAGGAGACGGGATTTTTTTTATTTGATAGCAAACGCCTCTTTAACGCTCTAATCTCGTATCAACATAAAACCGGTGCAGTATCTGGTTCAAGTCTTCAAGACCTTTAGCGCACTGAATAAGTTTGCCATTGTGCACCATCATAATATTTGCTCTGCCTCTCAAACAATAAGGAGAAGACATGACATCACCATAGGCGCCTGTATCGAGAATGCCTAAAACATCCCCTTCTCTAATCTCAGGAATTTCCCTCGGCTGATCTTGAGTAAATGTATCTCCAGTTTCGCATACATTGCCATCAATAGCATAAACCGTGAGAGGGCCATTGGGATTAGACACATTGATTATTTCATGATATGCATGATAGAGTTTTGGCCGTATCAATGTTCCCATACTTGCGTCGGTGTAAGCATGAAGAATGCCATTCTTCTCTTCAACAGTATTCACCTTTGTTAACAGGATTGTTGAATCGCCAACCAAACTTCTGCCCGGTTCAACGATCAATTTATTTATCTGGACATTGCTCCTGTTTAGTTCTTCACTAATTACTTTTGCATACGTATCGAAAGGAAATGATTTTTGTGATTCTCTATACCGAATACCGGGACCTCTACCAACATCGAGATTTAGGTTATCAAAATCGTGCTTCCTTAATTCCTTCATGACATCTAGCGTGTTCTGCAAGGCGATTCTGAAACTATCAACGTCATTTCCAAGCCAACCTGAACCAATGTGGATATGTAAGGTGTCAGGATAAAAACCATACTCGCGCGCGACTAAGAAAGTATCAACAATCTTGTTCTGCTCAATTCCGAACTTTATCGGAACACCATCTTCATTTTTTGAACCGGCAGTAATGACATCAGGATTATGACCGGCGCCAACATTAGGATTCAATCTTATTGAAAGATGTAAGCCCTGAATATTCCATTCATCCCTGTGCTCTCCAAGTTTTTTAAGTTGAGAATTTGAATCAATGTCGATTTTATAATTGCCGAACTTCACGAGCTTTTCAAGATCTTCCTTGGAAACAGACGTTCCGGTAAACATTATTTTATGTCTGGAAACTCCACGTTGCTCTGCTAAAATAGCCTCGTTTGGAGAAACGGCATCTGCGCCCAAATCAAGTATTGCTATAAGATCAAGAATTTGAGGACAGTAGTTTGCCTTTACCGCATAATTGATATCAACAGCACCGGTATAATTTTTAATAAAAGCTTCTCTAATAAGTCTCGCTTTATCTTCAATTCGTTTTCCGTTCGTAAGATAGAGAGGAGTCAGATTGGATTTCGCCAGCTCATCTAAATTGCAATCCTTAAACGAGCGTGACCAAACTTTGTTGTTTCTAACATCGTAACCCTTAAAAAACCACCAATATTTCTTATCAACCATAAATATCCATTAATTTATTGGGAGTGTGTAATACTTAATTATTACTTTAATATAGTATATCACAATCGTATTGACTTTTTACTTAACAGCTTGAGCGCCTGGTAAGGCCTGACGTTCAAGATTTTTAAGTGTGGAAATATGACACCAGTCCTGACCCCTTTTTACATACTTGTCCTTGTCCCCATAGCAATTGATGGAGTGAACACGAGTGAGGAAGTGAGTATCTTCTGGTAGCACCTCGTGGACTGTTCCCGGAAAAACGACGATCTCATCTCCTGCACTAAGCTCGACAATCATAGACTCATCTATTCTTATCTGCATCGTGCCGTTAAGTACAGTATAAGCTTCTGTTCCGATAAGATGCTTATGGCAGTCTTGCCCCGCTTCGTGAGTGAAGGTTGCCACTTCGGTTCCCCCGATACCTGTAACCACAACCGGTGTCTTTCCCGTTTCGGGACCTGGAGTCCATTTGGAATCTTGGGCATCGAATTCTTTTAAAGAGTAAATCTCATTGACGAGAACCTTCCTGCCATTGTTCTTCTCTTTCACCTGGATCCTTAGCTTCCAGTCAGATTCGACATCTGTCTTCCTCAATACAAGGTGGGAAATTGAACTTGTAATCATATTCACTCCATTGAAAGGTCTAACGGATGGCAACTAAGCTGCGGCACTGCAAACTTTCAACATGCCCGTTCACTTCAGCAACACGAGTTTCTTTGTTTCAGTAAACGAGCCAGCCTGCAAACGATAAAAGTAAATTCCACTCGACATATGTGCCGCATTCCATTGCCGCGAGTACGTGCCTGCAGATAATTCTTGGGAGACAATGGTTGCATTCTCTTTTCCTGTCAAGTCAAATACTTTCAGTGATACAATCGATTTAGATGGAAGACTAAAGGAAATAGTTGTTGATGGGTTGAATGGATTGGGATAATTCTGCATTAAAGAAAATGTTGTCGGGTTTGAATGTAAATCCAGCATTCCCACGCTTGTGCTGGTATTGTTTATATCATTCGTATCGACAACCGCTTTTACGATATCTGGATATGCTTGGGCTCCGTTCGATCGGTTGAAAATGCCCATACCGAGATTATCGGTACCGCCATTATCCCAATAGAAAGGTACTAAACCATGCCTCTCGAGAGATCGGGTAATATAGTCCATATAATATCGGCGGTATTTGGCAAATGAAGCATTGAGTGCAGTAGTTCCCAGGTTTAAACGTGCAACGACACCATACTCGCCCAAAATTACGGCATAACCTTTGTCAATATAGTTGGTTTTCATTTTCTGGAACTCGCCATCAGCCCAAGATTCGTTTGCCCATGATTCAGATTTCGGAGCATTATTCCCCCACTGAGTAACGTAACCACTACCAGTGTTTATAGTAAAATCATAGGGATCATAATAATGTACCTCTACCATTAACCTGTTTTGTGTTACATCAGTAGGGATTTTAAAACCACTGACAGTTTGATCAATATTTGTATTAAATCCCTGGACAGCCAAGTGCCGATAAACATTACACCCGCCTGTTGAACGGACTGTCGTAACAAATGTCTGGTTAAAACTATTCTGCACTGTATAATATTCCGGTGTTGGTGTTCCATAGTTGCCAGTAACCATAACTTCGTTCATGCCTGCAAATAAAAGATGATCGCCATAATCACGAAAATAGACAGCAATCTGTTGCCACATTATAGCCAAACGATTATTCACATAAGTTTGCTGTGCATAAGTTGGTTGCATCCAACCACCGTCCCAATGAATATTAATTATGGCGTACATATTATCGTTCAGCACATAATTCACAACCTCTTCAACGCGGCTCATAAATGCAGGATCAATAATAAATGTAGTCGCATTGGAAAAGTGACTGCTCCAAGCAATAGGTATTCGAACTGCATTGAACCCGGCTGCTTTTACTGAATCAATAAGTTGTTGAGATATCAAAGGATTTCCCCATGACGTTTCACCTCCTGTGGCATCCAACGAATTGCCAACATTCCATCCCGGAACCATTTCCTTAGCCAATTCGACAGAACTCAAGTTACGCATCCCCGTTGTGTCAGGCGCAATACTATCAGCCTGCATTTCGGAGAGTTTACTAACCCGTGCAATGCCGCCAGATTGATGTGGATATGCTTTCTCAAGGATGGTTGCTGTTTGGGCAATACTCACTATTGGAATAAATACGAGTACAAATAAAAAATATTTCATAACCTTTTCCTTTATTATTAATAATATAATTATATCAAAAATTTCGGTTTCAATCCACAATTTCATTTCTTCAAGAATTCTATCCAAATGTAAGGTCATCTGATTTTATATGACAACCAACGTTCGTGGCTATATGCGGTGAGCTCATTAGGTTAGCTTGAGCTGCTAATTCGGCGACACTTAACTTTTCATTGCTTTAAGAATTTTATTTGCCTTGCTTGAATCAAGCTCGAACACTTGCAAAGAGACACCATGTCTCTCTTGTAACCACGGACGCATTCCGCCACAATCATCCTTTGATACCCTTGCGTCAATTCCATTTGATTGCAAGTGTTGCTTGGCCACCTCCGCATCTATTTCGTTGACAAATGTTTTAATCGATACTAATTTTCTATCGTCCATGAATTATCTTCCAATGCCGCCTGATGGATGACAGCTAAGTTCCGATTCGAAAGAAGTCGAATCGAGAATCCTGTACAACGGGGTCGTCACGTTGAATAATATCAAAATGTTGACAGTTTTGTTGACATTTGGCAGGATTCGGATCAACTGTTCTTGTAACTCGTTATAAATCAGGTGACCCCGGCGCGACTCGAACGCGCGACCCACAGCTTAGAAGGCTGTTGCTCTATCCACCTGAGCTACGGGGCCAAACTATGATTTCGAAATTTAAATTCTGGATCATCAATTGCAGAGAACGTTATTCCCACAATACAACTCTTTATCCTATACAAAAATACGAAAAACTCAGCATCGAAACAATAATCAACAATTAGCTCTTCAATGCAAAACCAAATGTTGTTTTACTACTTCGGCAACTTCTTTATTTCAAATTTCACCAATATCATTCATACAAAGATAGATTTGTTGACCACAATAATATTTTTTATACAAATTAACTTTTACAAATATCGGCTTCCAAAACTATAATAATATTTATGATAGACTATAAAAGTCACAAGCCGTTTTTAAATTGAAGCAGCGTTATAAAGGTTTTATATCCTTTTCAACAAATAAAATGAAATCTTCTGTCGTTCTCGCCAAACGTGAGGCAAGATTTACAAGAATATTTTTCGTTACATCGGGATATTCTGTAATGAGCTGATCCAGAGGCATATTGAAATGAACCGCTTTTATTGCCTATAGAGCAATCAGCGAAACAGTGCATGGAGTATGAAGAATAAAACTCAATTCATCAAATACAACTCCCTGTTCACTTAATTCCGCCACCTGCCGATTGTGTTTGAGAACGCCGATTCTCCCTTCTATAATATATACAAACCATTTGTCTCTTCTCCCTCGGTGGTAATTTGCTCTAATTCGGCATATTCGCGAATGTTGCTGGCGTATGACGACACATTTATTTCTGCAAAATTATCCATCGAGCTTTTCTCCTTCTAGACTAAGTGTGGTATAGAATGTTATTGATTCCAATAAAACAAATCCGCTTTTTCACCATCACAATTATTTAAATTCACAAAGAGATGGCCAGAATTGATTTGATCACTTCTTCAACCTGAATCTCCTTCATACATCGAAAATGCCCTTCAGGACAAATCTTGCCGCCGATATGGGAACATGGCCTGCAATACAAACCATTCCGTTCCAGGACGACTTGTTCTTTGCCAATCGGAAAGAAACCGAATTCACGAACAGTTGGGCCAAAGATTGCAACCACCTTTTTTTTCATCGCTGTAGCAATATGCATAAGACCAGAATCGTTTGTCACAATGAGAGTGCATGCTTCCATCGCAATCGCGTTTTCAAGAAGCGATAATTCGCCGCTGAGATCTATCGCATTTTCCTTTCGTGTTGCATTATTTATTGCATCAGCTATATCAAGACATCTTTCTATATCAGCAGTACCACCAAGGAGAAGTATCTTTGCATTATTTTCTTTTACCAATCGAATGCCAAGTTCTGCAAACCGCTCCTTCGGCCAACACTTGGTTGTGTGTTTCGCGGATGGGCAAAATCCGATAATCGTACTGGACTTATTGATGCCCAGATTTTTCATATTGGATAAAGTGTGCGATCGGAGTTCATCTGGAATAAATATCTCAAGACCTTTACCATCATTCGCGACCCCATACTTCTGTACGGGTTCTATGTATCGATCAGCAACAGATATTGCGTTTCTGTAGAGATTCTTTTTTAGTCGAATGAGCATGGTCCTGGCAAAGATTCGTTTGCAGATGACGACAACATCATTGGCTCCCAGTAACCATCGAAGATACCGGCTCCGCAAACTATTATGTATATCTACGATAAGATCGTAATGTTCCACTCGAAGTTGACTTTTGAGTTTGCGCAGTCCGAAAAACCCAGTCTTCGCATCAAACTCATATATGCAATTGAGATTCTTATTATTTCGGATAAGTTCGGTGTATTCTTTCCGGACTACAAAATCTATTGGGGAAGTCGGAAATCTTTTATGAAGCACGCGCAGTAACGCCGTTGCCAGTACAATATCGCCTATGGAGCTAAATCGAATGATGAGTATTTTTTGTGGAGCAATCATGTCGTGCTGAAATTACAATGTTTTTGATGGAGGTGCAAACTTTCATTTTCGAAATAAACACTATTGTCACAATCGGATAATTTCTTCGTTATAATTGGTTGCAGCTACAACGTAGCCATCTATGTTTCTTGAATCTCGCCGATTTTTTCTGCATTTTGATTTATTAAAGAGTTCTTCTATAATATTTGGAAAGAATTTTTAATTCAAGGAAAGCAGCAAGATGATACTTATTTATCCATCAATCGAAATAAGCCAAAAATGCAGTGTCGAGATTGTCCACGGTCTTTCAGGTTCGGAACATGTATATTCTGTCGACCCGGTTCAATTGGCTGTGATGTGGCGGGGTGAAAACGCAAAAACGCTGCATGTTGTCGATGTGGATGGAGTTGCTGAAGGACGAATTGTTAATGAAGATGTTATCCAAAGAATGGTTAAAGCAGTTGATATCCCTATTGAAATGGGTGGCGGATTAAGATCGTACGAGGAAATTAAAAAAGTACTCAACCTCGGTGTGTACCGCGTTTCAATTGCTACAGCAGCCGTGGAGCAACCTGGTTTAGTGGAGAGGCTTATTAAAGAATTTGGCACTCGGAAAATTAACATCGCAATTATTTCTGAAGGCGGAAAAGTCTCCATCAAAGGCGGTGCGACACCGACAGAAATCTCACCGCTTGAACTTGCACAGCAAATGGTGCATATCGGTGTTTCCAGAATTCTCTATGCTGAACGTGAGAATGGCGACCTCGATAAATCATTACCGTATGAAACGCTTAAGGAACTTGCAATAAAAACCGGAATCCGAATCACAGCTCGCAGCGGTGTTTCCGACTATAAAGATTTAGTGCGAATACAGGAATTAGAAAAATATGGCGTTGATTCTGTCGTTATCGGGAAACCATTGTACGAAAACCGTTTTCCATGTCAGGCACTTTGGCGTATAAACGAATTAGCGCTCACCGATCTTGGACCAACGCGAAGAGTATAAATGACTATCACAATCATCGGACATCTCTGTAAAGACATCGTTCATTTGCCCGGCGAAAAAGATGTTCACGAAGGATCATTCGGCGGAATAATGTTCACACTGCTTACTCTCGCCAATTTGATGAATGAGAGGGACTGTGTTCAGCCAGTTTTTGGAGTCGGACAAGCTGACTATGAAACATTGATGGAACAATTGAAACCGTACAAAAATATTGATGTGAGCGGGATTTTTAAATTCAAAGGTCCCACAAATCAAGTGCAACTCTTCTACCAGAAAGATGCTAAGACACGAATCGAATGTTCACAAAATATTTCTGCTCCGATTCCATTCAATCGCATCAAACCATATTTAGATGGCGATGGCGTGCTGATTAATATGATTTCGGGATCGGACATCACACTTGATACGCTGGGATATATTCGGATGGAGACTCGTGAGCAAGGTATTCCAATCCATTTTGATTTCCATTCGCTCACGCTTGGTACAGATCAGGAATTTAAGCGTTTCCGCCGCCCTATTACCGATTGGCGGCGATGGTGCTTTATGCTGAATTCGATTCAGATGAGTGAAGAGGAATCGCTCGGATTATCAGCAGAGCGATACGATGAGAAAACTCTTACCAATCATTTGATGCCATTGATGGTCGAGACACTTCTCATAACACGAGGCAAGCGTGGAGTAACTGTCATAGTACAGGACATCCACAAGAAGCTAACGCAAAAGGATATAGCAGGTGTTTCTTTCGGTGATACGGTCGATACAACCGGATGCGGTGATGTATTCGGTGCGGCATTCCTATATCAATATATTAAATCCAAAGACAGTTTTGTTGCAGCAGAGTTTGCAAATAAAACCGCAGCGCTGAACGCAACATTTAAGAGTACTAAAGAACTTGAAGGATTGCGCACAAATCTAGAACAACTTGGTATTACAATCTCTAAATCAGCACCAAATGGGAAAAACACCAATGGCTCTCGGTAGCCAAGGAGTTTGACAATATGACTCTGAAGGAACGAATTGAATCATACTATCCGCAGCCTATTGAAAAGATAGATCAGTTTGCAGCAATTCAAACTTTCAATGAATTTAAATTCTTTTTGAACAGCGGAGATATCCGCGCTGCATCACCTTCAGTGAACGGGGATAATAAATCCGGATGGATTGTCAATGATTGGGTGAAGAAAGGAATTCTGCTCGGCTTTCGGCTTGGTGAACTTGCAGATTTTTCTATAAACGAACATTTTAAATATTTTGACAAGAGCACATATCCGCCGAGGAAACTCACGCTCGATAACCAAGTACGAATTGTGCCGGGAGGTTCGTCTATTCGCGATGGATCGTACGTAGCTCCGGGTGTTATAATAATGCCGCCAGCGTATATTAATACCGGCGCATATGTGGATAGTAAAACCATGATCGATTCTCATGCGCTCGTCGGTTCATGTGCGCAAATCGGCAAGCGCGTTCACTTAAGTGCCGCGGCTCAAATAGGTGGTATGCTGGAGCCAATCAGCGAACTGCCAGTCATCATCGAAGATGATGTATTCGTCGGCGGGAACACAGGTATTTTTGAAGGTACTATTATCAAACAAAGAGTAGTTATTGCCGCTGGTGTGATTCTCACCGGCTCCACCCCGGTTTATGATTTAGTGAATGAAAAGATTTATCGCCGGACGAAAGAAACACCTCTCATCATTCCTGAAAATGCAGTCATTGTTCCCGGCAGCCGTGTCATTGATACGCCGTTTGCAAAAGATAATCATCTTGCGCTCTATACGCCGATCATTATTAAGTACCGTGATAGCAAATCAGACGCGGCGACAGTATTGGAAGAAAGTTTGCGATGAAACGTATTCTGATCTGCGGCGCGAATGGATTGCTTGGCCAGCGTCTTTCATTAATGCTTAGCACACAAAGTGATTACGAAGTTTTAAATACTTCAGTTGAACGTTCATATGTATATGACAACAAATTATTTGATTATAACCAGCTGGATATAACCAATCGCAGTGATGTAAAAAGCTTAATATCGAGTTTCCAGCCGAATGTAATTATGAATGCAGCAGCTGCCACCAATGTCGATTGGTGCGAATCGAACCGCGAAGAAACATGGAAAATCAACGTAACAGCCGTTGAGAATCTTGTAGAGGCATCGCGCAAAGTTGGCGCGCAGCTTATTCACGTTTCTACCGATTATGTATTCGATGGTAAAAATGGTCCATACGATGAAACAGCGAAACCTAATCCTCTTGGATATTATGGTAAGACGAAACTTGCCAGCGAGAATGCCATTCGAAGTGAGGCGATCCGGCATACGATTATACGAACAATTGTTTTGTATGGCAGCGGAATCCGTGTGAAAGCGAACTTTGCTCTTTGGGTTGTCAACAGTTTGAAAGTTGGCAAACAAATTACTGTCGTCGATGATCAGATTGGCAATCCAACCTTTGTTGGCGATCTTGCGATGGCGATGATTAAAGCATTTGAGCTGAACCGCGAAGGTATTTTTCATATCGGCGGCGGAGATCAATTAAGCCGTTACGATTTTGCTATCCAAGCAGCTGAAGTATTCAACCTCGATGCTTCGTTGATCATGCGGATTAAGACAAGCGACCTAATACAAACTTCACCACGTCCAATGATATCAGGTTTCATAACATTGAAAGCCGAAACTCAGCTTGGCATGCGTTTCCTCAATGTAAAAGAAGGATTGACACTGCTTAAACATGAACTTCAAAGCAATGGTAATAATTGAATAATAAAGGTAACAACGACTATGTTAGACTTGAAATTTATTCGTGACAACCGCAACCTCGTGCGCAACGGCGCCGAAGCAAAAGGCATTACTATTAGTCTTGACGAAATCTTTATTCTGGATGATAAACGCCGTGCTCTTATACAGGAAGGCGATGCACTCAAAGCGAAGCGCAATCTGGTTTCTGCACAAGTTGGTAAAATAAAGAAACAAGGCGGAGATGCGGGTGCAGTCATTGCAGAAATGGAATCTGTGAAGAATAGAATTCAAGAAATAGATCCTGAGATACGTGACATAGAGTTGAATCTAAATTCTCTTCTGCTTACTGTGCCAAACGTCCCGCATCCATCAGTGCCAATCGGAAAAACTCCGGCAGACAACAAGGAGATTTTTAGATGGGGCGAGATGCTCATAACTGATTTCCCTTTAAAGCCGCATTGGGAATTGACGGAGAAGCTTGGCATCGTCGATTTTGATCGAGGCGCGAAAGTCTCAGGTGCAGGATTTCCTTTCTATGTCGGCAAAGGCGCAACGCTGGAACGCGCACTTATCAATTTTTTTCTCGATCAAGCAACCGAGCGCGGATACAAAGAAATTATGCCGCCCATTGTCGTAAATGAAGACAGTGCACGCGGCACCGGACAAATTCCAGACAAAGAAGATTTGATGTATATCGTCGAACGTGATAAGTTATATATGATTCCGACGGCGGAAGTCCCTGTAACAAACTTCCATCGAGAAGAACAGCTCAACGAAAAAGATTTGCCGATTCGCTACGCCGCTTATACTCCTTGCTTCCGACGCGAAGCCGGTTCATATGGCAAAGATGTTCGCGGTCTCAATCGTCTTCATCAATTTGATAAAGTAGAATTAGTAAAGTTTGTTCATCCATCAAAATCATACGACGAGCTGGAATCACTGCGACAAGATGCAGAACACCTTCTCCAACTCCTCGGTCTTCCCTACCATACACTTTTAATGTGCACAGGTGATATGGGATTTACACAGTCGAAGAAATACGATCTTGAAGTCTGGGCGCCAGGTCAACAAAAATGGCTAGAGGTATCATCGTGCAGTAACTTTGAATCATTCCAGGCGCGGCGTATGAATATAAAATTCCGACCCGGAAACGGCGGAAAATCGGAAATTGTTCACACATTGAACGGATCTGGTTTGGCGCTTCCACGAGTTGTTGCGGCACTTACTGAACACTATCAAACACCAGAAGGAAAAGTTATCATTCCAAAGGCGCTTCATCAATATACAAAGTTTGAAGTGATTGGATGAATTATATTTTTCAATTGCGGATTTTCAATTACGAATTTAGCATTATCAATTATTCTTTATTTTTTACTTTTTTATTAATTCCTTTAACTTGAATGCGACCACTCTTTCGTCTTAAACCATATCTGTTTCGTTACAAAAAGACTCTCCTTTTCGGATTGTTGACCGTCATAGGAAGCAACGCATTTACAGTTGTTCAACCAATGTTTCTTGGTAAAGCTGTTGATCAATTGAAGCGCGGTATCGGTTCGCACACATTCGTTTCCAGTGACTTGCTGGTCTGGGCTGGACTCATTGTCGGCTTCTCAATCATCGCTGGTATATTTACATTTCTTACTCGTCAAACGATTATAGTTACATCACGGCACATCGAATTCGATTTGCGCAATGATCTTCTTTCCCATCTCCAGAAATTATCGTATTCATATTTCCAGAACAAACCGACCGGCGATTTGATGGCGCATGCGACAAACGACATTAGCGCGGTACGGAACGTAGTCGGCCCAGGCATTATGTATCCATCCGATACATTCATGACGCTGACGTTTGTCCTGATTATGATGTTTATGAACGATTGGCAGCTTACGCTTCTTGTGCTCATTCCAATGCCGTTTGTTTCATATGTCGTGTATCGGTTAGGAAAACTCGTGAATAAAATATTCACAGATCGTCAGGAACAATTCTCATTACTCACAACACGCGCACAAGAAACTCTTTCTGGTGTTCGCATAGTCAAAGCGTACGTGCGCGAAGAATATGAAGAAGATCGGTTCCGTAAGCTTAGTTGGGATTATTTGAAAAAGAATCTCGTGCTTGCGAAGGTGCAATCTATAATGTGGCCAATGATGTTCGTCCTTGTTGGTTTATCGCTCGTTATCACTATCTATTTTGGCGGACTAAAAGTGATTGACGGACGAATGACTATCGGAACGCTAACGGCATTTACGGCATATCTTGGCATGCTCATTTGGCCGATGATTGCTTTTGGCTGGGTTACTAATATTTTACAGCAAGGCGCTGCTTCTATGGGACGCTTAGCTGCAATTTTTGATACAGAGCCGGAAATAAAGGACACCGAGGCAACAAATCATTCCATCGACCACATTGATGGCGACATAGAATTTCGATCTGTCTCCTTCATGCATAAGAATGCCGCTCAACCGACGCTGAAGAACATCAATCTCAAGATCAACTCAGGAATGACAGTCGCAATTGTTGGATACACTGGGACTGGAAAATCGACGCTGGTCAATCTTATTCCACGCCTCTACGACATAACTCGTGGTGAATTGCTAATCGACGGGAATGACATCCGAAGAATTCCTCTTGAAGTGCTTCGTTCCAACATCGGATTTGTACCGCAAGAAACATTTCTTTTCTCCGAGACGATAGCCGAAAACATTCGATATGGCGTAGACAATTTTGTTGAAGAAGATTTAAAATCGGCGGCGGATATTTCTCAGATTACAAAAGATGTACTGGAATTTCCTAAACAGTTCGATACAACCATTGGAGAACGCGGCATCACACTTTCCGGTGGACAGAAACAGCGCACAAGCATTGCTCGTGCCATTATGCGTCAACCCAAGATATTAATTCTCGATGACGCACTTTCTGCAGTTGATACTTATACGGAAGAGAATATTCTTCAACATCTTCGCGAATTTATGAAGGGCAGAACAAGCATCATTATCAGTCACCGCATTTCAACAGTTAAGAATGCCGATTTGATTGTCGTTCTCCAAAATGGGGAAATTGTCGAACGCGGCACACATAATGAGTTGGTAGAACTAGATGGAATTTACTCGGAACTGCACAGAAAACAGTTACTCGAGCAAGAATTGGAAACAATGTGAAATCATCTTTATCATTTTCGATTTATTCATTTTTTATTGAACTATGCAGGAAGAAGAAGTCTTAGGTAAAGCATATGATGCCCGTCTTATGCGACGGCTTATTAAGTATTTGAAGCCGTACCGCTGGCATGTTGCGCTTGGCATTGTACTTAGTTTGCTAGTCAGTGCTATGGAAGCGGTACGCCCGTACTTTACAAAAATTGCTGTAGATACGAACATTGCACAAGGCGATAAGCATGGCTTGCTTGTAACAATGTTGATCTTCCTCGCAATTATGATTGTGCGTGGATTCATTCAATATGCCAACGCGTACTTAACACAATGGATCGGGCAGCGCACAATTTTTGATCTTCGGATGGAAGTCTTTCGGCATCTCCAAAATCTTTCACTTAAGTTTTATGACAGCAATCCGATCGGCAGACTTATCACCCGCTTGACAAACGATGTAGAAGTACTGAACGAAATGTTCTCCTCCGGTATTGTCATGGTTTTCAGCGATGTTTTTACTATCGCAGGTATTTTTTATTTTATGTTTTCAATGAATTGGAAGTTAGCACTCGTAACATTGAGCGTACTACCGTTTCTCTTTTATGGCACGTTCCTTTTCCGCAAAAAAGCTCGAGAAACGTACCGTGATGTCCGTATTCAAATTGCCCGTATCAACACATTCATGCAAGAGCACATCACCGGTATGCTTGTAGATCAAATATTCAATCGCGAACATAAGTCTTACTCAAAGTTTTCAGATATCAATGCCTCACACCGTGATGCAAATATCAGATCCATTTTCTATTATGCAGTTTTTTATCCATGTGTCGATCTCATTGGTGCAGTTGCAGTCGGATTAATTATCTGGTACGCTGGATACAATGCGCTGACAGGCGTTGTATCAGTTGGAACGGTGATAGCATTCGTGCAATTCAACGAAATGTTCTGGCGTCCTATCCGCGATCTTTCTGAAAAATATAATATCCTCCAGACTGCAATGGCATCTTCCGAAAGACTCTTTCAACTGTTGGATGATAAGACAGTTCTTAACATTCCTCCTACACTTCTCCCGCTGAAGCAGGTACGCGGTGATATCGAATTTCGCAATGTCTATTTTACTTATAACCCTTCAGTTGATAATGAGCGCGCACCTAATTGGATATTAAAAAATATTTCCTTCACTATTAAACAGGGACAGACTGTTGCAATCGTCGGACATACTGGTGCCGGCAAGACAACAATTATCAACTTGCTAAGCCGATTCTACGATATTCAACAGGGTGAAATATTAATTGATGGCATTAATATTCAACAAGTCGATCCGAAAGATCTACGCAAACATATTGCTGTCGTACTGCAAGATGTGTTTCTATTTTCCGGCGATATTCAGAACAACATCCATCTTGGTGATCAAACCATTCCTCTCGAACGCGTGAAAGCCGCTGCGCGCTTGGTTGGTGCGAATCGGTTCATTGATGCTTTGCCGAATACATATGCCGCAGAAGTAAAAGAACGCGGGGCCACGCTTTCCGTCGGGCAGAAACAGTTACTCTCATTTGCGCGTGCGCTGGCTTTCAATCCGCGAATTCTTGTACTAGATGAAGCGACTTCGAGCGTCGATACAGAAACAGAGCAATTGATACAGCATGCAATCAAAAAGATGCTTCAGGGACGAACATCTATTGTCATCGCACACCGCCTTTCAACTATTCAAAGCGCAGACAAGATTATTGTTTTGCATAAAGGTGAAATCCGCGAGATGGGCAATCATCAAGAATTGCTCGCGTTAAATGGCATTTATCGAAAACTCTACGAGCTTCAATATAAAGATCAAGAAATCAAATCCAACTGAGATACAAGTAATGATGCAGGACTCGCACTTATCGGATGGTACTTTTGTTGTAGTAGATGTTGAAACAACTGGTCTTAGCCCAGCTGAAGATCGAATCACTGAAATTGCAATGATGAAAGTGAAGAACGGCGTTCTCTTAGATGAATTTTCAACTTTGGTTAACCCATTGGTCACAATTCCAGCTTCCATCACAAATCTTACAGGGATCGACAACTTAATGGTCGCAGACGCACCGACCGCGAGAGAAGTAGCGCCCACTATTGCAGAATTTTTAGGTAACTCGGTTTTTGTTGCACATAATGCACAATTCGACTGGGGATTTGTTACATATACCGCGATGCGCGAACGAGGAATTGAAATAAATAATCCCCAATTATGCACGGTAAAACTTAGCCGCATAATTTTGCCTCATTTGCCAAGTAAATCGCTTGGTCCAGTAGCCACAGCATTGAACATAACTATTCCCGAGCGCCATCGCGCTTCTGGCGATGCGTACGCTACAGCGCTTGTACTCGTCAAATTTATTTCCTATGTTCAACGCAAGCACGATATTCATCTCGTAAGCGAGTTGCTACGTTTCCAAAATGGTTGGTTGCCTGCTGCTTCAAAATAGGACCTCTCATTCCTCCTTTTTATTTGGCTACTTTCACTAATCAATCTTTTTTTCTTCTTCAATTTACATTCGTTTAAAATCCAAATAAAAGTGTTCCCAATCGCACATTTTGAAAAAACTTTATAAAGTTATTTATCGAATATTTTCCGCAAACATCAAACTTCGAACATCAAACCTCTTTTTCCTTTACGTCCAATTGTAGAATCTTCATAGACATAATTCCTAATAACCCCGATTATAGGCTGAAATCAATGAAACATCCATGGTACCCACCTTGTGCCATTTTCTATAAGAGAGAATAAAGGAGTGAGACGAAAGTCTCAAGGAGGATACAATGGAAATAGCAGCAAGTAATATCAACATAATCCCTTTCATTCCGACAACCGCAAACGCGGCACGATCGGTAGTACTATCAAACAAGAATAATTTTCCAAATAGCGGTTTGCGGAATGCGTCAAAGATTTATTCATCTATTTGGGAGAACTCAAATGAAGGAATGAGACTGACTGATAGTAAAGGTATTATCGTTGCTGTTAATCCAGCATATTGCTGGCTCGTAGGAAAAACTTCTGAAGAACTTGTCGGTCACCTTTTCACTAGCATTTACGCTGATACTGAAAACCCTGAGAAGATGGCGCACACATATGAATCGCGTTTCAAAGAACGCCAGGCAGAACCGCAATATGAACGAAGAATGATACTTTGGACGAACCATACCATCAATGTTGAAATAAATGATTCCTATGTAGAAACAGATGATGGACGCGTGCTAATGCTTGCACGATTTCGTGACATCACTATTGAGAAGCTTACTCATAATGCCCTTACCGAAAGCGAATCGAAGTACCGCGGCCTCTTCGCAAATTCTGTGATGCCAATGTTTCAAAGCAGTGTCGAAGGAAAATTATTGAATGCTAATCGCGCAATGCTTACACTTCTTGGATATAACAATTTCTATGAACTTGCAAATCTTGAAATCGCTCGCGACATCTATTCTAATTCAGATGAACGCCAGGCAGTAACAGAAACCTTGCATAAAAAAGGATATGTGGTCAATGCAGAATTGACGGTGAAAAGAAAAAACGGAATGATTCTTACCGTACTGGAAAACTCCCGTACTTTAGTCGACGATAACGGAAAAGTGATCGGCTATGAAGGTGTGTTAGAAGATATCACCGCTCGCAAAGCGATGGAAAAGAAATTACAGGAATATGTCTGGGCACTTGAAAAATCCAAGAATGCTCTGGCAGAATTAAACTCGCAGAAAGATAAACTTTTTTCAATTATATCCCATGATCTTCGCTCTCCCTTTAGCAGTATTTTGGGATTTTGTGATATACTTTTAAAAGAAAACGATCAACTCACAACCAAAGATCGGTTGCAATTTGTAGCATATATCCAAGAAGCAGCTCAGGATCAACTTGCGCTTGTGAATAAACTACTCGATTGGTCACGATTAGAATCCGGACACATTCGATTTGAACAGACAGAAATCGATTTACAGGATATTGTAAAAAAGAGTGTTAACTCTCTGTTAGGACTTGCACATCAAAAACAAGTGCATTTGAAAACAAACGTGCCAGAAAATATTGCTATACGCGGCGATATACACTTGCTGGGTCAAGTGTTTGGAAATCTCATCGGGAATTCGCTCAAGTTCACACAAGCAGGTGGCGCCATTACAGTAGAATTGATCGAAGATAAAATCGACCGATGGGTAATCGGAGTTCGCGATACAGGTATTGGCATACCTGAAGAGGATGTGCACAAGCTTTTCAAGATTGAAGAAAAATATACACGTAAAGGATTACATGGTGAAAAAGGAACTGGTCTTGGCCTGCCGGTTGTTCACGAAATTATTTTGAAACATAAAGGCACGATTGAAGTGCAAAGTCATCTTGGCGTCGGAACACTAATCCTTATCACCCTCCCTAAAATCCCTCCGGAGACAAGTGAAAACATTCTTGTAGTCGATGACGAACAAGGGATGCGGATACTACACACACGGTATATCAAGCGAATGCTGCCAGATGCATATGTACTACATGCATCAGATGGCGCAGAAGCGTTACAACTTGCACAAGAGTATAATCCAAAAGTGATTATTTCTGATTACGATATGCCAGACTTTAATGGCAAAGAACTTGTACGCAGGTTGAAATCAGATCCAAAGACTGCCAACATTCCAGTCATTATTGTAACCGGTCAAGATTCTGATGCGAATCGCGATGAGCTTAAGCAGTATGGTGCAACTGAAGTACTAACTAAACCGATAACGCCAGAACAACTTGCTGAAATCTTAAATAATATCAAAGCTAATAATATAACAATAGCTGTTTAGTAATTTATATCTTCCTCTCAGGCCTTTCCATGGATGCCTCTTCAAGAATAATCTTGAACCGTGGAAAGGCCCCTCCTTTAATGTTCAAATAAAAGCAATAAAATACTCCGGCCATGCAATTCTATACTATAAAATATATGTTATTGATTTGTCAGAATTAGTAAGGAGTTTTTTCGTCCGACGGTTCATAAGAATAAATCTTCCACAACACAAGAACTAATTCTATCCTTTCACGTACCAAAACAATTTACATCAACCGAAGAAGATTTAATGATGGAAGAAACCATGCATAAAACGCCCAGAGGGAGAGACCAACAGAGATTGGAATCGAAAGGTTATCATCAATCTTGATAGGAAGCGCCTCTACAACAGTGCCAATGGCCGCTGCAATGAATCCGATTATGTATTCCATCGGCAACTGTGCAATTTTTGGAGCAACGAGAATTACGAGTATAGCAGAAACAAAGAATGCTAACGAACCCTCAAGACTTTTAGCAAGAAAACGATGTCTGCCGAATCGTCTGCCAATAAGCGCAGATGTTGTATCAGAGATTATAAGAATAGTAAAAGCGTTAATCGCGATGACTTTGGGAAACAATAGTACGCACAGCAACGCCGAGATAAGCACATTCGAAGCACCACTTAATCTCTTTTTGTTGATATCGGTCTCGTGCCGCCGCAAAAGCCAGCCAAACCATTTGTAAAACCATCGCGCAACAATTGGAATATAATATCGTGCTACATCAACAATGATGAACGCCGCTGTAATTGGCACAAGAAGATAAAGTGCCAATTGCTTAGAGATAAAAAAATATATAATTGGGATTGAAAGAGAAAAGAGATGTATTGACTTCCGTACCAACTCATGCTTGTATTCGATGGTTGCGGTATGATCAAGATGCGTTAACTCGCTACTGCGGACACTGAATTTCTCCTTGTCGGCGTGAAGCACTATGATTTTTTCTCTTCGTTTATTATCGATGGTAGCGCACTCGCCTTTGCTCGTGACGGTTTCACTTCCTGCAATTCCGCAGGAGAAGATGGTGTTCCATTCACATGTTTGTCAACTGGCGGCAATTCTTCCCCACGAATAATTTTATCTATTTCCTCGGAGTCAAGGATTTCGCGCTCAAGCAATGCATTTGCCAGACGATGAAGAATCTTCGCATTTTCTTTAAGAATTTTATCCGCACGCTTCATCGCCCGCGTTACAATTAATCGCACTTCAGCATCGATAGCGATTGCAGTGTTTTCACTGAAGTTGCGAGTCTTAGTAATTTCACGTCCTAAAAAGAGTTCTTCTTCTTTTGCACCGTACGCCAATGGGCCAAGTTTATCGCTCATACCCCATTCGCATACCATTTTTCGGGCAAGTTCGGTAGCGCGTTCAATGTCGTTACCGGCACCTGTAGTAAATTGATTAAAGACTAATTTTTCTGCAGCGCGTCCACCAAGGGCGTAAGTGATCATTGCTTCAAGATATTCGCGTGAGTATGTATGTTTCTCATCAATTGGCAGGTACGTTGTAACACCAAGTGCGCGCCCGCGCGGAATAATTGTTACCTTGTGCACAGGATCAGCTTCAGGCAGGCACCGAGCTACCAATACATGGCCTGATTCATGATACGAAGTCACTTTCTTTTCTTTGTCGGAAATAAGCATACTCTTTCGTTCCGTTCCCATCATCACTTTATCTTTAGCTTCTTCAAAGTGATGCATCGCCACAGATTTACTATTCTGCCGTGCAGCAAGCAATGCGGCTTCATTCACAAGATTAGCAATATCAGCGCCAGATAATCCCGGTGTTCCTTTTGCAAGAACATCCAATCGCACATCCTCATCTATCGGAATATTTTTCGTATGCACACGGAAAATCCCCTCGCGCCCTTTCACATCCGGCCGATCCACAACTATCTGTCGATCAAATCGCCCTGGTCGCAGCAACGCCGGATCAAGAACATCCGGACGGTTTGTCGCCGCAATAATTATAACACCTGTGTTTTGTTCAAAGCCATCCATCTCTACTAGCAATTGGTTAAGTGTCTGTTCACGCTCGTCGTGTCCACCGCCAATTCCGGCACCGCGATGCCTACCAACTGCATCGATCTCATCGATGAAGATGATGCAAGGAGCACTTCTTTTCCCCTGCTCAAATAAATCTCTCACGCGGCTTGCACCCACGCCAACAAACATTTCTACGAAGTCTGCACCGCTGATAGAGAAGAACGGAACGCCTGCTTCTCCTGCGACTGCGCGTGCTAGTAATGTTTTGCCAGTACCCGGAGGGCCAAGTAACAGCACACCCTTAGGAATTTTCCCGCCCAGCCGCTGAAACTTAGCTGGCTCACGCAGAAATTCAATAATTTCCTGCAATTCTACTTTAGCTTCGTCCGCACCAGCAACGTCTGCGAACGTTACTTGCATCAATCCTTCTGTTAACAGTTTTGCGCGGCTCTTTCCGAACGAGAACAATCCTTTCGCTCCTCCTGCTCCACCTGCACCAGCTTGCATTCGCCGGAAAAGGAATAACCAAAATCCAATAAGCAAAACCCATGGCAGGATACTGACCGCGATATTCATCCAAGTATTGTCTTCCTTTTCAACTTTAAATTTCAAACCTTTTGCCATCCATGACGTCACGAGCGCGTCGTCAAGATTCGTATATGGTAGTGTCAATATAATTCTTGTTGCGTTGCGTGCAGTCTTACCACTGGTTGTTTGAATATCCATTGGTTCTTTAAGCTTTCCATGAAAATCGAAAATAGCATATCCGTTAATCTTCACTGCTGCATCGCTGAACTTTTGATCGTTCAATAATTGTTGGAATGTTGTAAAGTTGACTTCGTATTCTGTTTCCTCATTCGTACGGAATACCCACATGAAGAGAAATACCGCAAGAATAATGGAAATCCAGAGCAATACAGCTTTCCCGATTCTTCCCCAAGGCGATTCTTCCTCCCGCGGTTGTTTCGTCTGTCGTTTTTGAAAAAGAGGAGGTGTTGAACGTTTTTTTTGAGATGCGTTCTGGTCCTTCTTTTCTTTGTTTTCGTTTTGCATATTGGTACTCATTTCAAACTCCATTTTTGGGCTCACAATTACTCCGGCTTAATGCTTCCTTGCGGAGAGAGCCGATAAATTGATTTTAAGTTACGAACTTTTTGTGCGTAGTCCAAGCCATAGCCAATGACAAAGTCCGGTGGAATCTCGAATCCAACGTAATCAATCGGAAAGTCAATTTTTGGTACACCCTTTTTCAATAAAAGAGATACAAATTTAAGAGTTTTTGGATTTTCTTTTTCAATTATATTTTTAATAAAGGCAATAGATAATCCTGAATCGACAATATCTTCCACAACAAGTATGTCACGCCCCGCGACCTCGCAATTCAAATTCTTCAATAGCTTTACTTGTCCAGAAGATATTTTTGCATCGCCATAGCTGGAGAGCTTAAAGAAATCCATCTCGCAATCGACATTGATCTCGCGAATCAGATCAGCAAGAAAAATGAACGAACCGTTTAATACACCAATGAAGATTGGCGTCTTTCCTGCATAGTCGGCATTGATATGCACAGCAAGTTCTTTAACACGTTTTCGTATTTGCTCTTCCGTGATAAAGGGTTCAAACGTATCACCATTAATTTTTATGAATTCAGCCATGGTAAGCTCTATTTGATGGTCGACAGGTAAGTCGAATTGTTGTTTGTGTTCGATCAGTCAATTTGAATCGATCATCCAACCGCTTGCCGCAAATCCACACGATAGTGCCGTCAGATTCTAAAACTGGAACGGAAGATTTTTGATACCGTGGAACTTTTTGGTCTGTAAAGAAATCACTCAATTTTTTTCTCTTTTTCATTCCAAGCGGAATAAACCAATCACCTGCATGCCATGGTCGTAAGACAAGCTGTTTACCTAATCGTTCGGCATCGATGTATTCCACCTCATTCGTTCCGGCATAGGTGGATGGGATACTCTCCGGTTTGCTGATCGAAACAAGATAATTTTTATAGTTATAGCTTTTGCCAAATTCAACTTGTCTGATATTCGGTTGTTCATCTTCTGTGATTTTGAAAATGATATGATCTCGATCACGGCATGCTGTAAATCTATCGCCCAATTCCACAATTCGCCCTGTTGGTTGAGTACAAAGAAGGTGAAGCGCGCTGATTTTCTTTTCTGTCGGTTCAATCTCCATCCGATTAAGAATTTGAACAAACATTTCATCCCATAGAAAATCCGACTCCGATTTTAGATTTTTTACATTTAACGTTAAATGTCCCTGTGAATCTTTCTGAATGATAGAATGAATTTTTTCAACAACAATCCTGCACATTTTTTTGTTCACATTCTGCATCATATCCGCAATACGATTTAAAGTATAGACGATATCAGGATTGCTTTTTTGCAGTGCTGGCAAAATGTTGTGCCGCAGTTCATTCCTTCGATACACAAGTGAAAGGTTTGATGAATCATTTCTATACTTGACACCCTGTTCTATCGCATATGCTTCAATTTCTTTTCGTGTTGCAAATAGTAACGGACGAATAATATAACCCAGTTCACGTTTCGGTGGAATTCCCGCCAAACCATGAATGCTGGTCCCTCGCATAATATTAAGAAGCACTGTTTCCGCATTATCATCTGCATGATGTGCTGTGGCAACCGTATCGGCGCTTGCTTGTCCGCGGATACGTTCAAAACATTCATAGCGAAGATGGCGTGCTGCAAGTTGTTTTGAAAGTCCAAGCTTGTGGGCGTACGACATAACATCGATTCGTTGACAATAGAATGTAATGCGATAATAATCTGACATTTCCTTGACGAATTTTTCATCCAACATCGATTCTTCGCCTCGCAGTTGGTGATTAATGTGAATAATTGAAAGACGCAGTTTCATTTGTTCGCATAGTCTTGAGAACAGATGAAGCATAACCATTGAATCCACACCGCCGCTGACTGCAAGAAGGACGGATTGTTCCGCAGATACCAATTGATATCGTAGAATGAAGTCTAAAGTTTTTGATTCGAGTTGATTCATGCTTCTGAAAGCTAAGTCGTCTTTGTTTACACCAAGTCTCATGATAAAAAAAAACTTGACTTGCTTACCTGTCGAATCCCGATCCTATCGGGAGCAGGCAAGCCTACAAGTCAAGATAATGAGAAGCATTTATAGTATGTAAGATACTGGTTTTTGACGGGAAAGACAAGATTACTGTACACGTGCAAAACCGCCTTTTTGCAGCATCATCGAAAATGTGCAGCGGCTTTCCTAAAAACTTCGTCGAAGCTTATCTCTACCAGCCGTTCATGCATTCCGCCTGTCGGGAACGGATTAATATGCGTATAGGGAAATGGAAAATCCATAACTTCCACCTGCATGCCGATATCTCGATAATCTCCCTTCAAAGTATTCAGAACTTCGTTTGCCGGGACAACATCATCATTCTTCAACGCTACCGCGCACAGTTGATTCTGCAGTTGCCTGAACCGCTGCTCGCGCGCTTCTTTATTCTTCTGATAACTCAACAGCATCTTGAACTCGACACCCGCCGTATGTGCTTCGCTGAAATAGTGTGCGATGCGCAAATCTAACTTAAGCTCGGTTTCTAATCGTTCTGTATAGAAAGAATAAATGGCGATAGTCGCGTCGCTGTCTAGGATAAATTTGGAATTGGGAGACATCCGATCAAGCGTGGGTCCACCGCAAAACATGAATAATTTCGAATTCTGGAAATAATTATTGGGATTTGCCATTACAAGAATTTCACTGAGGAATGAACCGATGGAGTATGCAAACAGATCGATCGTGGCCTCCGGCTCGATGAATGGGTGTGTTCCACTTTTAATTTCCGATAAGAGGCGTACAACATCATCGAACGTCTGTAGGCCAGACCAGAAAAAGCGCTGCGGGATCAACTCAATCCGTGCACTAATTGCTGCATTGGCAAAGCTGGAATTCATAATGGCAGGTGAATGACTACGGCGGATACCGGAAACAACATTCATCGATCGCGATTTTCCCCATTCAGCCGGTGTCCGATTCATATGAAACGCGATGGGAAACAAGATCACTGTCTTACCGGTGAGGTCAACTAACTTTTCAGCCCAGGGTAAATATTTGTGCCAGCTATGCTCATTCAAGCCATGGAATAATAAAATTACTCCATGTGCACGCCTCGGATTTGACTTCTTAAACAGAGCGTATGTAAAAAACTTGTTTTCTTGGATATCGATATCACCATGTTTCAAAGTCTCCGGGTACGATTGCAGTCGTTCATGTGCACCGGACTCAAGATCCTCCTGAAACGCCATCCTATGCTCTTGGCAAGTGTATGTGTGTGCACCTGGCAGGACTGTCCAGTATGCGGACGTGAATGCACAATGATGAATTTCAATGTCTCTTTCAGGCACTCGAATCATTTTTGCATGCGGATCGTAAAGCTCACGAAGATTGTCATATGTTTTTCGGTAGGTCATATTCTTCAATTGAATAATAATTCATGTTTTTGCGATTATAAATAAGAAATGAAATAGTGCTAAAGAAGCAAGCAATAATTGAAAATACATCACATAAGAAGGCTGTGACAATTCATGAACATTAATACACGACAATTCATCTTAAATCTACTTTCATCCTGTTTCCTGGTTACTGCATTTGGGCGACTTGATTTATTGGAGTAGGGTTTGCTCACCTTCCTTTGTCTTCTCCGCTGCTGTTCAAGATTGTGTGGTTGTGCTTGGTAATCTTCTGGTACATATAGGTTGATTCTCATGCCGGTAAGGAGGATTTAATCACATCGATATTGGTTAGCTAAACACTCTGCGCTGAGAGGACTCTTCTTCTCAGCGCAAAGTAAAACAGAGCACTCTTCGCTGATCGCTACTTCATATGTCCAACCGTTTCTGTGATCGCTCCCATAAAATCATTTGCCGCATTGTTGAACACATTTATTCTTCTCTTTGAAAATTTTTTTGAATCCTCTTTTGACGGCTGACTTTCGGTAATAGAGATATAACGTGATTTGTTCTTTGCTTCCTTTACATCCACGAAATATGTGATCTTTCCTGATTTCATTTTCCTTGTAAACTCACCCTCGCCATTGACTATTGTTGTCGCTTCTTTCAATGCACTGATGAATTCATCTGCTACGCTGCCAAAGATAGTTACACTATGCTTAGTAAATTTTTTCTCCCCTTCTTTTGCCGGCTGGCTTACTGTAACCGTGAGATACTTTGCGTTATTCTTCGCCTCCTTTACATCCATAAAGAAGGTCGTAGAACCTGCTTTGATCATTTTGCTGAAAAGTGCGTCCATGACGTTTCTCCCGAATTGATATTATTGGTATATGAATTAGTAAAACGTAGTGAATAATTAATCGAACACGTTCAACTCAATCAACAGAACAAAAATGTCAACACTGAAATCAGGAAAAATTAGTACAACCCGGAGTATCCAATGTAACGAAGTTTTAAGGGATTGCTTTAGTAGTATCCCCCCGCAAAAAACTACGGTTTTTAGAGAGGAATGTCAAGAATAAAAACGCCCTTCAAACTTTACGGTTGAGAGACGTCTTACTGAAAGCTCATATAAAGTACGCCAAAAGTTAAAATTTTACTTCCTTTTTGCTTTCAACTTCGGTTTTTTCCCTTGTGTAAAACATACCTCCGCCCGTCGCGCCCGGAGACATAGCGTCGTAGGATTCTAAATACGCTCTCGTAAATAAATACTCGTTTCGAGTAAATCGATCTGAAGATATTCATATGGTACGTGAACAGATGTGCAGATTTATTTTTTGACACATCGAAAGCCGATGACGGGGCTGGCATCACGGTAATCCGGGAGGGTCATGTAGAGGTCAGAAAGACGGACGCCCACCCAGCAGTTGAAGTCGCGATAGTCGAAAGAAGCGCCCCGTTGTAATCGAAATCTTTGTGTGGTGGCTGGTCCTTTCGGATCGATTGTGCCTCCCGATGGATAAGTATCACCGTACCAGTCCCAACACCATTCCCACACATTTCCATTCATATCATATATGCCGAGCTCGTTTGCTTTTTTTTGACCGACCGGATGAGTTGTGTTTTCGGAGTTTCCATAATACCATGCGACATCGTCAATGGTACTACTGCCGCTATACTTATAGCCATGTGTCTGGATTCCTCCGCGGGCAGCGTACTCCCATTCACATTCCGTCGGTAAACGGTAACCCTTAGCCGTCCACTTTACCGCATCGTTATTAATATCTATTTGTCCGGTACGATAGAGAGTACTTTGAGTACTGTCGATATAATACACTGGCGTGAAACCCTCTTTTTCCGAACGGGCATTGCACCACTTTATTACATCATACCAATTCACCTGTGTCACAGGGTTGTTCGATCCAACAGGTCTGCATCCGTTTTCTCCGGCAGGAAGATCTATATAGCCGTGAAACAGACCCCAATTTTTCACATCTGTCCATAACTCGTAGGTGACTTCATTCTTGTCCATAGAAAAACTGCTTATTGTAACCGGAGTTGAGTCGGCAGTAAATATACCACCAGCAACAGATACTAAATTGTCTTGAGTTGAGTTCCCTCCGCTTGCTGATGGATCTTTTTTCCAATTCCAACCCACAATAGAAATTGTAGATATTATAATGGTTATATAAAGAATCCTTAATTTCATCTTTCAACTCGATTCCTTATTATGATAATGAGGAACTCAGGATATTGATGCAAGCCCGCATGTGCAAAGCTCATGCATCATAACGGGATCATTGATGTGATCCGTATCCCCTTCGAAATCCTTGCTTTTCGGTTGATTTCTCTTTTTGCCGATTAGGATTTATTTTTTAACTATTTCTACGCGCCTGTTTTTGCTTCTGCCTTCTTCACTTCTGTTATCCGCAACAGGTTTTTCTTGTCCCCAGCCAACAAACGACATTCTTGTCTTATCAACTCCTTTGGCAATAAGAGCGTCCATAACAGCTTTTGCTCGGTCTTGAGAGAGCTTTTTATTGCTTACGGCATCGCCCACGTTATCGGTATGGCCTTCGATACTGATTTTAAGTGTTACATCACTTTTCATCAATTCGAATATTTGGTCTACTACCGGAAGTGATTCTTGTTGAATTGCTGATTTTCCTGTTTCAAAAAGAATATTCAGCGCTATATAACCGTCCTTATTCAACGCGTCAAGCATTTCATTCGCAGTAATTTCTTGTTTCATTGGTTCCATTTCAAGGACATCGAGTATTATGTCGCTGTTATTCGTACAAGTAACTTTTATGTTATATGTTATTCCATTTTTTTTCAATTCATAACATCCCAAACCGCCATCTTCTAAGATTCTTTTACCGCCAATTTTTACAATAGCGTTTGCATAATTTTTGACGATTTGAAAAAAACTAGGCTCTTTCTTTCCTGATTCCGGATTAAAAACATACCAGATATGGGTAAGATTTCCTTCCAATTTAACATCTTCACCCTTTGCATTAAAAAAATCAAGTTGATTGAAGTTTTGAGTGCATTCCGAAATATTGTAACCTGGCATGCGGGAAAGTAATGGATGGTCTTTACATCCTTCGGCATCCTGGGCTAGCAATGGGATTGAACCTATTAATACCATTGCTGCAATGAACATTAGTTTTTTCATAATGATGTTCCTTTTTATATTTTAGTGGTTTAACCAATGAGGCCGAAAAATCTCAATCCCATTCAACAGATTGAATTTTTACAAACTCATTCCTCAGTCACCTTCGACTCTGCCGGTTGTGGATTTATTTTTTAACTATTTCTACACGCCTGTTTTTGCTTCTGCCTTCTTCACTTCTGTTATCAGCAACAGGTTTTTCTTGACCCCAGCCAACAAACGACATTCTTGTCTTATCAACTCCTTTGGTAACAAGAGCGTCCATAACAGCTTTTGCCCGGTCATGAGAGAGCTTTTTATTGCTTACAGCATCGCCCACGTTATCTGTATGGCCCTCAATACTGATTTTAAGTGTTAAATCATTTTTCATTAGTTCGGAAATTTGGTCTACTACTGGAAATGATTCTTGCTGAATAGCAGATTTGCCTGTTTCGAAAAGAATATTCAGTGCTATATAACCATCCTTATTCAATGCGTCAAGCATTTCATTCGCAGTAATTTCTTGTTTCATTAGTGCAATTTCCAATACACTAAGTTTATGCTGTATATCCCCATTCATTTCTACACAGATAATATATTCTTTTGAATTCTTTTTTAATGAATAATTTAAATCATGATCATTAACATATATTTTATTCCCCCCCAATTTAATAATTGCATTTTCATAATTTCTAATAATTTGTAATGGACTGGGAGCTTTATTTGGGGCATCATCCGGATAATTATAGGAAATTATTGTCAGATTTCCTTCTTTGGTATCTGTAACTCCATCGGAAATATAATATTCGAGTTTAGCAAAATTTTGACTGCAATCAAGAATATAGAAATTCGGCATCCTGTTAAAGAAAGAATGATCTTTACATCCTTCGGCATCCTGCGCAAATCCTGTTGTAATGCTGATAAGCATCACTGCGAAAGAAACAATAAGTTTTTTCATTTATATGGTCTTAGTATGTGATTAGTGTTTTGTTATTTAGTTAACCTATATCATTTGGTTTTATTGAATGCACCACCTGCAAGTGATACGAATATAAGCATCTCAAAATACAGTTACAACCAAAAAGCCAATCTCAAATAGTAGGCATTTGAAAAATAAATCGAAAAATCTTCGAAAACTTTTTTGGGAATAGCTACATATTAAACTTCGGTTTTTAGATTGGATGGTCAAGAATAAAAACGCCTCTCAAACCTTGCGGTTGAGAGGCGTCTAATTTGCCTTTAGGATAGTGTTTGTCAAAAGTTGAAATCAATCCTACTTAATACTTATGACTTCATACTTTTTACTTGCCTAATACATATCCCCGCCCATACCACCCATTCCGCCTGGAGGCATCGGGGGCATAGAATCCTTCTTCTCCGGCTTCTCTACGATGGTTGCTTCTGTTGTCAACAATAAGCTGGCAACACTGGACGCGTTTTCAATTGCAATACGGGCAACCTTAGTCGGATCGATAACACCGGACTTAATAAGGTTCTCATATTTTTCTGTCTGTGCATTGAAACCGTAATCGTCTTTGCCATTCTTTACTTCATTCACAACGACAGCGCCATCATGACCTGCGTTAGCAGCAATCTGACGAATCGGCTCTTCGAGTGCACGACGGATAATATTGACGCCTGTCTTCTGGTCGAGATTGTCCGTTTTCACCTCATCAAGCTTGTTTATACAGCGAAGGAATGCAACACCGCCGCCGGGAATGATACCTTCCTCGACCGCTGCACGTGTGGCATGAAGCGCATCTTCAACACGCGCCTTCTTTTCCTTCATTTCCACTTCTGTCGATGCACCAATCTTAAGTAAGGCAACACCGCCTGAAAGTTTTGCGAGACGTTCCTGTAGTTTTTCCTTGTCGTAATCGGAGGTGGTTTTATCAATCTGTTGTTTGATCTCATTGATGCGCTTCTTGATATCATCCTTCTTGCCAGCACCCTGCACAATCGTTGTGTTGTCTTTATCGATTGTGACGCGGTCGGCAGTTCCAAGATATGCAAGTGTTGCATTCTCAAGCTTAAAGCCCTTCTCTTCGGAGATGACTTGACCGCCTGTGAGTACTGCAACATCTTCCAGCATCGCCTTGCGACGATCGCCGAAGCCCGGAGCTTTCACCGCGCAAATGCGAAGTGTGCCTCGTAGTTTGTTCACTACGAGTGTAGCAAGCGCTTCGCCTTCCACCTCTTCCGAGATAATGAGCAAGCTCTTGCCGGCTTGAGCAATTTTTTCTAATATCGGCAGCAGATCCTTCATGGCACTGATTTTCTTGTCATGAATAAGGATATATGGATTTTCAAGAATGGTTTCCATTCTATCTGCATCAGTTACAAAGTAAGGCGACAGATAGCCGCGATCGAACTGCATTCCTTCAACAACTTCTAAAGTTGTCTCAGTACCTTTTGCTTCTTCAACTGTGATAACGCCATCTTTGCCAACTTTCGCCATGGCATTGGCAATCAATTCACCAATGGCAGGGTCGTTGTTTGCAGAAATGGAACCAACTTGTGCAATCTTCTCTTTGTCATCACCAACAGTCTTACTGATTTCTTTGAGACCTTCAACGACCTTTTTCACTGCGAGATCAATTCCACGTTTCAAATCCATCGGATTTGCACCAGCGGTCACATTCTTCAAACCTTCGCGGACAATTGCTTGCGCTAGAATTGTTGCGGTCGTGGTACCGTCACCTGCAACATCGGATGTCTTCGATGCAACTTCGCGAACCATCTGTGCGCCCATATTTTCAATGGGATCGGAAAGTTCGATTTCTTTTGCCACTGTCACACCATCTTTAGTAATCGTTGGTGCGCCAAATTTTTTATCTATAACAACATTGCGCCCTTTGGGTCCGAGTGTCACTTTCACTGCATTTGCGAGTTGATCCACGCCCTTCTTTAAAGCGGCACGCGCTTCTGTATCGTAATTAATTAATTTCGATGCCATATTCTTTTTCTCCTTATACTTACTTTGGCATGATGGCAAAGATATCACTTTCGCGCATAAGCAAAAGTTCTTCACCTTCAATTGTAACTTCAGTTCCGGAATACTTTCCGTACAGAACTTTATTGCCGACCTTTACTTCCATCGCGATAGTTTTTCCGTCATCGGAAATCCTACCTGGGCCAACAGCAATCACTTCGCCCCATACCGGCTTTTCTTTTGCCGTATCCGGAACAATAATACCGCCCTTTGTCATTTCTTCAGCTTTGGACGGCTTCACAACAACGCGATCCGCCAATGGTTTGAGCATCATAGATACCCCTTCCTTATGATTTTGATTGATTTTTACAGGTTATTGTAGGAAACCGTTTAGCACTCCTACACTGTGAGTGCTAATATACTACATCAATGTAGAAAAGTCAAGGTGGGGATGAAAATTATAGATTAGCCTTCATCCGACGAAAAAAATGATCAGCAATTTGATCAATAAAAACAAGCAAAACAATCGCTAGTAGAGCAAATATGATGGTATGTGTATGAGATGCACCTGTGCTTTGAATAGGAATTTTTGGTGTTAGGTAGCTGCCAAGTTGCTGGCTACCGTCTTGGATAATTTTAACAAATTCAATAACCGGTTTAATTTTCGTAGGATTATCATTTTTAAAAGCACTAGTATCAGTGATTGAAAATATATACCCTAATAAAGCAAGGACTAATGCCATTGCAATAACATTGCCCATATTATGAAGAAGCCATTCATACAACCTCTTCTTTTGAGAAGGGATTACAACATCAAGAACGCTCTGTGTAAAACCATTTGATGGATTGATAAGCCGTGCCTCGCGTGATATTTTAACTATTGATCTCTGCATCTCAATTTCTTGTTGGCAAGATTGGCAGGATTTCCAATGATTCAAATATAATTCTAGTTCGTTTTGTGGTATATCTCCATCTGCAATTCTACAAATAATGTCAAAAGATAAGTGTTCCATTTTTTAAAATCCTTCTTATTCCTTTATTGCAGCAAAATGATCCATTCGCTTCACGATTGCCTCTCGCAGCATTGTGCGTGCTCGAAAAAGTCTCGCCTTGATTGTACCAAGAGGCAATCCCGTGACTTGGACAATTTCCTCATAACTCATATCTTGAATAGTAAATAAAGTAAAGGTGCTTCCATAAGCAAGCGGTAATTTTTCTACTTCCTCACTAACAATTTTTGAAAATTCGTCAGATTCCATTCTCATATCAGGTTGCAGTTCATCTGATTCTATCTCCAGTCGTGGGCTATCTTCATCTACTATATCAAGCGAAAGGTGATATTTTCCGTTTCTTTTTCCAGCCGCTGTTGCGCATGTATTGTAGACTATCCGATAGAGCCATGTAGAGAAACTTGATTTCCATTCGAATGAAGATAATGCGCGATATACACGCACAAATGCGTCCTGCAACGCTTCTTCAGCATCTTCGCGGTTCTTCAATATTCGCATCGCAAGTGTCATTGCTTTGGCTTTATGTTTATCAACAAGAATGCCAAAGGATCGTACGTCCCCATCCAGGACTTGTTGGATTATCTCTCTATCCGTGCCACTCATCTAAATCTACCAGCATTCATAAAAACTTAGACCCAGTTTTTTGCATATAGGTTTCCGAAATTTTCCTGAAACCTTTTTTTCAAACTACAGGTCAAAGTTACTAAAGCAGTTAATTAACATCAATCATAATAACGAAAGGATATGACAATGGACCCTGTTTTTGTTGGCATTCTTGTTCCATTAGCTTTTTTTGGAGTTGTTGCAGCAGTGTTATTGAAACACTTTGAAACCCGTCATAAAGAGCGAATGGCGATGATAGATAAGGGAGTCAATCCTGCTGATTTCAAATCAGCCACTCCTTTCCGGTTGTGGCAAGGAAATGTACTCAGTAATCTTAAGTGGGGGCTTCTCTTTGTTTTTGTCGGCATCGGATTACTCGTTGGCCTACAACTTGAAAATTACTATAGATTTGATGAAGGATCTGTCATTTTGGGAAGCATACTCATTACCGGCGGACTTGCATTAATCATCTTCTATTTCATTGCAGCAAGAAAATTGAAAGACAATCAAGTCGACGGGCAATAATATTTTAATACAGAAACCGGTACCCTATGGTACTGGCTTCTGTATTGATGACTATTTAAGCAGTAAAATGCAGCGATGGCGATTTTTTTGTTTTCATTACACATCATGTGGCCGTTATCAATAGTAATATTGAGCTTGTTCCCCCGTTTACCTTGAATGATTGTTTTATTGTGTTTCCTGTTCCATTCTCTCAATACATCAGCCTTTTTTTCTCGTAGTGTCTCAATTTAATTTAGTTCGTTGGTGATCTCAGTCCCGTCCAACTTCGTCGCGATCATGTCTGGATAGAGCCAAGACGGACAAAGCACGACTGAGAAAGCAATCGCGCTGTGCACGATTCAAATTCTTAGTTATTCAAGTCCTGACCGCACTAAACTGAGACACTACTTTTTTTTCTATTGCCCTTTGATCTCGTTTTATTTATAATACTTATGTATGCATGGACAAGTATTGGATTCGCTCATATCACATACCAACATAAAGGATTCTGTTATGAAAAAAATTCTATTGGTTTCACTGGTAATGCTTCTTGCTGTATCTATGGCATTTTCTCAGTTTGGTATTAAGGGAGGTATTAATCTCGGTACGGTTGGTGGAGATGATAAAGCGCTGAATGGAGTTGATCCCACAACCAAAGTCGGCCTTACGGGAGGAATATCTTATAAGATTGGATTGATTTTAGGTTTGTCTATCCAGCCAGAAGTATTGTATGTCCAAAAAGGAGCTATCTATGAATCAAGTGCAAATATTGGAGCTTATTCTTATGATCAAAAAACTACATTAACAGGTAACTATATAGATATTCCGGTCCTCGCAAAATTTAATTTGCCAATACCATTGTTAAGTCCTTACATCGAAGGGGGAGTATCATATGGTATATTGCTTTCAGCAAAAGAAAAAGATGAGACGACTACGAATGTACCTGGACAGGCATCGGGCTCTAACGAAACTGATATTAAAGATCAATTAACAAAAAGCGACTTCTCTATTGTTATTGGTGTCGGTGTCGAATTTCTCATATTAGATGTCAACGCCCGATATGTGATTGGTCAAACAAAATTGTCTAAAGACGGGGATGCAAAAAGCTATAATCGCGGAGTTATGTTTACTGCCGGTCTAAGATTCTAAGATATTTCTATGATTATTATACAAGCGGGGGCAGCCATGCTGTCTCCGCTTTTTTTATTTTTGAAATGTTCTGAAAAAGACTTGACCTAACTTTATTCCACCTTGAAGTCTCTTTTTCATTCTTTTTGAATATAGAAATTCCAGACCCCCTTTCAAACCTTCGTACACTTTCTTGTTATGCGGGTGCCACCACATATTCTTTTGCACGAAGGGAAGAATATCATCCACAACACAACGCGGCTGCGTCATTTCTTCTAAACCGATATAGCCATGAGTGCGACCAATGCCAGATTCCTTCCAACCGCCCCATGGAGTTTCTGCAAGTCCATGACTCATCAGATGATCATTAATCATCACCGAACCGACTTCGAGTTGCGATGCAATTTCATGTGCCTTGCGTCTATTTTTCGTCCAAACTGATGCAGTTAATCCCAACGTTGAAGCATTGGCAGAAGCTATCGCTTCCTTTATGTTGTCAACTTTTTTCACAGCAAGGAGCGGACCGAATATCTCTTCGTTCACCACCATCATATCATCACTAATATTTTCTAAAATAATAGGCGGACAGAATAATCCCTTCCCTTTCTTCTCTATCTTTTTTATTTCAGGATATGCTTTTGCCCCTTTCTTAACGGCATCTTTAAAAAGATCCCGTACTTTTTTCCATTGTTGCTCCGTGGTCATAGAACCAATATCAACATTCGAATCAATATCAACTCCTTGTTTTAATTCGCTCATCTTCATTTTTAAGATTGAAAGGAATTCCTCATACACTTCGGATTCCACATAGATTCGTTCAACGCCGGCGCAGGATTGTCCGGAATTCGAAAGCCCCGCCCAGATCGCTCCGCTTGCCGCACGATGAACATTCGAATCACTGCAAACAATCATTGCATCGTTACCTCCCAATTCCAATGAAAGCGGAACCAAGTGTTTCGCTGCTTTTTCCATCAAATACTTACCAACCGGTACTGAGCCGGTAAAGAATAACTTATTGATACCGGAATTCAGGAATGCATCACCTACAATTTTTCCCGGCAGATTAACGAGACGAAAAATATCCTTCGGAAGTTTTCCGGCTTCAATACATTCTTTTATCATCTTGCCAACTTCAAGAGATTGAGATGCAACTTTGAGCACAACACCATTTCCTGCAATAAGTGCCATCGCAATTTCATGGAATGGAATTGAAAATGGATAATTCCATGGACTAATGATGCCAACTACCCCCAATGGAACTCGGTCTACATAAGATCGTTTGTTAATCGTCAATATACTCCCACCGTTCAATCGTTTGCGCTTCAGAATATTTTTTGCATTTTTTGCGTAATAAGTAATCGCAAGCGAAACAGAAAGCACTTCAGTGCTGAGTGCATCCATTTTCGTCTTACCACTGTTCTTTGATATGACATCGGAAATTTTATCGGCATTTTCCACAATATAATCACGGATCGCAAAGAGATGTTGTGCACGTTCGTGAAAACTTAACTTTGCCCATTCATGTTGAGCAATTCTTGCAAGGGAAATGGCTTGCGCCAATTCTTCAATAGTATTCTCAGGTGTTTTACCAATAATTTTTCCCGTTGCGGGATTAATTGAAGTTGTTGTCTTTTTTGATGGCATGTCAGTATCCATTGAAAATTGGAGATGGTCTCTTTAATGATTTTCGATTTATTGATTTGCGATTTGATGATTTAGATCTGTCGATTTATATCTTTCGATCATTCTTACTAATCAATAATACATTTATTTTTTTCTTCCATACCAGGTTTTCATACTTCCAGCAACTCCCATAATGATAAGGAATCGTTGAAACCATCGATCCGGCATTAAAGCCCTGAATCGCAGATTGAGATTGATTGTACTTGGACGCTTGGGAGAATATTTACCTCTCTTCAGTGCATCATTAACGATAGCTTTTGCGATAACGTCATGATTTTTCACCAAGGGAACAATCCATCGTCCTGGAATACCTAACTTCGCCCCTTCGAACATCCCCGTTGCAATATATCCCGGATGAATAGTCGAAAATTTTACTCCAGATTTTCCTCTCTGTAAAGCTTCCATCCGAAGTGATTCTGTTAATCCCCACACAGCCCACTTTGTTGCGGCGTACACCGCGAGCCCCGCAACACCGATAGTCCCTGCAGCAGAAGAGATGTTGACGATATGTCCGGTATTACGATCGTACATTTCAGGAAGAAATGCTTTTATTGAATAAAGCAATGCCGTTAAATTCACACCAATAGTCTTTTCCCAGTCTGCATCAGGTCGCTCTAAAAATTCTCCCCCGGAAACATATCCTGCATTATTGATGAGAATATCAACTTTATCCATTTCTTTTTTTGCTGTCTTAGCTAGTTTATACACCTGATCCTTTTTAGTCACATCACATTGGTGAACGAATACTTTTCCTAATGCTGAAAGTTCTTGTTTTGCTTGTTGAAGAGCGGCTCGATTTAAATCCCAGATAGTAACAACAACACCCTCCATGAGGAGGCGTTTGCTTGTAGCAAACCCGATGCCCATTGCTCCGCCGGTCACAATTGCACTTTTCCCTTTGAGTTCCATAACGATGCTCCATTCAACTGTTGAAAGAAAGTGTTGTTAACTATTGAGGTACTTTATATATCGCAGAGATATTAAATCCCCATTCGGCTGCTTTATGAATTAATGTATCATAAATAGCATCATCTAAATGTGGTGTCCGATTCAATATCCATAAATATTCCTTTGAGCTGCTTGTCACCATGGCATATGAGTAGTTTACCGTATCGAGATCAATGACTTTGTAGTCGGCGTAGAAAATCCAAAAAAAGCTGACTTCAAGTAAAGTTCCAGTGACAGGATCTTTGATCCGCGCCTTACCCTTTGCTTCCTTCCATTCTCCTTTGGCTGTATTGAACCCCTTATTGAGTACATCTATCTTGCCATCATCACGTAAGGTATATGTAGCAGTCACTTTATCCAATCCATTTTCAAACGAGTGTGGAAGGCGTGCAACTTCATACCATGTTCCAAGATATCGTTGAAGATCGAAAGACTTAACCGCCGGTATGGAATCCGTGCTCATTTCTTTCGAAACTGAACATCCATACAAGAACACAAAAATAAGCGGGAAGCTTAAAACAATTGATGGTAATTGAGTCGGATTCATACTGACCTCCTTTTTGATTATCGGATGAGGTACGGTTTGATAACGAGAAAAGGTAAAGAAAATGGATAGAAAGAGCAAAAGAAGAATTGTACTTAAGTAATAAGAGATCTAATCTTTTTTGAAGATATACTTTTATTTCACCCGCTCCCAATCTTGATAGAGTCCAGGAACAATTCGGAAGAGAGGATGCGGCTTAGGATTTTCGATAGATTTGAGCAATAGATATTTTTGATGATCCCTCTCCCTAAGCTTATGTTTCAGATGGTACCATTCATAAAGCAACTGCCCGTCGGTCTCTACTAATTTTCCATAAAAGCGTGATCTTGAAATTTTCCGCCCATCGAAATGATAACCTCGAACTTTTGCCTCTTTTAAAATGGCAGTAAGATACATAGCAAGGACAGCTACAGGTCGAGAGTGTCTTTGAAACCGAATCAATTGCGGATGATAACGATAACCTTTTGTCTTGCCTTGAAGAACTTTTTGCGCTAACAATGCTTCACGCCATAGCGCCACAAGTCCCTTCGCATCAAGATACCGAGGATGTAATGTCCACAATCTCATAGGATTCGGTTTTATCTGATAGTGCTCACCACATTATATAGGTGCAGGTTAAGTGTTGAGTAATTTTTTAATTTACAGAAACACTTAACTCCTTACCGATTGCCTCAACGAGAGATTCCTTGGGTAGTGCCCCGACAGACATCTTTGGTTTACCTTCTTTCGGAATGAATAGCATCGATGGAATACTGCGTATACTGAATATTCCAGCAAGTTCCTGCTCATCATCCACATTCACCTTATAAAAATTCACCTTGCCTGCATATTCCTTTGACAGTTCATCAATAATCGGTCCAACCATTCGGCAAGGACCACACCATGACGCCCAAAAATCAATTACCGCCGGAATAGTACCTTCAAATTTCCATTCTTTGTTTTTTTCGTAATTATAAACCTTCGTAAGAAAAGTGTTTTTTGTCAACTGTTCAGCCATAATCGTCTCCTCTGCAAATTGTTATTATTGATCTCCATCTATACTACTAACCTATAGGTAGGATGCGAAGTTCCCAAAAAGGATTCAGAGGGCTATGGGTGTACAACGAAATGGGCCGAGATTATCTCCCGACCCATTTCTCTTTTCCAGATAGAGTTGTTCAATCTCGATTATTTTTTTGGCATTGGTTCTTTCGGATGAGGTGCCATGGAATGCTCGCCATGATGGTTCATTTCCATTTTCCTCTGTTTCATTTCAGAACCATACTCAAGAGCCTTTTTCCAAGTTTTCTGCTGTTCCTGTGTCAGCAGTTTATTAACGTCGAACCATGAGTTGATCTTGATCATATGCATCTGCACTTCAAGATTTGCAATTTCATTCAATTTTTTCTCAATGGTTGATTTATCAGGATTATCTGCCTTGAATAATTGCCGAAGCTCAACTCGTGCTGTTTCATTTTTTGCTTTCTGAGCAATCTCTTGTTTTTCCATATCAAAATGGATTTTATCAAAATCTTTTTTTTGCTCTTCAGTCAACTTCAATTGTGCAATGAATTTGTGGGGTCCTTTACCCTCCGCCGGTTGGCTGTATAGACTAGTACTCACCATTGCAAGTACTACCGCAACGAATACTCCGAGTTTCTTCATACTATGTTACTCCTTTTATTATTGTGAACATTCTCTCAGTGGATTATATAAGTTAGACGTGGGAAGAAACAAAAGGTTTACAGTTATATATTATTTTTAATTCATTTAAGACGAGGAAATAAAGCAGGAAAACAATGAAAAAGGCCGATATACAGCCGACCTTCTTTTAACATATTCATAACAACCTCTCGAAGGTCAAACCAGAAGCCCGGTGACCTTCGAAAGAAAAATGTTGAAATCACTTCAGCAGTGTCATTTTCCGTATAGATGAAAACCGATTTGAAGTCAGTTTGAAGAAGTACACACCGCTGGAAAGCTGCGAGGCATTGAATTGCGTCGTGTAATTTCCCGCTTCTTTTGTTTCGTTCACTAATGTTGCTACTTCTTTCCCAAGCACATTATACACTTTGAGTGTTACATTACTCGTTACCGGCAACTGATAACTGATAACTGTTGTCGGATTAAATGGATTCGGATAATTTTGGTTCAGTGCAAATATTTTTGGAATAGAAATCGTTACTTCTGCTTCGCTCGAATATTTATATGCTCCATTGTTATCGATCTGCTTCAAGCGATACGCGTACGTTCCTGATAATGCAGTGTTATCCGCGTACGAATAACTATGTGCACTGTTGCTCGTTCCGTTGCCCGCAACAAAATCAACCTTAAGCCATTGAGCCGTAAATCCAATAACTCTTCTTTCTATTTCGAAGCCGTAATTATTTGTTTCTGTTGCCGTCTTCCATGAAAGTAATGCAGCATTATTCTCCGCCACCGCATTGAAAGATGTCAATTCCACCGGTAGAGCTACAATACTTTTATAAATCAAACCGCCACCACCCAACAACCAGACATCGGAACCAGCAGACGCTATGGAATAAAGCTCACCTGTTCCTGTCATAGAAATATTGCTCCAATCCTGTCCGCTATTGGTGGAGTGGCAGACTGTCAAAATTGAACCACACGTAATTACATTATATTGATCAAGAAATTTGATTTTGTACAGCGCATTACTAGTAGCTATCGATCGATCTGTCCATGTAGTTCCACCGTTCGTTGTTTGCAAAATTGTACCGCCATCTCCGCATGCCACGCCTGCGTTTTGATTAAAGAAAGAAATAGACCATAGTATTTTTGCTGTTCCGGTTGTTTGTGTTGTCCAATCTGTTCCGCCGTTTGTTGTGTGCGCAATAAAACCATTTTCGCCGATAACATAGCCGTCGTTCACATCAATAAAATAACAGCTATTGAGGTTCTCCGAAAAATCACTTTTCATAACATTCCAATTCGTTCCTCCATCTGTTGTTTTCACTATTGCCTTACTATAATCTGCGATATATCCAACAGACGCTGTGGGAAAACTCAATGCTACGGGATATGTTATTTCGGGCAATGTAATACTTATTTCAGTCCAACTTGTGCCAGCATTGGTCGTTTTAATTAGCGCTGGTGTGTACGTAACCCCAAATCCGTTAGCAGTTCCGACAAACATTAAATCGGCAACGCCAGAAGTTATCGTTGCTCCAAGATTGCTCCAGTTTGCACCACCATCGGTAGTTTTATAAATATTGGGAGTATACGCATCAGCTGCGTATCCTGTATTTGCATCCGTGAACCATGATCCATAAATATACAGAGACCCGCTGACGCCTTTATTCAAATTTGTCCAACTGCTTCCACCATTCGTGGTTTTATACAGCCGTCCACCGCCGCCGGTAACAAAACCTGTGTTGGCATCGAGAAATGCTATTGCATAAAAATTTTCGCTCGCTCCGATGCCTGTAGTGCAAACTGCCCAACTGGTTCCGCCATTGGTTGTTTTAGAAATTCCTCCATACTGATCTGCAGCATATCCTGTCGTATTAGAGAGAAAGTATATTCCAAAGAGATGTTCCGTTGTAGGTTGGGCGATTAAAAGAGTCCAGCTTAATCCGCCATCGGTAGATTTAGTAATTTTCCCCGTTACGGTAGAGGCATAGATCGTAATGTTATCAGACGTGCTGATACAGGTCTTTGTATTGACATCTTTGCTATCGATAGCACTCCAGCTCGTTCCCCCGTTAGTGGTTCGAAGTATAAACTGATTCCCTCCGCAAGCAAGGAGTGTGTTCCCTCCAAGAGAGATTATCTTATCGAGTTCAAAAGTGTAACCAGTCGTAATAATATTCCAAGTTGTACCTGCGTCGGTTGTTTTTTTAACCTTTCCTGCATCGCCAACGACATATCCCGTATTTACGTCGGTAAAAACGATACCTTCATATCCACCGCCAGCACCGGCATTCCGTTCTGTTTGTGTCCATGTGGCACCACCATTGGTCGTTTTATCAATGGAATAATTATATCCGCATGCGTACCCTACAAGATCACTCGTAAAATATAATCCTTGAACAATATCTCCCAGCGAATTTATTGAATAGCAAGTCCAGGTTGTTCCGCCATCGGTTGTTTTAATCAAACTTCCATTTGCACCACTTGTATAGAGCGTTGTGGAATTGTACTTATACATATTTTGCGATTGTTCGCCGGACGGAAATGGGCTTAGCTTTTGCCAGGTTTGTGCATAAAGCGAATTTACTGTAATAAACACTGCGAGTAAAAGTTTTTTCAAGGCAACCTCTTTAAAGAATTAGTGGATGATTGATAATTGTTTTCTTAGTAATTTTCTTTTACTAATACATAACGGTTGATAATTAGGGGACGCGAAGGAATAATCAGGAATGAACGATTCGAACGGATTGAACGAGATGCTGTTTATACTTGGTGGATTTTTCAATATGTCCCCATAAGACTTCTGTCTATGAAAGACACAATAAATATACCGAAAGGAAAACTGCTTTTTAGGAGGAAAATCTGGACTTAAGTAGAATGATCTATGAAGGTTCTACAAAACAGAGGTGGTAATTGCTTTATTTTCAACTGAAACCGCGATATGAATTACTTTGGGTGAGAGTGTATACTCTCAATTTTTCGGTTGGAATTTTTCTACTTCTTCTAAAATGGTTGCAACAATTTCGCTTTCTTTGATACGCTTAATCATCTCACCTTTGCGATAAAGAATGCCGACTCCTTTACCTGCTGCAATACCAATATCCGCTGAACTTGCTTCACCGGGGCCGTTCACAACACAGCCGAGCACTGCAATCGATACCGGCTTCTTCATACCGGCAAGCTTCTCTTCCAATTCACCCATAATCTTGAAAAGATCTACTTCGATACGTCCACAAGTCGGGCAAGCGATCAATTCGACATTCCGCGACGCGAGACCGAGCGAGCGAAGAATCTCTTTCCCAACTTCGACCTCTTTGATCGGATCGTCGGTCAGCGACACGCGGATTGTATCGCCGATCCCCTGCGCAAGCAAAGCACCGATCCCGACCGAAGATTTAATTGTGCCGCTACGAGTTGGTCCAGCTTCTGTGACCCCAAGATGCAAAGGAATATCTGTCCGCTCTGCAACCAATCGATATGCTTCAATCATGAGTTTTACATCCGTGGATTTTACGGAGATCACGACATCTTTGAAATTATATTCATCACAAATTTCCACATGCCGCATTGCGCTCTCATATAACGCTTCGGCTGTCGGGTATCCATGTTTTTGAAGAATATCTTCTTCCAAAGAACCGGAATTGACGCCGATACGGATCGGAATGCCTCGTTCTTTTGCTGCTGTTAGCACTTGCTGAATGCGGTCCTTTGAGCCGATATTGCCTGGATTGAGCCGAACCTTAGCGACTCCGGCTTCTATCGCCTTTAATGCAAAAATATGATTGAAATGAATATCCGCCACAATGGGAACAGGCGATTGCTTCACAATCTCCGCCATCGCGGCAGCGGCTTCTTTATCGTTTACTGTTACACGGACAATGTCGACCCCCGCATCTGCGGCAGCCTTAATTTGAGCGACAGTTCCAGCAATATCGTCGGTCTTTGTTTTTGTCATTGTCTGGACAGAGATAGGCGCATCGCCGCCGATTTTCACTCCGCCGACATTCACCTGTCGTGTCTTTCTTCGTGATGTTCCTTTGTTAGTCTCGTGCTGTCGACTCATTGTTCGTTTATCATCCTATTTAAAAAACAAAGGGCACGATGTATCGTGCCCCTACAAATTAATTCATTCGTTTGCTGGCTTCAAAGAGAATTTTTTTCTCTTCCTCCGATAAACTTTGGTATCCACTTCGGCTGATTTTGTCCAGAATCTCATCGATACGCTTTTGTGCATCAGCCGGTTTTTCTTTTGGTTCAAAAGATTTTGCATCGTTTATATCAAATACTTTAGCATCCACAACATCACCGGCAGAAGTAGTTGGACGACTCCAAGGCGCGGATGACATCGATGATTGAAAAGTTCCGCGGTTTCTTCCTCGGGTCAATTGCCGGCGATCATATAAGATATAAAGATATCCAGCAACCGCTCCGCCAAGGTGAGCAAGATTAGCAACATTCCCTTGACCACCTACCGACATCACACCAAAGACAATGAGAATAATGACAAAGTATTTTACTTTCACTGGAATCAAGAAATAGAGAAATATGTATCTGTCCGGAAACATAGCGGCAAATGCAATCATAACGCCGTAAATTGCTCCAGATGCCCCGATCGTTGGGCCAAGCGCTGGTTCAAAAATCGGTGAAAGTATCAACTGGGATAATCCCGCCACTACACCACAGGACAAATAATAAATAAGGAATTTCTTTGCCCCCCAAACATGCTCAACTTCCATCCCGAACATCCATAGTCCGAATACCATATTAAAGAAGAGGTGCCAGAAATCAGCATGGAGGAATTGGTATGTGATGAGTTGCCAGGGATAAAAACCTTCACCGAAGGGCATCAAACCAAAAACTGTTGTTAACACCATATGAAAACTTACGCCATTAAAATGGAACGCACTGAAAAACCACATCAAAATAAATATCGCAGTATTGGTTATCAGTAAGCCCTTTATTACCGGTGGAAAGAATTGAAATCCCCCAAACGTTGAGGGACGATAGTAATTGCCTTGATTATAACTCATGTTCGATTTATTGGTTTTCGATCTAGTGATCTATAAATTTATGATTTATTGTAACGATTTGCTTTTGCTGTTTTATGTGATACTGAAAAGATTGCTACTATTTCATTTAATTCTTGGAATAAACTTGCAACATCTTCTTTTTTGACTTTTTCGCTTTCAATTAACATTTCCAGCCAAAATAAAGTTTCATCTGCTTCCTCTTCCACAATTCCTAGCTTGTTGATAAAATCAGCTTTTGAACGTGCACGACAAGCAGCACGATAATTTGCAGCTACCGATGTTGATGACCGAATAATTTGCTTACCGATTATCGTCGTTGAATCATTCTTTTGCAATTTATCCACAAAATGGATAATGAGAATTGCTAACTTCTTCGTTCTAGATTTTAATTCCTCAGAGTTCATATAAAATCATCAAATCGCAAATCGACAATCACCAAATCGCTTTTCATTTATCGTTTAAAGCCGCAACGCCGGGAAGAACTTTTCCTTCTAAAAATTCTAAGGATGCTCCGCCGCCTGTTGAAACATGCGAAACAGCTTTATCGAGTCCGGCTTGCGCTATTGCCGACGCAGAATCTCCGCCGCCAACTACTGTAATCGCGCCCGACTTTGTTGCAATAGCTAACGCTTGAGCGACGGCGGTAGTTCCTTTTGAAAAATTCGACATTTCGAACACACCCATCGGCCCATTCCATACTACCGTTTTCGCTTTCACGATTTCGTCGTTGTACATTTTTATAGTCTCTGGACCAATATCCATTCCCATCCAATCGGCCGGAATTGCGTTGATCTTCACTATCTTTGTCGCCGCCGCATTGTCAAACTTATCGGATACAACACAATCGACCGGCAATATTAATCTCACGTTTTTCTCTTTAGCTTCATCAAGAATTTTCTTTGCCAAATCGACTTTATCTGCTTCTAATAATGATTTGCCGATTTCCAATCCTTGCGCTTTGTAAAACGTGAACATCATTCCACCGCCAATGAGCAGTGCATCTACTTTGTTCATAAGATTTTGGATGACATCAATCTTGCCGGATATTTTTGCACCGCCAATGATTGCAACGTATGGCTTAGCCGGATTCTCAACTGCTTTACCGAGATACGCCAGTTCTTTCTCCATTAAAAATCCTGCAACTGCCGGCAAATAATGTGCAATAGTTTCAGTAGAGGCATGCGCGCGGTGTGCAGTTCCAAAAGCGTCATTCACAAAGATATCGCCATAGGAAGCAAGTTCCTTCGCCATTTGTTCGCGTTCCGCTGGATCTTTTGAAGTCTCTTGTTTATGGAAGCGAGTATTCTCAAGCATCAGAATTTCGCTATCCTTCAATGAGCCAACCATTGCTTTAGTTTCTGCACCAATTGCTGCCGGTGCAAGTTTCACTGGTTTATTCAACAGTTGTGAGAGATGCTCAACAATTGGTTTCATTTTATGTTTGCCTTCGATGAACTTTGCCTCATCGAATGGCTTGCCATCTTTCTCGGCTTTCTCTTTTGCCTTCTGAGTATCTTTTTTGGGATCGCCAAGGTGCGACATTAGTACGAGATATTTTGGCTTTTGATCAAGGATATATTTTATAGTCGGAAGCGCAGCACGCATGCGGATGTCGTCCTGAATAACACCGTTTTTTAACGGTACGTTAAAATCCACACGCATAATAACACGCTTGCCAGTAAATTTTATATCTCTGACTGTTTTTTTATTCATTGTTTTTCTCCGTAAAGAGATGGATGTTTGATTATTCTGGTATAACTGGAATGTTCTTCATATATAAAAAACGGGCTTCGACCCGATAAGTCGTCAGCCCGATGCAGAATAACATTCTGCCCGATGCATTTGTGTACCGGGCAGATAAAGATTGAACACTTCTAAACCTTACTTCAGTTTCGATGCAATGAGATTAGTCAGATCAACTGTGCGAACTGAATAGCCCCATTCATTGTCATACCATGAAACAACCTTGAAGAATCTTTTCTCGCCCTTCAAGTTATTTTGCAGCGTTGCCTTCGAATCATAAATGGAAGAACGATCATCGTGGATGAAATCGGTTGAAACCACTTCATCCGTGCAATATCCGAGAATGCCCTTCAAATAGGATTCGGATGCTTTCTTCAATAATCCATCGATTTCTTCAATTGAACTATCACGAGCCGAACGGAATGTCAAATCGACAACAGACACATCAGGAGTAGGGATACGGAACGACATACCGGTCATCTTACCCTTCACCGCTGGAAGAACCTCACCTACAGCTTTCGCCGCGCCAGTGGTCGAAGGAATAATGTTGATTGATGCTGCACGACCACCTCTCCAATCCTTTTTAGAAGGACCGTCAACTGTCTTTTGTGTCGCTGTGATTGAATGGATGGTCGTCATCAAACCAGTTTCAATTCCAACGCCTTCTTTCAAAATCACGTAAACCAGGGGAGCTAAGCAGTTTGTAGTGCATGAGGCATTCGAAATAATATTGTGCTTTGCTGAATCATACTCATTATCGTTCACACCCATTACAATGGTTTTCACTTCGCCTTTTGCCGGAGCGGAAATCAGAACTTTCTTCGCACCCGCGGCAAGGTGTCCCTTTGCCTTTTCAGAATCGGTGAATAAACCAGTAGATTCAATCACGATTTCAACGCCAAGTTCTTTCCATGGCAATTGCGATGGATCTTTTTGCGCCATCACGCACTTGATTTTATGACCATTCACAACTAGAACGTCATCCGCTTCTAGTGAAGGATTGCTTTTTTCACTGCTTAATGTACCGCGGAAATGACCATGGATTGAGTCATATTTCAATTGATAGGCAAAATACTTTGCGTCTGTACTTACATCAACAACCGCAACAACATCAAGTGTTTTACCGAGAACACCTTTATCCGCCATGACATTGATAATCTGTCTGCCAATTCGTCCAAAACCGTTAATTCCAACTTTTACTACCATTGTGATTCCTCCAAGAAAATAGATAAGTATTCGATTTCGATTTATACAAACTTCTAAGTGAAATTTAGCTAGAAATCGATTGAAATGCAAGAACGAGAAGATGATAGCATTTATTCTTTGCTTTCATCTTCTCCATCTTTAGCTAAGCCGTAACGTTTCATTTTAGTGTAGAGATGGCTGCGCTGGATTTCCATAGCCTCAGCAGCCTTAGTCACGTTCCATTTATGGATCTCCAATTGCTTTTTGATGAACACTGCTTCGGCTCGTTCTTTGAATTCCTGGAATGTTCCGCTGACGTCTAGTGATTCTGAATCCGTACCGCCGGCATTTCCAAACGCATCGAGTACAGTAATGTCTATCGAAGTGCCGTGCGATAAAATAACTAAACGTTCCACTGCGTTTTTCAATTCACGCACATTGCCGGGCCAATCACGCTGAAGGAGAACATTAATCGCATCGCCGGAGATTGCCTTGCGCGCAATTCCATTCCGTGAACAAACATCATCGATAAACGATTGAACAAGAATAGGAATATCATCTCGATGTTCGCGCAAAGCCGGCGCATGAACAGGAATGACATTGAGCCGGTGAAAGAGATCACTGCGAAAATTTCCTTTGACAATTTCCTCTTCTAATTTTTTATTAGTTGCCGAAAGAACACGAACATCAACTGAAAGAAGTTTGCTACCGCCAACGCGCTCGATCTTTCCATCTTCTAATGCACGCAGCACTTTCGCCTGTGCTTGTAAACTCATATCGCCAATTTCGTCAAGAAAAAGTGTTCCGCCGTCCGCCTGTTCGAATTTGCCAATGCGTTGTGCTGTTGCACCTGTGAAAGAACCTTTTTCATGACCGAATAATTCTGACTCAATCATTTCTGACGGAATCGCCGCACAGTTGACTTCCACAAACTGTTTCGCATTGCGCTTGCTGGTTCGGTGAATAGCGCGCGCGATCAGTTCCTTCCCGGTACCATTTTCACCGGTGATCAACACGCGCGCATCAGTAGGCGCTACTTGATTGATGACGGCAAGAATCTCTTTAATCTTTTCGCTCTCGCCAAGAATGCGTCTCTTCCCTTCCACACTTTCTTGCAGTTTTTCGTAATCTTCCGATAGTTTTGCTTGTTGTATTGCATTGCGAATAGTTACAAGAAGTTTATCGCGGTCAAGTGGTTTGGAAAGAAAATCGAAAGCGCCAAGCTTTGTTGCTTCCACTGCCGTTTCAATAGTCCCGTGACCGGAAATCATCACCACCGGCAGCTTTTCATTCTTCTGTCGAATCTTTATCAATACCTCGATGCCATCCATACCAGACATTTTCACGTCCAGCAACACAACATCCACCGGCAAGTGATCAAGTTTCTGTAAACCTTGTTCGCCATTCTCAGCAAACTCAACTTCGTATCGATCATATTCAAGAATCATTTTGATCGATTCACGAACAGATTTGTCATCATCAACAATAAGAATAGTTTTCATTTTAGTTATCGACAATTAGTTTTCCATATCCGTTAAAAAAAGGCTATTAACTATTTACTGTCTTCGTACGGAAAAGTCAAGTAATCAGATGGAAGTAATGTCTTTATTACCAACAAATCGCGACCAAAACTTTTGCCTTGTTTGTTTGTTCGTTTATCGCGCGGGTCATCATCACCACCCACAACGAGTATTGGTTCTAACCATTCGATTATATCTCCAGTTATATGCGTCAATCCAGGCGACTCAGACGCAAAAGCAAGATATGCTGACCCAAAAAAATGTTGAAGTTTATCATTATCTCCATTAGAACCCGCCGGTGTATCTGGATACAGTTGAGTAGGAAGATTTTTTCTGCGGGCATAGAAGATACTATCTTCTTCAAATGTCAGCGGCAATGCAAGTGATTTGAAAATAGGCATTTTAACATCTATCTTTCGATGTTCAAGTACGGCCATGAAAGAAAGAAAAAGTGCACGCGCAATATTATAATCCGCAATCTTTAGCGATTTCAAATAGATAGCGTCGATAGTACGCATATCACCACAACGACTGCGTAAAATTTGAAACCGCCCATCACGAATATAATCTCTGACGCGTTTAGTGTCGAGGATAATCTGTGGCGTGAATATATCAGATATAAATGTTCCAACAGAAAAATCTTTGTTCTTCCCTTCATCAAAGTCCCAAGAGATGCCATCGGATTTATTTTTGTCATCACATTGCGCGTTTGCCGGTCGATATAAATTTAGCGAGTATACGCATAGGATTACACACGCCAACTTGGTAAGGGACATATAGTGCTTCATTATCGCCATTTGATACTTTGATACTACGTAAAACCTTTGTACAGGTTTCCATAATCGGCGCTGATAATGAAAGATCACTTTGATTTTGGAGAATTCAAATCTCTTAACCACAAATCATTAAACAATTCTTTTGCGTCATCATTGTGCGGATTGACTTTGACCGCTTGAAAGGCACTGCCTAATGCACGGTCTCTCCTACCTATTCGACTATAACATATTGCAAGCCTGTACAATACCACATCATCTTGAATATTAGGATCACATTGATACTTTTCTCTTATTTTCATAGTCCGATTGTAATATTCGAGAGCTTTAACATATTGTTGCATCCCATAGTAGAGATCTGCTAAGCACAGATTATAGATGTCCACAGTATCAGCCGTTAGACTTATACTTTTACGTAACATATCTTCACTTATCTTGAAATCAATTTGTGTCAGAATGTTCGCAAGAGGTCGTTCCCACATGTATTTGCGAGTTGCATAATTTTCCAAAGCCTTAGGATTATCAGGTTGAAGCTCTACAAGCATCTTGCTATATGCAACGGCTTCTTCATTACGCTTAAGAGTGAAAGCAATATTTGCTAATCGCTCAACAAGTGCAATATCTTTTGGATGTTTTTTTTGAAGTGTTTTTAAGACCGAATATCCAAAATATGTATTTCTATTAGGTTGTGTATGAAGAAATCCAATATTCCGTAATTCCTCATCCATAATTTTGTTGTTTCTCATTAAAGCCTGTAGTTGAACAACCACAGTATCGCATCTCATACGTTCATCATACCGATCAAGTTCTTTCACGCCGTTACCTGCAAAAAAAGTTTCAGGTGCGCCATATTCTAAGCGAGGACGATCTTCGGTATTTAAATCGCCAGTTCCTACATATCTAAGAACTGATTTGGATGACAGCATTTCGAGTGAAAGAAATGTTGCCGCATCTGGAATTGATATCCTCTGCAAATCTTCCTTTATTCTTTTTTCAGTCATCGCTTGCTTAATCTTATCATATTCAATAGATATTGGCTCTTCTGATCCAATCATAATTATATCCGCTTGTAATGCTTGCCAAAGTGATACATACGTAAAACTCGATTGGAAAGTACGCACAACCATTTTAAAGAGTTCATCATTCATTTCGTAAAGATGGAACCATTGAACCATGATACCACCTTTATTCATCCTCTGTTTACATTTTTCAAAAAATTCTGTTGTAAAAAGATTACCAACTCCGGCAATCCAGGGATTTGTCGGTTCATTAATAATAATATCATACTTCCGATTTGTTATTTTCAAATATGCCAATGCATCTTCTATAAATAAATTTGAGCGAGTATCGCTTAATGGACGATGATTCGCTTCATCAAACTGACTTAAAGCTTCAACAATCTCAGGTGCTATTTCAACGCAGTCAACACGCTTTACTGGATGCGTTAATACACTTCCAATTGTAACACCACTCCCCAGACCAACCACTAGAACATTTTCTGGATTCTTTTGAAGCATGCAAGGAATCTGTCCACACAATAACTGAGTAGGCAAGTCACCTTTGGTTGATGCATCTGACTTTCCATTCACAATGAGAACCCTTTGTGTTTCATTTCCATACTTCCCTTCTACAACGCCAATTGTTGCTGTTGTTCCCTCTTTATAGTAAAGCACTTTTATTGCATTGGCGTTTTTTAGAAATACATCATAACTTTCTGGTGGTTTTACATCGGAATGCATACTCCTAAAAACACCTGAAAGCATCACTCCTTTATTCCAATTAGGAACAAAAAACAAATACCCGATTAATGTCAAAAACATCAATGGGAGAGCCACAAACATTTGCTTACGGGGGATTAAGCCAGCAAACACAAAAACGAGCAGACCGGCTAATAGATTACATCCAATACCAACTTCGATTGTATGCTTAACTCCAATAAGCGGAATCAAAACTAATCCAGAGAGCAACGAACCTATCACTGTACCTAAAGTGTTTATTGCAAAAATATTACCAACTGATTTCCCAAGAACGCTTATCCCTCGAGCCGCAATACGTGTCGCGATCGGAAGTGACATACCGAGGAATATTGTCGGCACAATCATAAGCATAAATCCAAAAATAAATTGAATAGTTAGATATATCGGATATGTATCAGAACTGCGAACAAGAATTGATGCCACTTTCCAAAACTCATAGGGAATACGTGCGTATAAAGGTAGTACGGCAAACATGGAAAGCACAATTCCAACTTGACACCAACCCAACAACGAGGGGAGGTTTTTTACACGTTGAATAAACGATGAGACAATAAGGCTACCAATTGTAATACCGGAAATAAATGCCACCAGCATAATCGAGAATGAGTATGTCGAAGAACCGAGAACAGGTATGAGCATCCGAACCCATGTTACCTCATAGATCATCGAAGCCAAACCGGAGCTCCCGGCAACTGTAATTGCAAGAATAACTTCCCTGCGAGGAAAGATTTGTTCAGCTTCTTCTGTTGCTTCAACTTCTGATTTATCTGAGTTTATTTTCCATAGTGAAAGTATAATCGCAAAAGTACCAATGAGAAGATTGATAATAGCCGCACTGTATACTGTCGTGCTCAATCCAAGAAGTCTAATAAAAAAGAATCCGGCTAACAAAGAACCAACAACTGCTCCAAAGCTATTAAGAAAATATAATACAGCAATATTTCTACCGGACTCTTCTAACTTATGAGATATAAATCGAACAAGTATAGGTAGTGTTCCACCCATTAAAATAGTTGGAATTAGTAATGAACAAAGACTGGTAAAAAGTTTGAGAATAAGAACTGCTGTTCCATCACTTGGCAATTGCATTGAAACCACAATTGAAATAAATACGGATTTTAGCAATTCTAAAAACCTTGGATAAAACAAACAATATATACCAATACCTAATTCCATCCAAGCATAGAGACGTAGAGGTTGCGGGGAACGATCTACTTTTCTTCCCCACCATGCCGAACCAATAGCGAGTCCTCCCATAAATGTGGCAAGAACAATCGTCTGTGCATATGTTGTGTTACCGAGGAAAAGCGAAAGATATTTAAACCACACAATTTGGTAGATAAGTCCAAGTGCGCCAGATACAACGAATAGTATTCCTATGATCGAATGAACTGTTTGACGGGATAGAGTTTTCATAGAAATTAACTTTCTACGTTTATTTGTAATTACTTATTTTACTCCAGAATATTTCTTTTTAAAATACTCCGCCGTCAAACGCAAACCTTCCTCTAATTGCACGGTAGGTTTCCAGCCAAGCTCTTTCTCAATCTTTTTATAACTAATCACACTTCGCTGCTGCTCACCAACTTTTGCAGGAGCATGTTGTTCAGGGCAGGATGGATTGAGATGATTGCGCAATTCGAGGAAAAGTTTATTCACATCAGATTCAATACTCGTACCTATGTTATAGATATTTGACCCATCGTATTTAAGAGCCAATAAATTCGCTTTCACAACGTCACCAACGAACGTGTAGTCGCGCGTTTGCTTACCATCTCCATTAATGACGGGCTGTTCACCTTTCAACAGTTTATTGCAGAAAATAGCAATGACACCGGCTTCGCCATGCGGATTCTGGCGTGGGCCATAGACATTGGCATAACGAAGAATAACATAATTGATTCCATAAACAGCTTTGTAGAAAAAGAGATATTTCTCTGTACAAAGTTTCGTGATACCGTACGGAGAAAGTGGGCGCATAGGATGTTCTTCATCAGCGGGAAAATAATCCTGTTCACCATATATAGCGCCGCCTGTAGAGGAGAAAATAATTTTTTTCACTCGGTGCTTCCTTGCAGACTCGAAGATATTTAATCCACCGAGAACATTGACAGAAGCATCGAACTTCGGATCGGAGACTGACCGCCGCACATCCATCTGTGCTGCTAAATGATTCACCACTTCTATTTTTTCTTTCTGAAATACATCTTCCAGCTTTTCACTTCGTATATCAAGTTGATAGAATTTTGCTTTCGGGTTTACATTCTCCAAAACACCCCCGGACAAATTATCTACAATAATAACATTATGACCTTCTGCGATGTACGCGTCTGTTATGTGCGATGCGATAAATCCGGCCCCGCCAGTTACAAGAATATTCATATTATCCCCTATTAATTATTCTATTTTGTATGTAAATATTTCAGCGCTTTCTTACCAATGTCACTGCGATAATAAGCACCATCGAATGTAATTTTCTCTACTGCACGGTACGCGTTATGGATTGTTTGTTCCAGTTCATTATTAAAACCAATTGCCGTTACTCCAAGTACACGCCCGCCGGAAGTAACAATTGCACTTCCTTCTGTTTTTGTACCAGCATGAAACACCATAACGCCATCTTCTGCTTTGATATTTTCTAATCCAAAAATCTGTTTACCTATTTGATATTCATCTGGATATCCATGCGATGCCATCACAACACATACGGCCGTGGCCGAATGCAGTTTTACTTTCGACGAATCAAGCCGGCGTTCTGCGATGGCAAGAAATATTTCCGCCAAATCGCCGTCAATGAGGGGTACAACAACCTGTGTTTCCGGATCACCGAAACGACAATTGTATTCTAGCACCCTAGGTCCATCCGGTGTCATCATTAATCCAATATATAAACAGCCACGATACGGTATACCTTCTTGCTTCATACCATCGAGTGTCGGATGGATCACTTCATGTATTACGCGCTGAAGAAGTTCATTTGTGACAATAGGTGCTGGTGCATATGCTCCCATACCACCGGTATTTTTTCCGAGATCGCCATCAAGAATACATTTGTGATCTTGTGCTGAAGCGAGTGTGACAAATCGCTCACCGTCGGTCAAGACCAACAGTGATGCCTCTTCGCCAGTTAAAAATTCTTCAACAACAATTTGATTACCGGCAGAACCAAAAGCTTTGTTTATAACAATATCATTCAGCGCAACAACGGCTTCCTGCCGGTTCTTACAAATAAGCACGCCTTTGCCTGCTGCAAGACCGTCCGCTTTTACAACCAACGGCGGTTCAATCGTATTGATATATTTTTTTGCTTCATTAATTTCAGCTGCTGCAAAGCTCCGATATTTGGCGGTCGGAATGTAATGCCGCAACATGAACTTTTTTGAAAAAACTTTGCTCCCTTCCAATTGGGCAGCAGCTTTACTTGGACCAAAGATTTTGAATCCACGTTCTTCGAAGGCATCCACTAATCCTTCAACAAGCGGTTGTTCAGAACCAACAACTGTCAGATCAATCTTTTCTTCTTTCGCAAACTTCAACAAACCTTTGATGTCAGTCGGCTTCAAAGGCACGCATTTGGCAAGATGCTCAATACCAGCATTCCCGGGTGCACAAAAAATTGATTTCACTTGAGGGCTCTGACAAAGTTTCCAAACAAGCGCATGCTCTCTTCCACCAGAACCAATGACAAGAATATTCACGCTGACTGCTCCTTCACTTTCACAAATCCGGCACGGTCATAATCCATCAACAACTCGAATTGTTTCGCCAATTCAGCTGTGAGTATTAACCGATTGAATTTTGCCGCAAACGTTGCCTCTACGCATTCTAATTTTTTCTGCTCGAACCGCTTAAACTGTTCAAGGATGGCATGCTCGTGCTCCGCGACATCTTTTAGCGGAACACAAATCGCTGCACCGCTCTCTTGGATGACCTGCTTAGTATATCCATCTATTAGTGAGGCGATTAATGGCTTTCTTGAACCAAAATATTCATACAACTTGCCAGGCGTTTGATAATCGTTATCAATAACAAACCACAGCACATCAGATTCAACTAAGTGTTTTATACATTCCCTATGCGGTAAATAGCCGAGAAAGTGAACAGCATTCTGCAAATCCAATTTTTTCACAAGCTGTCGGTCTTCTTCACGTGCGTTGCCAATAAAATGTATTTCAATACGTCCGCGAATCTTTGGATTTGCTTGCAAAACATTCGCGAGTGCGCGAAGCATTATTACTGGATTCCTTTCAGCATAAAATGTTCCGGCGTGAGAAATTTTCATTTTTACCGAATTAGCTTGTCTCCCTTCGTTTGTTGGTGGAAAATCTTCCGCATCAAATCCCTGCGAGAGAATAATTACGTCTTTGTAATCCACATTTTTATAGCGCCGCAGAATACTTTCCTTCACTCGCCTGTGCGTTACGATTACTCGATCTGCTGCTTTTAATACTCGCTTCTCTAAATGCGCATGCCACAAGCGATGTAGAGGAGTTGGAAAATACTTGAACGGATAATCAAGCCATGCATCTCGATAATCCACAACCAGCGGAATTTCGAACTTGCGTTTCAGTGCTTCACCTATAAGAAAATCCGTCTGCGGTGGAGCAGTCGCAAATAATACATCAAAGCGTTCCTGTTCGATCAATTCTGATGCAGCTTTTACAGCAATTGATTTCCATCCGATTTTTGTATCCGGGATAAAAAATAAATCACCAAAGAATTGCAATACTTTTCGCATCCGTTCCGAAGGCATCTTTATAACACCTTGCTTCTTTAGCAAACGATTAACATCGTAAGAAGGTGTGCGAACAATCTTCACCCCAGCTTCTTCTGCTTCTTTCAACAAGGTGTCATCAAACGCATAATAACCGGTCGGTTCCACGGTAAGCACTGTTGGTTTCCAGCCGTATTTTGGTAGAAACTTTGCAAACTTTACAGTTCGCTGTACACCGCTTAATCCCATTGGAGGGAAATAATATGCAATGATCAAAACTTTTCTAAATCCGTCTTCCATAATAAATCACACAATGATTAATTCTTTTGACGATGTTGTAAGTATGTCACTGCCGCTTTCGCAAACAACAATATCGTCTTCGATGCGCACTCCTCCGCAACCTGGAATATAAATTCCCGGCTCAATGGTTACCACATTGCCGGTTTGAAGCACTGCCGTGCTGATTGCAGAGATGCGCAGAGGATCGTGAACATGAATGCCTAAACCGTGACCCAGCGAGTGAATAAAATATCGTCCATAACCATTCTTCTGAATGTACTTTCGTGCGATAGCATCAATTGAACAAGCTGTAACTCCGCTTCGTACTGCATCGATAGCTTTCTTCTGTGCGTCAAGAACAATCTGGTACGCTTTCTTCATTTCTGCCGATGGGTTTCCAACTGCAAGAGTGCGCGTAATGTCGCTATTGTAACCGCAGTACCGGCAGCCAAAATCTATTACCACCATTTCGCCGCTCCGAATTATTTTTTCAGAAGCTCGTGCATGCGGCAAAGCACCGCGTTCACCACTAGCAACAATTGGATCGAATGCGTCGCACTCAGCGCCATATTTCCGGTGCCAATAGCTTATTTCTGCCGCGATGTCACATTCACGAACACCCGCACGCACCAATGTGAGCAGTTTATTAAATACTTTGTTGCTAATGCCTGCGGCAGAACGAATCAACTCTATTTCTTTTTTATCTTTAATCGCAGTAACATTTTCGAGGATGCTTGTTGCGGGAACGAAATGTCTTCCAGGCAGCAGTTTTTTCAAACTCTTCATATCTGCAACCGAAATATGCTGACTCTCGAATCCAATTCGCGATTTTGTTGGTATTAATTTTCTTTCAGCAAGCAAAGGAAAAAGATTTTGTTTCGCGATAATGATATTGAAACCATTAACCTCCTGCGGCGCCTGACTTTCATATCGTCTATCGGTTATAAAAAATTGTCTCGTTGGTGTAATCAGACAAAGCCCACTAGATCCAGAAAATCCTGTAAAATAGCGAATATGTGCTAATTCGGTTACTAGTATTGATTGAAGCCGAAGCGTCGTCATCAATACGCGCACTGCTTTAAGCCGTTGGCGAATCATGAGAGAATCAGAGATGGTAATTCGGCGCCTCTTTTGTAATGGAGATGTCGTGCGGATGACTTTCGCGCAATCCCGCTTCTGTCATTCGTATGAACTGCGCATTCTTCTTCATCTCGGCAATAGTGCGGCATCCGCAATATCCCATTGCGGCACGCAATCCGCCGATCATTTGATATACTGTGTCGGAAAGATTTCCTTTGAACGGCACGCGCCCTTCAATTCCTTCCGGTACTAATTTTTGAATGTCATCTTCCGCATCTTGGAAGTAACGGTCTTTGCTTCCCTTTTTCATGGATTCGAGCGATCCCATACCACGATACATTTTGTAACTGCGGCCTTCGTACAAAACTTTCTCTCCCGGACTTTCTTCAACGCCGGCAAATAGTCCTCCAATCATAACTAAATCTGCACCGGCTGCGATTGCTTTTGCAATGTCTCCGGTTTGTTTTATGCCGCCATCCGCAATGATTGGAATTTTTAACTTTGCAGCTGCCTTTGCGCATTCCATAATGGCAGTAATTTGGGGGACACCAACACCAGCCACAACACGTGTTGTGCAAATAGAACCCGGTCCAATGCCGACTTTTACTGCATCGACCCCCGCCCTAATGAGATCTTTAGTTCCTTCAGCTGTAACTACATTGCCGGCAATCAACTCTATGTCAAATTTTGCCCGGACACGCTTCACCATTTCGATAACTCCGCATGAATGGCCGTGAGAGGTATCCACTATCACCACATCGACTCCAGCAGCAACGAGAGCCGCGATACGGTCGAGAGTGTCGGCTGTAATTCCAGCTGCGGCGCCTACGCGCAAACGGCCATGCTTGTCTTTGCAAGCGTTTGGATGTCGCTTCTTTTTTTGAATGTCCTTGAATGTAATCAGTCCGCGCAGTTTCCCGATCCTATCAACAACCGGTAATTTTTCAATGCGATGTTCTTGAAGAATCACTTCCGCTTCTTCTAATGTTGTGCCAACAGGAGCAGTGATAAGATTTCCTTTAGTCATCACTTTTGAAATGAGGAGATCGAGATTCGGTTGAAAACGTAAATCACGATTTGTAAGAATACCAACAAGATTTTCATGATCGACAATAGGAATACCGGAGATGCTGTACTTGCGCATTACTTCTAACGCTTCGCCGACGGTTTGATGAGGCGACAGCGTAATTGGCTTTTGAATCATACCGCTTTCTGAACGCTTCACGCGGTCTACTTCCTCTGCCTGTCGTTCGATTGTCATGTTTTTGTGCAGAATGCCGATGCCGCCTTCACGGGCAATTGCAACCGCCATCTCGGCTTCTGTCACCGTGTCCATCGCTGCACTCACCAATGGAATATTGAGTTCTATATTACGCGTTAGTTTTGTGCGAAGATCTGTTTCACGCGGCAAGACAGATGATTTTGCCGGCAGCAATAGCACATCATCGTATGTAATTGCTTCACCAATAATTTTTTTATTTGGCATAATATATGACCAGGAAGTGATTTGTTTAATACAGAAATTGTAAAAAATTAGTCAATAATCGATGCAAAAGCAAGAATGAGATGCTTGGAAGAAAATGATAGAGCCAGTGTCTCGATCGACACCACCACGGGCGACCGATTGCTGGCTCCATAAGAAGGAGATTTGGGAATTTTTTTGTTCCCAATTGACATTACGATGGTGAGGATAAAAAGGTTGCAGGTAAAAATAAAAACGCGAAAGCGATTACTATTCTGGAGAATCTAAGCGCGGTACTTGAATCTTATATCGTTTGATCTTTAGGTAGAGTGTTTTTGGAGTAATACCCAGGGTCGCTGCTGTTTTCACACGATTCCATCGATAGTGTTTCAAGGCACGTTCGATGTATATTTTTTCAAGTTCTTCAATTTTAATGAGATTATCTGTGGTGGGCAATTGAGACTGAATAGTCGTTGCAGAGGGTGCGGCACTCAATGCAACATTCATCCACAAATCCTTCGGTTCTACAACATCACTATGACTGAGAGCAACAGCTCCCTCAATCACATGTTCAAGTTCGCGAACATTTCCTGGCCAATCATAACTCATAAGTACTTGAAATGCATCCGGACTGAGATGCTTCGTTTTTGTCTTTCGTGAAAGAAAATTTTCGACGAGAAGTGGAATATCTTCTTTTCGTTCTTTCAAATTTGGAAGGCGAAGACTGACAACGTTTAATCTGTACAGCAAGTCTTCGCGAAAGCGGGCTGCTTTCACTTCTTCCTGCAAATTTTTATTCGTTGCAGACACAACACGAACGTCAACTATTCGCGAGCTCGTGCCACCAACTCTTCGGAACTCGCCTGTTTCCAAAAAGCGAAGAAGTTTCGGCTGCGTTGTGATACTGATATCACCAACTTCATCCAAGAACAACGTGCCGCCGTCAGCAACCTCAACAAGACCTTGTTTTGTTTTAATGGCGCTCGTAAATGATCCTTTTTCGTGTCCGAATAATTCACTCTCTAACAATTGATCCGGCATGGCAGCGCAGTTGACGGCAATGAACGATTGATCCTTACGTGTACTGTGTTGATGAACAAGCCGCGCGAATAGTTCTTTGCCTGTGCCGCTTGCACCTTGAATCAACACAAACGCTTCGCTCGACGCCAATTTAATCGCTTTGTTGACGACGTCCTTGAATATCTGACATTCACCAATCAGTTCAACCGGTCTTCCGAGCTGGTTCACTTCTTTGTCGATAATGAGCTGCTTGTGTTCAAGTGCGCGGCGGACTGTAGCTACAAGTTCCGCCGGTTCATACGGCTTGCTGATGAAATCATATGCACCTAATTTTGTTGTCTCAATAGCCGTCTTGACATCGACAACATTCGTCAGCATAATTACTTGAGTAGTTGGGGCATGTTCCTTAGTATATCTGAGAACTTCAACGCCGCTGATGCGGGGCATTTTGACGTCGAGTAATATGACATCATAAACTTTTGATTGGATTAAATTAATTGCATCTGAACCGCTCGACGCAGTATCAACTTCAAACTCTGGTAGGTCCTCAAGTTCGGTTTTAACGAGATAGGTTATGGATTCTTCGTCGTCCACGACAAGAATCCGATGTTTTTTAGGCATATCGGCAAGTCTCCCTTGCCGGATTTATGGGCTCGTAAGCACTCTTTCGACTGTTGTTAGCAGATCGACGAGGTCATATGGCTTACTAACAAAATCTTCTGCACCGAGCTTCTTAGACTCGATTGCATTTTTAAGATCGGCAAAGCCTGTCAACATCACAACTTTGGTCTTCGGCCAACGGTCTTTCACAAACTTCAGTACTTCGAACCCATCGACATTGGGCATTTTAATATCTAATAGAATAAGATCAAATTCAGTAGTTGTTAAAATATTTATCGCTGTTTGTCCGTCAACAGCACTCGATACTTGATACCCCTCGCCTTCTAATTCAGTGCTAAGGACAACACGAAGTGCTTCTTCATCATCAACAACTAAAATTTTATTTTTTATTGGCATAGAGTTTCTCCTCACAGGATGTCTGTCTTCGTTTTGAGAATCGGACATTTAAAAATTTTAAACAAGTATTTATTATTGTGATTATATGAAGAATACTTTTGAAAAGCAACCGATTCAATAAGAAATGGCATATTATTCCATATCAAAAGATAATTCATCCACAGGGACTAAAAAATAAATCTATCATTGAATATTATGTGAACATATGGTACTATAATATATGGAAACTCTAAACCACGATCAGCCAAAGCCCGTACGCGTTCTTCTAGTGGATGATGATGTCACATTTTCCAAGTTAGTTCAAGTTATTCTCAAGCGTTACCGACAACGCACATTTGCCGTTATTTGGAAGGATTCTATTGAAGGCGCTCTTGTCGAAATCGCTGAGAATCAAGAGATAGACGTGATTCTCATGGACTACTACTTCCCAACATCGAACGGTTTAGAATTCTGTCTGCAACTGGACCAGATGGGACGTTTCATCCCAATAATCTTTTTAACTGGCTTTCGCGATTTTAAGCTTGCTGTTGAAGCAATGAAACTTGGAGTTGAAGATTTTCTTTTGAAGGATGATTTAAATGAGGCATACTTGCCACGAACCATTCTCAATATTCTTGACCGCGTTCGCTTACGGAGACACAAACTGGCGGTCGAAAAAAGATTAGCAATGGCTGAAAACCGCGCCCAAGCCATTCGCGAGTTAGTCGTTACAGTATGCCATGAATTCAATAATCCACTTGCGGCAGTTAAAATTAGTTTTGATCTTCTGCAGCGTCAAACTTTGGATACAGTACAGACTGAAGTGATGAAATCTTTTGAGAGCAACTTCAATACCATTGATTCTGAAATTAAGCGATTACGCGACTTAAATTTTGAAAAAATAGATTTCCATGGTGATCTTTCTGACCGAGTTTGACAGACTGCACATCTTGCATTTTTATCATTTTTTTGTTATTATTTTACAAGCCGATTGTGCAAAATGAATCTTTACAAATAGTTGTAATGCGAATCAAGATGCCGGTAAAAAAGAAATTAATAATCGATAAAACTGTATTTCAAAAAACTTAGAGATTTTGACAAAGTGTCCCGCCCAATAAGCGGGACACTTTTTTTATATGAGCCTGCATGTAATAAATATTATCCAGCTGTTTGAAGATTGGGCGCCGAATTGGGTTGCTTGGGAAAAAGATAATGTTGGTTTACAGGTTGGCGACAAGCAAAACAAGATCACAAAAATTTTAATAACACTCGATGTCACCAAGCAAATCGTTAGCGAAGCAATCTCAAAAAAGGTAGAGCTCATCGTCTCGCATCATCCGCTACTTTTCCGGCCACCGTCAGCGATTATCGTGAACGATCCTATTGGTGAATTAGTCTTGCAACTTGCAGAACATAAGATCGCCCTTTTTTCAGCGCACACTAATTTAGATTTTGCACAAGGCGGAGTCAGCTTTGCATTAGCAGAAATACTCGGATTAAAAAACATTCGATTCCTTACACCATTGAAAAATTCTTTGGCAAAGATTGTTGTATTCGTTCCAGATGGGCATGTGGAGCGAGTGCGGAATGCAATGACGCAAGCTGGAGCGGGAATTATAGGTAATTATTCATCATGTTCTTTTGTAGCAAAAGGAACGGGAAGTTTTTACGGTTCGAAAGCATCCAATCCATTTTTAGGAAAACATAGAAATTTTGAATTCGTTGAGGAAACACGGCTTGAGATGATTGTACCCAGGGCACTCGTATCCGGTGTAGTTGCCGCATTGAAAGATGTCCACCCGTACGAAGAACCAGCATACGATATTTACTTTGTCGAAAATTCCAATCCAAATTTCGGAATGGGTGCTCTCGGCACATTGCCAAAATCTCAGTCGCTTGAGCTTTTTTTAAAATCCATAAAGCGAACACTTAATGTTGTAGCGCTGCGTTATACTGGCAGCTTAGCACACAAAATTCAGACCGTCGCAGTTTGCGGTGGAGCTGGCAGTGACCTTCTGCCAGATGCTATCGCAGAGAAAGCAGATGCTTTTATTACTGCAGATGTGCGATATCATACATTTCAGAAAGCAAGCCACAGCATCGCTCTTATCGATGCCGGTCATTGGGAAACTGAACAAATTATTTTAAAACCCATTGCAGCTCGACTTCGATCTGCCGCCCGCGCGGCGCACGAGCCATTGACTGTATTCATTACAAAATATAAAACGAACCCGATTAAAATAATATAGGCTACTAGATTAGAGAGGAGCAACCGTTGGAAAATAGATTACGCTCGTTGTACTTGCTGCAGTTAGTTGATTTAAGTCTTGACGAGCTGCAAGAAATGAAAGGTGATTTGCCGCAAATCGTAGCTAACTTATCAGAGAACGTAAAGAACAAACTCGCGAACAAGAAGGAACTCGAAGACATTTTGAAAAAAACAATTGTTATTCGAGACAAAACAGATACAGATATCCTTTCTCTCAAGGCAAAAATGGAGAAGTATAAGACGCAACAATTTCAAGTAAAGACCAACAAGCAATATGATATGTTGGCAAGAGAGATCGATCTCTCACAAGAGAAGATCACAAAGCTTCAAAGAGATATGGAAACATTAGAAGGCAATGCTGCACTTGCCAAGGAAGATATAGAAAAACTTTTACCTGAGCTCGAAACACTTCAAGCGGAACTGACGGATCGAAAGAAAGAACTCGCAGCTGTCAATAAAGAGCATGAAGATGAAGAGTTAAAATTGCAGCACCAACGCGAGAAGATAGTTAGCAAAATCTCGAAAACAGATTATCAAATGTATAGCAGAATTCGTAAAGCAGAAGATGGACGTGCAATTGTGTCGGTGCAGCGAAAGTCCTGCGGTGGATGTTTTAATCGTGTCACACCACAGCGAGTACTGGAACTACGAAAGAATGCTGCTATTATCGCCTGTGAAAGGTGCGGCCGCATTCTCGTGTCGGATGAAATAGTCGAGAGCGTAAAGAATATTCTATGACTATCCTCGCCTATACAGATGGCGCTTCACGCGGCAATCCTGGTGAAAGCGGTATCGGCGTAATATTAAAGGACGAATTTGGCAACGTGATCACATCGCAGTATGGTTATATCGGAAAGGCAACAAACAATATTGCTGAATATACTGCGCTTGCCGCCTGTTTGAAACTTGTGCAAAAAATTGAATGCAGCCAACTCGTTGTGCATTCCGACAGCGAGTTGATGGTGCGTCAGTTGAATGGTCAATATAAGGTTAAAGATGCAGAGTTAAAAAAACACTTTCACAAAATCCATGATATTATTGTAGCGGCTCCATATCAATTTAAGATTAGGCACGTACCGCGTGAGGAAAATCGGGAAGCAGATGAATTAGCAAACCGCGGTATAAATACGATGAAAATATTGACTATTTGAAAATCGTTTTGTAATTGCATTTCATGAAGTTGTGAGAATTATGTTGAGAAAGCTGGACGTTAGGTCCAGAAGCAGAAGCTGGTGCGTCAGGCAGTCGCCCAATTTCATCTACGATGAAATTGGGAGGAAAGTCCGAACACCATAGGGCAAGGTGCCTTGCGTGTCTATCAGAAACGGTTCAATCCATATCTGATTTAGAAAGCGAGGGTTCTGCAGGCAATATCCTGCAGAAACGGAAAGTATCACAGAAAACACACATCCCAATTTCTTCGCAAGAAGAAATTGAGAGAATGGTGAAAAGGTGGCGTAAGAGACCACCGCATCGTCAGTAATGACGCTGGTCGCGTAAGCGATCCTGATATGACCTATGGTTATATCGGGACAAGAGAAACCCCGCTTGGTGCAAGACCATGTAGATCCCGTTCCCGGTTTGGTGAAAACTAAATCGGGATAGAGTTGCCCGCACAAGTTCACGAAAGTGAAGACGGGATGGGTAGGTCGCATAGAGAAATGGCTGCCTCGTTTCGTTGATTGCCTTGGCATTTAGCGAGATAAGACAGAATTCGGCTTATCGACCAGCCACTTCTTGCTTCTGGATTTTCAGTACGCTTAAATCCAACTAAGCGTTCATGCTTCTCACCATATTCATTAATCATTGTATAAAGGACACCATTGTCACCTATTCGGGAATACCGTTGGACACTTCGCAGAGATACGAATGTAACACCAGAAATTACTCAGACAGCGCAATCGTTGTCGCAGGAACTTTCTGTATCTCCCATCCTAACCGAGATACTTGTAAGCCGAGGCATTGATACATTCGAAAAAGCGCGGACATTCTTCCGACCTAGCATGGAAGACCTCCATGATCCATTTCTCATGAATCATATGGATGCCGCTGTAAAGCGTATCTCACAAGCAATCTTGAACAACGAGCACATTGTTGTCTATGGTGATTATGACGTTGATGGAACTGATAGCACTGCAATGCTATGGAAATTTCTGAAAGATGGGGGCGCAAACGTCAGCTATTTCATTCCAGACAGAATCAAAGATGGCTACGGTATTTCGACGGCTGGCATAGATCATGTACACGATGCTGGTGCAACGCTTCTGATTGCCGTTGATTGTGGTATTACAGCAGTTCAGCAAGTGGAATATGCTCACTCACTTGGTATAGAAGTTGTCATCTGTGATCACCATGAGCCGGGGAATGAAATTCCCAATGCTGCTGCCGTGCTCGATGCTCTTAAACCATCATGTTCTTATCCATTTAAATATCTTTGTGGATGCGGAGTGGCTTTCAAATTAATTCAAGCGCTTGCGTTATCCGAACCAATGCGAAGTAAGTTAGGCGAAGATGCGCCGAAACATTTACTTGACTATTTACAATACGTAACGCTGGCGACTACTGCAGACATCGTTCCGCTTGTCAATGAAAACCGTGTTATGGTTAAATTGGGATTGGAGCTTATTAACTCCATTCCAGTACCTGGAATTCGAGCACTCATCGAAACTTCCGGTATATCACTTGGTAGAATTTCTTCCGGGCAGATTGTTTTCGTACTTGCACCGCGTATCAATGCTGTAGGAAGAATAGGAGACGCAAACCGAGCAGTTGAAATGCTTGCGAGTGATTCGTACGACCGTGCAGTTCAAATCGCTCGTGTCATGGAAAATGAAAACTTTGAACGGCGTAAGATCGATGAGGAAACATTTCTTCAAGCGCAGGAAATTGTCGAAAAATTCCTTGAAGCAGACAATGACAGCGCAATCGTTTTACATCAGGAAGCGTGGCATCCCGGAGTCATCGGCATTGTTGCATCGAGGTTAGTAGAACGGTATTATCGCCCAACTATTATGTTGACGACAGTTGATGGTGTTGCTAAGGGTTCTGCGCGCAGTATATCCGGCTTCAACATTTATGAGGCATTGAAGCGATGCGAAAACAAATTAATACAATTTGGCGGACACAAATATGCCGCAGGCCTAACAGTGGAATTAGATAAGGTCGATGAATTCCGCGAAGCATTCAAGCAAGTTGCCGCTGAACTTCTGACTGAAGATTTGCTTACACCAGAAATAAAGATTGACGCAGAGGTACAGCTTTCCGATCTAACACCAAAATTCATTCGAGTGTTGAGTCAATTCGCGCCATTTGGACCAGAGAACATGCGTCCAGTGTTTGCAGCGCGTAGTGTGGAAGTCCTTGGACAGCCCCGCATTGTCGGCAAGAATCATCTCCGCTTCAAAGTACGCAGCAATACGCATGTTGTAGATGCCATTGGATTTAATCTCGGTCATTTGTTAAGCCGTGTACAAAACGGTAGTAAAATTGATGTGGCATTCTCACTGGATGAAGGCGAATTTGCCGGCGAAACCGTTCCACAATTAAAAATTCGAGATGTGAAGTGAGCTAACGAATAACGAAATACTTTGACAAAAATATTTTAATAATCATACTTTAATGTACAATTATTCATCTGCTCAAAGGCTCAGGGGTTTCATCACTCTCAACATGCAAGGAGAGAAACAATGTCGGGTCATAGTAAGTGGTCAACAATTAAGCGAAAGAAAGCCGTTACCGATGCTCGACGCGGCAAAGTCTTTACGCAAGTTATTAAGGAAATAACTGTTGCTGCAAAACTAGGCGGCGGTGATCCAAGCAGCAATGCGCGGCTGCGGTTCGCAATTGACAAAGCGAAAGCAAGCAATATGCCTGCCGATAACATTAAGCGCGCCATTCAGAAAGGGACTGGTGAATTACCCGGTGTTAATTATGAAGATGCGGTATACGAAGTCTACGGACCGGGCGGTGTCGCTATTATTATCGAGACCGTGACAGACAATAAAAACCGCACAATCTCGGACATTCGTCATATACTTGAACGAAACCATGGTAAAATTGCGACGTCCGGATCTGTAGCTTTTCAATTTCACAAGAAAGGCATAATCCTGGTTCCAAAGTCCGTGGTGCCGGAAGACGATTTACTCTCCATTATTCTTGATGCTGGAGCTGAAGATATGAAAATTGAAGGTGATGAGTACAGTATTATTTGCACACCTGAAAATTTTGAGAAAGTGAGACAAGCCATTATTTCAAAAAGTATCAAGATTGAATCCGCAGAGATTCTTCTCGTCGCCGACAATACCGTGAAAGTCGAAGGAAAAGATGCGGAAAATTTACTGAAACTAATGGAAATTCTTGAGGACTATGACGACGTGCAAAAAGTACATGCCAATTTCGACATTGACGACAAAGAACTAGCACGAATAGGAGCTGGCATTGGTTAATTGGTCAGTTAGTGAGTTAGTGATAAGAAGTATTTATTTTTACATAATTATTTAATTACTAATCGACTAGTCACGAATTATTATGATAATTCTCGGCGTTGATCCTGGCACTCTCATTACCGGATTTGGCATTATAGAGGTAGAGCGAGGAAAGTATTCCGTTCTCACTTATAATATTGTAAAGAATTCCGGCGATGATTCTATGCCAATCCGTTTGAAGCGAATTTACGACCGACTGTGTGAGATCATCAACCATTATCATCCGGATGAGTTTGCCATTGAGACTGCATTCTACGGAAAGAATGCACAATCAGCTTTGAAGATTGGCCATGCGCGTGGTGTGTCAATCTTGGCAGCAGTGAATTATGAAATTCCGACCACTGAATATTCTCCGCGCGAAGTTAAAAAAGCCGTTACAGGTAACGGCGCTGCTTCTAAACAGCAAGTACAGTTCATGGTGCAAACACAATTGAGGCTTCGAGAAGCGCCGAAATATTTTGATGCCTCGGACGCGCTCGCAGTCGCACTATGTCATTCATTCCGAATGACAGGCGGCAAAGCAACTTCGCGACGTACGCGAAGAACTGCATCGAAATCACATAGAAGCTGGACAGATTTTATTCACTCACATCCAGAACGAGTCGTGAGGAAAAAATGATCGCATCTCTTACGGGTGTCCTCAAATATAAAAGTCCCACAGAAATTCTTATTGATGTACACGGCATCGGTTACGCTGTTAGTATTCCACTTTCTACATACGAAAAACTTGGTGATGTCGGTTCTTCCATTTCCCTGCTAACGCATTTCCACGTGCGTGAAGATGCTATGCAGTTGTTTGGATTTTTTTCAGATGAAGAACGACGTCTCTTCAAGCTTTTAATTTCTGTGTCAGGTATTGGGCCAAAAATTGCACAGAGCATTCTTTCTGGAATAAACGTTGAAGAACTCAAATCACATCTTCTTAGTGGAAATGTGACAGCGCTGACGGCAATTCCCGGTGTTGGTAAAAAAACAGCTGAACGTTTAATCTTAGAGTTGCGCGATAAAGTCGGCAACGCGATTACTGATGCCGAACCTATCTCTCCCCTCGATTTGGCATCTACCGCGATGCGTGCGGAAGCGCTTCAAGCACTCACGTCATTGGGATATAATCTGCAAATCGCTGAGAAGTCCATTCGACTTGTTTTAAAAGAGACTGAAGGATCAGTTATTTCCCTTGAAGAACTGGTCAAACGGGCGCTTCGCCACACGAATGCCAGATAAACCAACTTCAATACTAAATGTTTTTCAAGTGTTGTATTGCAATTCTCTGCGGTTCTTGGTACTTTTGCAGTAGTGAGACAGTCCAATTTGACAAAACCTGAACGACTTGACCAAGAAATTGATCTCGATCAAACGTTGCGCCCCTCTGCACTTTCAGATTTTGTTGGACAGGAAAAAATTGTTGAAAATCTGAAGGTGTTTATCACGGCGGCTCGGCAACGCGGTGAACCGCTTGATCATGTTTTATTAACCGGACCTCCGGGACTTGGTAAGACAACACTTGCCCACATCGTTGCACACGAAATGGGTACCGATATTAAGATGACATCTGGACCGGCGTTGGAAAAACCGGGTGACCTCGCCGGCATTCTTACTTCGCTCGAGAAATCTGAAGTACTCTTCATCGACGAAATCCATCGTGTACCGGCAAGAATAGAAGAATATTTATATTCCGCGATGGAAGATTTTCGAGTTGATATTGTGATAGACAGCGGACCGGGGGCGAAAACAATTCAGCTTGGTCTTCAACCATTTACTCTGGTTGGAGCAACAACACGCGCCGGATTGCTAAGTTCACCCTTACGATCGCGATTTGGTATTACAAATCGTTTAGATTATTATTCCCACAACCAGTTAGACAGCATCATTCGGCGCTCGGCAGGTATTCTATCGATAACTGCAGAACCAGAAGCAACAATAGAAATTGCCAAGCGTTCGCGCGGCACTCCGCGTATTGCCAACCGTCTCTTAAAACGGTGCCGCGATTTTGCACAAGCGGATACACGGCTTGCGCATTTCGGTGGCGTCATCACAAAAGAAGTTGCTGAGTTTTCACTCAGGGCTCTGGAAGTTGACGAACACGGATTTGACGAGATGGACAAACGCATTCTACATGCCATTATAAAAAAATATAATGGCGGACCGGTCGGTGTCGGCACGCTTGCTGTTGCTGTTGGCGAAGAGCCGGGAACGCTAGAAGAAGTATATGAACCATATCTTATTCAAGAAGGTTTCTTGAAACGCACATCTCGCGGCCGCGAAGCAACTGCGCTTGCCTATACGCATTTTGGTGAGCCGGCAAAACGAGAATCGACACAGCAATCACATATTGAGTTTAGTAGCTAACATCGGATCTTGAGGAAAAATAAAATGTACAAGCATAAACGAACTATCCCTTGGTTAGTGATTTTCATCTGTTGGATAATTAGTTTGGCTGGATGGAAATTTGTCTATTCCCAGAACGCGCCATCAGATGGAGTGTCGTTTCAGGCAATAACTTTCGCAGATGCAAACACAGTCATCGCCGTTGGCGATAGTGGAACTATTGCGCGTTCTACTGACAAGGGCAGCACATGGTCAATGAGGCGTAATGTCAATCAAATAACGACCCCGCTGAACGGAGTGGCTTTTGTAAATACTTCGCATGGATTTGCCGTAGGTGCAAATGGTGTTCTTCTTGTGACGACAAATGGGGGAATAACTTGGGTTTATCAACTCATCAACACAACGGCGGCATTGCGTTCAATCTTCTTCAGCAATGAGTTGACTGGTATTATCGTCGGTGAAAATGGCACCATATATCATTCTATCGATGGTGGAAATAATTGGTCCATGCAAACAAGCGGCGTTCGTCCTACTCTCAATAGTGTTGTTTTTACGAATAACAAAACAGGAATTGCTGTCGGCGATCATGGAACAATTCTTCGTACAACAGATGATGGAAATACATGGACGAACCTTTCATCTTCATTCATTTCCTATAATTTTTATTCTGTTTCTTTTAATGGATCGAATAACGGTATCATTGTCGGTGAGAATGGAACAATTCTCCATACCACGAATGGCGGTATAAGCTGGACATTGGAACCAAGTGGTATTACGCAGCCGCTTTTTTGTGTTGTCTTACCTTCCTCAGATTTTTCTATCGTTTTAGGTGGTTCTGCCACAATTCTTACTTCCAACTTAAAAGAAACAAACTGGCAGAAACAAACAAATCATACACGCAACACAATTATTTCAGCAGCGTTTACTAATCCGAAGGTTGGCATTGCAGTTGGGACCGAACAAACTATTTTTCGAACAACGGACGGCGCAATCACTTGGAATGCTGTAACACCTGTGTTAGAAAAACCGATCGCACCGGTAGGGACAACAACGTTCCCCAGTGGATTTCAAAAAAAGAATATTGCAACAGTCGTTGGAGCGAATGGTATTATTCTTCAATCTCAAGATTTCGGTGCAACATGGACGAAAATCGTCGGCACAAGCGAAAACACACTCATGGCGATAACCGCGATAGATCAAACGAATGCTATTGCTGTGGGAAACGGTGGTGTCATTCTCCGCTCGAGTGATGCTGGAGCAAATTGGATAAATCAACTGAGTGCAACCACTCGACCATTATTCCGAACATGTTTTACTAGCAATGATACCGGAATAGCAGTTGGTGATTATGGCATTATGGTGAGGACAACAAATGGCGGCACGACGTGGATCAAACAGCCATCGGGTACAATTAACCATCTCCGTGATATTACATTTATTGACAACAAAACGGGTTTTTCCGTTGGCGCAATGGGAACAATTTTAAGTACCGACGATGGCGGAATAACATGGACAGCTCAGGAAAGCGGCACAGCAAGCTGGCTAAATGCCTCAGTGCGACTCTCTAAGTCCACATTCATTGTCATCGGCGGAGACGGAATAATTCTTCGATCTACGAACAAAGGCAAAACATGGATATCACAAGTGAGCGGAACTACAAAAGAATTGATTAACGCTTTCTGTATCGATACAAACAATATATACGTCGTTGGAACAGAGGGCACAATCTTGCGCACTCAGAATGGCGGGAATAAGTGGACTGAGATTAGCAGTCAAGTCACTAGCGACCTTCGCGCAGTTCAGTTCTTCGATGAAAAACGAGGTATTATTGTCGGAGCTGGGGGAACAATTTTGAGAACGACAGATGGTGGAACAACTTGGACAAAGGTTGAAACGGATTTCCCGCTATCGCTCTTTGGTTTAGCAATTAATTAAAATCGAAAAGACGCACACTCTTCATTTCACAAAATATTTTTAGGCTATTTGTGATGTTTCCATATTTATTGACATTGGCGCTTCTATTGTCATCCTCATTATTTTTCATTTTAACATTTTGATTGATCACTCATCACTACGCATTGTTCATTGAAACCACTCCCCCGCTCTTTCTATCTTCGCCCGACACTCCAAGTTGCTCGTGACCTTCTCGGCAAGCACATTGTTAGGAAAGTCGGCACTAAATTGCTCATTGGAAAGATTGTTGAAGTTGAAGCCTATTGCAAAAGAGATCCGGCATCTCATGCCTTTCGCGGAAGGACCAAACGTAACGATGTGATGTTTTGGGAAGGCGGGCATTTGTATGTCTATTTCACCTATGGCATGCATTTCTGTGCCAATGTAGTAACGGGAAAAGAAGGAATTGGAGAAGCGGTACTTATTCGCGCCATCGAACCATTGGCTGGAATTGAAGTGATGACAAAGAACCGTTTCTCAAATCTCCAATCGTTCAATTACCAATCACTCATTAATCTTTCCAATGGCCCAGCAAAGTTTTGCCAGGCATTTTGTCTTGCACGATACGAGAATGGATTAGATTTGTGCGATAGTAAAATCAGTATCACTGACAGCGAACCTATTCCTTCAAATCTCATTAAACGTTCTTCACGGATTGGGATTCAGCGTGGGGTAGAAAAAAAATGGAGATTTTTTATAAAAGGAAATTCGTGGGTTTCAAGAAAATGAGATTTCTTGCTTCGAATAAGATAAAACAAACATAAATAAGAAGCCCTATCAGATAACAGGGCTTCTTATCCATTCCAGCTTATTTATATACACTTTAAATTCGTTCACCGTGCGTAACTTGTTACTTGGGAATAAGGATGTACTGTGTTGACTGGCTAGTTGCATATATATAGCCCAGTATCCAACCCTGATCCGTGATTAACTTAGCTTCGCCAAGAATCTGACTGCTGCCGGAAGGAATCAAATTATTAAGATCCTGCGCCTGTCCATTTTTCCAGATGGTACCAACGCCTGTGCTGCTGAGCCCAACGATTGCACCTGCTGTGTTGATGCTATTAGCATAGCTCCAATCCGCTGATGTCCCAGCTAGTACAGGTAGAGCTTGAGGAGATGCAGTGACACTTGCCCATGTTACAGCATGAAATGCTGAACTACCGCCAGATTGGGTACCAACAGATATTCCCACTAATATCCCAGTCGCATTTACAGACCAGGGAGATGCACCGTAATCTCCGGAAAGGTATGTAAACGTGGTGATAGGCTGAGCTGTCGGACTTGGCCAGAATGCTATTGCAGAATAAATAAACTGTGTCCATACAGTTCCGATGATTTGATCAGTGGAATAAAATTTACACTTTGAAACTCCACTCCCAACAGCTGCAGATCGTTGAAGCATCTGAGGCTGTGCAGTAGCGCTAGCCCAATAGAGGCCATCCACAGCATATTCACTATTATTAGCTATTAATGATCCATAACCGAGAATATGACCGCTATTGTTGATGCTTGTTGCATAAACTTCTGCATCGTTCGTGTCGCTGGGTACGGCGAGCTTTTGCGGTTGTGCCGTTGAGCTTGACCAGTAGATAGGACCTGCTCTATAAGGTTTAGTGATAGCGATAGTATAACCGTAGCCGACAATCTCGCCATTATCGTTAAGACCAGTCAGGGTAACCAAGGTATCGCCGATAGGGATCTGAAGCGTATTTGGTTGGGCAGTCGGTGTAGCCCAGTAAACCGGTACTTTTGTGCTGCCACCAAGATTGCCGATAGACTGACCGTTGTTGTTAATGGTTACGATTGTTCTCTGGCTGCTTGTGTAAATCAAAGGAGCATAGTAAACAGCATTTGGATTGCTGCTTGTGTTCGTGTTTGTCAATGAGAAAGTCGCCGTCGTGGCAACACCAGCCACTGATGCTGTTACATTGTAGCTCCCGACTGTGGCGTTTGCAGTGATGCCGACTTGTGCCTGTCCCTGTGCATTCGTGGTTGCGGTAATTTTAGTAACTCCACCTGTAAAAGTGCAGCTCTGTCCGGATGACGGCGCGGTAAAAGTGACGATCGCTCCGCTTATCAGATTGTTGCTCTGGTCTTTTACTGTTGCAATTAAAGGCGAGGAAAAAGCTGTGCTAATCGCAGCACTCTGCGACGAACCGCTGGTTGCCGTGATGCTGGCCGACGTGGAATTAGCACTTGCCAATCCTCCTGAGAGCGGGTTAACGACAATCTCATGGGTTCCATCTGCATAGTTAATATTCAGACTGCCGAGACTATCTGACGTGGCAGTGGATGTCCCAGAGCCTGTATTCACATTTGCTGTCATCGAACCCGTTACCAAGTTGAGTATTCCGGTTCCAGTCCAGCCATAAGGATTAATCTTCACATCACAGGTGAGTGAACCGTTCAGTTTGCCTTTTACGTTTGTTGCTTCTATTGTAGCACCGCTCTCTGTAATAGTAACTGATCCAGACACATTAAAATGGTCGTCGAGAGTTAGATTAAGGCTGAATACAACATTATCCCTCGTCAGTGTATTCGTTCCCGTCATTGTATTTGCACCTGTTCCTCCCGTAAAGCTGATCACGAGGTTACCTGTACACGGCAGATTGCCCCCTGTAACATTTATGGCGATTGTGATGTTAGCTGGATAGGAGCCATAGCTAGTGGGATCCAATGGATCAGTTGTACTTGTAGGCAATGTTATTGTAGCGTCTCCCGCAGACTGTGTACCCGCCGCATCGCTATAAAAAAATAACGTGAATACATTTCCATTAAATCTATCACTGCCGTAAAGATTCAGAAGCGGTACAAACGCGAGTGAATCTGTAATCCTCGATGTACGCATGAGCGCTTTAGAGCCATTCGTACTTGAGAATAGATTCGTAGTGGCTAGACTGCGAATAGCGCTGCCAGTGGGACTAGCGAGCTGTAGCGCCTTAAAAGGATATGACACGCCTGCGCCAACTGCTTGATACCCGGCGACAGCTCCGGCATGAAAAGCCTGGTTCCCCTGAAGGATAGTTGTATTATCGGATGGAGCGGTCGGACTATTTTTGCTGCATCCGTCAATCAGCAGGAAGCAGCAGAGTATCATGAGCATAAGCGCACAAAAAAGCAAAGCAAGCCGAGAGCGGCGCGAACGAGCAATCAATTCAAATAGTAATCCGCCACTGCGAACAAGTCGGAAAATGTTTTTCATCTGATACTCCTTTATAAAATAGAGATGCACCCACTATAATCTTCTATGAAATTAAAATAATGTACAAGTGGTGTCAGGACTTGCATCCTGACACTTTTCACAGCATCAACGAAACGTCGGTACGACACTACGGAAAACACAAAAACTTTGACATCTCCATTAGGGCACATCGTAATGTTCCCTTACAATAGAATTTCGCATCACTTCAGCAAAAGTAATTTCTTCGTCTGGATATAATTACCTGCTTGTAAACGATAAAAGTAAATTCCGCTCGATACATTTGCTGCATTCCATTTCTGTGTATATGTTCCCGCCGACTTTTGCTCATTCACCAGAGTCGTCACCTCGCGTCCCAGGAGATCAAATACTTTCAGTGATACAAATGATTTAGATGGAAGAGTAAATGAAATGCTCGTTGTTGGATTAAACGGATTGGGATAGTTTTGTTCAAGATTAAAAAGCGCCGGCAAGTCGGACGAGAAGTTTTCCACCGATGTTACCATTTCCGACAAAGATCGTTTCCAAACGCCGCCATGATTGGTCCCTGCAAAGAGATTTGCGCCCGAGATAGTAAGAGAATTCACATAAGTATTCGTTAATCCTGTGTTTGCCGTATTCCAGCTTGTGCCATTGTTGGTCGAAAAAAAGACGCCGTCCGAAGTCCCCGCAAAAAGCTTCGTGATTGAGCCATCGGAGGCAGTCGAGGCGGCAAGAGCATATACACCGGTACTCGTCAATCCTAAATTGACCGCAGTCCAAGTTGAGCCGCTATTCGTGGAGAGATAAACGCCGGAACTTGTCCCGGCAAAGAGATTTGTGTAGGACCCGCTGGACGCTGGTGCGAGGACAAGCGCATTGATATTAGCAACACTCGTCAATCCTGCGTTTGCAGTAATCCAGCTTGTACCATTATTGGTGATGAGAACAACACCACCGTACCAAGTTCCAACAAAAAGGCTGGCATTAGATCCGCCTGAGGACGGAGATACCGCAAAAGCTTGAACACTATTGTACGTCTTAGTGCTATCGACCGGGGTCCAGCTTGTACCACTATTGGTCGATAGATAGACGCCTTTGAAAGAAGTCCCGGCAAAAAGATTCGTTCCACCTGCTCCGTTGGGGATGGAAATAAAAGAAGTGACCCATGGGTACGATGGCAACCCGCTGTTAGCTTGTGTCCAGGTTGTGCCGCTGTCGGCCGAAAGGAAGAGACCGCCATTGGTCCCAGCGAAGAGATTTGTACCTGACCCGCTGGAGGCGTGGGATGTAACCGTAGCATCGACATATTCAGTGCAGCTTGTTGCGTTCCAATGTGTGCCGTTGTCTGTAGAAAAAAAGACGCCGTTAGTAGTCCCGGCAAAGAGATTTATGCTTAAAGTAGTAAACGAATAGACAGAAGTGTTCGTCATGCCGGTATTGGATGCTGACCAGTTTATGCCGCTATTGGTTGAACGAAAGACGCCATTGCCATTGGTTCCTGCAAAGATATCCATACCATAAGATGTCAAAACATTTACAGAATTGTTTAATCCTGCACTCACCAAATTCCAGCTTGTGCCGTTGTCGATCGAGAGAAAAACGCCGCTGGCAGTCCCTGCGAAGATATTTGTACCTACCACAGTAAAAGCATCTACACCATAGTCCGTCAAACCAGAATTGACCGCGTTCCAGCTTATGCCATTGTTCGGAGAAAGAAGGATACCGTCATTAGTCCCTACAAAAAGATTCGCCCCGTCGGAGGAGATCGCAAAAGCATATGCAGCAAGGCCTCTAAACGTACTTGCATCGACCGCGGCCCAGCTTGTGCCATTATTGGTCGAGAGAAAGACGCCGCCATTAGTCCCAGCAAAGAGGTTTGTACCACCTGCCCCGTTAGGGAAGACTGCAAAAGCATTGATCCAAGTAGATGTCAGGCCGCTATCGACCATTGTCCAGCTGTCGCCGCTGTCAGTGGACCGAAATATACCGGCATAAGTCCCGGCAAAAAGATTCGTACCGCCTGCTCCTTTGGCGGTGACAGCAAGAGCATAAACATCGGTTTTCGTCAAACCTGTATTAACCGCTGTCCAATTAGTACCATTATCAGTGGAACGAAAAACGCCGTGTCCTTGAGTTCCTGCAAAAAGATTTGTGCCAGACCCGGCTAAGGCGACAGCAAGAGCTCTGACAGAAATGCTGGTCGAACCGGTATTGATTTGAGTCCAGCTTGTGCCGTTATCGGTGGAACGATAGAGTCCCGCATCAGTCCCGGCAAAAAAATTCGTGCCGGTCCCGCTGGAAGCCGCCGAGAATGCAAAGGATCGAACAGTGCAGTTAACGCCGAAGGGTCCGGTTTGGATCCATTGAGCATGCATTGGAATCGTAATGGTGAAGAAGCAAAACACTACAAAAGGTAATCTGAAAACGTTTTTCATCTTTTTTTCCTTTTATGAAATAGTAAATCGGCGGTTGCAACTAATAATAGCGTTTTATTGTTAAAGAAAATCCGTGGGTTTCAAGAAAATGAAATCCCTGCCCTTAAGCTGGGAGGGAGTTATACTCCCGACCAGCGAACTAGGCGGGTTAGGCGGTGTTACATACTTTATTTTAATTTGCGACATCTTGGACACCATTGACCTCTTTTGATATGATCAGAATTTGCTTCCCATCGATGACCTTCCGAACATTCCCACAAAAGTTTTGTCTTAGTGTTTACATATTCACGCGATATACATTTGCCATCATGTTCGTTTGCAAGTTGCTGCATTTTCTCGATTGTCAATCTTGTGTGTCCACCACAAATAGGACACCATTTGCCACTTTTAATATTACTCGGCATTGCTTCCCATTGATGACCCTTTGCACATTTCCAGAAAAGTTTCGTTTGACTGTTCACGTAAATATTAGATAGACACTGACCACCGCGTTTTTTTGCCAAATGCCGCATTGCTTTGATATCGAGTTTTAAAGCGTCTCCCCTCAGCTTCCTTGCACAATAAGGACACCATGCACCGCTCTTAATGCTGTTGGGCACAGCTTTCCATTGATGACCTTCTTTGCATTCCCATGACAATTTTGTTCTCGCGTTCACATAAGTATTTGTCAAACACTTGCCACCTCTTTCCTTTGCTATCTGTTGCATTTCCTCAATCGTCAGTTGTAAACTTCTGCCGCAGTAAGGACACCATGTACCAAATTTGATATTACTTGGTGCAGCTTCCCACTGATGACCTTCTGCACACTCCCACAAAAGTTTTGTTTGGTTATTGACATAGTCATTAGATAAACACTTGCCACCTCGTTCTTGTGCAATAGCCTTTAGTTCTCTTAATGCCTCTTCCGTACCAGACGCGGTATAAGCTCTTTTGAAATCGAGAGGCTTTGTTCTAAAGTCTGGAGGGAGAGTTATTTTTTTAGATTCGCATTTATTTGTTATGTATCTTCTCAACTCATCAATTGGCAACATCGTTGACAATTCTGGGACATCAATGAGAGTGACACCATGCTCTTTGCAAAGCCGCTTCTTGAGTACATCATCGGTTTGTCTGTTGCGAAATTTTTCTTCCGTTTTCTGGAAAAAGGAAATACGTCTGAAATGTTGTTGACCTTGGTGCTCAAATGCCAGTCCCAGAGAGTGGCAATAACCATCAAGCTCCATCTGATTCCTACCTCTATTGACCAACCATTTGGGATAACTCTTTGGGAATTCCTTTCCGAAAAGTTGTTCAAAGCACTCTCTGCAAATCCTTTCTCCAAGCCCTGATGCACATATCGGACACCATTTACCTCTTTTTTTATTGTTAGGAGACGCTTCCCACCGATGATTGTGTTTACATTCCCACCAGAGTTTTCGGTGTGCATTAACATATTCATCAGACAAACATTTACCGCCGCGTTCTTTTGCCATTTTCCGAACATCTTCGATGTTTAATCTAAGGCTCCCTCCACAGTATGGGCACCAAGTGCCACTAACAACATTTGATGGAGCGGTTTCCCAAGTATGCCCGTCCTTGCATTTCCACAAGAGTTTTGTATTTATATTCTTGTAGATACTTGACAGACACCTACCACCACGCACTTCAGCTAAGCGTCGCATTCCTTCAATCGTCAGTTTTGCTTTACCAGCACAATAAGGACACCATGAAACTCTTTTTATACTGTTGGGGGTTGCTTCCCATTGATGACCTTTTGCACATTTCCACTTCAGCTTCGTATTTGCATTGATGTAAGCATCTGAAAGACACCTTCCACCTCGCTTGCCAGCAATTTGCTGCATCTCCTTAATATTAAGTTTTTGTGTTATTCCATTTTTCTTTTTTGCACAACACACGGACACCAACTACCCCGTTTTATGCTCGATGGCACTGCGCTCCATTTATGACCTTCTGCACACTCCCATTGAAGTTTTCTGTGGGTGTTTACATAAACCTTCGATAGACATTTGCCACCTCGTTGTCTTGCTATTGACTGCATATCTCCGATCAAAGGCTTCGCTTGACCTGCACACTTTGGGCACCAATATCCTTGCATAATGCATTCTGGCACTGATTCCCACCGATGTCCTTTTGAACACTCCCACATGAGTTTCGTCTTAGTGTTCACATAGATAACCGACAAGCACCTACCATGTTTATTAAGAGCCAAGTTTTGCATAAGTTCAATGGTAAGTCTTTTTGGCAAGATGAATTAACTGCCTTTCAATGTTGGTACATATTTAACTTGGTAATATTATTCTCAGCTAGAATTTAGAGAATGGGAACTTTAAAAAGGTAATTGTTTTATAATAACAGGATATACATAGAAATGAGAGAGAAAGCATGAATGCAGTTCTTCACGCTAATATTTTTTTGAGATATTCTCCTGTATATGATCTTTGATTCATCGCTACCTCTTCCGGCGTTCCTTCAGCAACGATCTCGCCTCCTTCATCTCCGCCGTCAGGCCCCAAATCAATAACCCAATCCGCGGTTTTGATTACATCGAGATTGTGTTCGATAACGATAACGGTGTTTCCTTTATCAACCAATCTGTTCAGCACGAGAAGAAGCATTCGGATATCTTCAAAATGCAGCCCTGTTGTCGGTTCATCGAGGATGTAAAGTGTTTTACCGGTACCAATTTTTGAGAGCTCAGTTGAGAGTTTTACACGTTGTGCTTCACCGCCTGAAAGCGTAGTTGCCTGCTGACCTAGACGGATATAACCCATTCCAACATCATGCAGCGTCTGCAAATGCCGATGAATACGCGGCAGCTCGCTGAACTGTTCCATCGCTTCATCAACTGTCATATTCAGCACATCGGCAATCGATTTTCCTTTATAATGCACTTCAAGCGTTTCGCGGTTGTATCTCTTACCGTTGCAAACATCGCAATGGACATACACATCCGGCAGGAAATTCATTTCAATTTTTCTCACTCCATCGCCTTCGCAATTCTCACACCGCCCACCTTTCACATTGAAGCTAAAACGCCCTGCTTTGTAACCGCGAATCTGTGCCTCGGGCAATTGCGTGAATAAATCCCGTATCAGCGTAAATAAACCGGTGTACGTCGCAGGATTTGATCGCGGTGTTCTGCCAATGGGTGATTGATCAATATCTATGACTTTATCGATGTGCTGCAGTCCATCAATAGACTTGTAGGAAAGCGGAACGAGTTTCGTCTTATAAAACTTGCGCGAAAGAATCGGAAAAAGCGTTTCATTGATAAGTGTAGATTTACCAGAACCACTCACGCCGGTAATGCATACAAATTGTGCAAGTGGAATTTGTAACGAGACATTCTTTAGATTATTGCCAACCGCTCCTTTTATGAGGAGAAATTTTTCATTCCCCCGCCGTCGTTTTTTAGGAATATCAATTCTGTGCTCACCACGAAGATATGCTGATGTGAGCGACTGGTGATTTGAATTTTCAGAGGTTACTTTTTCCTTTTTTCTTTTTCCCTTTTCCTTTATACTTTTAATTTGTTCAGGCGTTCCAGTCACCACGACATATCCGCCATGTTCGCCAGCCCGCGGTCCGAGATCAACAACAAAATCAGCGCTTTCAATCATTTCCTTATCATGTTCAACAACGATGACAGTGTTGCCTAAATTGCGGAGTGATTTGAGAGAATCTATCAGCTTAATGTTATCCCGCTGATGCAAACCAATGCTTGGCTCATCTAAAATGTAGAGCACACCTACAAGCTGTGTGCCAATCTGTGTAGCCAATCGGATACGCTGTCCTTCACCACCGGAAAGTGTCCGCGCAACTCGATTGAGCGTAAGATAACTCAAACCAACATTCAAGAGAAAGTCTAGGCGTTGTCGTATTTCTTTTAATACCTGACGAGCAATTTCTTCCTCGCGTGAAGTGAGCGTGAGGTTTTCAAAGAACTGCTTGGCTTGTGTGATGGAGAGATTTACTACATCGTGAATATTCGTTTGCTTGCCTGTCTTCATATTTTCTAAACGGATAGAGAGGCTTTCCTTACGCAACCGGCCGCCTTTGCACGCTTCGCATGGACTCGTCGCCATAAACGATTCCACCCAATCCCGAACTTGATTAGAAGATGTGTCTTCGTACCAACGATCCAACATTTTGAGAAGCCCTTCAAAGCGGTGTTTATAGATTTGCACGCGCCCGGTCTTATCGTGCGTGTATTCTATTTCCAATTTCTCGCCATGCGATCCGTAGAATAACACGTCACGTGCTTCCGTAGAAATACTTTTTATAGGTGTATCGAAATCGAAGTTGTACTTTTTTGCCACTGCACTAATCTGACTGAACATCCATGTCTGACGCGGCTTGCCCATCGGAGCAAGTCCTTCTTGATTGATGGAAAGATCCTCATTGGGAATAATTAATTTCATATCGAACGAACGCAATTCACCAAGTCCTTCACACTTTGGACAATATCCTGCCGGTGTATTGAATGAAAACGAGTTTGGCGCAGGTTCTTCATAACTGATTCCGCATTCATGACATGACGATTTTTGACTGAAGAGCTGATCTTTTTCGCCATCATTGACAATCAAAACTCCTCCACCATAACGCAGTGCCATTTCAACTGAATCGGCGACGCGCGAACGCATTTCCTTCTTCAATACAATTCTGTCAACGACAATTTCAATCGTATGAATTTTATAGCGGTCAACCTTCATCCCCTTTTCGATTTGCCGCACTTCGCCATCAACTCGAACGCGAAGAAATCCATCTTTGAGAACGCGCTCAAACAATTCCCGATAATGCCCCTTGCGTCCTTTGACAACAGGCGCAAGAATCTGAAGTTTCGAACCATTCGGATAATCCAGGATAGCTTCGATGATTTGGTCGATTGATTGCCGCTGAACTTTGCGGCCGCAGTTGTAGCAAAATTGCGTTCCGACTCTTGCGAAGAGCAGACGAAGGTAATCGTAAATTTCTGTAACTGTGCCGACCGTCGATCGCGGATTGGTACTGATAGTTTTTTGTTCAATAGAAATAGAAGGACTCAGTCCCTCAATGAAATCAACATCAGGACGTTCCATCACATCAAGAAACTGGCGTGCGTATGTAGAAAGACTTTCAACATATCGGCGCTGTCCCTCAGCATAGATTGTATCGAATGCCAGACTCGATTTTCCCGATCCCGAAAGACCTGTGATAACAGTCAATGAATCGCGGGGAATATCAACATCGATATTCTTCAAATTATGGACGCGGGCACCGCGAACTATGATTTTATCTTCAGCCAAGATATAAAATAAGGATTGGGGATTAATATGATTTGCTGATTCTCAGACAAACCAATATATAAAAAACTCATATACTCATACGCTCACAGACTCATCGACTTCACTCAATTCATTCTTTTTCTTTTATTCAAATATTCAAACAGAGCCTTGTCGAACGGAGTGCTTGTATCCAACAGGACATAGTCGATGTTATTGTCGCGGCATTGCTGCTTGTAGAAATCGAGAAACTCTTGCATAGATTGTTGATATGCTTTCTGAATGTGCCACGGCTGTGTCATTAATTCTTCATGTGTCTCTAAGTCTTTGAAGATTGCATCACCATCAAACGCAAACGATTTCTCCAACGGATCTAATACCTGCATCACTATTACTTCATGTCCCTTGTGACGAAAATGTTTAAGTGCTGTCATCACCGATTCCGGTTTATCAAATAAATCGCTTAACACGATAACCAATCCGCGCCGCTTAATTTGTTCAGCAATAAGATTTAATGATACCGACGTTCCTGTTTTATTTGCAGGTTGGGCAGATTCCAATTCTTTCAGAATTTCTTTTAGATACGAGCGTGTAGCACGCGGCGGCAATGAAACGCGAATCCCTTCATCAAACAAAGTTAATCCCACTGCATCGCGCTGTTCGATCATCAAAAATGATAAAGCGGCAGCAACATAGGAGGCATATTCAAACTTTTTTAAATTTCCTTTTGATGCATAATCCATCGACCGGCTCATATCAACAATCAGATACGATTTGAGATTGGTCTCTTCTTCAAATTGTTTTATGTAGAAACGGTCCGTCTTTCCATACGCCTTCCAGTCGATGTGTTTGATTTCATCACCTGGCATATATTGGCGATGCTCGGTGAATTCAACGCTGAACCCGTGATACGGACTTTTATGCAATCCAGTGATGAATCCTTCCACCACTAATCGCGCGCGTAATTCCATATTCGCAAGCTGGGCAACGACGGCAGGTTGGAGATATTTGAGAGATTCATTCAAAACAGTTTTTCAGTAATCAGCTTTCTGCGGACTTACGCTTTGACAA
>PLMK01000047.1 GCA_003142475.1 Ignavibacteriota bacterium
AATCCGGTAGATGCGTCATCGTCAGTACAAATTATCTCCTCAGAGGCAATACAGCGTATAAACGGCAATACGGTTGCTGATCTTCTTCGTACCATCAATGGTATTTATCTCAAAGAATATGGTGCAATGGGAGCAACAAAGACGCTTTCCTTGCGCGGTATGTCAGCAGAAAACATTTTAATCCTAGTGGATGGAAATTCGATGAATGATCCTCAGAACGGCATTGTGGATGTGAATTTACTGCCGTTGGATGCTGTGGATCGCGTAGAAGTTTTATACGGTGGTGCTTCAGCGTTGTATGGTTCCGATGCTTCAGGTGGTGTTATCAATATCATGACAAAGCGGGCAAAAGAGGGCGTGCATGCGCGAGTATTGCGAGAAGCTGGTTCCTATGGTGAACAAAGAACTGCCGCGGAAGTACAAGGACGTTTTGCTGGCATTGGCATAATTGCCGGAGCAACAAAAGAGTTTGGCTATGATGATTATCCGTTCACAGTAAGTCGACAGAACTCAACAGACACGGTGATGAACCGTCACAATTCAGATTACAATCATCAGCAGATTTATGGGAACGCCGATATGCAAGTGCTTGATAAAATAAAAATAAACGCCTCTGTACAATATGTTATATTTGATCGCGGCATGCCAGGGTCACTGACGTATATAACAGAAACGGCACGACAAAACGATGGAGTATTCCACGCAACATTTGGCTCCGTATGGCAAACTACAGATAATCTATCATTGAATTTATCTGGTAGTTATACACACAGTAATGAACAATATTTTGAGCCGAGTCTTTATGGCGCAACTGACCTCTGGTATCATGAAAATTATTATTCTATCAACTCGCATCTTGCTTGGTCGCCGATTGTTGAAGATCAAGTTGTGTTTGGCATTGACTATCAAGGTGGTTTGCTCAAAGCCGATGGACTATCGTATGGATTTCCGTTTTTAATGTCTCCGACACGATTTCAAAAATCTGCGTATCTCTCAAATTCTTATACGTGGCAACACAAGGCTGAATGGTTCGATAAGGTAGTGCTTTATCAATCTGTTCGTGCTGATTATTACACTGATAAGTTTGGCAATGCTCTATCGCCAAAATTTGGTGTTAATGTGCGCGTGTATCAATCATACGATATCCATTTACGTGGAAGTTGGGGAAAAAATTATCGTGTTCCAACATTTAACGATTTGTATTATCCAAATTACAGCAATCCCAATTTAAATCCCGAGCATTCCACGAATATCGATGCGGGTGTTATTGGCAATCTGGAACAATCAGGGAAACAAACGTTGCAGGTAACATACTTTGCTGCTTTTACTGAAGATAAAATTGCCTACGGCACAGACTATTTGCCCTACAACATTGGTAAAGCGGAAAACAAGGGCGTTGAAGTTCGATATGATTACCATTCAAGCGATAACAAGTTTGATGTATATTTCGGTGTTTCATTCATCAATGCAATCAACACTACTTCGGACACAGAAGCTGTATATCACAAACAATTGCCATACATTCCCAAGTCACAAGGGACATTTGATATCTCATTTCTGACGGAACTAGGAAGAATCAACGTTCAAAACTTGGCTATAGGTGAGCGATACAAGAATGCGGACAACAGTAATTTATTGCCGGCATACAGTCTTACAGACGTGAACATCGTAAAACAAATTGTATATTTTGGTTTTCAATTATCGGCGCGATGTGCAGTAAATAATATTTTCAACGCCAATTATCAAGTGATGGAAAACTATCCTATGCCAGGACGAACATTTCGATTCTCTTTAGGCATTGACTATTAATTTGATTCAAAAAAGAAAATGCAGTATAATAAATTAGTTCATTTTTTGGAGGATTTATGCGTAATATTCTTATAGGTACAACTCTCATTTTAGCTGCGGCATTATCACGGCTTCTTCCACATCCCGATAATTTTACACCAATAATGGCGATAGCGTTAGCAGGGGGTGTCTATCTTGATAAACGATTTGCACTCGTCGTTCCGCTTACGGCACTTATCTTGAGTGATATATTTATTGGGTTTCATAATACCATTTTCTTTGTCTATGGAAGTTTTGTACTTATCGGATTCATAGGATTATGGCTGAAAGCACATAAGAAGCCATTACCTGTTATAGGATCTGCACTTCTCAGCTCAACCCTCTTTTTTATTATTACGAATTTTGGTGTGTGGCTTACTGGCGGCGGTTGGTTCTATCCGAAGACCTGGCAAGGTTTGATCGAGTGCTATACGCTTGCTATTCCGTTCTTCCGAAATACGATCGCTGGAGATTTGGTATACACTGGTGTTTTGTTTGGTTTATTTGAATTATCTAAATATGCTTTACGGTTAACAGAGAAAAAAACTGCCCAGATATAGTAGAAGATAATTAATCGTTAAGATATTCGAACGTCAGGTTGGCTCTGTAGATGCCGATCTGGCGTTCTTTTTTATGAATCAGTTGGTGTTCGCAATTGTTCTGTTTCCTTTACATTTCCCCGTTTTTAAACGGATGTTTTCCATTTCAATATTATAGCTTTTTATAGAAAAAGGTTTATATTGAACACCACATAACTATAACGCAATCACGTCTCCGAAAATAGAATTTGTATTGCGATTCTTCATTCATAGTATACCGCAAAATACATCCGCAGAAGACTATCCCTTCGCAGGCTTTTTTTTATGGAGACGCATCACCCCAAGATTGAGGCAGAGAGGAAACCATGTCTGATTATATTAACAAAGTAATTGCTCAGGTTAAGGCGAAAAATTCCAATGAGCCGGAATTTCATCAAGCAGTGGAAGAAGTTTGTGAATCTTTGGAACCGGTTTTTGCACGTCATCCGGAATATCAAGCGGCGCGAATTCTTGAACGTATGGTTGAGCCGGAACGCACAATTATCTTTCGTGTTCCTTGGATGGATGATCAAGGTGATATTCATATCAACCGCGGATTTCGTGTGCAGATGAATAGTGCAATCGGTCCGTACAAGGGTGGACTGCGTTTTCACCCATCCGTGACGCTTAGCATCCTCAAGTTCCTTGCATTCGAACAAGTATTCAAGAATAGTCTCACCACGCTGCCGATGGGCGGCGGCAAAGGAGGATCGGATTTCGACCCTAAAGGGAAAACCGATCACGAAGTGATGCGTTTCTGCCAAAGTTTCATGACAGAACTATACCGTCATATCGGTGCGGATATAGACGTGCCTGCTGGCGATATCGGGGTGGGCGGCAGGGAAATCGGATTTTTGTTTGGACAATTCAAACGACTCACGAAAGAATTCAGCGGTGTGTTGACGGGTAAAGGATTGAATTGGGGCGGCTCGCTTATCCGGCCAGAAGCAACAGGATTTGGCGTCGTTTATTTCACAGAAGAGATGTTGAAGACTAAAAGTATGAGTATTGCTGGAAAGACAGTTGCAGTTTCCGGCTTTGGCAATGTCGCATGGGGTGCAGTCACAAAGGTGAGTCAATTGGGTGGTAAAGTGGTGACGCTTTCTGGTCCGGATGGATTTGTATACGATCCAGATGGCATCAAAGGCGAGAAGATAGATTACATGCTTGAATTGCGGTCGAGTGCAAAGGACGAAGTAAAATCTTACGCAGATAAATTCAAAGTGCAATTTTTCGCAGACAAGCGGCCGTGGAGTTTGAAGGTTGATGTAGCAATCCCATGTGCTACTCAGAATGAATTGGATGACGACGATGCGAAAGAACTTGTAAAGAATGGTTGTGTCTGCGTATGTGAAGGGGCGAATATGCCCACTACAATGCAGGGCTTCAAAGTGTTTCATTCGGCTGGAATATTGTTTTCTCCTGGTAAAGCATCTAATGCCGGCGGTGTTGCTACATCAGGATTGGAGATGAGCCAGAACAGCATGCGCTTGCCATGGCCGAAGGAAGAAGTTGACTCCCGGCTGCATCAAATCATGAAAAGTATTCACGCTACCTGTGTAGAGACGGCAAAACGTTTTGGTGAACCGGGTAATTATGTATTAGGTGCAAACATCGCTGGCTTTTTAAAAGTAGCCAACGCGATGCTTGAACAAGGATTGGTGTAACGGAGTAATGGTTGAGATTTTTGATGTTACGACCGATGACGCACTTATCTTTGATTGTATAAGTGACAGCGAAGGAATAGAGGCGCTATTATTATGTTTTTTGTTTCTTGAGTAAATACATTATGAACCGTATTGAGCAATTATCAACAGAAGATGTTTATGGAAGCCGCATCAAGTCGTTCCAGAAGTTGATGCATTTTAAGGTGCGTGATATTTTGCTCGTCGCCAGTCTCTATGACCAATATCTTTTTGAAGAAGACGGCAGATTGTACGAATTAATTCGGCAGGAATTTCAGGTTCTCAATCTCAGTCATCCGCCGGAGATCACGCATGTGACAAGCGGTGAAGAAGCAATTGAACTTCTCACTTCCGGCGAGAATTTTGATCTCGTAATTACAACATTACACATCGAAGATATGCCGGTTATTCGGTTTGCGCAGAAAGTACGGCAAACGGGTATCGATATTCCGATGATTCTGCTAGCGTATGATAATCGCGAGAAAAAGGAAATTATAACCAACTACGACACTTCTGTGTTTGATCGTATATTTATCTGGCATGGAGATTACCGCCTGCTTGTTGCGATGATCAAACATGTTGAAGACAGACTTAACGTCAAAAGCGATACTGCAACGGTTGGTGTGCAAGTCATTATTCTTGTAGAGGATGACATCAGTTTCTATTCTTCCTATCTGCCGCTTCTCTACACGCAGATTCTAAACCAATCGCAGCGGCTTATTTCAGAAGGCGTTAATCTTACGCATAGATTTCTCCGAATGCGCGCGCGGCCGAAGATATTGCTTTGCTCAACGTATGAAGAAGCTTGGTCATGCTTTGAAAAATATGAAGAGTATGTGCTCGGCGTTATTTCGGATATCGACTTTCTCCGCAATGGTGAGAAAGATCCGAACGCTGGATTTACGTTTGCTGAATCAGTGCGGAAGAGAAGGGAAGACATTCCCATACTTCTGCAGTCGAGCGATGTGCAAGCGGCAGCGAAAGCGTCTGAACTTGGCGCGGGATTTTTGCAGAAAGGTTCGCCGACATTGTTGCGTGATCTAACAGATTTTGTTATGACACATTTTGGATTCGGAGATTTTATTTTCCGCACGCCGGATGGGATGGAAGTTGGAAGAGCTGCGAATTTGAAGGAGCTCGAAGAGCAGCTTCAAACGGTTCCCGATGAATGTATTCAATTCCATGCGAGGCGGAATCATTTTTCGAATTGGCTCAAGGCAAGGACTGAATTTTGGCTGGCACATAAGCTTCGTCCACAAAAGGTAGAAGACTTTGCAACCATTAAGGAATTGCGGGATGATTTGATTGGCGCTCTGCGGTTATATCAGGAGACACGCCAACGCGGCGTCATCACGGAATTTTCCAAAGAGTCTTTCGATTTAAGAAACAGTTTTGCACGCATTGGTACCGGCTCAGTTGGTGGAAAAGCGCGCGGATTAGGATTTGTCAACACTCTAATCAACAACTATAATCTACGCGATAGATTTGAAGGTGTGGAAATATCGGTTCCTTCGGCAGTAGTGGTTGCTACAGATGTCTTTGATAAATTCATTCGAGAGAATCAGCTGGATAAATTTGTTCTTGAGGTAAAGAACGATGAAGAACTTCTTCAGCGATTTGTTGATGCATCATATTTCCCGCCTGATGTGATTTCCAAGCTGATAGATTTTCTTGATATGTCACACGAACCCCTTGCTGTCCGATCATCGAGTTTATTGGAAGATTCGCAATATCAGCCGTTTGCAGGTGTGTACCAGACGTATATGATTCCGAATAATAATTCCGATCCAGCAATTCGGTTGAAAGAATTATTAGATAGCATCAAACTTGTCTATGCGTCAACCTTTGCAAAAAAAGCAAAAGACTATATGAAGGCGACGCCGTACCGGTTAGAAGAAGAGAAGATGGCGGTTATTATCCAACGAATGGTTGGAACGTCACATAACAATCGATTTTATCCGGAGTTTGCCGGTGTAGCAAAGTCGTACAATTTTTATCCAGTGCCGCCTCAGAAATCGGAAGATGGAATTGTGCAGGTGGCTTTAGGTTTAGGATTCACAGTGGTGGAGGGACGCAACTCAGTGCGTTTTTGTCCCAAGTTTCCACGACACCTATTGCAATTCTTTTCAACGAAAGAAACTATTCGCAATGCCCAGCAGGAATATCTTGCGCTTGATCTGACATCCACATTTAGTCACGAAAACCATGAAACGCCGGACGTAATGATTAAACATTATGATCTGAGCACAGCAGAAGAAGATAATACACTCTACTACGTCGGTTCTACATACTCGCCGGAAGATGATTCTGTGTACGATGGTGTCTCACGTGCTGGAAAGCGTGTAGTGACTTTTGCGCCGGTGCTGAAACATAAGATATTCCCTTTACCTGAAATATTAGATTTAATTCTCGATATGGGAACGTGGGGCATGGGTACGCATGTCGAGATAGAGTTTGCTGTTAATATGAATACACCGCCCGGTACACCAAAAGAATTTGCAATGCTGCAGATTCGTCCATTAGTGATGAGTCTTGAATTCGAAGAACTTGATGTCGATCAATTCAATCGTGAAAATCTAATTTGTCAAAGCGAACAAGTGCTTGGTAATGGCGCCATCCAGGATATTTATGATGTTGTGATTGTTGATGCAGAACGGTTTGAGCGATCAAAAAGCAGAGAGACTGCTCGAGAAGTCAGTGAAATTAATGAACGCTTACTTGCAGAGAATAGACCTTACGTATTGATTGGCATGGGAAGATGGGGTAGTATGGATCCGTGGCTTGGCATTCCGGTTACATGGGATCAAATTTCTGGTGCGGCAGTAATTGTTGAATCAGGTTTCAAAGACATCGATGTGACGCCGTCTCAAGGGTCACATTTCTTTCAAAACATCACATCATTTCGTGTTGGTTACTTTACTGTTGATACCTCGCAAAATCTTGGTTTTATTGATTGGGAATGGTTAAAGTCACAGCCAGCGATGCAAGAGTTGAAACATGTCCGCCATCTTCGATTTCAGAGTCCTATCATTGCAAAAATTAATGGGCGAAAGAACAAAGGCGTGATAGTAAAACCTGGCAAGAATGGTAGATAAACAATAAAAATTAGTAAGTATGAAGATAAAATAAATCAATCGCTGAGCTGAAGCCAATATCTCCAACCGCTTCTACTCGTTGTGAGTTTCTCGTTTTTCTGCTACATTCATGTCAATAAATATTCTAAATGACATTCCGAAAGTTACTCTTAATTAATCTTTATAACTTTCGAAATGTTCAACACTTCATGGAGTCCGTATGAAATCCTTTTTGATTATTCTTGTTGCATTTCTTTTTACAATTTTAACCTATGCGCAACCCAAGCGAGCCATCACATTTAATGATCTCCTCAGTTTTGGGCGTGTTTCCGATCCTCAAATATCTCCGGACGGAAAAACTGTAGCTTTTGTTGTTACCTTGCAATTAAAAGAGGAAAACAAATCCATCAGCAGCATATATTTAGCCAATGTCTCTGGAGGCGATGTCCGTCAACTTACGAATGCCAAGGATGTTTCCAATTCTCCGCGCTGGATGCCGGACGGAAAAAATATTGCTTTTATTTCAACACGCGATAGTACATCGCAAATATGGACAATTTCTGCCTACAGTGGACTAGCAAGGAAAGTATCGCAGATAGCAACAGAAGCGACTGGACTTGTCGTTTCTCCTGATGGGAAATGGTTCGCATTTTCTTCAGATGTATTTCCTGATTGTTCGGATGAAGACTGCAATACAAAGCGGCTTGAAGCTGCTGGGAAGAGTAAGGTAAAAGCTAAGATATTCACTACGCTTCCGTATCGAGTGTGGAATTCGTGGAAAGATGGTAAACGTAGCCACTTATTTGTCATGCCATCAATCGGTGGTAAAGCGATTGACTTAACACCTGGTGAGTACGATACCCCGCCCATTGATCTCGGCGGCAACTGGGATTATGCTTTTTCACCAGATAGCAGAGAAATCGCATTCACAAGGAATCCAGACACACTTGTCGCTATAAGCACAAATAACGAAATTTATATTGTGCCGGTGACTGGCGGAACACCAAAGAATATTTCCAATAATCCTGCCAACGATAGTCAGCCGTTGTATTCACCGAATGGAAAATACATTGCGTATCGAATGATGAGGAGAGCTGGATTTGAGGCGGACCGTCGTGAGCTTGTTCTTTATGAACGTGCATCAGGAAGGCTTGTTAATCTTACCGAAACATTTGATTACAGCATCAACGATGTCGTCTGGTCACCGGATTCAAAATTGCTTTTCTTTAACGCTGATGACAAAGGAAATGTTTCAATCTTTGGAGTGACAATAGCCGATAGAAAGATAACAGCGATTCTCGATAAAGGTTTTAATACTTCATTACAATTAACGCCCGATGGTAAGACAATGGTTATTACAAAAGAATCTATCAAAATGCCTACAGAACTTTTTAGAATAGACACAGACGGAAAGAATCTGAAGCAAATCACCTTTATCAACTCAGAAAAGGTATCTCAATTGGAGATGAACTCGTTAGAGAATTTTTGGTTCTATGGAGCTGAAGGAACACGTGTGCAGGGCTTTTTGTTAAAGCCGCCATTCTTTTCCGCCGATAATAAATATCCGCTGATCTTCCTTGTGCACGGCGGACCACAAGGACAATGGGGTGATGATTTTCATTATCGATGGAATGCGCAGATGTTTGCCTCACGCGGGTATGTAGTTGTAATGATCAATCCTCGCGGTAGTATTGGCTATGGACAGCAATTCACAGATGAGATTAGCAAAGACTGGGGTGGCAAAGTATATGAAGATTTGATGAATGGATTGGATTACTTGCTAAGAACTAGTTCGTTCATAGATGGCAATCGAATGGCAGCGGCCGGCGCTTCGTATGGCGGTTATATGATGAATTGGATTCTTGGACATACTGATCGCTTTAAATGCATTGTTTCGCACGATGGTATTTTCAATCCAGCGAGCGCTTATGGAACGACAGAAGAGCTTTGGTTCAACGAGTGGGAATTCGGTGGAACACCATACAAAAATCCGGAGTTATACAAGAAGTGGTCACCGATGGAATTTGCACAGAATTTCAAAACACCGACTCTCGTTATTCATGGTCAGCAGGATTTTCGACTTGACGTGAGTGAAGGATTTCAATTGTTCACAGCACTGCAGCGACAAGGAGTGAAATCTAAGATGCTGTATTTCCCGGATGAATTTCATTTTGTTGCAAAACCGCTTAATTCGGAATTGTGGTATAAAACGGTGTTGGACTGGATTGATGAAAATACGAGGTAAGATAGTAGAAGGAAGTTGATAGATAGAAAAATGTAATTTAAGCGGCTGATTGTGAGAACCGATTACTGAATGTTGGTTTATCAAAAACGATGGAGGAATCTGCAATGAAGAAGTCCAGAGTATCGAAGAAAACTGAAAAGAAAACCATTTCCAAACGCAAACACCTCTCCAAAGTGAAACGAACGGTTCAGAAAAATATTAATCCAACAACACTGCAATTCAAAGAAAGTATATTAACTCTCATTAGTGAGACCTCGACAAATTTACCACAAGACATTAGGCGTGCATTAAAATGGGCAATTGAACGCGAGACACCAGGAAGTCAGGCAATGCTGGCATTGCAGGCGATGGCTATTAATACCGATATGGCATGCGATCACGAAGCACCGATTTGTCAGGATACAGGAATGCCAACCTTTGACGACNNTAAAAACGCCGGCTGGCACAAACCAGATTTTAATGCAGAAAGAAATTAAGGAGGCGATTGTCGAGGCCACTAAAATTGGAAAACTTCGTCCCAATGCTGTTGATTCTCTCACTGGCAAAAATAGCGGGAACAATCTTGGAGATGGTTGTCCAGTGATGCACTTTGAGCAATGGGAGGAAAAAGAAATTGAAGTGCGGCTGATTTTGAAAGGGGGAGGGTGTGAAAATAAAAATATTCAATACTCTATACCGTGCGAGCTGCCTAATCTCGGCAGAGCAGATCGTTCGATGGATGGTATCCGTAAGTGTTTACTTCACGCTGTCTGGCAGGCGCAGGGACAAGGATGCAGCGTTGGCGCAATCGGTGTTGCTATTGGCGGAGACCGTGCATCTGGTTATCAATATGCTAAACAGCAGCTCTTCCGTCTGCTTGATGATATCAACCCGAATTCTGAACTTGCAAAACTTGAAGACTACATTTTACAGAACGCCAATAAGCTTGGCATTGGCACTATGGGATTTGGAGGGTTGTCAACGCTTATTGGCTGCAAGATAGGTTCCTATCATCGTCTACCAGCGAGTTTTTTTGTGACGGTAGCATACAATTGTTGGGCGTATCGTCGGCTTGGAGTGATCTTAGATGCGAAAACCGGAGTGATTAAACGATGGCTCTACAAGGAAGATACACCGGTGATGCGCATGGCAAAAGTAGAAAATTTGCCGCTGACGGGGCGCGAAATACAGCTTACGATGCCGTTGTCCGAAGATCAAGTACGCGCGCTAAAAGTCGGCGATGTTCTGCTGTTAAGTGGTATGATGCACATGGGACGCGACGTTCTTCATCATCATTTAATGACACATGACTCACCAGTGAATCTTAATGGCGGCGTGATTTATCATTGCGGTCCGGTCGCGCTTAAAAAAGGAGGAAAGTGGTCAATGAATGCAGCTGGTCCTACAACGAGTATTCGTGAAGAGCCGTATCAAGGTGAAATCATTCGCAAGTTTAAAGTGCGGGCAGTGATTGGAAAAGGCGGGATGGGAACGAAAACTCTTACAGCATTGAAAGACGTTGGTGCTGTATATCTGAGTGCAATTGGCGGTGCAGCACAATATTATTCAAAGTGCATTGAAGAGGTTGAAGGTGTCGATTTTCTGGAATTTGGTGTGCCGGAAGCGATGTGGCATGTGCGCGTTAAAGATTTTCCCGTGATCGTTACGATGGATGCGCATGGTAACAGTCTTCATGCGGATGTGGAGAAAGCCTCGGCAGCCGAACTTGCAAAATTTGCGGAATCGGTGATTCTGTGATAAGAATAACTACGTATTAAGGGAGTATTCTAAATGACAGAAGAAGATTACCGGATCAAATGGAAGAACACTGGACCTATAGAAATCAAAATGATAGAGAAGCATGGGAAATGTAAGCATCAATTAGGAGACACGTTTCAATACGAAACTCCGTAGGAAAGACCGAATGAAGTTTGCTTTGCTCTGCTTCACATTCTCGACCTGTATACATGGCGAGTTGTACAAGGTTTCCCTTCGTGGGAAAAGGATGACGGAAATGTGTACCGTATTCATTGTCCCTCAAAACTTGGAACAGTGTGGGAAATGAAAAAGGTGAAATAAAATAATCATCATGCTAAGAGAAGATTTTCCAATTACTCCTGCAATTCGATTCCTTCGTGAGAAGAATATTGCGTTTGTTCCATTTCTTTATCGTTATGAAGAACACGGAGGCACGCATCAGTTCGCGGCGGAGTTTGAAGTGCCTGATCATCAAGTTATTAAGACATTAGTCTTTGAGACAAATCAGAAGCAGCCGCTATTAGTGCTGATGCATGGAGACCGGGAGGTTTCCACGAAACAGATGGCGCGCATCATCGGAGTAAAACAAGTAACGTCATGTGATGCCAACACTGCGCAACGCTACACTGGCTATCAATTCGGTGGAACAAGTCCGTTTGGAACGCGGCATCAATTGCCTGTCTATGCGGAAAAGACTATATTGGATTTACAAAAAATATATATCAATGGAGGGAAACGTGGCTTCATTATTGAGATCACTCCGCACGATCTTTGCACGGCGTTAGAGATCATAGAAGTTGAAACGGCAATTCTTCCCAACTGATAAGTAGGAGAAGGTATGGAATTAGGAATAATTGAATGGACTGTACAGCTTCGATTCCTTGTAGCTCTTGCACTTGGCTTCCTTGTTGGCCTCGAAAGAGAAAGTATAAAGGTTGACCAAAAGCTTGTTTTTGGCGGAGTGCGCACACATCCTATCATCAGCTTATTTGGTTTCGGATGCGCGTGGTTGTATCAGATTGGGGCAACTGCTATGCTGCCAGTGGGATTATTGGCAATTGCTATATTGACCGGAATTGCATATGTCGCAAAAATTCGTGTCGATCGTTTTGGCACCACAAGCGAGGTTTCTGCATTGCTCACATTTATCACGGGTGCATTGGCAATGTTGGTAGATGTATGGATAGCGATGGCATTAGGTGTCATGAATACAATGTTGCTTTCAGAGAAAGCAATGCTCGAATCTTACGTGGAGCGACTTAGCAAAGTAGAATTTTTAGCTACAATCAAATTCATTTTGGTGACTGTGATTATTTTACCAGTCTTACCAAACCATGAATTCACACAATTCCATCTCAATCCATTCAAAATCTGGCAAATTGTTATCATCGTTTCCACTTTGGGATTCACTGGATATCTCCTGGAGAAAAAGTTTGGTGCCAAGTTGGGATTGTGGATGTCGGGAATTCTCGGTGGCATTGTATCCAGCACAGCAGTGACATTGTCGTTGGGAAGGATGGCGCGAAATAATCCGGCCCGCGGTAATAATGCTTTGCAGGCGACCTTGCTGGCAAGCAGTGTAACATATTTACGTATGCTTGTACTCATTTGGTTTATTAATGGATCATTCCTCCCAAATCTTTGGTATCGACTGGTCATTCTTGCTGGGATCGGCGTAATTCTCTCGCTCCGGATGTTACACAAAGAGCCGTCTTCGTCAGGGTCGGAGATACCCGAGTTACAGAATCCATTTGAAATTCGTCCCGCTATCGGATTTGCCTTATTGTTCGTAATCCTTTCCGTTGTGACAGGTTTTGTGAAATCCACTGTTGGCAACTCTGGCTTAATAGCTCTATCTGCTATTGTTGGTATATCCGATATTACTCCTTTTATTCTTTCGCTCGTTCAGGGCTCAGACGGAACATTACACATTCTTACATCAGCAATTATTCTGGCAATGATGAGCAATACTATTGCGAAGGCAATTTATTTTTGGTCACTCTCTTCGATTACAAGAAAAGAGACTGCGCTGAGGTATTCTATCTATGCACTGCTCCACATCCCGTTCATAATATGGTGATGAAAATAATAACGTTTAGGAGAACGGTACAAATTAATTCACAAGTGAGGTAACCGTGACATTCTCTAAAATATCACTATATGGAGTTCTATTACTTGCTTGTTTGCTGTCGTTGTCCTGTTCGATGACATCCTATCGAGAAGTGTATCCAATGCTCACAGATGGAAAATACGATTCCGAATTTCCTTATAGAGGATGTTCTACACAACTTGAGCAGATTTCGGAATCCGTAAGAATGGTTAGTTGTATTGCATATTATAAAAGTTTAGTGTTTCCATTAGAGGCAAAAGTTCGCATAGTAGATATTCATGACACATTTCTTAAAGAAAAAGCAGAAAAAGAAGTGTACTTGAATCAAACCGCATCAGGAAGTGCAACAGTAATATATTGCCAGAATAAGAGGATTGCGTTATTGACGTGTGCACACGTCGTCGATTTCAGCGATACGGTTTTAACTTTTTATCGCGGAGAAGACAAGAAGCGAACGGAATTTATCCAAAGTATTGCCGTGAAAGATCGCCAGACAAATTACGTTGCTGCAATTCAAGGAGTGCACAATTTAGAAATCCTATTGATCGATAGAGAAAATGATTTAGCACTTATTGGGCAGAGAATTGAGTCCTCTATTGTTCCTGCTGTTACTATTTTTAATTATCCGATAGGAAAAGCGAAAGAACTTGAATGGGGAGCGTTTGTATACCTATTCGGGTACCCTGCTGGATATCGGATCGTGACAAAAGCAATTGTCAGCAGTCCTAATAGAGACAAATATGGATCATTCTTAACTGATGCTGTCTTTAATAGAGGATTCAGCGGTGGCATAGTGCTTGCTATCCGCGATGGCGTTCCAAATTTTGAATTGGTCGGAATGATGAAATTAGTTCCGGGATATCAACATTATTATTTGACTCCTGCTAAGGAAGGGGAACAAGTTGAGTTTGATTCTAACAATCCATTCAAAGGCGATGTGTATGCAGAAAGTCGGACTGATATTATTTATGGTGTAGCCCCAGCAATTCCGGCAGAAATGATTGTGGATTTTCTACAAACAAATGAGCAGAAGCTAATTGACGAAGGATATGATTTGCAATCTTTTATCGAGCGTCCACGATTTGTAGAACCAGGATATAAATGAATCTTGTAGAAAGCATGCAAACGGCAGGTATTGTCGGATGCGGCGATGCTGTATTCGGAACGAGGATTGTAAGTGAACAAAGTTGCCATTCTAAAACCACGCAAAGAATCGATAAAAGAAATCATCTAAAATTTTATTCCTCAAAGTGAACTTTATTCTATTTCCGCCGTAATACTGTGCGTGAATAGAAAATCAAAAATAAGCACTATGATTCCTCGAATACCTCGTTTTCTTCAAGGTTTGCACAACATTCTCACTCGCGATCTAACGTGGGATGATTTGAATAAATCACTTAACGAGGACATGCGTGGAATGTACGAATTCTACGCGCGAGGCTTGAAATCCGTTGAAGGGGAACGAAAAGGAATTAAACGATCTATTAAATTTGTGTGGCATCTCTTTGTTGCCTTCCTCTTGAAACTTACACCGCCGAGACGATTGATGTATGCCATCGCGTTTGTGTTTATTATCGTTGCAATGTCTGAGAGCAAGGCTGTATCGGCAGTCTATTCTTTTATTATCATTACATTTTTATTGGCAATGGAGCTTGCTGACAAATTGATTACAAAAGATGAGTTGAGCGTTGCGCGGGACATTCAACTGAGTCTTCAGCCAACCAATGACGTGATTATTCCCGGATATGATCTTATCGCACATAGCGAAGCGGCGAAGCAAGTTGGCGGCGACTATTATGATATTCTCAATCTTCCGGATTGTAGTAAGTTGGCTGTTATTGGAGATGTTTCCGGGAAAGGTATTTCGTCGGCACTGTATGTTGTGAAGATGCAGACCGCTCTTCAACTCTTTGCAACTGAAACAAACGATCCACGAGAACTGCTCATTCGGCTTAATTCGCATGTGTACGGACAACTCAAACGAAATTATTTCCTTTCAATCCTCTTGGTTAAGTTGTGTTCTGATGGAAATGTTGAATTGTGCCGCGCCGGTCATCCGCCGGCACTGTTATGCCGGGCTGTTGATAATTCGATTTCCTGGCTGAAACCCAATGGCATTGCTGTTGGGATGGCGCCTTCATTTAATGGTGGTATTGGGTCTGAACAAAGCAATACATTTTTTAGTAATTCTCTTGAAATGCAATCTATTCAAATGAACCAAGGCGACGTACTTTTTCTTTTTACAGATGGCGTAATCGAATCGGTCGATACAGATTGGAAAGAATATGGACTGGATAGAATTGCTGAGTTGGTTAAACATTGCGTAGGAGGGACTGTTGAACAAATGCGTCAGCATATTAATACCGAACTTTCAATACATCGTGCGGGAGCAGACCTGAGAGACGACACGACATTTGTGCTGTTGAAACGGACTAGCTAATTAAGGTTTTATCCTGTCGATGGATTTAACTCGTTAATCCGTCTCAGCACATGGCGGCCGGAAAAGTTTTGGCGAAGTTCCAATAACACTTTTCATCAGGGATTCCGTTCGTTCAAGTTCTTGCCTACTACTATTATTCCGAATAGCCGTACAGTTCGAAATATTTGTGTCATAGTTTAAAAGAACATGACATATAAATAAAAATGCCTCCTGTAAATCAGGAGGCATATATTTAATCCAATATATTTTCCATGTTTAATGAAATGCATGTCCTCCCCGAACATGACCCGCCGTGACACTCAAGCCAATGCGTTGTCGATTCGTCATCTTATCTTTGAATCTCAACTTGAACTCAGTGATTTCTAGTTTCCGCTGGTGCATCTTGTTGGTCTTTAACTCTTTCGGTTGTTGTAATTTTGCAGGTTTCATTAAATCCTCCTTATGTTTATTTAATAAGAATGAACTAATGAATTTTAGCATCTGCAAAATGGTACTAACTTGCTTTCCAATTGTCAAGTGATTGCGTGTATTTAATAATTGCTCTTTGACCCACCCTATTTTATCGATGGCACTTACTTCTATTATGTTTTACACTGGCATCGACTTGTACACAATGGAAATATTGATCATATCGCGTTTAGCAAAGGGAAAGAAAATACAGCAACGTTTATTTTTCCTCTTCAACAATGAGAAGCGGATGGAATTGAAAATGAACTCTAAAATAAAATGTCAGGATATTGCTGAAGTTCTCGGATTATAATATTTACCACAAAAGTGAAGAAATGTTTATAAAGCGATATTTGTTCCGATAAATTAAATATTAACTATAAAAGGAAAGGATATTCCTTTAACATAAAACTTGACATGTTATTCAATTATTAATAAACTACAAACGATTGCGGGAACGATTACAATATATGAAAAACGGCGCTAAACATACGACAATTATTGATATTGCAAAGATATTGAGAATTTCTCCGTCAACTGTTTCTCGTGCGCTGAATAATCATCCAGATATTAAAATCAAAACAAAAGAAAAAGTCAGGAATATTGCGAAGAAATTGCAATATTCTCCTAATACGATTGCTCAAAGTTTAAAGAACAACCGAACGAAAACAATCGGTGTGATGATCCCGGAAATTAAGCACGATTTCTTTTCCTCGGCAATTAGTGGTATTGAAGAAATTGCATATCACTCCGGGTATACTATTATTGTCTGTCAATCAAATGAAAGCTATGAGAGAGAAGTTCTCAATACAATTGCATTGATGCGCCACCGTGTCGCAGGTGTTATTGTATCGATATCACAAAATACAAAAAGTGGCGAACACTTTAAAGATCTGTTAAGACGAAAAATTCCTTTGGTATTCTTTGATCGTGTGTGTGATGATATTGAAGCAAGCAAAGTCGTGATCGATGACTATAAAAGTGCTTTCGATGCGGTTACGTTCCTCATTAATAAAGGATATAAAAAGATTGCGCATTTTGCCGGTCCACAAGGCGTAGGGGTCTATGAAAAAAGGTTAAAAGGATATGTTGATGCAATAAAAGAAAATAAAATTCCTTTTGTCAACGGATTGTTGCTGCACGCCGGATTGAATACAAGCGATGGATATGAATCAATGGATTCATTATTCAAATCTAAATTGATCCCGGATGCCATCTTTACTGTAAACGATCCTGTAGCTCTCGGTGCATGCAAAAGGATAAAAGAGGCGGGTCTAAAAATACCAAACGATATTGCTGCAATAGGATTTTCTAATAATGTAATTACATCAGTAGTTGATCCATCGTTGACGACAGTTGATCAATTTCCCTTCGAAATGGGGAGAAAGGCCGCAGAACTACTCATCCAAACGATCGAAAATAAATTGATGAAACCCAAAACAATAATAATAGATACAAAGTTGATTGTGCGTGAATCAACCTGACTGTTTTTGTTTTCAATGATAATGCAATGAATACCCCAAAAGGGGTGCGAGCCCTAATTGAATTGCCGACACTTATTTACTTTAACTTATATACTGCATAAGATATTCCGGGCGCATCTAAGTTTACTGTAACGCCTTTCTTACTAATTTCCATTTTCTTACCGGCCAGTAAGTGTAACTTCTTGTATGGTACATTCATCTGGAATTCAGCCGTTGCCGCCTTTTCAGCCGGATTAATAATCACTAAAATAACATCTTTTCCGTTGGCTCTCATATAAACAAAGGGATATGTGCTCTCTTTAGCGTAGAGCGGAACAAATTCTGCATAGGCAGCAAGCGCTGGTTCATCATGTTTTAATTGAATGAGTTTCTTCACACGGTTCAAGAGCGAACGAGGATCATTTTGTTCACTTTCAACATTAGGTGCATCATAGCTGGTGTCAACTGGAAGATAGAGCTTAGAGAAATCGGCTGATGAAAAGCCGCGATTCTTACCTAACGTCCATTGCATGGGCGTTCGCGCACCAGCACGAGGTTTGTAAGCGCCTTCGATCTGTGGCATATCGTTCAATTCACGCATTCCGATTTCATTGCCATAATAAATAAACGGGATGCCCGGCATTGTTATACCGAAAGCCATAATCAATTCAAGATCGTCGGGAGTCCGGTTCACATTCATACGTGCATTGTCATGGTTACCCAAAGGAAGTAAAATATATCCCTTTCCCTTTGTCTCGTTGTATTGTTCCATGTATTTGGAAAGGAAATAGGCAATGTTGCCTTTTCCTTCCTTATCGAAGTAGCTGTGTCCTTCAGAATAACCATTAAGAATGCGCCAACTTTCTTTCTGTGTAAGGTCATTGTAACCGTCAAACCAGTGAAAGAAATCTGCGTGAAAAGCTTCGAGTGCATCTTTAGGGTATGACCATTCAGATACCATAAATGCCTGTGGATATTTTTCTCTGACTATTTGACGAATCTCTTGCCAGAATTTTTTTGTATCGCCGTTTACATCAGTTCCTTTAACTAACGCTCCAGCCATATCTGCACGAATGCCATCGGCTCCCATATCCATCCAGAAACAAAATATCTTTTTCAATTCTTCCCGCATTGCCAGAACATCGGGATGGTTGGTCGGAAGCTGCCATGCTTTATTAGAATCAGGTTTGCCGAAACCAAAATTTAAAGCTGGCTGCGACCAGTAAAAATTCCGCATGAAATTTCCGTTTCGTTGCCCATATCCCTGAATAAATCTATTCGCAAATTCACCTTCTTCCATTTTCCAAACATTATCATTCCAGATATACCAGTTTGTGTATTTATTTGGCTTCTGTTTACAGGATTCAACAAACCAAGGATTATCAATAGATGTGTAGGTTA
>PLMK01000019.1:0-987 GCA_003142475.1 Ignavibacteriota bacterium
AACCGCAGACTTCGATCCGGCACTTGCCGCCATCGGTACAACCATTTCTCCAATATCTGCATCTTTTGTGAGGACAGTACCGTTGAACGGGGCACGGATGATGGTATTCTCCAATGCGACTTCGGCTGATTCAACACCAGCTTTTGCGACTTCTATAGATGCCTTAACACGTAGAAACTGAGCTTCTGCATTTTCAAAATCGGCTTGTGTCGATAAGTTTTTAGCTAACATCGTTTTTTGCCGTATAAGATTCTGTTCGGCAGCTTTCAAATCAGCTTCGTTCACCGCTAAAGATGCTCGCGCTTGTGCCACAACAGCGCGCATATCGGAATCTTCCAGCCGTGCGATGATTTGGTCTTTCACTACATGATCGCCTTCCACAACACTCAGATACATAAGACGACCGGTTGCTTTGGAAGCAATAGCTGCTTTTCGCTGAGCTACAACATAGCCGCTTGCCGTAAGAATAGCGTTGGATTGCGACGGAGATGTCCATGCCGCGGTTGCTAGCTTTACTTCTATAACAGGAGCAAATATTTTCTGGGAAAGTAAAAAAGCGCCAACAGCAAGAACGATTATTGTTGCTGCAATTCCGATGTACATACCAGTCTTCTTTGGTGGTCCATCCTGTCCGTCTTGTGAGCGATGAATGCGAAGCGCTGAGAGATCAATATTTTTTGTTTCCATAAAATGTTTGTCCGGGCTTGAATTCAGATGTCTTTAATAATGTTACCTAAAACGAACTTTATGTCGAAAAAGTTGCAATTACTCGGAAAATCCAATGTTGCAAAGATACATTTATTTTTATTTTAAAGCTGTTTAATCTTGCTGGTTCAACATACACGAAAAGCATAGAAAAATTGTAATAATTTCGGCAGACAACGGAGATGAATCGGCAAACGGTGGATGAATTAATATTTTATCTTGTATAAGTAGGCTTATTGGTTCGGCTGTTCTACAGGCAGTAATCATCATTTGCAATCTTCT
>PLMK01000019.1:1054-6012 GCA_003142475.1 Ignavibacteriota bacterium
AATGGCAACGCCAAAAGATTTTTTTGATTTCGTAAAAAAGAATAATTCGGAGATGATCGATCTCAAATTCGTAGATCTCTTAGGAAGTTGGCAACACTGTAGCTTCCCGATAGACGTACTTGACGAAGGTACTTTTGTGGAAGGCTTAGGATTTGACGGTTCATCCATTCGAGGCTGGCAAGGAATTCAAATGTCAGATATGTTGGCTCTTCCAGATCCAAATACGTTTTGCTTAGATCCTTTTTTTGCTAAACCAACCGTAAGTATCATTGCTGATATTGTTGATCCTATATCAAAGCAGAAATATACTCGAGATCCACGTTATATAGCACAAAAAGCGGAAGAATATTTGAAGCAAACAAAAATAGCTGATACTTGCTATATTGGACCAGAACCTGAATTCTTTATTTTTGATCAAGTTCGTTATGAACAAAATCAACACTGTGGTATGTATGAAATTGATTCTCAGGAAGGTGCCTGGAACACTGCAAGATTTGAAGAACCAAATTTGGGTTACAAGCCTAGCTTCAAAGGTGGATACTTTCCAGTTAGTCCAACGGATACATTTCATGATCTTCGGGGCGAGATGGTTTACGAAATGCGTAAGATCGGAATTATTGTAGAAGCGCATCATCATGAAGTCGCCACCGCCGGTCAAAGCGAAATTGATATGAAATTTACCAATTTATTNNTACATATGTAAAAATGTGGCAAAGAAGAATAATAAGACAGTGACTTTTATGCCCAAACCGATCTTTCAGGATAATGGGAGCGGAATGCATACTCACTTCTCCTTGTGGAAGGAAGGCAAACCTCTGTTCGCGGGAGATGGTTATGCGGGCCTCAGCCCAATGGCGCTTAATGCTATTGGAGGAATTTTAAAGCATGCACCAGCCATTCTTGCTTTTGCTGCTCCGACAACAAATTCGTACCGACGGCTTGTTCCTGGTTTTGAAGCGCCAGTCAATCTGGCATATTCAGCCAGAAACCGCTCGGCTTCATGCAGAATTCCAATGTATTCTCCAAGTCCGAAAGCAAAACGCGTGGAATTCCGCTGCCCTGATCCGAGTTGCAATGGATATCTAACCTTTTCAGCTATCATGATGGCTGCTGTGGATGGAATCCAAAACAAGATTGATCCAGGTAAGCCATTGGATAGAGATATCTATGAAATGACACGTGAAGAATTGAAATCCACTCCAAAGACACCGGGCTCACTGGAAGAAGCTATTGTTGCTTTGGAAAAGGACAATGCTTTTTTAACCAAAGGCAATGTCTTTACTGATGATCTTATCGAAGCTTGGATTACTTGGAAACGAGAAAAAGAATTAGATGAAATGCATCTCCGGCCACATCCGTATGAATTTCATCTGTATTATGACAATTAATATTCTTAATTGACCTCATAGATTTCTAAAGAAGTCGATGGTCATAGTTATCCATTATTATGGCCATTGACTTTTTTTATGTTCTTTTAACAAGAACCATCAGATATATATAGATATTGAAGCGTGGAGCAATCTTATTTCCATCGTTTACAAATTAATGGTCGAGTTATTTTAGATTGACTCTAGGAGATATACGAGTAAATTTATATTATCTTATACATGATTAATTAATATTCATTTAAAGGAGAATTATATACATGGAAACAGAGTCATTGATGCGTAAAGAATCGTTGGAAAACACTTTTGCTTGCAACGTCTTTAATGATGTTGTTATGCGTGCAAGATTGCCTAAAAACATTTACAAAATGCTGAGAAAGACAATTGATGAAGGGTTACCACTTGCACCAGAGGTTGCTGATATCGTAGCCAATGCTATGAAAGATTGGGCAATAGAAAAAGGCGCAACACACTTTACACATTGGTTTCAACCGATGACCGGGATTACAGCTGAGAAGCATGATTCCTTTATTTCTCCGACCGGTGATGGCCGTATCATTATGGAGTTTTCCGGTAAGGAGTTGATTAAAGGCGAGCCGGATGCTTCCTCTTTCCCGTCAGGCGGATTGCGTTCAACATTTGAAGCCCGCGGTTATACGGCATGGGATTGTACATCTCCGGCATTCTTCAAAGATAATACACTGTGTATTCCAACAGCATTTTGTTCTTATACGGGTGAAGCACTCGATAAAAAAACGCCGCTTCTCAGATCGATGGAAGCTCTTTCAAAACAGGCTATCCGCGTTCTCCGATTGTTAGGCAACACTACGGCGACTCGAGTTGTTGCGATGGTTGGACCCGAGCAGGAATATTTTGTCGTTGACAAAAAAACATATGAAAAAAGAAAAGATCTCATTCTTACAGGACGCACATTATTTGGTGCAAAACCAGCAAAGGGGCAAGAATTAGAGGATCATTACTTCGGCAATTTGAAAGAACGNNATTGCGTCATTCATGGCAGAATCGGATGATGAGCTTTGGAAGCTCGGCGTATTAGCAAAGACGAAGCATAACGAAGTTGCGCCAGCGCAACATGAACTTGCTCCAATTTATACCACCACGAACATAGCAACCGATCACAACCAACTTATGATGGAAACTTTGAAGAAAGTTGCCAATCGTCATGGATTGGTGTGCCTGCTTCATGAAAAACCGTTTGCAGGTATCAACGGTTCTGGAAAACACAACAACTGGTCAATGGCCGCTAACGACGGACAGAACTTACTTGATCCTGGGAAAACACCTCACGATAACGAACAATTTCTTTTATTTCTTGCCGCGGTCATTCAAGCGGTGGATGAATATGCTGATCTATTGCGTGTTTCTACCGCAAATCCTGGTAACGATCATCGGCTTGGCGCAAACGAAGCACCTCCAGCTATTATTTCGATCTTTCTTGGCGAGCAGTTAACGGATATTTTAAAGCAGATCGAAAATGGTGGTGCGAAATCCTCTAAAGTTGGTGGCGAATTAAAGCTGGGTGTTATCACGTTACCAGCGTTACCGAAAGATTCCACGGATCGAAATCGAACATCGCCATTTGCCTTCACCGGTAATAAATTCGAATTTCGTATGGTAGGATCCTCAGCCTCAATCGCAGGGCCGAATACCACATTAAATACAATCGTTGCCGAAATCTTGTCGCGCATTGCAACTCGAATAGAGAAAGCTAAAGATATCGACGCCGAAGTTCAGACTATTGTGACCGAGATCGTAAAGAAACACAAACGAGTCATCTTCAACGGCAATAATTATACGGACGAATGGGTGAAAGAAGCGAAAAAACGCGGCTTNNTTTATTAGCGAAAAATCTATAAAGGTGCATGAAAAGCATTCTGTCTTGAGCAAAGAGGAATTGCATTCGCGTTATGAAATCTCTCTTGAAAACTATACAAAGACTGTCAATATTGAAGCATTAACAATGTTGGAAATAGCAAAACGCCAAATATTGCCGGCATCTATCACATTTACCGGCAAAGTTGCATCAACAATCGCTTCGTTGAAAAGCGTTTCTGCAAAATCGAAAGCTGCAGAAAAATTATTATCGGAGTTAACCACAACAATCGATTCATTTGGTAAGAATATCGAAGCACTTGAATTAGCGCTTAGCAAACTCAAGCATGAAGACAATGCTCTGAAACAGGCTCAATATTATCGGGACGTTGTCTTTGTTGCAATGGGAAAATTACGTGTTGATGGTGACATGTTAGAAACGATGGTGGACGCCGATATCTGGCAGTTACCGACGTATACTGACTTGCTCTTCAATATTTAATATTCGATTTATACTTAAATATCACGAATCATAAAACCCGCATTCAAAATTCGAATGCGGGTTTTGTTTATTCCAATAAAAATAAAATACTGTGAAATCGGAAAAAGAAATGTGAGTCTAACGAGCAATTGCAACACCGAGTTCACAATCAGCACATCGCCCCTCTGTACAATAGAACTTATAGAGTTGAATTACTGCTTGTTGGCGACTTACATCTTTTAACAATAACCTTCCTTTCAGTAATTGTTTTTCCATTAAACGAGTGATGGAATTGTTTTCGGACGTAGTAAGAGATGGGTACATATCAAGTGTGCCTTCGCGAACAGCCTTATCCTTAAAGATGCGTGCATACAACAGCGCGATTGGTAGAATAGCATTAACAATGATTTCGCGGATTCGTGAAGTGCCGAGAGCCGTAACATTATTTGAAGCCGTCTTATCAAAGTTGTAATGATGTTTCCAGAAATCATTTGTTTCGATGCTGAAGAGTTGAACCAATTTGTGTTCCTTTTCTTCAGTGGAAATATTGAATTTCAATGTTTGAATAATACGACGGAATAAATCATTCACTAAAAACTCTTTAATAAGTAAACATGCAGCGGCAAGACGTATTGTCGGAAAGTTTGAAGGACGAGTTGGGAAGAATTGCCAATCGGCGGCGTGAAGAATTTCACCGTAATATTGCGGGCGTAGTTCCTTCCACTGTTTCTGAAGCTTATGTACATAGTTACGAGCTTCTTTCTCTTTCACGTTTATTTTCATCGGTAGTAATCCCGCCACGCCAAACAATAGAGCTTCCAAAATTAAATTGTCAAATATCAGTTGACGATTACTAATTTCTTTTAATGTTATACTTTTTGCCAATCGAATAAATGGTTCCCGATTCTTACTGTAGCCAAATCCCTCCATCACTCCTTCGTAAAGAACTTGTTCCCATAGTTCCCTATTTGAAAAATCCTTTCGTGTTAAGTCTGGAAACAGTGGTGGAATTTCATCGTGTTCGCCCTCCATGGGCAGTTCACCGTAAGGGCGCTGCCACTCATGCAATGTGATGCGGCGTTCAATTGCAAGTTGTTTCAATCGTTCGTCAAACCGCCGAAGCTTTAATTCAAGCCGCTCAATAGCCAGCTTTGCAAGCCAATGATCGATAGCTTCTGAAGTTAACGTGTTGTTCTTGCTGAAGCAGTGAATTGTTTCAGTTTTTTTTGCGCGTTCGTCAAGAATAGCTTTTTGCCAAA
>PLMK01000059.1 GCA_003142475.1 Ignavibacteriota bacterium
TTCTCGATAATGCAATTCTGAAGCTCCCGATGGAGCAGAGGATTGTTTTCATTTTACGCGACGTTGAAGGACGATCCTCAGAAGAAGCTGCTAAGATACTTAAGGTTTCTATCCCGGCAGTGAAATCCAGACTCCGCCGGGCCCGCGTATTCCTTCGCAAACAATTGCAGGAGTATATGGAAGTATGAAAACGAAAACTGTAAACAAGCTGCGTTGTAACGAAGTAGCAAAGTATGTCTGCGAAAACCTGGATGAACATTTGAATTCCCGAAGATGCCGCGAAATCAAGAAACATTTTCAAACCTGTCCGAAGTGCACTAAGCAGCTTGATTCACTGAAAAAAACCGTATTCCTCTATAGAAATTGCCCTACTCCAAGTATTTCAGCTCAAACCCATAAAAAGTTGATGGCCGGTTTGTCGTTGATGATAACGAAGAAATAATCGCCTGCTATAATCGTATCGCTCCACTCAATTTCCACTTCGAGTAATTCTTTTTCTTTTAGGCGAACCCTTTTACCTAATTCTGCATCCTATTACTGAACACGTGAATTAGAAATATGGATTCTTAAATATTTTGGAAATGATACTATGGCACTTACAATAAATCCTAATTTATGTCCGCAGAACCATCGTTGTCCTATTATTAAAGTTTGTCCTATGGAAGCGATATCTCAAGAGGGTAAAGGCTTGCCCGTCATTGATGATAGTAAATGTGCAGAATGTATGGATTGCGTCAGTTCTTGCCCCATGCAGGCTGTGCAACAGAATTTAAAAAGCTTCCTACATACTGTGACGAATTGATTGTAAACTTCAAGTTTGTTCCTTTTTACGTTCCCCCATTGTCAAGATAAGACCCATGCCAGCACCATACGCAGTGCTTATCTATGGATTACTTGAGATAGGACATGCACCGGAACGGCATCCGACATAGTAATAGTATGCAAAACCGACTAATGCCCCGATGAGAGAAAAAAATATCCGTTTTCGCCAAATCGAACCGGTAAAGAATATTTTCAGTCGTAGAATAATTTGTTTCATTGAATTAGTGCTGCTTTTTGAATGGATGCAATCAAGTCAGTGTCAATCATTCTCTTCAGTTCCTTTTTCGGTAAAGCGCCCATCGCCATCTTTGGTTCTCCAGTGACCGGAATAAATAGCAGTGATGGAATGCTTCGAATACCGAATATCCCTGCAAGTTCTTGCTCTTCGTCTGTATTTACTTTGTAGAAATTGACCTTGCCTTCATATTCTTTGGAAAGTTCATCGATGACTGGACTCACCATACGGCACGGACCGCACCAAGGTGCCCAAAAGTCTACGAGTGCCGGCAGATTTCCCTCGTATTTCCACTCTTTGTTCTTTTCAAAATTAAAGACCTTATCACGGAAGGATTCTTTGTTAAGATGTTCTGACATGGTTATTCTCCTTATAGTAAATGTGTGTTTCTGTTATCCTTTATAATGAGATGAGGGGGGAAGTGAAAACGGTTCAGCATTTTGCAATAAAATGTATTCGAGGATAGAGAATCCAATTTGGGCTTCTTGCATCCTATGTATAAATCATTCACCCGCAAATAAGGAGCATTAGATATGAAAAAGAATATGGGATCCGTCGATAAATTAGTCCGCGTTCTTGTAGCTGCTGTAATAGCAGTTCTGTACTTCACAGATCAAATCACCGGAACAGTCACCATCATTCTTGGCATCTTCGCCGTCATCTTCTTATTGACAAGCGCGATCGGTTTCTGCCCGTTGTATTTGCCGCTGAAACTTTCGACGATAAAGAAGAAAAATGTTTAAAGGAAACTCCGTGCAGCAACGAATCATTATCAGAAATGTATTAAAGGGAATTGGTATAGTTGGAATCATTCTCTTTATTTTGGGAAGCCCAAGGAGTTATTACCTGCTGATCGGTTCGGTTGCATCACTTTTCCTTGGTCTCACTGATTTCGGCAGACAGTGTCCATTGATCCTTTCTGTTCAACATCATCTCAACAGGATGAAATCAAGAAGGCAGTCTCAAATTCTATAATGTATTGACCGGTTCTTGTCCTTCTTTTCGGATTTTCACAACAGCAGGCACAGGGAACGACACTTGCGCTCTCCTGGTTCCTCCTATTGGTATTCTTGCAGCGTGGACATATTACAAGCAGGGATTTGTGGATATAAAAGTAGCAGCAATTATCGCAGCCGGTTTTGTTGTAGGTAGCTTACTTGGTGCTCGCTTTGCTACGGGAATATCAAATGAAATTCTTGGAAAAGTTTTTGGTGCTTTCCTTATACTTGTTGGATTAATAATGATCTATGGAAAGTAATTGAAATAATGCGGAATGAAGAACTAATCAACGAGCAACAATTTCTGCGACTCAATCAGACACGACAATCTGAACTCATCGCGAAACATTGCTCCGGAATTGAGAAACGCATTCGTGATGCACGGTCCAAAGAAGAAGCAGAACGGATTGTGAGTAAGGCTTGCAGCAAGTTTGAAAGTGAATGCACGAGTAGCATTGTTCGTATGGCACTTTCGCAATCTCTGCAAGCTAAAGTAACGCACTATTGGAGTAATAAATAATTTTATTTAAAAACCGACATGCACGAACGCAGATATAATAGAGAAATAGAACGCCTTCGAGCGCCGCAACGCCTTGCTCTCCTTGAAGTAGAGCGAGTTGTTGATCTTTGTCTTGAAGGAATTCAAACAATGACTGTTCTGGATGTAGGAACAGGAAGCGGGATATTCGCAGAGGCATTTTCAAAAAGAGGAATAGAGATTACCGGGATTGATCCGAATCCTGAAATGCTAAAAGCAGCTCAAGAATTTGTTCCAACCGGGACATTTTTGCGGGGAACCGTTGAAGAGATACCATCGAAAGATAAATCGTTCGATCTCGTTTTCCTAGGTCACGTCCTGCACGAATCCGATGACCTCATCAAAGCACTTTCTGAATCCAAACGTGTTGCAAAACGACAGATAGCAATCCTTGAATGGCCCTATAAACAAGAAGAAAGCGGCCCACCATTAGAACACCGTCTGACAACCGAAGAAATTCTTATCGTTGCAAAACAAGTGGGCTTCTCTTCTGTGGAAACGATTCAGTTGCAGCACATGGTTTTTTTTAGGTTTACTGTCTAATAATTGCTTTGCAAGAGTTTCTGCATAAGGCAATTTCACCATTATTTTCCCTTTTTGTTCATTCCTGTTTTATATAAAACTCATAGCTATTTTTTTCAATTCTGTGTTTAGTTTAAGGTCGATTTGCTAAAATTAGCAATAATGCTTATGTTTATGCGGCACAATACTTGCTAATTATAATTGTAGTTATGAGAACCGAGACAAAAGAATTCACAATCTATTCCATTGGTGAAGTTGCCAAATTGCTTGGTGTATCAGTTCAAATACTTCGCTTGTATGAGAAACGCGGGTTAGTGCTTATACAAAAGAGTGCGGGCAATCAGCGTATCTACACAGAAGATGATATTGAACGTATTCGATGCATTCGCAACGCTATTAACGAACAGAAAATCAGTATGGAAGGTATTCGCAAAATTCATTCATTGATACCTTGTTGGGAAATGGTGAGTTGCCCTTCAGAAAAGCGAAGCGATTGTCCTGCTTATAGTTCTCACGATGCCGGATGTTGGACCTACAACCAAAATAACACTGACTGTGCAACACGCGATTGCCGTGCCTGCAAAGTGTATCAACTTTCATCCGATTGCGGGAATATTAAGAAATTGATTCAACGATCACTCAGCATCTCTGAGTATCAAGATTCTTCCTCTTAAAACAAGGAATCCATTGACATGAAAAAAACGATTATCAGCGTTGGGCTTGGTGTTCTTGTGATATGTTTGACAGTCATGTTGACTCTGACTGACCATGGCACGCCAACGACACCGCTTTCGACCCTGCGTATGAAATACCGTCAGAAAGAAACCCCCTCTGTCGACCATACACAATTTTCACAACTCAAAAAGCATTTTTCCACACCCCAGGAAGTCACTTCTGCTTGTATCGCCTGCCATAATGAACGCCACAAAGAAGTGATGCAATCCAGCCATTGGAACTGGGAGCGACAGGAATATGTGGAAGGCAAAGGCATTCGTACGCTCGGCAAGAAAAATATTCTGAACAATTTTTGCATCGGTATTTCCGGCAACGAACAAAGTTGCAACAAATGCCATATTGGATACGGCTGGGGAGATGAAAAATTTGATTTTAAAAATCCATTGAATGTCGACTGCCTCGCATGCCACGATAATAGCAACACATATATAAAAGCAGTTGGCGGAGCCGGTATGCCTGATGTTTCCGTTGATTTAGCAAATGTCGCTCAGCATGTCGGAAAGCCCATGCGCGCGAATTGCGGCACATGCCATTTCTTCGGCGGCGGCGGTAATAATGTGAAACATGGTGACCTCGAAAAAGCATTATTCGATCCTTCTCGTGATGTTGATGTCCATATGGCATCAGATGGCGAAGATATGCAGTGTGTGGATTGCCATACCGCGCGCAAGCATCAGATGTTAGGCAAGATGTATTCCGTATCTTCAATGAATCGCAATCGAGTCGAGTGCGAGCAATGCCACACGGAGCTGCCTCACACAGATGACATTCTTAATAAGCATACTTTAAAGGTCGCCTGCCAGACCTGTCACATCCCGGAATACGCCAAAGTAAATCCGACAAAACTCTATTGGGATTGGTCGACAGCTGGAAAGCTGAAGGACGGCAAACCCTACGAAGAAACGGATTCCAATGGAACAGACGTCTATATGTCTATAAAAGGATCGTTTGTATGGGGAAAGAATTTGAAACCGGACTATATTTGGTTTAATGGAACTGCTTCACATTATTTAGTTGGAGATACGATTGATCCATCAACGCCTGTGAAGATCAATACACTCTATGGCAGTTATGATGATCCCGATTCAAAGATCGTACCGGTGAAAATACATCGTGCGAATCAAATTTATGACACACAATACAAATATCTCATCCAGCCAAAGACCGTTTCAACAAAGGAAGGGGACGGAGGATACTGGAAAGAGTTTGACTGGAACAGAGCTTCCGAAGAAGGAATGAAGATAATTAATCTTCCCTATAGTGGTAAATACGGTTTTGTAAAAACTGAAATGACTTGGCCAGTGAATCATATGATCTCACCTAAGAATAAAACCGTGCCGTGTGCAGATTGCCACACACGCAACAATGGACGGATCGCTTCTCTTACCGGATTCTACATCCCAGGAAGAGATTACACTTCCTGGGTCGAATATCTTGGTACCGGGTTACTACTATTGACGCTTGCTGGTGTGATTGTTCATGGCGGTGTGCGTATAGTATCATCAAGAAAGCAGAAGGAGAACAAGGCATGAAACGCGAATATGTTTATAAGGGATTCGAGCGCTTCTGGCATTGGATGCAAGCACTGTTGATTATCTTTCTCGGGTTCACTGGATTCGAAATTCATGGAAGTATCCATTTTTTTGGTTTCGAACAAGCCGTGAAACTACACAACATTGCTGCTATTGCATTTCTGGTCTTGATTGTCTTTGCCATCTTCTGGCATGCCACAACGGGTGAATGGAGACAGTACCTGCCTACGCGAAAGAACCTACGAGCACAGATGGAGTATTATATTTTTGGAATATTTCGCAATGCACCGCATCCTACAAAGAAAACAGTACTGAGTAAATTAAATCCACTACAAAAGCTTGTCTATGCCGGATTGAAAGTAATCGTTATACCATTGATGGTCTCCAGCGGGCTTGTATATATGTTTTACCGATATCCGCAGCGATACGAGGTTATCAGTTTGAACATTGCCGGATTGAAGGTGGTTGCAACCCTCCATACAATTGGTGCCTTTTTGCTCGTGGCGTTTTTCATCGCACATATTTATCTGATTACGACTGGAAGTACGATTACATCGAACCTGAAAGCAATGTTAACAGGGTATGAAGATTTACCCGAGGAACAACCGTCGCCCGAAAAATCCAAGAAGAGTCATTGAGGAGATAATTATGAAAACCAAGTATATGAATCCGTATCTTGCCGGTTTCTTTTTAGGACTTGTACTGCTGGCAGCAATTTTTATAACAGGCCGTGGTCTCGGTGCCAGTGGAGCAATCAAAAGCATTGTCGTGGCGACGGTTGACGGTGTCGCGCCAGCGCATGCTGAGCAATCATCGTTTTACGGATCGTACGTCGGTGCGGGAAAAGACAATCCTCTAAAATCATGGATTGTCTTTGAAGTTGCCGGAGTCTTGATCGGAGGATTTTTATCCGGTTTGATTTCTGGCAGATTGAAATTTGTGAGTGAAGGCGGTCCGCGCATCAGCGTTAAATCGCGTTGGATATTCGCAGCAATTGGAGGTGCCTTATTCGGAATTGGTGCTCAGTTTGCTCGCGGATGCACCAGCGGTGCTGCACTCACCGGTATGGCTGTACTTTCGACAGCCGGCTTTATTACAATGATGGCGATCTTCGGATCCGGATATATGATTGCTTACTTCTTCCGTAAGTTGTGGATATAGGAGAAACGACCATGGGACCATTCGTACCTGAATTTATTTCCGATCAATTAAATTTGATCGTTGCCCTGCTCATCGGCATTGCTTTCGGTTTTGTCTTGGAGCAAGCTGGTTTTTCCTCTTCGCGCCGATTGGCAGGAGTATTCTACGGTTATGATTTCACCGTACTGCGCGTATTCTTCACCGCAGCTGTGACAGCAATGAGTGGCAGTTTACTGCTGGCATATTTCGGTTACCTTGACCTTCAATCCATTTATGTGAACCCGACATGGTTAATGCCAGCAATTGTTGGCGGAGTGATCATGGGATTTGGATTTATTATTGGAGGCTATTGTCCCGGTACATCAGTTTGCGCTGCAGCAATCGGAAAGATCGATGCTATGTTCTTCGTCGGCGGTGGGATCCTAGGCGTGTTTGCATTCGGCGAACTCTATCCGCTCTATCATACTTTTTATGAATCGACAGCATTAGGGCCGATCAAAGTATTTGATTCTCTCGGTATCTCGCAAGGGCTTTTTGCATTCCTACTTATTGCCATCGCAGTCGGTGCTTTCACAATAACAACGGTAATAGAAAAAAAAGCAAATAAATCTTCTGCACCATCATTAGAATTCAAACCATTAAAGCATAAAATTGCCGGAGCCGGTATTATCATGCTGGGTGTCGTCTTTATTTTTATGTCATCTCGTCAAGCGCACTTGACAGAAAAAGTCAAAAGTGCATCATACGGTGCATCACATAAAGTGAAGATCATGTCACCTGACGAGCTCGCGTATCGTATCATTGATAAGGAAAGTAGCGTACAGGTTGTGGATATGCGTATGCCGGAACAATTTGCCACGCTCGCGTTGCCAGGCTCAGTGAATGTGCAGATAAAAGACCTGTTTGGAAAAGAATTGACTCCGATTCTTTCTGATCGGCGCGTGGTTAAAGTAGTCATCGGACAAAATGAAGAAGAGAGCAAGACAGCGGCATTGCTCTTGCAAGAATTAGGATATGAGAATGTCGCGATGCTTCAGGGCGGATTGGAGAATTTCCAACGCACCATCCTGATGCCAACAATAGCAAGCACAGGCAGCCGATGGGATACAGATGTGAATACATTTCGTGCAAATGCATCTATTACAATTTCCCAGATGATTGCCGATGCGAAGAATAGGCAGCCAAAAGTTGCAAAGCAAGAAAAGAAAATTCAGGGTGGTTGTTGATGGGACAATCTAACCTAATTAGTTTTAATGCATTAAATTTTTATCGAAGTTTAATGTCGTGGGTTTGAATCGGCGTGGAAAAAATAAAAAGGCGAATTCAAAACAGATTCGCCTTTTTTCGTAGCGGGGGGGAACTCATCCGAACTCAGCCTGATTGTTGAAGCTCCTTTCAGCGATTTTCTCTAAAAACGAGGAGTTGCTGAACATGAGAATCAACTATTCGTTAATAGTTGGTTCGGTTATCATTTTGTTCCCTGTACCGACTTTCAGCCGGGTAACCGACACCATTACTATTCATCACAAGTTTTACTCAACAACTTTTAGCAAGTCGAAGCGCTTTCCGCTAGTTGTTAAATATTGGCTAACCAGATCAATGCTCGATTGTGAACAAAGGTACAAGCGATCCAAAAGGTTCAAGCCAGATCCTTTGATTCCTGAATTCACAACACTGGATAAGGATTATAAAAATTCCGGATACGGCCGAGGCCATCAGATGGATGCTTATGATTGTGGCTGCGATTCGATTGCCATGGAAGAAAGCTTCTATTATTCAAACATCACACCCCAATTTCCGGCGCTAAATCGAGGTAGTTGGAAGAAACTTGAAGATCATACTCGAAAACTGGTAAAAGACTTTGATAGTGTTCTTGTATGGTGTGGCTCAGCAGCGTTTGAAAATAGATACATCGGAAGAGTAGCTGTTCCGGACTATTGCTGGAAAGTTCTATACATCAAGAAACTCAATAAAGTTGTATCCTATTCGTTTCGGAATGATAGTCCTCGATTGGGAGACCTTCATTCTTATGAAGTATCTTTAGATTCCATCCCACATCTATTATCGAAACTTCACTATTTCAAGGATGAGAACACGCATTGAGTGCATTCGCCTTTTATATGCAAAAGTGTATATTTGTATGGAAAAGTATATAAACGGATTGGAAAAACAACAAGACTTCCAAAGGCTCGTTATGGTTATTTATCATGTGCTCGATGAGGTGTTTCGGAACGGCTCGCAAGTTGCGGTATTACGTTCGCTCTTGGATACATCTTCCGGTTATACCGGAAACGAAGTGGCCCGGCTTTCGGGAATACATCCTCTTTCCGCTTTAAAAGCATTGACGGTCCTTGAACAATTAGGTATCATCAATAGACAGCGTGGTGGGAGAGACCATATTTTTACGCTGAATCGGAATCACTATATGGTGCAACGAGTAATTGTTCCTCTCTACCAGGCAGAAAAGGACTTGTTCAAAGAAATTACAAAAACGATTGCTTCAGTATTGAAGCGCTCTGTTCTTAATGCGACGATATTTGGTAGTGTTGCAAAACGGGCAGAAACGCCGTTGTCCGATTTTGATCTTTGTTGTATTGTGAAAACAGAATCACAAAAAGAATTAGCGCGAAATCTGTTAAATTCCAATAGCCGGAAATTACATCAAACATTCGGGATCAAAGTTGCGCCGATGTTCTTTACGCTCAGGGAGATGAAAGCTAAATCAAAAACTCCTCTTATTCGGGATATAGTAGCACATGGCCTCAACATCGCAGGAAAGGAAGTAAAGGTTCTTCTCCATGACTAAACAACGAGGTGTAAAAGCTGTTGGTCTATCAAAGCTTAGAGAATGTCAACGGGTTGCCCAACGTTTTTATGATGCAGCGAAAGATTCTATTGATCTGGAATATTGGACCGCAGCTGCTGTCTTAATTGTCTATGCTGCAATTGCCTATGCGGATGATGTAAAGTCGTTTGCCTCCAATGAAATCTGTATCGACTGGAAAGTGTCGTTAGTTTATCTTCCCGTCGGATTGGAGGCACTATGGTCGCCCAATGGTTTACCCGTTCAATAGAGCGAAAAACTGTTTAATGAATGAATAATGATTTTAAAAAAGGAATTCGAAAATGCGTTGGTTCAATAATGGTTTCTTGATACTCAGTGCTCAGAGTCTATTCTTCTCAACAGTATGTGCACAGGTTTCTTCCGATATACGGTATAATCAAATGGGGTTTTATCCTTCGATGCAAAAGATTGCCGTCGTACGTAATGCTTCCAATACACCATTCTACATCGTTACTCCATCCCAATCCGATACGCTTGTCAAAGGAATGCTCACTGCGGCACAGACGTGGTCGTCCTCCGGTGAATCGGTGAGTATAGCAGATTTCTCGGGTCTAAAGATTCCTGGTACGTATCAACTAATCGTGCCCGGGCTTGGCTTTACAATTCCTTTTGCAGTGAAGCCGCGTGTGCATTTAAATCTTGCCATAGGTTCTTTGAAAGGATACTATTACCAGCGGGCATCGACTCCACTTCTTCCGGCATATGCCGGAACTTGGGCGCGTGCAATCGGACATCCGGATACTACAGTGCTGGTTCATCCATCGGCAGCAACAACGCAACGTCCAGCCGGCACAATAATCTCATGCCCGCGAGGGTGGTACGATGCGGGTGATTATAATAAGTATGTTGTTAACTCTGGCATTTCCACATACACGCTTCTTTCGGCGTACGAATGGTTCCCGGAATTCTGCGATCAGTTAACGACCAATATTCCGGAGAGCGGCAACGGAATTCCGGATATATTGAATGAAGCGTTATGGAACATCCGCTGGCTGATGACAATGCAAGATCCCAACGATGGAGGTGTGTATCACAAATGTACTGATGCGAACTTTGATGCCTTCGAAATGCCATGGTATGATATTCAAACGCGCTATGTCGTGCAAAAGTCTACGGCAGCTACGTTGGATTTTGCGGCGGTAATGGCACAAACAGCAAGAATAACTGCAAGGTTTTCTTCCGTAATTCCCGGCTTTTCAGATTCATGCAAGCAAGCTGCACTCAGCGCGTGGAATTGGGCACGGCAAAATCCCGCTGTATATTATAATCAATCGCAAATGAATACTCAGTTTTCACCGGTCATCAATACGGGGGAATATGGCGACGGCAATGTTACAGATGAATTTGCATGGGCGGCTGCGGAATTGTTTGTGACCACAGCACAGGATTCGTTTCTCACGGTTGCCAATCCGCTTTCGGGCTCCGTAGATATTCCGGCCTGGGCGAATGTACGCATACTTGGGATGAATACATTTGCGAAGTATTCCAAGACGATTGCCGCAAAGGTGGATACCAATACCGTCCGATCACGCTTAGTGGGGTGGACCAATTGGCTCACGTCACTTATTCCCTCTTCACCATATCAAACGGTGATGGGTGCACAATCGTGGATGTTCAGTTGGGGAAGCAACGCTGTGGCGGCAAATCAGGGAATGCAGTTGCTCATAGCCTTTCGGTTGACACAAGACAGCACCTATTTGCGGGCTGCTCTTGGCAACCTGGATTACCTGCTCGGAAGGAATGGGACAACATATTGTTTTGTCACTGGTTTCGGAAACCGATCGCCGCAGCATATCCATCACCGTATTTCCGGTTCAGACGGAATTGCGGCTCCGGTGCCGGGATTATTGGCAGGAGGACCTAATCCGGGCGAAGAAGATGGAGTCACAACCTATCCGTCATCATTGCCGGCATTAGCATATACTGATGATCAAAATGCGTATGCCTGCAATGAAATCGCGATCAATTGGAATGCCCCATTGGTTTATCTTGCTATTGGGTTGGAGGCAATTTTATCACCAGATGGTTTGCCGACTTCCGTTCCACAGAAGAATTTAGAAAGTATTGTTCCTAATGGTTTCGCTCTTTATCCAAGCTGTCCAAATCCATTCAATCCCAGCACCACGTTGAGGTATGATCTACCGAACGAGAGCAAAGTGATGTTAAAGGTCTATGATATGCTGGGAAAGGAAGTTTCGACCCTTGTGAATCATTCAGAGGCTGCTGGAAACCACCATGTAGTTTTTAATGCTGGCAACTTACCGAGCGGTGTCTACTTTGCACGATTAACAGCTGTCCCGAATAACGGAGGAAAGATGTACATTCAGTCGCAAAAAATGTTGCTGGCTAAGTGATTCTGTAGTATCTAAACTAGAGCCTATCTCAAAAATGAAGAAATGATTTGTACATTGTAAAAGTGTCATGTATCTTTTAAATATTATAACACCACGAGACGAATTATCTAATATTCAATGGACATATATAGAGTCCTTCATACCGAAACAAACAGTCCGAGCCAATGGCAAAGGACGACCAAGACGATCCAATCGAGAGATCGTCAATGGGATACTCTGGGTCTTACGCACCGGAGCGCGTTGTCAGGCATAACGGTTACCAAATTCAATGAGTGCTTGAATTTGTTTTTTGAAAAAGGAGAAGCAGGAGAAAAAGGATTGCCTACCGTGAACGCCATGGCTTCCCAGCTTCATCTGTTGCCAAAGTACTTAAGTGATTTATTGAAGCAGGAAACAGGCAAGACTGCTTTGGAGTTGATTCATCTCTATATGTAATCTCTGAAGCTAAAAAACATGCTTGTTGTTGGTGAACGAAGCATTTCTGAAATTGCTTACCAGCTTGGTTTTAAAAATCCGCCGTATTTTTCCCGGCTGTTCAAAAAAGAAGTTGGTATGAATCCAAAGGAATTTAAAAACCATCTTCAAAATTAATTCAATAATAAGTCGTGAGTTTGAAGCGGGGTGGAAAAAATAAAAAGGCGAATTCAAAACAGATTCGCCTTTTTTTGTAGTGGGGGGGCGAACTCATCCGAACTCAGCCTGATAGTTGAAGCTCGAGTCAGCGATTTTAACTGATATTTTACGTAAAGGCATTAATTATTCTTTTATTCCACACCATTCGTTACCCCTTTTTCTTTTTCTTATAATTCCTGGGTGAGTCTCCCATTATTTTGTTAAAAACTCTTGAAAAATAATATGGATCATCATACCCTAAAAGGGAAGATATTTCCTTGACACGTAAATCTGTTAAATCAAGGTATTGACATGCGCGTTGAATCTTTAGTCTTGAAAAATATTCTATGGGTGCATAACCGGTTTTATTCCTGAATATATTTGAAAAATGAGAGGCTGAAAGTCCAAGGTGTCCTGAAATCTCTTTCAATAATAAATTTCGTGAAATATTCTTTTTAAAATAGTCGATGGTTTGATTGATAATGTCATGTTTCTTCTCGTACAAATAATGTTTGAAATGATTGACAAAGAAGAATGAGCTGAGAAAATGCCATAAGCACATTGAGGCGTACTGCAAATTATCGATGCTATAACCATTGTCAAGTGTTTGATATATTTCCTCAAAAAGTTGAATGCGATCGTCGGTAGTCCCGAATTTTACCGGATGAATTTGGTTGATGACATTTAATTTATTTGAGAAATGAATTGCACTGCTGCCTTTAAAATGAATCCAAAATATACTCCAAGGCACATTATCATCGGCACCATACGAGTGGTGAACATCGGGAGGCAGAATAAAATAATTGTCAGGTGAAACATTGTATATTCTATCTCCGAGTTTAAACCATCCCTTTCCCTCTGTGCAAAAGATGAGTATATACTGCTTGCATCCATTTTTTCTTTCTCTAAAATGGTATCGTGCTTCCGGATAATAACCGATATCTGTAATATGAATCGGAGCTGTGATAGGATCTTTTTCAAGCATATGTACGATTGAGTGCGGCAAAACAATCATTTTCTGTCCTTCAAATCCTTCTTTCTTTTTTATCATTCTCCTTTGCTCCTTCTCTAATTCAAAAGCACTACTGAACACTACAAAAATAGTAATATTGTCCATCAAATTCCTAATACAATCTATTTATTTACAGGCGATAACAAAATACTTTTGTCAAACTAGAATGCGGATGTCACCTGTAAATTACATTATCATTTCTTCACCAATAACATCCCAAACCGGGAGACAAGGAGAATTACGATGAGAAAGGTTAAAGACTGTTTCTTTCCTATCGGAATAGTATTAGCGATTTTCATGATAGGTATTGTCTGGTACCAACCTGCTCAAGCCCAAGAATCTGGAACGATTTCAGGAGTAGTGACAGATGCAAATACAGGTGAATCCCTTATCGGAGCAAATGTTGTAGTTCTCAATACAAGTTTAGGAGCTTCTTCAAATATAGATGGGTTGATAACAATATATGGCGTACCGTCAGGAAAGCAAACATTAAAGATATCCTACGTTGGCTATAAGACGATCACTATGCAAGTGATAGTCCTTGGAAATAGTGTTCTTGAACAGAAATTCCATTTATTCCCTCAGACAATTGAAGGACAAGAAGTAGTCGTTACAGCTCAAGCACGTGGGCAGAACGCGGCAATTAACCAACAATTGTCTTCCCAAAATGTTGTAAACGTAGTCTCGGCAGCTCGCATCCAAGAACTCCCTGATGCAAACGCGGCGGAATCCATCGGGAGGCTGCCTGGGGTTTCGCTGATTCGGTCAGGTGGCGAAGCTACATCTGTTGTCATCCGAGGCCTTCTACCGCAATACAACACGATAACAATCGACGGCGTTGCAATGCCTCCGACAAATTCAAACGATCGAGGTACGGACTTGAGCATGATATCTTCGAATACTTTAGAGAGTATCGAGGTTTATAAGACGGTTACACCCGATATGGATGCTGCGGTTCTAGGCGGCACCGTAAATTTCAACATCAGGGAGGCCAAAGGGACTCCGACCGGCTTGCCTACGGTCTCTCTCCTCGCTCAGGGTGCTTACAATGGTCTTATGAGTACAGCGAACGACTACAAGTTTGTTGCAAGCGTAGAGCAAAGATTCTTCGACGATAAGCTAGGCGTATTTGTGCAAGGTATTGTGCAAAAGCAGAATCTCACTTCAAACCAACTCGGAGGATCGTACTATCAACCCAACAAACAGGACAAGCCCGATTCCATAGTCGTTGGCAGTTTGAACCTCACATTTTCCCCGAACGACCAGCGGCGATATGATGGAACTGTAACATTGGATTACAAATTGTCAGGAGGTAAAATATCTCTTGTGAATTTGATAAGTCACAGTAAGTCGACAAACGAATCACACTATGAAACATACGATCTCGCGAACTATGGCAATGACATACAATTAGGAACACAGCTCTCAACGAATGAGCTCAATGTTATTTCAAATATTCTGGACTATGAGCAAACCATAAGTTCAATCAAGATAAATTTGAAGATTTCTAATGCATACTCGGATAATCTTACACCCAGTGGTTTTGGGTTGGTATTTGATCAGCTCGCAGCCGGAACAAGCGGCATACCGAATTATGAAAATCCTATACAAATCGCTAGACAAGCTGAACCCATGATCAACTTGAACAATATGTTTTGGCAGAGTAATTGGACTTGGAAAAGCTTCAACAAACAGGACGATAAACAAGGATCGATTGATTTAGAGAGTAATTTCAATTTTTCGGATTTTGTTTCCGTCACAGTAAAGGGTGGAGGATCATACAGGTACACTACACGTTACTACAATTATGACGGCGGTTTTGGAAGTTTATATAGTGGTGCTGCTGCAGGATTTCGATTGTCGCTCGTACAAGCGCTCCCATGGCTGACGCAACCACCGTATAATTTTGATCCTACAGGTGCCCAATACTTTCCCATCAATGGATTCTATAATCCCAACATGAATTTTGGAAGATTCTTTAAGGGTGATTATAGAATGTTTTCCGCAGTAGATGCGAGTATGATCGATAAGGTAATGAATGAAATAAAAATCCTTGGTACGGCGGCGACTCAACCTCAAACGGTTCCTAGTTACCTTCCAGATCAGTATGGCAGCACTGCCAGTGATTACTCTGGAAATGAATTCAGAAGCGCTGAATATCTCATGGCAACTTTGAACATCGGACCTCAGGTAACTATTATTCCCGGTATTCGGTATCAGGGCCTTAAGACGTCTTATAGCGCTGCTCATTTTATGGGCAATGCAGATGCCACGAATCCATATCCATCCGAACTTCTTCACACAATGGTCACACAGGACGAGTACCACGGATATTGGCTGCCAGATGTTATTGTGAAATATGATCCTCTGCAGTGGCTCAGTGTTCGCGGCTCCTATACAAGTACACTCGCATATCCGGATTTTGGCCAGATCATACCGAGAGAGGATGTTTCCAGCAACAGTGGCCACTATGTGGTTTGGAACAATTATGCTTTAAAGCCAGCGCAATCGCGTAACTACGATGTTCAGGTGGCTGTTCACGACAACACTGTTGGATTATTCGCAGTCAGTCCATTCCTGAAGCGTATTGATGATCAGATATTCGGCCAGCAAACTTATATTTCCGATCCTTCGAAGTATCCTGGAGTCTCCAGCTATACAAGAACATTTTCACTTTCTACTTATGTCAACAATCCGAACCGGGTTGATGTTTGGGGAATTGAATCGGAATGGCAGACGCATTTCTGGTATTTGCCCGGTTTTTTAAGCGGATTAGTTCTGAATGTCAATTATACTCATATATTCTCCAATGCAAAGTATCCCTACACTGTCACGGTCCATTCACCGGTTTACCCATTTCCAACAATCAATATAGACACAACATACACTGACAGACTTATACAGCAGCCCAATGACATTGTGAACCTTTCGATTGGATATGATTATGGTCAGTTTTCCATATTGGCCTCTATGATTTACCAAACCCAGGTCTATAATGGCACAAACTTCTATAACTCACTTCGCTCCGACAAAGTGAAGTATTTGCGATGGGATCTTTCCGTGAAGCAACGATTACCGTGGAGCGGCATTGAAATATACTTTGACTTGAATAACCTCAACAGCGAAGAAGACGTTTACCTCGTAAGGGGTTCGGGCTTCCCGAATTCAGAATCGAATTATGGTTTGACGGCTGATTTGGGACTTCGTTGGAGGTTTGAGTGAATAAATCGTGGTAAACATGAAAATTAGTATAAGTGTAATTAACCCAATCATAAATTTAAGCAGAAAGGAAAACATTATGCAAATAACATTTGCCTGAATTTATTTTTGAATTTACCGCAGGTAATCAATATCAATGTAAACTTCATTGAAAGGATGTTTATATGAAAGCAATACTTACTTCAATGTTTTTGATGGTTCTAGTAATGCTGTGTCTATTGCCATCGACGTCATTTGCGGTGCCTGCTGATACTGTTATCGTATCGGCATTGCCGCCGGGTAACCTCAATAACTTCATAAACGCGGATACTATTTCGAGCGGATTCGTTAAGCCTAATACGGTTTTCCTCTTGAAACCAACCGGCGCTCTGGACACTGTTTATTGGATGACTGCCCCGGTATCAGTGAAAGGAAACATTACTATTGTTGGCTATGTCAATCCGACGACAGGGCACCCTCCGGTTGTCGCCCCGTCTATTGCTGGGGACAACTCTTCGATCGGTAATTTTTTCACTCCACAAGGCAATGATACACTCACGGTGAATGGCGTGTACTTCATGGGTACACGCACCGACAGCATATCATTTACCGGCCGTTTTCTTTCCGCCGCCGGACCTAATAATTGCTTTGTCTTTAACCACTGCATTTTTGAGAATATTTCCGGCGCCGGTACGCCGAATCTATTTGATGTGTGGCAACAAGACCACAATAGTTACTATGTGACAAATTGTGTATTCCGGAATAATCAAGATGACAATCCGCAGAATCCTGGTTTTGCATGGGTGGATCCGGGAACGTATCCTGCCGATACTATAAAGATGTACAATAACACGTTCTTTGTGCAACCATACATTCTGGGTTCGTCTGGGTACGGCTGTAAGTACTTGGATTTCCAGCACAACACAATATTTATGTCAGCAGGCGGAGGATCCTTCGTCGTATATCAGTTACACAACGCAGTTATCAAGAATAACATATTTTTTGGTGCTTGGGCGACAGCTTACCCGCTCGCTTGGTACGCGGTCGGCGGTTGGGGAGCTGGGTTAATCGCGTTAGATTCATTGAGTACGCTGAAGGCGGCTCCTTACAACATGACTGAAGCGGATAGGCACGTCACGATCACAAACAATGCGTATTTCTGGCCACAACAAATGGTGAACAAGTGGGCGCAACTTAGTGCAGGTACCTACCAATATATGCCGCTTCGTCAACCAGATTTCATAAGCGCACAGCCGGGTATTCTGACGGACAAGACAACATGGCCCAACATTACTGTGGCGCACAATGACAGCGTCGATCCGGGATTCAATTCCACTCTGTTGACACTGGCCGCAGGCAAGATGGCTGCATATGTTGATACATGTTGGGCTCACGGCGGAACGGGCCAGGGAGTTCGCCCTTATGTGTATCCTCTTTATGATCCTCCGACTTGGGATGGCGTGCCTACTAACTGGAGGACTGTCAAGGGCAATACCTACTATGGCTACCCTGTCGTTGAGAATCTGCGATACTCCAATACAAGCCTTCAGACTGCAGGGAGCGATGGAAAAGCCTTGGGTGATTTGAATTGGTTCCCGGAACAAATCAGTACATCCGTCTCTCAAACACCCAATTCAGTTCCGGGGAAATTCGAATTAAGCCAAAACTATCCGAATCCCTTCAACCCGAGCACGAAGATTTCCTATACACTCGCCGCCAAAGGCATGACGCGACTTTCAGTGTACGATATTCTCGGTAGAGAAGTGGCAGTTCTCGTGAACGAGATTCAGAATGTGGGATCTCATGACGTTACCTTTACTGCCAATAATTTTAGCAGCGGAGTATATTTCTATAAACTGTCGAATTCCGGAACAACGACTACATTGAAAATGGTTTTGATGAAATAAGGTTTTTTCCCCTCCTAGGTTATCTTGCGAATGGTACCCAGAGAGTGCATACTTTGGGTACCACAGCGAGATATATATAAAAGTGGGCAAAGGAAGGAAGTCAATACTATTTTACTAATTAGACAGTTACGGAATTGTGACTACTTTGAAGTTGCTTATGTTGAAATGAAAAATGGATAAGTCCTATTAAGTTCGATGAGAATACAAACAAATCCTTGTCTCGTAATGGCATCTTTTCCATTAACGGATGGAAATTTTGTAATATTGGAAAAAACAATGTTTTAGATTGCAATACCTTTCTATTTTTGATGAGTCAACTTTGGTGTGGGAACAAAGTATTTTTGTACCGTTCAATCGCGCTGCAAAAATATCTACATAAAGCAGACAATGCAAGAGTCATGTGAGCACAATTAAAACTATTGCGTCTTTTGCTTCTCCTTAAAAGATGCGAACCCCCGGAGCCTCGACTTCTCAACGCGGGTCGAGGCTTCACTATATTGAAATGATTTAACAAATAGAAAACGTAAAGAATTTGAATTATGAAAAATGATTGAACCTGTGGCAAGCGCTATAATTATATATGATCCATGCGGAGTACAGTGATATGTTCATGTCTTTGGACAATTATAGGGACAAACCAGAAGAATAATTTTTAAAAGGATTTAATAATATCCTGGAGAGTTACCATAGGATCAAAACATGCGGGGAAAAATATTAGCAAAGTCTTTGTATTCGTAAATTGAAATCAGAAGGCATAAGTTCATATGAATTCACGGCAGCGCATCGCTACAGTATTAAACCGTGACGTACCAGATCGTGTACCGATCGATTTTGGAGCCGGGGGGCAAACCGGCATTATGGCTTCGACGGTTTACAAAATAAAAAAACATTGCGGAATACTCGAACCAGGTGAAAGAATCAAAGTCACCGAACCTTATCAAATATTAGGTGAAGTTGATGAAAAGCTGCGGAAAATGTTTGGCCTCGACGTTGTAGGCGTTTCCGGCCTCAACAATATGTTTGGATTTAAAGACGAAAACTACAAACCTTGGACGCTTTTCGATGGGACGCCCGTATGGGTACCCGAAATGTTCAACACGGAACCCAATGAAGATGGTGGCATCTATATGTATGCTCAGGGGGATAAAAATTATCCGCCCTCCTCAGTTATACCCAAGGATGGTTTTTATTTTGATGCCATTATCAGACAGAACCATTTTGACCCCGAAAACCTTCATCCTGAAGACAACGCCGAAGAATTCGGATCTATTTCACAGGAAGAGCTGGATCATTTCAAAAAGCAGGTCGACGATATTTACGCGAATACGGATTATGGAATTTATCTCACTATACCCGGTGCTGCTTTTGGAGATGTTGCGCTTGTCCCTGCCACATTCTTAAAGGATCCCAAAGGCATTCGTGATATTACTGAATGGTACGTTTCAATAGCTCTCAGGCCAGACTATATTAAAAAAGTCTTTGAAATTCAGAGTGAAATTGTTCTCGAGAACATCAAAGCTATTTACAAATCTGTTGGCAACAAAGTGCAGGTTGTCTTTATGTCAGGTACCGACTTCGGTTCTCAAAAGGGGCCGATGATATCCGACGCCACGTATCGGGATTTGTACCTTCCTTATCAGAAAAAGCTAAATGACTGGATACATCAAAACACGCAATGGAAAACATTTATGCATTGCTGCGGTTCAATAGATCCGTTAATTGAAACAATTATTGAGGCAGGTTTCGATATACTAAATCCAATACAGATCTCAGCAATGAATATGGATCCGGTAATATTGAAGAAAAAATATGGTGACAGGCTTATCTTTTGGGGAGGAGGAGTCAACACCCAAAAGACATTGCCTTTCGGCTCACCGGCTGAAGTCAAAGCGGAAGTCGCTGAAAACATAAGAACTCTAAAAATAAATGGTAATTATATTTTCAATGCCGTTCATAACGTACAGGCCGGAGTCCCTGTCGAAAACTTCATTGCAATGATCGAAGCCTATAAAGAAAACTGTAACTATTAATTGATCTGGCAATGAGAATGAATGGTTAGAGTGGGGAGAAAAAGAAAAGAGATAATATTGTCCATCAAATTCCTAATTCCATCTATTTATTTATGGACTATAACAGAATAAATTTAATATAAAAATATACAGATGCTACTTGTTCGTTGATGAACTCCATCATTCGGAATATACTGGATGATCATTTTATTTCGATTTAGAATATTGCTGGCGAAGGATCAGCTTGGAAACCGAAGTGCTGAACTTGTTGTCCTTGACTCAGGAGTATTGTTCGTATCCAGAAAATAAAACTTATGACACTGGAAATAGTAAGAAAAAAATATAATGAACTTTATCACGATGAACCTCTGTTGGTGCGGTCACCTGGAAGGGTAAATCTCATAGGCGAACACACAGATTACAATATGGGGTTTGTTCTTCCTGGAGCGATCGATAAATCGATTTATTTGGCAATTGCACCACGGAATGACGATCGTGTGCAAGTTCACGCAATCAATCTGAACGATGATTATGTTTTTGAAATCAATAATTTGGAAAAGTTGAAAATAGGCTGGCCCAATTATTTGATGGGAGTGGTTGATCAACTCATCAAGGCCCATTATCGGATGAAAGGTTTCAATTGTGTTTTCGGCGGAGACATACCTATTGGTGCAGGGCTTTCATCGTCAGCCGCCATCGAAGCTGGGCTTGCGTTCGCACTTAATCATATATTCGAACTAGAAATAGACAGGCTTAATATTGTGAAACTCGCCCAAAAATCGGAAAATGAATTTGTCGGTGTGCAATGCGGTATCATGGATCAGTTTATCAACATCTTTGGCGAGGCTGATCGCTTGCTGCTCCTGGATTGCCGGAGTCTGGACTATGAATGTGTTCCATTTAAGTACAAGAATGTATCGGTGGTGTTGTTCAATTCAAACGTTTCGCATTCATTGGCTTCGTCAGAATATAACAAGCGCAGAAAAGAATGCAACGAATGTGTAGCTGTTATTAACAAAGATTTCGAGCAGGTGCACAGCCTTCGCGATGTATCGCTGGAAATGCTTCAACAATATCGATCAAAACTCGATCCTATTGTCTATCGACGGAGTATATATGCGATCGAAGAGAATGATCGAGTATTAAAAGCATGCGCCACACTTAAAGAAAACGACCTGAATGCCTTTGGATCATTAATGTTTCGGACGCATGAAGGCTTGCGATCCGAGTACGAAGTCAGCTGCAAGGAATTGGATTTTCTAGTAGAGTTGGTAGATGATTATGCAGAAGTGTACGGTGCGCGCATGATGGGTGGTGGCTTCGGAGGATGTACAATTAACTTGATTGAAAAAAGCGCAGTGAACGATATTGGTGAAATGGTTCAACGCGAGTATTGTAAGAAATTCAATCGGGAAGCGTCGATGTATGTTACCTCCATTAGTGCGGGAACAGGAATTATGACCATGGAAGATCAATCGTGAGTATGTCGGGGAGAAAAATAGTTGATAAAAAAGATAGTGAAGAATTCTTATTTATAGAAACAGGAGCTCGAAATAATAAATAATCGGTAATTCTAATTTTAACGAAAGCATAGATTTGTTATGATCAGGATAAATACAAAGTACATATTTTTTATCTCTCTTGTCTCTGCCATGGGCGGATTGTTGTTCGGTTATGATTGGGTTGTTATCGGAGGCGCAAAACCGTTCTATGAAGAATATTTCGGAATCGCAAACTCTTCAGTATTGCAGGGCTGGGCGATGAGTTCCGCCCTCATTGGATGTTTATTTGGCGCAGCATTGTCAGGATTTTTCAGCGACAAGTATGGGCGTAAATATTTGCTTATTGCTGCCGCCGCAATGTTTTTCATAACATCTGTCGGGACAGGATTTGCGAATACATTTACTCTTTTTATTACTGCTCGCATTTTTGGAGGCATTGCAATCGGTCTTGCATCAAATTTATCGCCCATGTATATCGCAGAAGTCTCCCCCGCAAGCACTCGTGGAAAATTTGTTTCTATTAATCAATTGACAATTGTTATAGGAATTTTAGCTGCACAACTCATAAACTGGCTTATTGCTAAACCCATTCCTCTTGATGCATCGGGAGCCGACATTTTACATTCTTGGAATGGTCAGACCGGCTGGCGTTGGATGTTTTGGGCATGTGCCGTCCCTGCGGCGTTATTTTTCCTGTTCATGTGGTTTGTTCCCGAAAGTCCGCGATGGCTGGCTAAGAGGCAGGAACGTCATTCGAAGGCTCGTGCAATTCTTGCCCATATAGGAGGTGAAGAATATGCAAATGCGGAAATTGCGGAAATTGAAAAAACATTAACTCACACTCCAAACAAAATTGAATTTAAAGTTCTGTTTCAATCCGGATTAAGAAAAATTATGATGATTGGTATCGTACTGGCGGTGTTTCAACAATGGTGCGGAATCAATGTTATTTTCAATTATGCGCAGGAAGTTTTTGCGGCTGCGGGATATGGTGTATCGGATACTTTATTCAACATCGTGATTACAGGAAGTGTGAATTTGATCTTCACGTTCGTCGGTATGTTCACTGTAGATAAGCTCGGACGTAAGGCGCTGATGCTTATCGGTGCCGGCGGACTTGCAGGAATTTATGCCGTCATGGGAAGTTTGTATTTCCTTCAACTTAAGGGATTACCGTTGCTTATCCTGGTTGTGGGGGCAATAGCGTGCTATGGAATGTCTTTGGCTCCGGTTACGTGGGTCATTCTCTCGGAGATTTTTCCCAATCGCGTTCGTGGCACAGCGTTGTCGGTAGCAACATTTGCATTATGGTCTGCATGTTTCATTCTCACATATACCTTCCCCATTTTAAATAAAGTCCTCAGTGCTTCCGGTACTTTCTGGCTTTATGGTTTTATTTGTGTACTAGGATTTTGGTATATCTTTAAAAAGTTGCCTGAAACAAAAGGAAAGTCTCTTGAACAAATTGAACATGAAATGATATGATATGACTCTTTTAGAAAGTAATGATAAGGGAACAGCAGGACTGAATACTCTCATAGAAAGGATTTACCGTGAAAAGAAAGAAAAATAATGCTGTCGGAATCATGCAATTCTGACATCTTCTTTTTCATCTTGAGGAATCCACAAGGGTATATTTAAGAAACGTGTATTTTATTCGTTTGTACAAAATATGAAAGATATCATCATGAATGCCATGAAAAATCAAAAAATAATACGTTGCTGCTTATTAATTCTTATACTCCTTGTTTTGTTTGGATCTTCTCGATCATCTGCACAATCATTATCAGGAACAGGTTCTCTGTTCACGATTGACGCCAGTGCTTCCGCAACAACGCCGGAAACAGGTTATCTTGAAATGGGAAGCAGGAACGCCAACACATCGCCTGATGGCCACGAACTCACAGTTAACAGTCGCTACTTGATGCTCGACAACAAACCATTGATCCTGGTCATGGGCGAATTCCATTATAGTCGTTATTCTGAAAAATATTGGGAAGAAGAAATTCTTAAAATGAAAGCGGGCGGAATTCAGATTGTCGCTACGTATATATTTTGGATTCATCATGAAGAGATTGAAGGTCAATTCGATTGGACCGCCGAGAAGAATCTGAGAAGATTTGTGGAGTTGTGTGCTAAACACGGTTTATATGTTTACCCGCGAATTGGTCCATGGGCGCATGGGGAAGTCCGAAACGGCGGCTTGCCTGATTGGCTTCTGACAAAATGCCAAACGCGTGGGAACGATTCCATCTATCTTTCATATGTACAAAAATTTTATAATGAGATTGGTAAACAGCTCAAAGGATTGTTATGGAAAGACGGTGGACCGGTTATCGGAATCCAACTTGAGAACGAATATGCAAACCGCGCGGAAAATGGCGGTGCGGCTCACATTTCAAAACTTAAGAGTATGGCGTTAGAAGTCGGCTTAGATGTACCAATATTTACAGTTACGGGATGGGATAATGCTGTTGTTGCGCCGCATATTGTTATTCCAGTATTCGGCGGTTATCCTGATGAACCTTGGGATGGCAGCACTCATGAATTGGTTCCCGATCCCGAGAATATTTATCAGTTCCATACAAAAACCCCGTCCGGGAAAACGGGAATTATGCAGGGATCATTGACTCTCTCTGAAAATTTGCAGCTTTCACATTATCCAAAGTTTACCGCTGAGCTAGGAGGAGGAATACAAATCACTTATCATCGTCGTGTTGTTCTATCGGGTGATGATATTGCTGCAATGGCAATGACTACTCTCGGATCTGGCGTTAATCTTCTCGGATATTATATGTATCACGGAGGAACAAACCCTGAGGGTAAATTAACGACGCTGCAAGAATCGCAAGCGACCGGTTATCCAAATGATTATCCTGTATTATCATATGACTTTCAAGCGCCTCTGCGTGAATTCGGACAAATGCACGATTCATATCGTAAACTTAAAATCCTTCACCAATTTATCATTGATTTTGGAAGCGACATATCGCAAATGAATGCAATCCTACCGAATGTTGTTCCTACAAGTCCGAGGGATACATCAACTCTTCGAATTGCAGCCAGAGTGAAAGGCAATAAAGGTTTTCTTTTCTTCAACAATTATCTCCGCAACTACCCGTTGCCGGTTCAGAAAAGAATTCAAGTTCATGTAAAATTTCAATCTGAAGTAATAACAATTCCGCAAAAACCGATTGATATACCGTCACAATCTTATTTCTACTGGCCAATGAATATGGATCTCGATGGCGCAATTGTAAAGTACGCTACTGCACAACCTTTCACAAAAATAGATAATGGAAAAACCGATTACTATTTTTTTATAAAACTACCGGGAATAAATGCAGAGTTTGCTTTTGATAAGTCTACGGTGAAGTCGTTCCGTTCAAGTAATGGCACTATTTTACACACGAACAAACAAGTTAATGTCAATGGAATTGAACCTTCTACAAATGTTGCCATTGAATTTCAGACACAAATAGGAAAAACTGTTCGCATAATAGTACTCTCACAATCGCAAGCATACAACTCATGGAAGATACCGCTTCATGGAAAAGATCATTTGTTCATTACTGAAGCTGATGTATTCGCAAATACAGACACTCTTTATTTACGCTCACGTAATCCTAACGCTTTTTCGCTTTCAATACTACCATCGGTTGACGATAAATATACTTCAACTCTCCCTTTTCAAAAATATAATAATGACGGAGCGTTTGATCATTACACTGCATCCGTGACAACGGAGGAAATTCCGGTGCTGTTTAAACAGATCGTTCAACCGGCACAAGCACCTTTAGTGAAAATGGGAGCATTGGTCGATTGGCGAGATTGTACGGTTGCAATGTCGCCGGATGATTCCACTTTTTCAAAAGCAGGAACCTGGCGAATTGAGTTTCCAAAGAATATATTTTCGGATGTTAGGAATGTATATATAGACATCAACTATACCGGAGATATAGGCAGATTGTACCGAGGAACTCGCTTGCTGCATGACAATTTCTTCAATGGAACCACGTGGGAAGTCGGCTCTAAACAATTTGCACCTGATGTATTCTCAAATGGAATTTATCTCAAGATACTTCCTTTGAGAAAAGATGCACCAATTTATCTTCCAAAATCCTCTTGGCCGGAATTTAAGGAAGAATCGCAAGTTGCCAAAGTAAATTCAATTACCGCTTCACCTGAATATGAATTGAAAATAGTGTATGGGAATAATATCAAATAAAGGAACTGGAAAATTAAATAAATAGCGAGATCTCCCTATGAACAGAAAAACCTTTTTTAGAAATGCTTGCGGAATGAGCGTTTGTTCATGTCTTGGAGCAGGACTATTTTCTCTTGATAACGTGTCTGCTGAAGAAAAGAATAAAGAGGACTGGAAAGACGGCTTTGTGAAATACAGATTTGCAAAACTAATAGGAATATTAGATTCAACTTTGGATGAGAATACAAAAAATCAAATAATAGAGAGCTTGGGGAAAGAATGTTCAAAAAGCGGTTTTGCAGGTGGTTTTAAAAATAACGTTGAAGGGTTCTTTAACGAGATCCATAAACGCTGGGGAGAAAACGCTACGTATGATAAAGAAAAAGAAATGATCAGAATAGAAACACCTGAAAGGGATTGTGTTTGTCCTTTGGTTGAAAGTAAGATGATATCAAATTCAATCTGCCAATGTTCCATCGGCTGGCAGAAACAAACGTATCATACAATATTCGGAAGAGAGGTCGATGCCCGGTGTATTGAATCAGTTGTACGCGGTGGTAAAAGATGTGTCTTTGAGATCAAGATATTATAATATGAACTGTAATGCTGAAGTCCTTCTATAGCGGAAAAATAATTTTACTAGTAAGGAATGGTTATGATTACTAAAAACAAAATATGGCCGAAGAAAAGAAAATATTCATTAATAATTTTACTGATCATGCTTGCCAGTATGGTCTCATGTGCAAAAAAGGAAGCATCCAATCCGCTTACTCCTGATAACCGCGTTGATAATGAATTCAGCGATTCATTAGTTGTCAACAATGGATTTGAAACAGATACAACAGGTGTAACTCAATCTCCCTATGGATGGGGTGTGCAGGCTGAGGGCAAGGATATCAATGCAAGCCACACAACGAATAATGGGCATTCCGGAAAATACGCCCTTGAACACAAAAATAATTCTGCGTACAAGATTTTTACCTATCAAACACTGACGAAATTACCCAATGGATATTATTCTCTTTGGGCTTGGATAAAAAATGGCGGCGATCAAAACTCCTGTTATTTATCAGGAAAGGGGAGCGACGGCATAGAAAAGATGACAAGCCTGCCGAAGTCGAGTTCATGGATACCGATTGTAGTACGTGGCATTCATGTAATTGACGGTAAATGCACGTTCGGTGTTTCATCGGATGCTAATTCCAATAATTGGTGTCAAGTAGATGATATCCAACTCGTTAAGGATGATATACCATTTACATTTTTAAAAGGAGGAGATCTCTCCGAGTTGACTTACATTGAATCGAAGGGTGGAAAATTCTCCGATAACGGAGTGCAAAAAGATTGCATCCAGATCCTTAAAGACCACGGTTTCAACATAGTGCGGTTGCGGCTCTATAACGACCCCGGAAATCCTAATTACTCACCGTCCAAACGTCTCCCGGCGGGAATCCAGGACACCACTGATATATTAAATCTATCAAGACGCTCCAAGGCCGCAGGCATGCAGATCGAATTGACGTTCCATTACAGCGATTACTGGACCAACCCAGGCACACAAAATAAACCTCATGCTTGGGCATCTTTGACATATGCGCAACTTAAAACGGCTGTATACGATTTTACTTTCAATTTCATGATCCAGATGCAGATACAAGGGACGACACCGGAATATGTTTCGCTGGGAAACGAAACGAGAGGCGGCATACTATTCCCAGATGGCAGCACTTCGAATTTTGGACAACTGGCTGAGCTTTTCAATCAGGGCTATGATGCCGTGAAGGCGGTTTCCCCTTCGACAAAAGTTATAATCCATATTGACGATGGCGGCAATGCAAGTACGTATGATTGGTTTTNNTAATCAATATGGCGTCAAGTACGATTTGATCGGCGCTTCGTACTATCCCTTCTGGACTGGGAAAACGGTCGCACAAATTAATACATGGGCTAATTATGTGAGTGCAAAATTTAATAAAGATATTTTCATCATGGAGACAGGATATAATTGGAACCCGACTCTCCCTAATGGATCCAATGGGCAGCTATCGAGTAATGGCCCTTATGCTTCTATTTATCCAAGTTCTCCTACTGGGCAAAGAGATTTTCTTTATGAATGCTTTAGTGGATTAAAAACTGCCAATAATGGAAGAGTGATCGGTGATTTATATTGGGATCCGATCATGATTGAAGTGAGCGGTGTCGGCTGGGAGTTAGGCGGTAGCAATGTTATTTCGAATACGACATTGTTCAATTTTTCCGGCAATGCGCTTCCTGCATTGAAGGCGTTCCAATATAATAATTGATGAACTTGAATAATGGAACAATGATCGATGCCCTCTATTATTCGAATAAGAGAAAGTGCCTGATGAACTATTTCGATAAGTATAATTTGGAAAGTTATCATTAGATATGAAACAGACTGTAAAAGCTTGGGAAGAAGATATTGTCATTCCAACGTATGGAATTGGAGTGCCGGAAAAAAATCCGATATTCTTGGAAAAACGAGTATATCAAGGAAGCAGCGGAGTTGTCTACCCTCATCCGGTTATTGAAAAAATTTGTAACGAGAAGAAAGACAAAACGTACCGGGCATGTTTTCTTGAAAATGAATATCTAAAGATTATGATCCTTCCGGAGCTTGGTGGAAGAGTACAAATGGCGTACGATAAGATCAAGAAAAGACATTTTATTTATTATCAGGACGTGATTAAACCGGCGTTAGTCGGACTTACCGGTCCTTGGATTTCCGGCGGGATCGAGTTCAACTGGCCGCAACACCATCGCCCGAGCACATTCGAGCCGGTTGACTATAGGATCGAAGAAAATCCCGATGGAAGTAAGACGGTCTGGTGCAATGAAGTCGAGCGTATGTTCCGAACGAAGGGAATGGTGGGCTTCACGCTGCATTCGGGAAAAGCATATATCGAATTAAATGTGAGATTGTTTAACCGAACTCCTTTTCCTCAAACATTTTTATGGTGGGCGAATCCTGCGGTGCACGTAAATGACCAGTACCAATCTGTCTTTCCACCGGATGTGCATGCAGTATTTGATCACGGCAGGCGTGATGTGTCACGATTTCCAATTGCAACAGGAACATACTATAAAGTCGATTACTCGGCAGGAGTCGATATTTCCTGGTATAAAAATATTCCTGTGCCGACTTCATTTATGGCTGTAAGTTCGGAGTACGATTTTATAGGTGGATATGAGCATGATTCACAGGGCGGAGTCATTCATATTGCGAACCATCATGTGTCGCCGGGGAAAAAGCAATGGACGTGGGGGCACAGTGATTTCGGACAGGCATGGGATCGAAACCTTACAGACCACAATGGTCCATATATAGAGATTATGTGCGGTGTGTTTACGGACAACCAACCTGATTTTTCCTGGCTCATGCCGTACGAAGAGAAAGCATTTACTCAATACTTTATGCCGTACAGAGACCTCGGTGTCATAAAAAATGCAACCAAAGAAGCAATGCTAAATCTTGAAATTAAACAAGGTAAAGCAATAGTTAAGGTGTATACAACAGCTATATATAAAAATTCAAAAGTTGAATTGAAGCTCGGCGATCAATTGTTGATGACCGAGATCGTTGATTTATCACCCGATGTTTCTTTTATGAAAATTATTGATGTTGATAATTCAGTGCATCCCGATGAACTGTTCGTGCACGTCGTTAATGCAGAAGGGCGGACATTGGTTTCGTGGCGGCACGAAAAACAAGAAGGCAGACCGCTTCCTGATGCGGCAAAGGCGGCGAAGAGGCCGGACGAAATTACTAATATTGAACAATTGTATCTCACCGGCCTGCACCTGGAACAATATCGTCATGCAACATTTTCTCCCATTGATTATTACAAGGAAGCGCTCAAACGGGATCCTGTGGATGTCCGCTGCAACAACGCGCTGGGACTGTGGTATATGAAGCGCGGCCGGTTTGCAGATGCTGAACAATATTTTCGACGGGCCATTGCGACTCTTACCGAATTAAATCCGAATCCGTACGACGGCGAACCGTACTACAATTTAGGATTTTGCCTGAAAATGCAAGGACGGCTCGATGAAGCATTCGATACTTTCTACAAATCTGTATGGAACGCAGCGTGGCAGGATGCAGGATTTCTATCCCTGGCGCAAATCGCTACATGGAAAGGCAACTTTGAAGAAGCGCTGGAACTTGTAGAACGTTCACTCATACGAAACTGGCATAATCATAAAAGTCGTCATATTAAAACAGTCATTCTTCGTAAAATGGGAAAACTTTCTGAAGCATTGGACTATGCGGATGAATCACTCAAGATCGATAGTTTCAATTTCGGATGTATGTTTGAAAAACATTTGCTTCTTCTTGCGAATAACAAACCTTTTGAAACATTTGAAGCAGCGTTCGTACTCAAAGAGATGAAGCAACTGATGCGAGATTGGGTACATAATTTTATTGAATATGCCCTCGACTACGCTTCCGCCGGACTGTACCAGGAAGCCACTCAATTACTCTCTGAATCGATTTCTGATCCTGGCAATGTTTACCCGATGGTATACTATATCAAGGGATATTTTGCGTCATCTTCCGGAAAAGTCTCAGATGCACGAGCGCTGTACAAAAAAGCGTCCGAGATGAAACCAGATTATTGCTTTCCTAACCGGACAGAAGAAGTGACCATACTGCTTGATGCTATGAAATTAAATTCCGAAGATGCGAAAGCACCGTACTATCTTGGTAATTTCTGGTACGCCATGCGTCAATACGAAGAAGCGTTATGGTGTTGGGAACGATCGGTTTCAATCGATGGAAAGTTTCCGACCGTGTTACGCAATCTTTCGCTGATTTACTACAACAAATATAATGATCCAGAAAAAGCGCGAGGCCTTCTGGAAAAAGCATTTGAGCTGGATACCTCAGATGCGCGCATTCTCTTGGAACTTGACCAGCTTTATAAAAAAATGAATAAGCCGCATTCGGAGAGGCTTGCATTTCTTGAACAGTATGGGCCGTTGGTCGATTCCCGTGACGATCTTTACCTTGAACGAGTAACGTTATACAATCAGCTTGGCAAGTATGAACAAGCGAAGGAGTTTATTACACAGCGGAAATTCCATCCTTGGGAGGGAGGCGAAGGAAAAGTTATCGGCCAGTATCTGCTGAGCCACATTGAGCTGGGGAAAATTGCACTCTCAGAAAATCGTTTTGCCGACGCGCTTGAACTGCTGAACGACGCGGGAACGTATCCTCAGAATTTAGGTGAAGGAAAATTGTACGGTGCGAGGGAGAATGACCTGCATTATTATATGGGATGTGCCTATGAAGGATTGGGCGACGCTGTCAATGCACGACAATGTTTTGAAAAGGCATCGGAGGGAATCAGCGAACCAACACTAACGTTCTTTTATAATGATCAACAACCGGATATGATTTTCTATCAGGGGCTCGCATGGAAAAAACTTAGCAATGAAAAGGAAGCTCAGAGCTGTTTCGATAAGCTCATTACGTACGGGAAAAACCATTTATACGACACGGTAAAGGTCGACTATTTTGCAGTTTCGCTTCCCGATTTACTGATCTGGGATGAGGATCTGAACCGCCGCAACCAAATACATTGCACTTATCTCATAGGCCTGGGAAAATTGGGATTGGGCAATATGGATGAAGCAAGCAGGTTGTTACAGGAAGTGCTGAACTTGAATATCAACCATATCGGTGCGCAGGTGCATCTCAGGTCGGTCTGCTCAATCGGAGGCAGAATAAAAATGCGTTACATCCCAAGCGACTAATTGCTTAAGGGTACCAATATGATACTTATCAATCGAATGTACCCGTATAAATCTTCAACGTTTGCTTCTTCTACTATAATCAAATCCTTATTACTTCATATAATGAGTATTAATCCGGTTGCTATTTCATAGAAAAGGCTTAATACGCTGCGGAAGCAACCCGCCCGCCATGCCCCGGCAGCAGAAATTCCGTAACGACTTACATTCAAAAGGTGTAAAACCATAAATATTTTAGAAAGATTGTATTGATATTACTCGGCATATCGTAATTCGCATATAGATTAGGTGAAACCATGCTTAGAAGAAATCTAGTCGTATTGTTTATTTTGATGATAATCGTTTTCTCCGAACAGAGCAGAACGGAAACGATCGATCTTTCCGGAACGTGGAGTTTTAAAGTTGATCCGGATAACAAAGGCATCCTGGAAAAGTGGTACTCCACTCAATTTGACGATACTATCCGACTACCCGGCTCAATGGCGACCAATGGAAAAGGAGATGAAGTAACTATCAATACCACTTGGGTAGGCCAGATAGTAGATCGTTCATGGTATACGGATTCTAAATATGAAAAATATCGGAAACCGGGTAACATTAAGATACTCTTTTGGCTACAACCTAATAAATATTATGCAGGTGCGGCTTGGTATAAAAAAAAAGTTGAAATTCCCGCTCATTGGAAAGATAAGTTTATCCAACTATTCCTTGAACGCTGCCATTGGGAAACCCGTGTTTGGATTGACGATAAAGAAGCAGGTACGCAAAATGTTTTAGGCGCCCCGCACATATATGATCTGACTCAACTTTTATCCCCGGGAAAGCATACTCTCACTATTTGTATAGACAACCGTATAAAGATCGACATTGGCGTCAACGCGCATAGTATCTCTGACCATACTCAGACTAACTGGAATGGTATGGTCGGCAGGCTAGAACTTCAGGCCCATTCATCGCTTTATGTTTCCGATTTAAAAATATTCCCTGATATTCAAAACAAAAAAGTCAAAGTAAAAATTTTATTGGGCAATATTTCAGGAAAGTCTGTAAAAGGGACAATCAGTTTGTTGGCCCTGCCTGATCATAAAGTAGCTTCTGATAAATTAAACGAACTACAGTCAGATATTACATTTGATGGGGATTTCAAAGAAATGGAGTTTGAATATTCTATGGGCGCTCATCCTTTGTTTTGGGATGAATTCAATCCAAACATTTATCAAATGAAGGTTACAGTTATTAACGAACAAAAAGAACAAGATTCGAAAGAAATAATTTTTGGAATGCGGGAGCTGAAAACTGATGGAATCAAATTTACAATGAACGGTCGGCCGACATTTTTCAGGGGCACATTAGAATGTGCAATATTTCCGAAAACCGGATATCCGCCCACCGATACGTCAGAATGGATGCGGATTTTCAGGATCGCCCACACATTTGGTCTTAACCATATCAGATTTCACTCGTGGTGTCCGCCGGATGCAGCTTTCGAAGCAGCAGACCGGCTTGGCTTTTATCTGCAGGTTGAATGCTCTGCCTGGCCTGCAAAAGAGGGATTAACACTTGGCGATGGAAAACCTGTAGATATATATATTCTTGATGAAAGTGAACGCATAGTGGATGTCTTTGGAAACCATTCTTCATTCTGTATGATGCTTGCAGGAAATGAACCCGATGGGAATAATATTGTAAAATGGACGGATGAATTTGATAAATACTGGAGAAAAAAAGATGCGCGACATTTATATTCGGGCGGGGCAGGTTATCCCAAGAATCCAGCATCTGATTTTAACAATGATATCGGACCTCGAATTCAGGGCTGGGGACAGGGTCTAAACAGCATTATCAATGCAGAACCTCCCCGAACAAATTATGATTGGAAAACTAGAATATCTATTGATAAACCTACTATAAGCCATGAAATTGGCCAATGGTGCGTCTTCCCAGATTTTAAAGAAATCACGCATTACAATGGAATATTGAAGGCGAAAAATTTTGAAATTTTTAAAGAATCGCTTCAAGAAAACAACTTGGGGTTATTAGCAGATAGTTTACTGTTGGCATCAGGCAAGCTGCAAGCGCTGTGTTACAAGGCTGAAATTGAAGCAGCTTTACGAACTCAAGATTTGGGTGGCTTCCAATTACTCGACCTGCATGATTTTCCAGGTCAGGGAACTGCCTTGATAGGAATTCTCAATGCATTTTGGGAAAAGAAAGACTACATCACCCAGGATGAATTCTGCAAATTTTGTAATACGACTGTTCCATTAGCGCGGCTGCCTAAAATGATTTACAATTCCAATGAATCGTTGATTGCATCAGTTGAAATAGCTCATTTTGGCGAACATGAACTCACCAATATTATTCCTACGTGGCATTTGTTAGAGGATGGTTCAGGAAAAATTATAGCCAGGGGCAACCTGCAAAAAGTAAATATCCCTTTAGGAAATGGAATACAGCTTGGCGAAATTAATCAATCATTATCTCAAATAAAACAAGCACAAAAACTCACACTCGTAGTAATTGTCGATAAATTTGAGAATAGTTGGAATATCTGGGTTTATCCTGCTACACCGCCGGAAATCAAAGAAAATATTTTAGTAACACAGGTGCTCGATAAGAAAGCTATTGAGACACTTAATGATGGTGGAAAGATATTGTTGACTTTAAAAAAGGGGAGTGTTAAACCGGACAAAGGGGGGAGCATTGCCGTTGGTTTCTCAAGTATATTTTGGAATACAGCATGGACACAGGGACAGGCGCCTCACACATTGGGTATTCTTTGTAATTCTAAACACCCGGCATTTGCTGATTTTCCAACAGATTATTACAGCAACTGGGAATGGTGGGACGCTATGAGTCACTCTAATGCAATAGTATTATCAGACTTTACGCCGGAACTCAAACCTATTGTGCGTATCATTGATACCTGGTTTGAAAACCGGCCGTTGGCTTTAATGTTTGAAGCAAAAATCGGAAAGGGTGAAATTATCGTATCCGGTGTCGATTTAATAGCGAATGCCGACAAACGTCCGGAAGCCCGCCAATTGCTTTATAGTTTGAAAAAATATATGTCAGGTGATTCATTTAGGCCGATAAATCAAATGACTATCAGACAACTCTCAGATCTGCTCAATTAAAAAATACATTGCTGGCAATTCGGTTACGAAGGTTTTACGAAAAAACAATGTCTACTTCATAGTAAAAGATATGCTTATAAGAGAGGTTGAATTAATTCGAAGAGACTCAAGAACATTTCGATAAATTATTCCAAATTATTTTTCCATCCATATGAATAATATGAAAGGTTCAGAAATCATGTTTAAAAAACTCATTTTTCTCGTCTGTCTAGTTCTTGTAAACTTCGGACAAATGTTCGCTCAGAATGCAAACAATAAAGGGAAATTGAAAAAGATTACTATTGGACTGGTGGGTAAAAGCCAATCCAATCCCGTCTTCATCGCCGCATACGCAGGAGCGCGCGTTGCTGCAAAAGAAATTGGGGCAAAGAAAGGTGTAGAGGTTGTTATAGATTGGCGGACTCCACAAACCGAGAGTCCGCAAGAACAAGCTCGGTCAATTGAACAGCTTGCTCATTCTGGTGCAGAAGGAATTGCTGTCGCTTGCAGTGATGCAAATATTCTTACTCCATACATCGATGAAGCTGTTGAACGTGGTACTCAGGTTGTTTGTTTTAATAATGACGCACCAAGCAGTAAACGACTCGCCTATTATGGTTTAGATAATGCTGAATTTGGGCATGCACTCATGCAAGAGCTCGCTCATGAAATGAATGAAAATGGTGTCGTGGCAATTATTGCTGGCAATAAGAAAGCACAGAATCTTCAGCGCATTGTTCAAGCTGTTCTGCAAGAACTGAAAAACTATCCATCGATGAAACTTCTTCCTAATGGAGTCTTTTATCATGATGAACTTCCAGAGAAAGCATCTGAAGTAGTCGCGCGAGCACAAAAAGAATATCCTCAAATTGGAGGCTGGGTATTTATTGGCGGATGGCCGCTTTTCATAAAGGATGGGATAAAATGGAAACCAGGAAAGATTAAAATCGTTGCGACAGATGCACTCCCGAGTGAATTAGAGTATATAAAGAGTGGTCATGTACAAGTTCTCCTTGCACAGGGGTGTTTTTTATGGGGATACAAATCAGTCGAAGTATTGCTTAATAAAATTTTGTATAATCAAGCACCAGAAAAAGAATTGATTGTGGATCCACCTATTCGCGTTACAAAGGAAAATGTAGAGGAATGGTCTCTCAATTGGAAGAAGTGGCTGCTCAAAGAAGCAGTGAACCGGTAAAGATGGTCTTTCAAGGAATAAAAATTTTACAAAGCCATTCTTCATGGCTTATAACTTTATTTATCGTAGAATCTGTTGCAATACCGTTCCTTGGTTACTGATATGTCTAAATGTACAAGCAATTCCAAAACAATTGCTCAGGTCTAGAATTCTGCGCCTTCACATTTAATAAAAATAATTGACGCGCAATCTGGTATAAAGGTGGTACTGCATGATGAGTCTGGTGAAACATTTATTTTCAGAGAGGAGATACTTTGCAAGTAGTACAAAACCCTACGATAGAATTAAATCGTATTCAAAATGAATTCGCAAAAAAGAAATCAGATTGGCAGTTCGAGGAAAATGAATAAAGGCAAGCTACCTGAATTCGATTTTAATCATCCAAATGCTGTAAAAAAATGAAAACGCTCGGATAAGCCGAGGCAATTCGTTTTGTAGCGGGGGAGGGAACTCATCCGAACTCAGCCTAGTTGTTGAAGCTCCTTTCAGCGATTTTCAATAAAAAACAGGGAATCGCTGAATATGATATTGCCATTAAATCTCTCTTTTAGCACATTGATAGTGTTGGGTTACTGGATTGTGCTCTACCCACAACAATTACTTATGAAAACATTCATTCAAACAATAGCTCTAATAGTTGCAACTGTTTTCACCTTTGGTTGTCCTCCCAAGCACGAAAAACCTATATCGGGCAATCTGTCGGTTACATCCCGGAGTGAGCACCTTGTCATGGGGAATCCAAGTGGTGCGGTTGATAGCGTTTCATACTCGAATAACTATCTTATGGAAAAGCCTCAATATGTAGTCTCTTATAATAGCGAACGTGGATTTCCCAATTGGGTAGCATGGCATCTGGACAATACCTGGCTTGGCAATGTTCCGCGAAAGGATACATTCCGACCCGACAGTACATTGCCTGAGAATTGGTACCATGTGAAGAAATCGAGCTATAATAAGAGCGGCTACGCTCGTGGTCATCATTGCCCTTCTGCAGATCGAACAAATACAGCTGAGGATAACTCAGCAACATTTTTAATGACCAACATGATGCCACAAGCAGCAAACAATAATTCCGGACCGTGGGAGAAGTTGGAAAAGTATTGCCGGACTCTCGTCTCACAAGGTGAGGAATTGTATATCTATGCAGGTGGATATGGATCTCAGGGTACTATCGACAATGATCATGTAACTGTTCCTTCACATACATGGAAAGTGATTATGGTTTTAGATACCGGCGCAAATGATCTGAGCCGTGTCACAACAACAACAAGAACCATTGCTGTTGATATGCCAAATAGTAACGATCAGATCAGTCGAACCGACGATTGGAAATCGTATCGAATCTGCGTTGACAGCATAGAAGTGAGAACCGGTTTCGATTTCTTCTCAAATGTATCAACATCTACGCAAGCCGCGATTGAAAGTGTTCCCGATAGTTTATAAATTCTAAATTATAGGGGGTAAGTTGATATTATTCCCCTAGATATCAGAGGCTATTTTTCAGTAGCACCACTGTGTTGGCGCGTGGTGGTAGTTTACCCCCTTCCTCATTAACCCTGGTATCGTTATGATATCAGGGTTCTTTATTTTACTCGATTAATAGTATTTGACAAATTGCTGAACGTTTCCTAAAATACTCCCGCGCCGTCTCCCCGACGGCGCATAGTTAGCCTCCCTTAGCCCTGGCGTCTGGTAGTGCGTCAGGGCTATTATTTTAAGCCCAAAATACATCTCCATAAAATTGATTTTACCCCATTGTTGGCTTAAATTGGCATATTAGATTGTTATACCAAAAAATAATTAAGAGGAATGAATAATTCATTCCTCTGATGGCGAAAATTATTGATTCATTAATATTTGGACAGAATGCCGACTCTTGTTATAGCGCTTTCAGATATATTGCTTGACCCGAAGAATCCTATCGACCTCTCTACGATTTCCTCATCTCAAGCTCTTCAAATCATAAAGCAATCCTATGGTTTTCTTTCCGATGCAGTCGAGGTATCTATCGAAAATGGTATCGCCACCATTGTTCTTCCCGATGACAAATCCAAAAAGGTGAATGATGCTTTAGATTGGTTTGATAGAGGACTCAAGAAAGCAAAGCAAGG
>PLMK01000018.1 GCA_003142475.1 Ignavibacteriota bacterium
CTTGAGCGCCTGGTTAGGCCGCATTTATTAGTCCGTATAATTCTTTTTTTATATTTCGATTTGTTTTAATAGTTTCACGTATACCGTCTAATGTGCTATTGCCTTCGAACCAATTAATGGCTTCATACACAACATTTATTTCTTTCCCTTGATCTATCAATAATCCAGAAGCCAAATGACAATCATAGATTTTTGGGTTACTTAAAGAACCCAAAGCCTTCCAATAAATTCCAATATTGATATAATACGCAGGACCATATATCGATGCTTGAACATTAAACACCGCAATACATTCCGCGCCATCTTTATACCAAGTAGAACGAATCTTTTTAAATCCTTTCTCCTTTAAAGCAGGTGTAATCAATTTTATAAACTGTTCTCTTTCCATATGTGTTTGCGGCCTAACGGACCGGCGCNNTTCAAGTTGCTGAAAACGAAACGAGTTCATGCTGATAACCAAATTGATAAGTATCAAAGTTATAGGTACTAAAAACTGAATAATAAAAACCTCAACCCACCATTAGCCATGTAAATTGCTCCCACGCTCATTCCGTCAGCTTGAGCGCATGGTTAGGCCGCCAATATTTAAATAACTAATCTTGGAAATTCTGATATATCTTTTAAAAATACTTTTAATTTGGGACACTGAGTTTCGTTAAAGATTTGTTGAAGTTGTTTTGAACACACATTAACAAGATGAAATTGGAATAGAATTTTTTCAGACGATTCTTTGTATTCTAATGTAGGGAAATTGTATATTTTGCGCTTAACATATTCATTGCTGATATAATTACTTAAAGCCATTTCAGAATCCGACAATGCGGTTGACATCATAAAATCACCATCGATTTCGACAGGATGCGGCGCAGGATAATTATATTTAAAATTGTACCGAGTTCGGGCAAAGAATTCTTCGTTATCTCTGAGAAATACAAAATATTCCGAGTATATCTCACTCAAAATAGTTGAGAATCCCGTCACAACAATTACCGGCATTCCAATACCGACAATGTACTGGCTTTGATACACTTTAAATGTGTTTAGCATTTTGTTCTCCTTTTTTAATTGGCGGCCTAACTATGATTAGACTGCATCCCTCAGTCTAACTCTCGCTTTCTGCTGGTTAGACTGCTTATTTCAGCCTAATTCGTCATTTATGTATTATAGACTGCACGCCCCGCAGACCTTGGGTTTGTGCTGTTTGTGGTTATCCTTGTATTCCTTAAATTGTGCCTTTTAATTTTTTTCCCACGATGTCTTTGCTAAACGAGAAATTTCTTCCACAAGAATCCTTTAGGAAGTTATCTCAAATGTTCAGTGAATGTGGTGAAGTCTGGTAGATGCCTAGTACCTCCACGTAACCGCAACTACTAGGTGATAATGTAGCTCTGTTTAAAATCATTGTCAATAAATAAACAATCCTCGCTGCAAGCAGCGATGTATTTTGTCACTCCCGCGTACGCGGGAGTCTATTGTTCTGGATTCCCGCTCTCCGTTTTCACAGGCACAAGCTTCGCGGGAATGACAACGCAAGCGTCGGAGTATTGTACACAATAGAGAAAAAAAGTCCCAGCAGCCAGTATACTACGTGTGCATGTTCATCCCTCATATAATGAGAACCTATCTCAAAAACAACAACTAAGTCAGTCTGAGCATGTCGAAGACTGACTTTCTCCCGTTTAATCACCCTTCGACGAGTTCAGGTGACATTTATTTTTTCCTGCGAGCACTTGACAAGTCGTCTGCCAGATTGTATATTATTTAAGCGATGGTTAAAGATATTATCGCACGGATTAACAAACGATATAATCCGAAAAATGCCTCTTATAAAGAAAGGCTGAGGGAACAGGCCCGTTGAAGCCTTAGCAACCGGTTCCGCCATAGGCGGAATGCTGGTGCTAAAACCTGCCCGCGACACGATGTCGTCGAGGGAACGATAAGAGAAGATGCTCACAAGCCTCTTCAGGAAATCTTCCCGTCGAGGCTTTTTCGTTTTATAGGCGTTCACATAACCTATAATAAAAGGAGCATCTTATGTCACAAGCATCAAAGTACCGTTTCGAAACGCTTCAGCTGCATGCGGGTCAGCAGGTCGATAGCACCACAAAATCCCGCGCTGTGCCGATTTATCAAACCACTTCTTATGTTTTTGACAACACCGACCAAGCGGCACGCTTATTTGGTCTGGAAGAATTTGGCAATATCTACAGCCGAATTATGAATCCGACTGTCGCGGTATTTGAGGACCGCGTTGCAGCTCTTGAAGGCGGTGTTGGCGCACTGGCAACATCATCCGGTCATGCGGCGCAATTAATCGCTTTAACCACGATTGTACAAGCGGGAGAAAATATTGTTTCTTCCAGCAATTTGTATGGCGGCACGTACAACCAATTCAAAGTGACCTTCAAGCGGTTTGGCATCGATGTTCGTTTTACCGACAGCAATGAGCCATCTGACTTCAAAAAACTTATCGACGAAAAAACAAAAGCGTTGTATGTTGAAACCATCGGCAACCCTCGCTTGGATGTTCCTGACATCGCTGCATTAGCGAAACTTGCACACGCGAACGGCATTCCACTTGTCGTCGATAATACATTCGGCATGGGCGGCTACATTTGCCGGCCTATCGAGCATGGCGCAGACATCGTAGTTCATTCGGCAACGAAATGGATTGGCGGACATGGTACTTCTCTTGGCGGTGTCATTGTCGATTCGGGCAAGTTCCCCTGGAACAACGGACATTTCCCTGCATTCACAGAACCAAGCCCCGGATACCACGGATTAATTTTTTGGGATAAGTTCGGCTCAGACACCCCTTTCCATAACATCACGTTTATTTTAAAGGCGCGTGTAGAACAGTTGCGTGATCTTGGTGCCGCCCTGTCACCATTCAACGCATTCCTTTTACTTCAGGGATTGGAAACTCTTTCGCTCCGCGCAGAACGTCATTGTCAGAACTCACTTGCCTTCGCGCGCTGGTTGAAACAATCACCGGCTGTCAGTTGGGTCTGGTATCCTGGATTAACCGAGCATCCCTCATATTCCAATGCCCTCAAATATCTTCGCGCTGAACATTTTGGCGGTGTTGTCACATTTGGCATCAAAGGCGGAATAGCAGAAGGTAAGAAACTCATTCAGGCATTGAAACTGACAAGCCATTTGGCAAACGTCGGCGACGCAAAGACGCTCATCATCCATCCGGCATCAACAACGCACCAACAGCTTTCAGCAAGCGAGCAGAAAGCGGCGGGTGTTACACCGGAAATGATTCGCGTCTCAGTAGGACTTGAACACATCGACGACATCATCGCCGACTTTGATCAAGCGTTCCGTGCACTTGCTTGATATACATTACAAATTAAAATAGACAAATAATTCCCTCTCCTATGAGGAGAGGGTCAGGGTGAGATTAAATAAACAAAATAACTCCACCTTAGTCCTCCCCTAGAGGGGAGGAAATTTTGTCATAATAATTTTTTCCAGAATGAAAAAATTCAACGATATATATTCGCCTAAGGAGTTCTTATGAGCGTTGTACTTCCAAACAAATATGAGCATCGCGGTAAATTAGAGCAGAGAGGTGTACTCTGCATTACAGAAGAGGAAGCCAGTCGCGCCGATATTCGTCCGCTGCGAGTTGGCATTCTTAATATTATGCCAAAGGGCGAAACATACGAGCCGTTTGTTCTCTATCCGCTGAGCCGCTCTATTATCCAAATCGAGCCGGTTTGGATCCGGTTGCGTTCGCACAATTACAAGAGCAGCGATCAAAATCATCTTGATCTCTTTTACGATTACTTCGAGAACTCTATTGTAAATGCTCCACTTGATGGACTTCTCCTGACCGGTGCGCCTGTTGAGGAATTTGCGTACGAAGATGTTCATTACTGGAACGAGATTACGACTATCTTAAAATTTGCGCAGCAGAACATCACTTCCACACTTGGCATTTGCTGGGGCGGTATGGCGCTGGCAAAAATGCTGGGGATTGAAAAAGAAATATTCAAGGATAAACTTTTTGGTGCATTCGAGACGCGCAATCTTGATCGCTCACATCCTGTCACCGGAGAGTTAGATGATGTGTTTTGGTGCGCGCAAAGCAGACATTCTGGAATCTCTGATAAAATACTAGAGGATGAACAGAAGCATGGAAAAATCAACCTGCTTGCCCATTCTGAGAATGGCGGTTATACCATTTTCGAGAGCGTCGACCATCGCTACTTGATGCACTTGGGACATCCTGAATATGAAGCTCAGCGGCTTGTGGAAGAGTACCGAAGAGACGCGTCACTCGGAAGAGAAGATGTCCAGTTGCCTGCCAATGTAGATATCAATAACCCGATTAATCGCTGGCGAAGTCACGGGTTAGAATTCTTCAACCAGTGGGTTCGATTCATTTACGAACCAACAACGGGGAAATAAAATGAGAACCGGCGGCGGATAAATATCCATCATTTCCCCGCCTTGCTTGTGTCTGGATGAATATTGAAGAACACCGTAGCAATAGGGTAATTGCTGATGTTGAGCGCGTATATCCCGATTTCACCTTGATCTCTTTTTAGCCATACATCGACCTGAGTCGATTCTCGTTTTCCGCCTGATGAATATGTCATCGTGCCCTGACCCGGCAATCCAAAACGAAAATCAATTGAATCTTTATTTGTAAAGAATTTATTGAGGAGATCTATTGCAGTGATGCTGGAAATCCTCTGATAGAGCGAATCCCCAAGCCGCATTGTTATCCCTGATTGTAACAAGTCTTCCATAGTGGCTGGATGTCCCGCACGAATAGCCTGTTCAATCCTATTCAGTGCAAATTCAACATTTCGTGGGACGCCAAGCTGCGAGAGAGCTGGTGTAAAACAAAGCAGAATTAATGCTCCAATAATAAGTGTCCTCATAGTTTACATCCTCCAAATCTATTTCTCTATAATAGTAAGACGCTCTCACGCAAATTAAAGTTCCAACTACTGAGAACTTCAAATTGTCATTTTACCTCGTTTGTTTTTCCGGGGCAATTCTTTTTAAAATGGTAATGCTTCAGATTGACCCGCTGATGAGACTGAGTCTTGTGAAGAAGGCTTATTTAAAAGTTCGGGAAAGACTTGTGGTCACTTCCTTAAGATACCAATCCCAAATTTTGCCATCAGGACAGTTTATAACACCGCAGACATATCGATTGACTACCTGCAATTCAATTACTCCATTATGCGGATCACGAATCTGATATTTATCCGGGGCAAACTTTGTCACAGCCTCCTTTGGAACAGCATTAAAATATTTTGCCAGCATCGCGTTTGTCTTTTCCGACGTTGTTGACTCAATCACAAATACTTTGAATGCAGAACTATCTTTGTACGTAACTACATATGTTGAATTCAGAAAGCTGTATCCAAGAAAATTATGGGCAATGTACTGTTCGGTCTTGGATAGCTTTCCTTCTGCCGGAAACACCTGAAAAAGTTTAGGCATCACGTTGTTTTGCTTCAAGTGTTCTACAAGCATTCTGCCAATGGTCAGCATCGCCCCTTGTGCTTTGCTTCCCGTTTGATATGTTGACATCTTGATGTAATAGGAACCGGTGAGAAAATTCAATACGCCTTGCTGAAGATATCCTTGCACACCTAATTGAATGAAGTTGTATACCGTATCCCGTTCTTGAGAATACATACCAAACGCGTCCACATCAGATGCATGCTTATACAATTCCACCTTCACTTCTATGCTGTCCGCACTGATATAGCGTGCGATATGAAGATCAATAAAAGCATACTCGAGATACAGATCGGCAGCTCCGTCAATAATATCCCACAGATTATTTGCATTATAAACAGGATCATCTTGCGTGATCTTCCAGCCGGGAATTTGCGGAAAAAGTGATTCCTGACTGTAAGACAAGGATACTGAGATCACTAAAATGAAAAGGGCAGTACTTCCATAAAATGATATTGACCGCATAATTTTTGGCTTAAGAAATAAATTCTTCCGGTACCGTAGTCAATCTCATCACGTCCGTTACTCGCTCTGAGATCGCGAATTTTTTAGCGCATATTGCTGAGCATTGCGAACAATCCGCGCAAGGATTAGTCGGAATGTTGAGACTCATCAACAGCTCTTGCGCTTGATGGCTGTTACGGTACCCATACGTGTACATATACGCACGCATAATTTCCGGAATCGGCAATCCTTTAGGACAATGTGGAACGCAATGCTCACATCCCTGACAGTACAAGCCGCCTTCCGATTTACTAACGAGAAGGTCTGCTTCTTCCTGCGCGGTCATCGTTAAATCGCGATTGACGCTTGCATTCATCGCAAGATGATCGAAGTTCGTATTTCCGGGAATTGCAGTCGTAATATTTTCGTCCTGCAAAACAAACTTTAATGCTGCTTTGCAATTGATCGGCTGCTTCCGTTCCTTATCAAGAAAGCCGCCTGCCATCGTTTTCATAGCAACGATGCCGATGCCTGCTTTCGCCGCTTTCGCAATCGCTTCTTTCACTGCCGCGTAATGATCTTGTTTAAAGTTGACGGATGTCAACACGACTTCGTACACACCACTGTCGATTGCTGCTTGAATAACATCCGGCTCATTCTTGTGCGTGGAAACTCCCACATGTTTTGCTTTGCCCAATTTCTTTGCCTTCGTCACTGCCTCTAACATTACGGGATACAGAACGTCATCACGCTTCGAAAGCCCGTGGACATACAAAATATCCACGTACTCCATTTTGAGTCGCTGAAGACTGATATCCAGCTTTTCAAGGAATGCTTTCATTGTCGCATCTGAATTATCTTTCCATTCGGACGGCACTTTTGTAGCAAGAACGAACGAATCACGCGGATACTCCTTGAGTACTTCACCGAGCATCTCTTCATTCTTGCCACCTTGATATCCATGTGCGGTATCAAAAAGGATAATATCTTCCTTGATGGCGGCATGAATGAGAGCAANNAGAGCAGGACTGTCAGCACGCATCACACCAAAGCTTACAATAGGCAGCTCTATTCCCGTTTTTCCGAGTTTACGCTTAATGATCGGTTTATCTTCACTCTCAGTACGATTGGTTGCAAAACCAGAGCTTGTAAAAGAAGCAGACGCAAGCAATGCACTCGCTCCGCCAAGTACGGAAGTTCGTAAAAATTTTCGCCGATCAAGTTCATTCATTCCCATAAAACTTTCCTCCATTTTTATGAAATCATAATCGATGGATAGATAATTAAAGAAAATGCATTTAAGATGTTATATTCTGTTTGTATGGGATTGGTTCTTAATTTGTATATACGCAAAAGAACTTTCCAATCAATTCTCTTGTATAAAGTTTGCCAAAAATATTCTATTAAATCAACTTCATTTTGACCTAATGTTGCAGAAAAAGACAAGGAAAATAATATCTTTATGATGAGAAGCGTTCTTCAGAAAAGTTGCTTTAAAAATATCTAAAGCTAACTACCAAATCTTCACGCGCACGCTGTCCGCACGCCACATTGCATCGCCTGCTTTTATCCCGAATGTTGTATAAAATTCTGGCATATTCGTCAACGGGCCAATAACACGGAATTTAGCGGGGGAATGTTCGTTGCTCCGCACCTGATTGGCAATAGCTTCGGGGCGATCGTCCACCATCCAAGCAAATGCATAGCCGAGGAAAAAGCGTTGGCCGGGATTCAATCCAGAAATGAGTTCATGGTTCCTGTACTGTTTGGTTTTTTTGAATGCTTCGTATCCCATCATAATTCCGCCAAGATCGGCAATGTTCTCGCCTTGCGTTAGCTCGCCGTTTATGTGCAGACTATCCACTGCAACATATCCATTAAACTGCTGAACAATCATTTTTGTTTTCGCAAAAAACTTCATGCTGTCACTGGCTGTCCACCAATTTTCTAAATTGCCTTGTTCATTGTATTTGCTGCCCTGGTCATCAAACCCATGAGTGATTTCATGCCCAAATGTAGATCCGCCAATAACAGAATAGAGCAATGCATCATCAGCGAGTGTGCGCTCATATCCCGGAAGAATGATATTACAGCCAGGTACAACTATTTCATTGTTGGATGGATTATAATAAGCATTGTAAGTCTGAGGTTCCATGTCCCATTCGGATCTGTCAACCGGCTTGCCATACTTTGCAATCATATAATTAAACTCCCATTGATTTGCGCTCATTACATTCCGCACGTACGAAGAGCGATCAATTTGCATACTGCTGAGATCTTTCCACTTATCAGGATAACCGACCTTCATAACAATAGTGTTGAGTTTGTTTAGCGCTTTTACTTTGGTGGCTTCGCTCATCCAATCTAATGCTTTTATCCGTTCGGCATAGACTTCCTTGATGGTATTTCCAATTTCCTGCAATTTTTCTTTCGTCCCCTTCGGTAAATATTCGGATACATACACTTGACCAAGCAATTCACCTAATGAACGATCGGTTTGTTCCACCACACGTTTCCATCGGGGCTTGGGTTCTTGTACGCCGCGCAGAACTGTGGAATAAAAGTTGAAAGATTCTAAATACGTTTTGTCATCCAGGTAACGTGCAAGACCGCGCACAAGGTGAAACTTGAGATAATTCTTCCAATCGTCCAGTGGGAATGATTGAAGATATTCATTCACCGCAGTAAGAAATTCCGGCTGACCAACCACAACTGTATCTATAACATGCAATCCTACACCCTTCATGAATATTGTCCAATCAAAATTCGGTGTAGATTCGGTCAATTGTTTGAAAGATATTTTGTTGTAATTCTTAATCGGATCGCGTGTATCTTCGCGCTTGCGAGATGTTTTCGCGATTGCAGTTTCTAATGTCATAAGATTATCAGCAGCTTGTTTGGCTTTCGTATCATTATAACCGATGATCTTGAACATGTTATGAAGATGCACAACAAATTTCTGGCGTATCGACACGGCTTGCGCATCGGTATCGAAATAATAATTGCGATCCGGTAAGCTTAATCCCCCCTGTGCGACAAATATTGCATGCTTGCTGCTGATTTTATCATCCTGGCCCACATAGAATCCAAACATCGGAGAGCCGGCAATAGTATGGATATATGCTGCCGCTTTCACAACGCCATACATATCTTTGATAGTATCTATCATTTCCATTTCTTTTCTCAAATCAGAAATGCCTTTTTTATTAAGCGAAATACTATCCAAGCCCGTAGAAAAGAAATCACCAATCTTTTGCTTATTGCTTCCTTTTTTAGCATTGATGAGTGAAGCAGAAGATTCACATATAGTACGTATCTGTGCATTAATGGTATCCTGTATCAATTGCCATATCCCGTTATTCTGTTCGCTGGCAGGAATTGGGTTTTCCTTAAACCATTTTCCATTGGCGAAGAGAAAGAAATCATCCCCCGGTTTTACAGTCGAATCGATGTGCGCAACAAGCGGATCCGGAGAAACTTTGGACTGACCGAATGAAAAGGAAAAATAAAGTAATGCGATAGCGAAGAATGAAACAGCGATGCATTTATTCATGGTACGTTCCTTAAAAGATTTTTTTGATGATGTACAATCTTTGTACTTTTAAACCATAACTATTCAGCGGAATAGACCACCTCGAAGTAATTTTTGGAGGGCTAAATCCAAAGAAGAAATAAATCCGCACATTATCTTTCGCGAGAGAACCGATGGCAACCATTAAAGACTTCTATAGGACAGAATGATATTCCATCCTATTCTATTATGACACGAACACCTTTGCTATCTCAATCAGCATGGACGGCTTATTCCATAATGCAGTGCGAAAAATGCCGCCGACTGTCCGTTTGTTTTCGGGGAGTGAAAGCGCGCTCTTTGCAATGTTGTTCAGCGTTTCGTCTGAGAAACTTGATATTGCTTCTTTGATATTATAGAATACATCGTGCCGCCAGCCAAGACGTTTTTGCCAGCGCGTTTCGTACTCAGGCAAACGTGAAAGATTGTTCTGTTGAATCGCTTCAGCCGCGACCTGTCCGGCAATCATTCCTCCGATCATTCCGCTTACAATACCGCCGCCGGAAGTTGGATTCACTTGATGACCCGCATCCCCAACCAGCATCACGTTGTTCTTCACCAAAGTACTGCACGTTTTGGCGCAAGGTACTCCGCCGGCAATATGCGTCAGTACAGCGGCATGAGGATATTTACGGTCGACAAATTCCTGCAAGTATCGTATTGCGGATTTTTTCTTTGCTTCCTCTACTGTAATCCCTAGACCTACGTTTGCCGTTTTATTTCCCTTCGGAAAAACCCAAACGTACCCGCCCGGCGAAACATTCTCGCCAAAATTAAATTCTAAAAGATCCTGTTCGAAATCGATTCCCGAAATCGTCATTTGCGCACAGCTTTCCATGTCGTGAATCGAACTCGCGGTATCGATTCCTGCCCACTTTCCCACACGTGTCTCAACACCATCAGCGCCAATAACAATGCTCGAGCGAATTTCAACCGGTTGATCTTTAATAAGCGCCTTCACTCCAACAGCTTTGCCGGCGTCATTCTTGAGCAAGTCGTACACATACGCCTTAGTAATAATTTCTGCACCTTCGTTTGCCGCTAACTTTGCCAATTCATAATCGAAAAGACGCCGCTCAAGTACATATGCCGTTCCATCAAGACGCGGAATAACTGATTTTCCATTCGGTGCAACAAGGCGAAAACGAGTGACAGTTGCCGCAATCCATTTCGGATCAGGCTGAATAAATTGCACTACTCCTTCATGACTTACTGCTTCACCGCATCGGACAGGATAACCGACATCGCGATCTTTCTCCAGTATGAGTACCGAAGCACCGCCTGCCGCTGCAAATCGCGCCGCTGTTGAACCAGCCGGCCCCGCACCAACTACTATTACATCATATTGTTCTTTAACCATTTGGTAATTTTCGATTTGAGATTTTATGATTTTTAAGATTTTGTAATTTCAGATTTAAGGTATCAGGGTTCAGTTTTTAGTTGTCAGCATATCATCATTTGCCACTTGTTACTATTGTTTTTTCTTTTTACTCATCTGCTCATAGACTCAACGGCTTATTTACCTTTTACTTCATTCAAAAACATTGGCTGCACTTTTGACAATTCTTCGACTCCTTCTCGATGAAATTGAATTACTTCCCATGGACATGTCCATACACACTTGCGGCAATTTGTGCATCGCTCATCTATAATAGAGATGCGGGATTCCATCAACTCAATTGCATCTTCGGGGCACACGCCCACGCAACAACCGCAGTAATCGCATTTACCGGGTATTATATGAATCATCAATGGTGTATTTCGCGGCATAATCAAACTCCAACTTTCCTTTATAGCCCTTCCCGTCAAATCGCAGGAGGGTTTACGTGTTTTTTACAATTTCATTTCTTACAAATCAATTGAGACCTGTAATTAAAGAGACTCAATTTCTTTTTTCATACGCAGTAATTCCTGTTGTCTCTGAAGATACGGTGTTGCATCATCGCGGCGGATACTTGCTTCTTTCAGCGCATGCTGGTTCTCTTCCATTTCTTTCTGGATTGCTTTACGCCGCACAGCAACGATGGCGTCTTTGGCTATCATCATCGGGTCGGGCACATCAATTTCCATATCCATTTCTTGCCATTGAGGGCTTAATTCATATCGACTCAACACAAGATCGGTAATAAGATTCTTCAGCGCCGGATCTTGCACTTCGTTAACAATCGAAGGCGCATCAATCGTTCCGCGTTCGTCGTACAAATCCAATACGAGCTGGGCAAGTCTCCTTGCGCGCTCATCGCTCAACTGCAATAAAGAAATATTTGAGAGTATAAACCGAATCACATCAGGATTACCTTCGAGAATCAGTTTTAAAATGTCGCGTTCTTCAGGCGGAATTATCTTCGTCTCCGGCAATGCCGGCTTCTCGGTGCCTGATTGGCGCGTAGCAATATTTGACTTTGGATAACTTTCAGATCGCAGTGTGTGTCTTCCCTGAGATACTGCTTGCTCTAATTCATGAAAGAGCACACTCTCATATACATCGTACTTCTCCGCTACTTCCTTCACATAAAAATTCCGTCTTAATTCATCCTTCATCTTGGCGATAGATTGCACAAGCGACCGCACGGCTTGCGTTTTCCCTTCCGCAGTTGTAAACGCTCCCGCACGTTGAAATTGCTTCGCACGGAAATCGATGAAAGAAATTGCGTTCACAAGACGTTCGCGAAATTCATTGCCGCCATGTTTCTGCACAAACGAATCCGGATCGTCGCCTTCGGGCAGTTCCACTATTTGGACGTTCAGTTCATGTTCAAGCGCAAGATCGATCCCGCGCACAGTTGCGCTGGAACCGGCGGTGTCTGCATCGTAAACAAGTGTAAGATTCTTAGAATAACGCCCAATAAGCTTGAGTTGATCTTCGGTTAACGCGGTGCCGCTGGACGCGACAACATTTTTAATTCCCGCCTGGTAAAGCGAAATCAAATCCGCATATCCTTCTACCATAAGCGCATTGTCTTCCTGGCGAATGGACTCTTTCGAGTGGAATAATCCATACAGCACACGGCTTTTATCATAGAGAGGTGATTCTGGCGAGTTGATATATTTTCCAGCGATGGCGTCGTCTTCGCGCATTTTACGTGCGCCAAAACCGATAACTCGTCCTTGCGTTGAAAAAATCGGGAACATCGCTCGCCCACGGAAATAATCGTACAGCGAACCATCATCACGCACACGCGCCAATCCGACTTTGGTGATGGCTTCCGTTTTAAATCCTTCCACTTGCGCTTTAGTCACAAACACATCCCACGAGTTCATCGCGTAACCAAGTCCAAACGTGCGGATGGTTTCATCCGTAAATCCGCGCTTATAGAAATACTGAAGCGCTTCTTTGCCTTCGTCCGATTCTGTCAGATTTTTAAAGAAGTGCATTCCAGCAAAACGGCACACTGCATAGTAGTTTTCAAATTCCGTTTGCTCTTCGGTCATCGGCTTGCTCTCTTCCGGAATGTTAATACCGGACTTCGAAGCAAGCGACCGCACAGCTTCTACAAACGAAACCTTATCCATCTCCATCAAAAAGGTAAAGATGTTTCCGCCCTTGCCGCAGCCGAAACAATGATACATCTGCTTTTCCGCGCTCACTGTGAACGACGGTGTCTTCTCTGTATGGAACGGACACAATCCAAGGAAATTCTTGCCGCGCTTTTTCAGGTGGACATACGCAGAGATCACTTCTACAATGTCAGCGGAGTTTCGGACTTCATCAATTTTTTCATCTGAGATACGCATTGCGGAAGAAATCTACCCAAATATGCGTGTACAAGCAAGATGGCAGTGATTGTGAACATTTCCGATCACTTAAAGAGGTCAAAAAGGTAACGTCATTGCGATCCTGATGAAATCGGGAGAAGCAATCTCTTTTTGTTTTCGTATAGAAAGATAGATTGCTTCGTCTCCCGATTGACTTTGTCATTCGGGATCCTCGCAATGACATTTTTCTTTGTGTGCAACCCTTAGTTGGAAGGGAATTCCCCTCTTCACTTTTGTCACTCCCGCGTATGTGGAAGTCTCTTGATCTGGATTCCCGCTTTCGCGGGAATGACGATGCACGTATCGACCATGAAACAATAAGGCTCAGAATAATCTGAGCCTTGTGTTTGTACTTTGTTATTGATCTGAAGGAATTTCAGATTAAGCTAGTATGTTGGAAGATATTTTTCCAATTCCCAGGGAGTCACTTCTAACCGGTAATCTTCCCACTCTAACCGCTTTGCACTGATGAAACGTTCGAAGATATGTGCGCCTAACGCTTCGCGAATAACGGCGTCTTTCTCAAATTCTGAGATTGCCTCGTCAAGCGAACCGGGTAATATATGCAAGTTGGATTTCTTTTTAGGGTCATTGGAAATATAAATATTTTCCTCGGAGGCTTCAGGAACTTCCAATTTACGTCGGATACCGTCTAATCCGGAAGCAAGCATCACGGTAAAGGCAAGATACGGGTTGCAGCTCGGGTCGGGACAGCGCAGTTCAATGCGGGTCGATTCCGGTGTATGTGCACGCGGAATTCGAATCAATGCGGATTGGTTTATGCGCCCCCAGCTGATATTGACCGGCGCTTCATAGCCGACAACAAGGCGTTTGTAGGAATTAACCAACGGTGCAAGCACAGCACACATCCCGCGGGCATGGGCAAGCTGGCCTGCAATAAAGTGTTTGGCAATTTTCGAGAGGCCATGCGAATCACCGGGATCTGAAAGTGCATTCCCGCCATTGGCTTTATAATTTAGCCCCTGATGCACATGCATACCGCTGCCAGGAAGTCCGCGCAATGGTTTAGGCATGAAGGAAGCATACAACCCTTTCTGCTGGGCGAGTCGTTTCATGACCACACGGAAGGTAACTGCATCGTCGGCTGTCTTCAATGAATTTGCATAACGCAGGTCAATTTCATACTGACCTTTTGCAACTTCATGGTGCATTGCTTCAGCTTCAATTCCAAATGCTGAAAGAGTTTCTGCCGCTTGCCGCCAGAGGTCGGTTGCGATCATATCGGTCGGCATATCAAAATAACTGGCGCTGTCGTGCGGCTGTGGCGGGATAACACCTCCCTGTGCATTCGGCTTCAAGAGAAAGAATTCCAACTCCGGCCCTGTATTATAAACAAATCCCATCTTTTCTGCTTCGTTCATCATCCGCGCCAGTACGGCTCTCGGGTCGCCCAAAAAAGGCTGACCATCCGGAGTATAAACATTGCAAATCAGTCGCGCGGTCATTTCATTATCCTTCAACCATGGAAGGACGGCAAATGTCGCAGTGTCCGGGACTAGATACATGTCACTCTCTGCTGTCCGGGCATATCCCTCGATGCAGGAGCCATCGAACCATATCCCATGGCTGAGCGTCGTTTCCAATTCCTTGGTCGGGATGGTAACATTCTTCACAGCCCCGCCGACGTCGGTAAATTGGAGATCGATGAATTGAATTTTGCGCTCAGCAACCAGCGCCAAAAGTTCTTTATTTGAAAATGGGAGGAGTGTGGGCATTAGCGTATCGCCTGTAATAGTAAACCGAGCAGTGCAAGTAATATCAAGATTCCCAATCCTGCTGCAACAGAAAGAACGGCCGATGATTTATAGAACGGAATTGGTTTGGATTCTTCATACAACTTATCAAAAATGGAAAGATCGACAGATTCCAAATGATCCAGATCGTTTAACAATGCCTTCATATCCGGATACCGATCATCCGGATTTTTCATCAAGCATTTTGCAACGACTGCGGCGAGCTGCGGAGTGATCTCCGGGCGTTCTTTATCCAGCCGGGGAATCGTTCCGTGCATTTGCTGTGCCATCACCGCAAGATTATTATCTCCGCTAAATGGTGTTCGTCCGGAGAGGAGTTCAAAAAATATGACACCAAGGGCATAGAGATCCGTTCGTTTGTCGCCGCGCTTTCCCTCCACTTGTTCAGGTGCCATATAGTCCGGCGTTCCGGCTGTGCCGCTGAGATTCGCATAGGTAACTCGGAACCCGCCCTTTGTGAGAGCAAGTCCAAAATCTAAAATTATCGGCTGGTGATTATCTGTAAAGAGAATATTTTCCGGTTTCATATCCCGGTGAATAATATTATGATCATGACAATGACCAAGTCCATCCGCAATTTTACGGATAAGCGCCACAGCTTCGTCTACCGGCATTGGCGCAGACCGGCGGATCAATTCCCGCATCGATTCTCCGGTGATCAATTCCGTGATGAGATACGGAGTACTGTTATATTTTCCAGAACCCAATCCTTTTTGGATGGAAGGATGGTTTAATGTTCGCATCACTTCCAGTTCTCGCTGAAACCGCTCATACTGCGCAGGATCTCCTATCGACATCCGGTCCGGGACTTTTAATACAACGTCCTGTCCGCTGATAAGATCATACGCGCGGTAAATATCGCTCATTCCACCCTGAGCTATGTGACCGCGGATTTGGAAATGATCAAACTGATCGCCTATTTGTAGCATAATATTTTCTTCTTTTTCCTTGCGCGATTATATCTCGCGCAAAAAATATACTATTGTTTTTTTTGAAAAGCGAATATCGCGTTTATTTCCATTATTTCGACACATTAAGGCCTATGACCGGCTTGTGAACCGTTTTAGAATCTTCGAAAACCGTGAGCCATGTTCGGTCTGCTGTGCCCCCAATTTATGCAGCATAATTGTTACTGCCGAAACATTATCGTCACTCCCGCGCTCCATCGCTAGATCGACAATTGTCTGATTTAACTGTTCAGCTGATTCCGCCTTTGAAGCTAACGCTCCAAACTCGTCATCATCGATCACCGACCACACTCCATCCGAACAAAAAATAAGGACATCGCCATCTTGCACTTGGACTTCAAAAATATCTGGCTGCACAAAGAGATCTAAACCAAGACATTTGCTGAGAACAGATCGCTGACTATGGGTTCGTACTTTATCTGGCGACAATACTTTCATCCGCACGAGTTCTCCAACACGTGTATGGTCCTTCGTTAGACATGTGGAGATTTTTTCACGAATCAAATATGCACGGCTATCACCCACATGGGCAATGTGGAATTTATTTTCTTTAAGCAACCCTGCCGTCAGTGTCGTTCCCATCCTACCGACCCCCAGTTCCCGTGCTTTCTGATAGATGTTCAAATTCGCATTCTGTACTGCCTGTTTCATTTTTTGGGGAATCGATAATCCATTGCTGGAATATACTGTCTCAAACAAGGTAACGAGCGCCAATGAACTTGCCACACCGCCTTGGGCATATCCGCCCATGCCGTCTGCCACACCAAAGAGATGCCCATAAGATGCTGTTAACTCATCGTGCTGATCGATGATACGGACAGAATCCTGATTATCCTCACGCACATTTCCGATGTGCGTCAGGCAGTGTGATTCTATTTCAGGCAAATCATTCTGTGTCATGCATTTTCCACAATATTAAAATAACAAAAGAAGAAGCCGTGCGCACGGCTTCCTCTTGCGTTTCTTGAATCAGTGTTATTCATTTTCAATCTCCAAGTCCCACCAACGTCTTGATTGATATAGAAGGAAGGGGACGAGAAAACTTTTATTTCGACACCGGGCTCACTTTGGGTATTATCGCCCTTCCTTGTTTGCGGCTGTTCAGTACTAAATACACGCCGCTGATAACTCCCCAGCCTATTGTAATCCACAGTGCCATCTGAGTTGCATCTGCCGATACTCCGGGTGTCGTTAGTCCTATAACCATAATGGCGATCAGCATTCCAATGTTTCCTATAATCCCTAAAAACGGAATGACTGCATGTTTAACGCTATGGAATTCCTTTCGTCCGACAAATGTAACGAATGTCAGGAAACAAATGAGCGCGTAAAGAGCAAACGTTCCTATGTTTGAAGCCAGCGTAACACCTGTCAGCGCCGTTACATTGAGAACTCCAACAGCACCGATGATTGAAGACACTGCAACCAACACCCATACACCTTTATGCGGTGTTGCATGTTTTGAATGCAGCGCACCAAGGAGACTCGGCATTTCATTATCCTGTGCCATAGCAAAACTAATACGCACAGCGGTATTGATCGCAGCGAGAGTTGTGCCCAGAATAGCAAGCGCAACCGTAATTGCAATGACAATCATCAGAGCAAAACCGTTTCCGCCGAGAAGAGAGTTTCCAATCATAATGGTCATATCGCCAATAGGAGCTCCCGATGCAGCAGCGGCATCTATACCAGTAAGGATCGAACCGTCAGGATTCGTAAAGGTAAGCTTTTCGCACATAGCATAGTTCGCTGCAAAATATTCCAACAGATAAGCAAACAATCCCTGAATAATCAGCGACAACAGAACGCCGCGTGGAATATCCCGTTTCGGATTGATTGCTTCCCCGGCTAGTGACGTAGACGATTCAAATCCCACCAAAATAAGTATCGCTATGGTGGACTGGAACAGCATCGCCGCCAGGCTGTGTGGAAATACTATCGACGGTGCGGCAGCATGCGTCCATTGTGTCGCATGGAGCGGATTCGAAAACCGAAATGCGATTGCAAGCGCACTGAATCCGATTAATGAAACCAGCTGGATAACATTGATGATAATTGCGACATTCGTCGAACCGCTGATGCCACGGACGGCGATAAAACCGACGATGACGGCGAAAATCACAGCGACCAATATTTGAAATGGAACGGTAAGCGTAATACCGAACTGTCCAAGAATATATGTTGCTAGGATCGCCATAAATGCTACCATCACACCGGGATATACCCAATAGAAGAGATGTGCTGCCCAGCCCGTAAGAAATTTCGAGATCCGCGCAAATTTCTGATGATGGGCTTTATCCCGATCAAGGAATGCCTTTTCTGCGAAATAGTATGAGCCTCCTGCCCCAGCTTCCGGATAACGCCGGGCCATTTCAGAGAAGGACATTGCCGTCAAAAATGCCACGATAAGTGCAGCAACTATTCCGGTCCACATATCGGTTGCACCGCCCGTATTTGCCGCCTGCAGCTGAAATGTAATCCATAAAAATGCGCCAGGGGCAATAAGAGCCATTGCGTTCACCGTTACTCCGGTCAAGCCGAGAGTTTTTTTCATGCCTGTGTCTGCCATAATATATCTCCAATAATTATTTTTATTATATACTTAATTTTGTGTTTTGGATCGAAAGCCAATCCGCTTAAATATTAATATCTAATTGCATCGTAAACGTGCTTGGGATATCAGCATTAAAAACATCCCGCGCAAAGATAACGCTCACGTTTTTTGAGAACGACCATGCAAGTCCATAACTCAATGCGCCAAAGCTGCTCTTGGTGCCTTGATAATCGACCGCAAGCCACAGATTCTCACTAATTTCTGGAATCATTCTATCCCATGAGAGCAGGATCCCAGAATTATCCGCGTTTCCGCTCGAAAGATCGACCAGCAACTTCTTGTTTCCAGAAAAGTACCCTACTTCAAGTCGTCCTAGAACCGGAAATGTCTTTCCTACCATTCCATAGAAAATGTTGTAATCAGTTACGTTTTTTGCGAAACCGAAACCAAATCCCCCTACCGCTACTGCTGGAGTCCAATCGGCGAATGCTCCCTCCGGGACGCCGACCTTTGCATTCAGAAGAAAAGGCGACCATTGAGGCGTCATATAGTCAAAACCGATTTCCGCCAACACAATGGAATCAGGCAGCACCCCCACTGTTAAACCGAGATCTGTCGGGAATGCTGTTCCGCTGCCTGCCTTACCGCTCTTAAAATCGTATGCGTAATTATCAATGCCGAGATGAAATGATTTATATCCTTGGAAATCCACAGAGGGAATCCAGATAATTGTTGATGGTGTGGCATAAGCGAACGAGCTTGCCAGCACAAAAATCATAAACATCATGAAGGCAGTCCTTTGAATTGATTTCATATTGTTTCTCCTCTTGTATAAAGCATAAATAAGCGAGCTTGTCATCATAAAGATTGCAAACATTGTCAGGGTATTCTTTTGAATCGATTTCATTTTATTTTTCCTTAGGTTTTTATTGGATTTTTAATTTTTCTCATTGACAGTGGTGTTCTGTCATCGTTGACAAGTCGGTGCCGTCACTTGAGCTGCACAAACCCCAGTAGAAAAATGGATGCTAATAAATGGCATCATACTCGTTATAGAATTCTTCATAATTAACCTCTCAGTATTTGAGTTTATTGAACTAATATTTACTCGCGATCCATTAAATGGATTCCGTTGTTTCGTTCGAAGATACACGGCTGACATCATTGACCGACGAAATAAATATCTTATCTTCTCCCCCTTTTCCCGTCTGGCCTTTCGCGGTAAGAATAGAAACTACTGTTGTAACTTTATTCTGTGGAACAGTGATTTCCACTTTCACTCTGGCGAGAGAATCGATAGTATATGCATCACTTCTATAGATCTCTGTATGTGCTTTATGATTTCCGAAATCTTTTATTTCCATTGCTGTCATTTTATGAATTCCTGCTTCTAAAAAAGCTCTATGGAGAACATTAAGTTTATCAGAACAAACAATCGCTTCGACCTTCCTCATAGGGTCCATTTCCTTTTCTTAGATATACAACACCTTATATATTATCGTCTTTTGTGATTACTACCTTATAATATAAGGAATTAATTTCAAATGTCAATAGTAAATAACTATATATATTAAAATTTCTTTATTAAAATAAGTTCATATAATCTTTTACCTTGTTTTCAAGGGCTGTAACAAATTCTCATTAACACTGCTGGACAGGTTTATCAATTGATTGATCAAAGAATTGAAGCTACTCAGTACAACAAAATAGGAAAGCAAAAAGGANNGAAAAGGAATGGGGCTACAGGAGGCTGCGCGGTGGACAAAGAGAAACAATCTTCTTGTTGCCTCCGTCCTTTCCATCCCGTACATTGAAACTTATAGCCATTAACCAACGTAATTGAGGCAGTAATTCATTATGTCCCAACAAATTCAAGGTGATAAAATGCATCCATTTGCAAAATTCGCGTTACCACTTTTCAGTCTAGCATTTTTGACACCAGACACATCTCCGGCACAGGAACACGATCGCAGTAAAATTGCCGACCAATATAAATGGAATCTTGCCGACATCTATCCATCCGATGCAGCATGGAAAGAAGCAAAACAGTGGCTTACAGAGGCCAATCCAGCAGCTGAGAGAGGCGTTTCAATTCCTGCGCTTAAAAAATTTAAAGGAACACTAGGTTCATCTGCTCAACAATTGCTTGGCTGTCTCGATCTCATCACAGAACTCAATAAAGAATTCTCCCGGCTTTATGCATACGCCAGCATGAGTCTGGATCAGGATACGAGAGTACAATCGCATCTTGGAATGCAGCAGGAAATGAGTCAGCTTGGAGCATCGTTCAATGCACAAGCAGCATTTATCGAGCCCGAAATTCTTAAGATCGATCCGGCGAAGGTGCAGGAATTCATTAAAGGTGAGAAGAAGCTGGAAATTTATAAACACTATCTGGACGACCTTCTTCGACGCAGGTTGCATACGGGTACCGAAGGCGAGGAAAAGATTATCGCCGATGCCGGATTAATGTCGGATGCACCATCCAGCATTCACGACATTTTCGCCGATGCAGACTTCCCTTATCCCGAAATAACACTGAGTGATGGGAAAACCGTGAGACTCAATCAATCAGGATACAGTTTATACCGCGCTTCCACTAATCGTGAAGACCGCAAAAAAGTATTCCAAACATTCTTCGGTAAGTTGAACGAATACCGCCGAACGTACGGCACGCAGCTTAATGCTGAAGTAAAGAAAGACATGTTCTACAAGAACGCACGCAAGTATACATCGTGCTTAGAAAGTTCTTTAGATGCGAACAATATTCCCACCAAAGTATATTACAGCCTGATTGAAAACGTGGATAAAAATCTTTCCACATTTCACCGATATCTCAAACTGCGCCAACGCATTCTCGGCGTCGATCAATTGCATTATTATGATCTCTATGCGCCATTGTTGAAAGATGTCGATCTCAAATACACGTACGAAGAATCACAAGAGCATATTCTTGCAGCATTGAAGCCGTTAGGTTCGGATTATATCAATGTCCTTAAAAAGGGATTTGCGGAACGCTGGTTGGACGTCTATCCGACCGAAGGCAAACGTTCTGGTGCGTACTCGAACGGTTACGCCTACGATGTACATCCGTACATGCTATTGAATTACAACGGCAAGTACGATGATATGAGTACCATTGCGCATGAATTCGGGCACTCGATGCAAAGTTATCTTTCCAATAAAAATCAGCCGTATGCCACGTCGCAATATCCTATTTTTGTTGCTGAAGTTGCTTCCACCTTCAACGAAGCACTGCTGATTGATTACGTATTGAAAGAAACGAAAGACGATGCGGCACGGCTCTCGCTACTCGGCAATTATCTTGAAGGCATCAAAGGAACCGTGTTTCGACAAACACAGTTTGCGGAATTTGAATTAAAGATTCACGAGATGGCAGAAAAAGGCGAACCGCTTACCGGCGATGCACTTAACAAAGCGTACGATGAGATCGTCAAAAAATATTACGGGCATGACAAGAATGTATGTATCGTTGACGACGAAATAAAAGCTGAGTGGATGTTCATTCCGCACTTCTATTATAACTTCTATGTTTTCCAGTATGCTACATCATTTACCGCTTCCGCGGCATTATCGGAACAAGTGCTTGCCGGTGACAAAGCAACAATGAAGAAATATATCGAATTCCTTTCTGCCGGCGGTTCTGACTATCCCATCGATCTGCTGAAGAAAGCCGGCGTGGATATGACGACCTCCGAGCCATTCGATCTCACAATGATAAAAATGAACCGTGTAATGGATGAGATGGAGAAAATATTAGATAAGAAGAAGTGAGTTAAAAGTTATTGAGTTTTTAAGTAGATGAGTAATTAAGACGCAAAGGAGTGGTTTTTCACAGGCATTTCTTTGCGTCTTTTATTATTATAAGGTATGGATAAACCTTCGATCGCTATAATTGTTCTCGCCGCTGGTGCATCCATTCGACTCGGCGCACCTAAGCAGCTTCTTCCATATAATGGAATTTCCCTTCTTCGTAGAACAGTCGAAACAGTTTTGCTGTCTGAAGCGAAATCTGTTCATGTGGTATTTGGTTTTGAGGCAGAGAAAATGAAATTGGAAATTGCAAACCTGCCGGTCGATATTGTTGTAAATCCGAATTGGCAACGCGGTATCAGCACATCTATTCGCTCAGGAATACAATCGCTTGGAAAAAACATTGATGCAGTAATCATCGTTCTTTGCGACCAATTAAAATTATCAACGGACATCCTGAACACACTTATCGATACCTATACTTCAACACGAGTACCCATAGTCACCTGCAAATATGCAGGGACAGTTGGCGTGCCAGCACTGTTCGACCGTTGTATTTTCCCTGAATTGTTATCGCTTGAAGGCGATCTCGGTGCAAAAAAAATAATTGAGCGGCATATGAAAGAACGAATTGAGATTGACTTTTTAGGCGGAGAGATAGATATTGATACCATCACCGACCAAAGATAATTAGAAAGTTAAGTCCAACATAACGACAAGCATTTGAATTATGCTATCAAAAAGTAATTTTATTATTCTCATTGGTGTAATGGCAGGGCTTGTCATCGGACTAGGTTGTTATACTTTTATTTACGCAAAAGGTTATTCTTATCTCACTGATGATCCTTCCGCATGTGCAAATTGTCATGTCATGAGCCAACAATATAATGGGTGGATAAAATCCAGCCATCGCTCGGTGGCAAAATGCAACGATTGCCACACTCCTGCCAGTTTCGTAGGTAAGTATGCCACAAAAGCATCAAACGGCTTTTGGCATTCGTTCTATTTCACAACGGGTTGGTTTCCAGATAATATTCAAATTAACGAACGCAATACTAAAGTTGCAGAACAGGCATGCCAGAAATGTCATCAGGATATTGTCGATGCAATTGACGGCCCGCATCAGCAAGCTAATAAAACTCCATGCATCACCTGTCACAAATCTGTCGGGCATATGGAATGACTACGAAGAGTACGATAACAAAGATTATTCTTAAAGTTTGGCAGAAAGGAAAGTAATTATGAGCGAGAAACAGGCAACACAAAGAAGCGGTAATTCTTTTCGCTTTATAACGATCGTTGTCGGCATCACGGCAGTTGCAACGATTGGAATTACTGCTTTGTTAGTCAACATCTACGAGCACAAACAAGAAGCGCGCAATCCATTCTATCGTGTAGTCGAGTTGACAGATACAACCGAAGCATCGGAAACTTGGGGAAAAATTTTCCCCATGCAATATGACGACTATCTCCGCACGGTTGATCAAGAGAGAACAAAATACGGTGGGAGTGAAGCAATGCCGCAGACACCAACACAAGCTGATCCGCGGTCTATTGTTGCCCAATCTCGCCTGGAAGAAGATCCGCGATTGAAAACCATGTGGGCAGGGTACGCCTTCTCTAAAGACTTCCGAAAGAAACGAGGTCATGCTTACATGCTTGATGATCAGATGTACACTGAACGGCAAATCGTAACACATCAGCCAGGAACTTGCTTACATTGTCATGCATCAATATATCTTCCCTATAAAAGACTTGGCGAAGGCGATTTGATAAAAGGATTCGATAAGATGAACCAATTACCTTATTTCGAAGCACGCAAGCTCGTTACGCATCCTGTTTCATGTATTGACTGCCATGATCCGAACACGATGCAATTACGTGTTACAAGGCCCGGTTTTTTAGAAGGTATCCGCGCATTGAAGGCATCGCAAGGCATCAAAGATTATGATGTGAATACAATGGCAACACGTCAAGAAATGCGTGCATTCGTTTGCGGGCAGTGTCATGTGGAATATTATTTCAAGGGAACAGAAAAACGTCTTACGTATCCTTGGGCAAAGGGAATAAAAATTGACAGTATTATGGCTTACTATGAAGAGATAAAATTCAAAGACTGGGTTCATGCAGAAACCGGAGCCGAAGTATTAAAAGCACAGCATCCGGAGTTTGAAACATGGAATCAAGGCATTCACGCACGCTCAGGTGTCTCCTGTGCTGATTGCCATATGCCTTACAAAAGAGTTGGTGCTTTAAAAATCAGTGATCACAATGTCCGCAGTCCAATGCTTGATATCAACCGTGCATGCCAAACCTGCCATAAGTGGAGCGAACAGGAATTAAAAGAACGTGTGGAGATAATTCAAGATCGGACTTTTCGTTTACGCAACCTTGCAATGGATGCTCTCATTGCGCTCATCGGCGACATTAAAAAAGCTAAGGAAGATGGTAAGTCAGATACGGCATTAGCCGTACCAAGAAATTACCAACGTAAAGCACAATTTTATCTCGACTTTGTTGAATCGGAAAATTCCACTGGCTTCCATGCACCAGAAGAATCCGCACGTATTCTCGGCGAATCAATTAATTTCACAAGGATGGGACAAGTTGCAGTCAGGGAAGTAATTATTAAATGAAACTGTAGAATATAATCATACATAAGGAGAACAAATTATGTATCGCACAATTCAAGATTTTCTAACTGATTGGACTCAAGAATATGATTCTACACTCAAAGTGTTTAAGAATCTGACCGACGCATCACTCAAAGAGAAAGTATCAGCGGAAGGCCGCTCTCTGGGTCATCTGGCATGGCACATTGTTCTCACGCTTGGCGAGATGGGCGATAAAGCCGGACTAAAGGTAAATGCACCATCTGAAAATACGCCCGATCCAAACAAGGCATCGGAAATCGTTGCAGCGTACGAGAAAGCAGGTGCATCCTTTACAGCAGAGGTAAAACAAAAATGGAATGATGGAATGCTTGCGGAAGAAATAGATATGTATGGAGAAAAATGGACCCGTAGTGCCACACTCAACAGTCTCATCAAACACCAAATTCATCATCGTGCACAAATGACCGTACTGATGCGGCAAGCAGGACTTAAAGTTCCGGGCGTGTATGGACCATCTCGCGAAGAATGGGCTCAGTTTAATATGCCTTCTCCAGAATAATATTTTTGGGATAATGTTTATCCTTTTTAGAGTTTGTACTATTTATATATTTGCTCGTACATTCGACTATTTTAAATTATTTTAAGGAATTTATATGTGTAGCCGATTACTTTTTTCTCTCTTGCTCATTCTGCTTATCACCTCTGTTGGTATTTCACAAAGTCGTGGACTTGGTCTTGGACTCATGATTGGTGAACCGACCGGTATCAATTGCAAAGGTTGGGTAACGCCATCAGGTGCTATTCAAGTCGGTATCGGATGGCCATCGACGTCTCATAAAGGAGGGACAGCCATAGCTGCCGAGTATTTGTGGCATTCACACGTATTCCACTCGCGTGAATCTTTTCCCCTCTATTACGGGCTCGGAGCAATTTTTAGTTTAAATAATGGTACGAACACATTCGGAGCTCGCGGTGCATTTGGAATAGCATGGTGGCCACATGGTTCTTCTTTCGATATTTTCTTAGAACTTAACCCAACCTTGTACTTCCAACCATCATCGACTTTTGAATTTGATTTTGGATTTGGGGTACGATATTTCTTTTAACATCCAATCTTTGCGATATGTTTTGCAACCATGCGTAATATAATGCGCATCGACAGAACATCGCATTTTATTTCACTACTTACCGATTTCTCTTCGCCGCTCACCGAAATCGCTGAAACATCCTTCTAAATTCCATGTATCATCATATAGAACAAAATTATAACAGGAGTATATCATGGAAGATCAAAAAAGACATTCATACGGACAGCTTGGAGTTGGACTTTTTCTGCTTGCCGCCGGTGTTGCTTTGATGTTAGATAAGTTCGATATTATCCACAATGTTCAAGCATGGCATTACTGGCCAACAATTATTATTGCCGTCGGATTAGGAAAATTGATGGATGCACAGTTTGCGTGGGAATACCGAAAAGCTTGTTCGACACTTTTTATTGGAGCTTGGCTGTTCATGTCAGAATTACATATATTCGGGTTAGATTATCATAACTCATGGCCAATTCTGCTCATCGGCATTGGCATAGGTATGTTGTGGAAATCTGCATATCCTTCACATTTTCGATTTGCAAAGGACCATTACCATGGACAATAACGATCACGCCTTCTTCGCACCGCGTCTAGTGCTCGGTGCTGCAATTATTTTAGTCGGTGTTCTTTTTCTCCTCGGGAATATGGGTATCATAAATCCACATGACTATTTGCATTTCTGGCCTGCCATTCTCGTTGTAATCGGCATTGCGTATTTACTTCAATGTCAGCGTGGCCCCGGAAAAGTTTGGGGCATCATTCTTATCTTCATCGGCTCTGCCATGCTACTCGACCGATTGTACTTCATTGATTTCAACCTCTGGGATTACTGGCCGCTCATTCTGGTCTTTGTCGGCATTTCAATGATTGTGCGGAGTTCTATTTTCCGTAAAAGAAGTACCATTCCTATTATTGACACATCCGATTCGTACGATTTCATCAAGGCTATCGCCGTGATGGGCGGATACAAACGCAAAAATAATTCACAAAATTTCAAAGGCGGCGAACTTACTGCCGTCATGGGTGGATTAGAAATTGACTTGCGTGAAGCGTCGTTTGAAAAAGAAGCAGTGCTGGATATCTTTGCGTTTATGGGGGGAATGGAAGTTCGCGTACCGGAAGATTGGATTGTCATTATCGAAGGATTTCCGTTCATGGGCGGATTTGACGATAAGACACGCCCCGAAAAAAATTCGACCAAACGATTGATTGTCAAAGGAACTGCAGTGATGGGTGGCATCGAGATAAAAAATTAGCATGCATCCTATTCTTTCCAACAGGCGAACGCTCTTCTTCTATCTCGCAGTCTGGTTGTTTATCGGAACACTGATAGAGATTCCATATCTGCTTTCATTGCCCAACCAATGGTTTACCTTACTAGCAGCCGATATTCCAAATGATCTGTTCTTCGCTCTCGTTTGTTTATCATCATACTATCTATGCAAAATTTATCCAATCCGTAAAACACAATGGTACAATTTGCTAACGCTCTTTCTTGTTGCAGCATGCATCGCTGCGGGTATTGCAATGGCATTTGGATATGTATGGGTACATTTTATCGATTCCCTGCAACTTTCCGCTCCCCTCGCATCAATTTATGAACCTTGGATCGCGGGAATTTATAGTATTCTTGTTCTGATCTTTTTGTTAGTTGCTACTCTTCATTATGTTTTGATTGCAATCGAACAATCGCGAGAAGCGGAAAAACAGACGCTCGAACTACAATTACTTGCACAGGATGCCGAGCTTCGTGCATTGCGAGCACAGATCGATCCGCATTTTCTTTTCAATAGTCTCAATTCCATCAGCGCATTGACAACAGCGAATCCCGAGCAAGCGCGGACAATGGTGATTCTTCTTGCAGATTTCTTTCGGAATAGTCTTGACCTGGGGTCAAAGAATCGCATACCTCTTTCTGATGAACTTTCTCTCATCGATAAATTTCTGACAATCGAGCAGGTACGATTTGGTTCTCGGCTACAGGTAAAACAAGAAATCGGAAAAGAAACTCTTGCATGCAAAATCGCGCCATTGCTGCTTCAGCCATTGGTTGAGAATGCTGTTCGCCATGGAATATCGCAGCTTGTGGAAGGCGGCACCATCACTCTAAAAACAAAATTAAATAACCACCAACTTATCATCTCCGTTGCAAATCCTTTTGATCCTGACTATATTGCCAAGAAAGGGACTGGACTTGGCTTGAAGAATGTTCGGTCGCGTATTCAAACACTATATGGAGATGATGGAAGAATCAATGTCGAAAAGACCTCTGACTCTTTTAAGGTCGAGCTCTCTTTTCCGATGAAAGATTACAACACATAACACGGGAAAATTTGTATGGCTTCCAAATCAGTTATCCGTACAATTATAGTTGATGATGAAGAACCTGCACGCATGGTGCTACGCGAATTTCTATCTAAACGAAGCGATATCAATCTTATCGCAGAATGTGCTAATGGCTTTGAAGCGGTAAAAGCAATGACCGAATTAATGCCCGATCTCGCTATTCTCGATATCCAGATGCCAAAGCTGAACGGTTTTGAAGTGCTGGAACTTGTGGAACAGCCACCGGCAATAATTTTTGCAACCGCGTATGATCAATATGCGGTAAAAGCATTTGAACTCCACGCCGTCGATTATCTTTTAAAACCGTTCAGCAATGATCGATTGAACGAAGCGCTTGCTCACGTTGCAGAGCGAATCGCAAAGAAAAAATCGCTGCCCGTTGAAGCACTTGCAGAAGCTGCCGGTATGAAGCCTGCGACGCTTGAACGTGTGCTCATAAAAGACGGATCGAAAGTGCATGTCATTCCCGCCGACAAGATCGATTACATCGAAGCACAGGACGATTATGTAGCTATCAAAGTGGAAGGCAAATCGCATTTAAAGCAGCAACGTATGGCGGAATTGGAAAAACTGCTGGACCCGACAAAGTTCGTACGCGTACATCGCTCATATATCGTGAACCTTGAACGCATCGGACGTATTGAACTCTACGCAAAAGACAGCCGCGTGGCAATTCTGAAAGACGGAACAAAACTTCTTATCAGCCGAACTGGATATGATAAATTGAAGACAATGCTATAATGAAGAAACATATAAGGGAAAAGCAGCCTAAAGAATCAACAAAGAGTTCTGCTTAACCTTGATAGGTTCAAACTTGCTATTTCTTCATTTGCTGCATCAACTTGTTCATAGCTTGCAAAGGTGTTATCACCTCCTGTATTTCGGCTTCGCTGTAATATTTCGACCAAGGTGCGAATGCCGCATCGAATTCTACCCGTGCTTCTGCTTCCCAAACACTGAATCCCACGGCTGGATCAAACTTTAAGCAATGGGTTTCTCCACAAATACAACTTCTATCCAGTTCTCCCATCATAAGTTTTTGTCCGAACTCTGCCATCTTCGTAACATCTACTCGTACTTTTACCTGAAACAGCATATGTTCTCCTTTTACCCATCTCCCAGATTTGTTTTTCAATGATTCAACTTACTAGAGTATTTTTTCCACAATCCTCACCGCTTCCTGTACGCATTGTACACAAACTTTATCGTGAAGGTTATTGTCGGCAAAATATTTAATGCCTTCGGGAGTCGTTAAATCGCATTGGAGTAAATTGCGGCAGGTTGTTGCACTGAATTTTTCTTTGAATGTAGTATTGAACTCACGCACAAGCGCATACGTTTTGTCACGCTTTTCGGTTCCTTCATCACCCAAAGTTTTCCCATTTTGTAAACCAATCGCCATGAACGCACCAGCAACAGCACCGCAGGTTTCTTGCAAACGTCCCATGCCGGAACCGAATCCGCCGGCAATTTTAAATGCAGTCGCTTCATCCAATCCGTGCTCTTTTGCAAAAACAACAAACACGGATTGCGCGCAATTGAATCCATTTTTAAAAATTTCCAACGCCTGTTCTTCTCTTTTCATTAACAATTCCTTTCTTGATTCACTGTATAATTACAGATTAATTTAAGAAACATCAAGCGCTTGCACTTACGAGAGTTTTTGTTCAGATTCTTATTGAGACACGGACTTCTTAATCACGGAGACAATTATGAAAAAACTACTTTCTATTATTGCGTTGTGTTTCGTTTTTCCAATCGGAATTCTTATAGCACAAGACACGAAAGATGAAGCATCCTTGCTTATGCTGCTTGACCGCGATTTTGATAAAGCCACTGCCGAAAAAGGCGTGGATGGCTGGGTAGTATTCTTCGCTCCCAACGGTTCAATGTTAAGTGACACAAGCAAACCAACAACAGGTCTCGCTGAAATCCGTGCAGAGATGGAATCTGTTTTTAAAGATTCAACTTTTTCCCTTCGGTGGTATCCCACAAAAGCCGAAATGATGATCCCCGGGGTTATTGGATATACTGTAGGTAGATGGGAAAGAATAAGGAAGAACAAGGAAGGCCAATGGATGAAATCCACAGGTACGTACTCGACTACATGGAAGAAACAACCAGATGGTTCTTGGAAAATCGTCCTTGATTCTGGCGTTTCAGATGGCCCGCCTGTTAAGATTAAAAAATAATCTCATTTGAAATTGCCTCGATATACTGATAATAGGATAACAATGACGGAAAAACCTTTGAGTGGAATGGATCCTGAAGAATTTCGTAAGCTCGGCAAAGAAGTCGTCGATTGGATTGCCGATTATCTGAAGAATGCAGAAAAATACCCTGTATTTTCACAAGTGAAACCAGGTGATATAAAAAAACAACTGCCCATTGCGCCGCCGACATCACCGGAAAGAACAGAAAACATTCTTGCGGACTTTAATCGCATCATACTTCCCGGTATCACACACTGGAATCATCCTGGCTTTCTTGCATATTTTGCAAATAGTGCTTCGGCTCCAGGAATTTTGGCAGAGATGCTTGCCACCGCGTTGAATGTGAATGGAATGCTATGGCGGACTTCTCCTTCCGCTACAGAATTAGAAGAAGTTGTAACCGATTGGTATCGACAAATGCTTGGGCTGCCGGTGGAATTTCAAGGTGTCATTATAGACACAGCTTCCGTATCTACGCTTGTTGCTCTTACAGCCGCTCGCGAGGCAGTTCACAAACAGGTGCGCGAACAAGGATTATCCGGTCGCACTGATCTGCCACGTCTGCGTTTGTATTGCACAGAGCATACGCATTCTTCTATTGAGAAAGCGGCGATCGTCTTAGGTATTGGACAGGAAGGTGTGAGAAAAATTCTTTCAGATGCAGAATACAGAATGAAACCGGAACTGCTTTCCGCGGCAATTGAAGAAGATCGAAAGAACGGATGGCTTCCATTTGCCACAGTCGCGACTGTTGGAACAACTTCCTCAACCAGTATAGACCCAGTACCGGCAATTGCAGATATTTGCCAGAAGGAAAAAATCTGGCTTCATGTTGATGGCGCCTATGGTGGAGCTGCGGCAATTATTCCGGAGATGCGTTACGTGCTTAACGGCTGCGATCGCGCCGATTCCTTTGTCACAAATCCGCACAAATGGCTCTTTGCACCGATGGATTGTAGTGTACTTTTCACACGCCACGTAGGTATCTTGAAGCAGGCATTCAGTCTCGTGCCGGAATATCTCAGAACTACAGACGGAACGGTGAATAATTATATGGATTGGGGCGTTCAGCTTGGCCGCCGCTTCCGCTCACTGAAGCTTTGGTTCATCATCCGCTCATTTGGTGTTGAAGGACTCACATCACTGCTCCGCGAGCATTGCCGGCTGGCGCGTGAATTTGCTTCATGGGTCGATGCTGATAAAAATTTCGAGCGCATTGCTCCGGTTCCTTTCAGTGTAGTCTGTTTCCGTTATCATCCGAACGAAATTTCAGATGAAACAAAGCTTGAGAAATTCAACGCACAGATCATCGAACGTATTAATGCAACAGGTGAATTATTTCTTTCTCACACAAAACTGAACGGCAGGTACACGATTCGTATTGCAATTGGGAATATTGCAACCACTGAGAAACATATTAAACGCTTGTGGGAATTACTAAAAGCAGAAGCTGATAAATTAGAATAAAAGGTAATCCCATCCCAGCAAGAGACATTTCTAAAAATTAAATCCTGTATGGTATTATAATACGCTTGCGCTTCAGCAATCCTCTCCATAGATTATCCGTAAGTTCTTCTATTCTTACTTTTTAAAAGGAGTATTTATGAAAGTTATCTTTCTCTTTCTTCCTATTCTCTTTTCGTTCGCATTAATATCCTGTTCGATGCGTAACGACGAGAAAGATTTACGTGCATTCATTGACATGCATCTTAAAATAATTGAGCCGAAATTAAAGGCATTAAATCTTGCAAGCTGGAATGCCAGCGCCACTGGTGAAAAGAAATTCTATGATGAACAAGCTGCTGTTGAACTCGAAGTCCGAACTATTTATTCCAATAAACAAGAATTTGAACAGTTGAAGAAATTGAAAGATGCCGGCAATATAAAAGACACACTTCTTCAACGCCAATTGATCGTTATCTACAACAATTATCTCACAAATCAGAACGATACAACCTTGATGCGGAAAATTGTGGAAAAAGCTGCCGCTGTCCAGAATAAATTCAATGTCTTCCGCCCCACAATCGATGGCAAAGAAGTAAGCGACAACGAAATCGAAAATATTTTGAAGACAGAAAAGAACTCTGCTAAACGGCAAAAAGCATGGGAAGCAAGTAAAGAAGTTGGAAAAGCTGTGGCCGCCGATGTTATTGAACTTGTTAAGCTGCGCAACGAAGCCGCACGCCAATTGGGATTCAGAAATTATTATGAGATGTCACTCATCGCCAACGAGCAAAGTGTCGATGAAGTTGTCTCAATTTTTAACGAGCTAAAAGTACTTACAGACGAACCTTACAAAAAGCTCAAATCTGAGATTGATGAAAAGTTAGCAAAGAAGTATGGAATTAAACCAGAGCAGATGATGCCATGGCATTATCAGGATCGTTTCTTTCAGGAAGCACCGCAAATTGGAACTGTGGACATTGACAAATATTTTAAAGGGAAGAAAATAGACGAATTAGTAAGCACTTACTATAAAAATATTGGCTTGCCGGTGGAAAATATATTGAAGAACAGCGACATTTACGGGCGAAAAGGAAAATACCAGCATGCATTCAGCACAGATATCGACCGCTTAGGCGATGTACGTACCATGCAAAGCGTTGTTGATAATAAATATTGGACGAGCACAATGCTGCACGAACTCGGACACGGTGTGTACAGCTTGAATGTTCGGCGCGATCTTCCTTTTTACTTAAGATGCGAAACGCACATTTTCGTAACGGAAGCAATTGCAATGATGATGGAACGACAATCCGAAAATGCCGATTGGCTGCATGCAATGGTCGGTGTTAGCGGCAAAGATGAGGAAACCATACGCACTGAAGGACAAGAGAACCTGCGAATGCATGCACTCATCTTCTGCAGGTGGACACAAGTCATGATGAGGTTTGAAAAAGCGATGTATGAAAATCCGGACCAGGATTTAAATAAACTGTGGTGGAACTTGGTGAAAGAATATCAGATGGTAACTCCGCCAGAAGGACGCAATGCGCCAGACTGGGCGGCAAAGATCCATCTTTCGCAAGCACCGGCATATTATCATAACTATGAGCTGGGTGAGTTGACGGCATCTCAGCTTCAACATTACATCGCAAAAAATATTTTAAAGCAAGAAAGTATTAAGGAAGTTTGCTTCGCTAATAAACCAGAGGTCGGCACATACTTGAAAGAAAAGGTATTTGCACCTGGCGCCAGCTTACGTTGGGATGCTTTAATAAAAGAAGCGACCGATGAGCCATTATCGGCAAAGTTCTTTGCAGAAGAATATATAAAGTGAATTAACTGATGCAACCAGACAAGATCGCGTGATCTCGTCTGATCAACTTGAAATAGTGTATTGTAAAACTGACATCTAATCACATGTAAGGAGACTATTATGGAAGAATCAGGAGTGACATTGAATGGTTTATGGATTGCAGGCGGAATTCTTCTTGTTTTTCTTTTCTTGATAGGTATCCGAATTATTCGCCCAACACACAGAGCATTAATAGAACGCTTAGGAAAGTACAACCGCTTCGCGCAACCCGGCTTTCATTGGATTATGCCGGGGGTCGATAAATTATATCGGATCAATATTACCGAACAGATGGTAGATGCCGAACCGCAGGAAATTATTACGAACGATAATCTCAATGCTGTCGTCGATGCGCAGGTTTATTTTAAAGTGAAAACCGATGAAGAAAGCGTAAAGAACTCTGTGTATAACGTCAACAATGTCAATTTCCAGATTGTGAATCTTGCGCGCACCACACTCCGCAATATCATCGGCACGCTAACATTAAAATCGGCTAACAGCGAGCGTGGCCGCATCAATGACGATCTCCATAAAATCCTCATTCAAGAGACAACAAACTGGGGCATCGACATTGTTCGCGCTGAGTTGAAACAAATCGATCCGCCAAAAGATGTGCAGGAGACGATGAACAAGATCGTCAAGGCAGAAAACGAAAAACTTGCCGCCGTCGATTTTGCCACTGCTGCCGAAACTGCCGCAGACGGTAAGAAACGTGCCGCAATCAAAGAAGCGGAAGGAATTCGTCAGGCAAGAATTCTTGCGTCTGAAGGAGAAGCCGAAGCTATACGGTTGGTCAATGAAGCCGCAGAAAAATATTTTGTCGGCAATGCTCAATTATTAAAACGTCTCGAGACTGTTCAGGTTTCACTGCAGAATAACGCTAAAATTGTTGTACCGGCAAACACTGAATTGGTTAATGTTATTGGCGAATTGGCGGGTGGTATTTTACCGTTGAAGAAAGAGAAGTAGGAAGCATACCCTGCAAGGCTATCCGAAAGTACCTTGCACTTTTTAGGAGTGGGAATATGAGTATCACAATTCGCGGCGTACACTTACAGGATGCTGAAGATATAGCCTGTATTATCTGAGAGGTCGGCTGGTTTGAACATTTGAAATCTGAATCCGCCGTAAAAACCATCGAACGTGTCCGTCAGCATATTTCTCTTTGTCTTGCAGATGACAGCCATTCGGCCTTTGTTGCGGAAAATGAAAAACTTAAGGTCATCGGATATTCCTCTGTGCATTTTCTTCCCTACTTCTTTCTGCCCGGACCGGAGGGATATGTTTCTGAACTTTTTATTTCTGCGGAAACTCGGGGTAAAGGTGTCGGCACGGCATTATTGGAAATGGTTATTGGCGAAGCACAGAAGCGCGGTTGCGCTAGACTCTCTCTTATTAACAGTCGTACCCGCGAATCGTATATACGTCAATTTTATGAAAAACACGGCTAGAAAGAACGCTCAGAAGTAGCCGCATTTGTTTTACCATTGACATGATAAGAAGAACATATGTAGTACTGGAATCATCGAAAGACACTATTTTAGGATAATATATGGCTATTAAAAGTTCAGAATTGCACTGCTTGAATTGTGAAAAGTCGGAACGTGAGACACCGCTTCTGCATCTGCATTACAGCGGAGAAGAACTTTGGATATGCTCACAATGTCTGCCGACACTCATTCATGCACCACAAAAATTAGTTGGCAAGATAGAAAATGCAGAACAAATAAAACCAGCGGCACACCATAAACATTAACATTGCTCCGTGGCACATCAATCGCTTAAATCCGGTTACGTTCAACTTGTTGACCGAATAAATCTTTTTCCTCAATACGCCCCACCATCGAGCGTGCTAAATGAAATCCTGAAGATGCTTTTCAGTGAGCAGGAAGCTGAACTAGTATCGCTTTTGCCAATCAAACCATTTACCGCCGAGCAAGCAGCACACATCTGGAAGATAAACTTGCCAGATGCACAACGTGTGCTTGATGAATTAGCAAGCCGTGCTATACTTCTCGATGTCGACGGCATCTATTCTCTTCCGCCCCCAATGGCAGGTTTCTTCGAGTTCTCAATGATGCGCGTTAGAAATGATGTCAACCAAAAAATATTGGCGGAGTTGTTCTATCAATATCTCAACGTTGAAGAAGATTTTATCAAAGCATTGTTTGCAACAGGTACGACACAACTAGGACGTACGTTTGTTCAAGAACCTGTACTTTCAAGCGAGAATGCCCTGCATGTGTTGGATTATGAACGTGCGAGCGAGGTAATCAGAACAGCGACACATATCGGTATTGGCACATGCTATTGCCGGCATAAAATGCGGCACCTTGGCAAAGAGTGCAATGCACCGATGGAAATATGTATGAGTTTTAACTATGCCGCCGCTTCATTGATAAAACACGGTATTGCACAGTCCGTTTCCGCTACGGAATGTTTAAAGTTGCTTGAAACTGCCTATGCGCATAACCTCGTGCAATTAGGAGAGAACAATCAGCGGCAGGTAAATTTCATCTGTAACTGCTGCGGATGCTGTTGCGAGGCGATGATCGCTGCACGAAAATTCGGGATTCTCCAACCAGTGCATACAACCAACTTCCTTCCGCAAATTTCTGACGATAAGTGCAATGGGTGCGGCAAGTGCGTTAATGTTTGTCCCGTGGAAGCTATGACACTTGTCTCCGCTAACAATCCACAAAAGCCGAAGATGAAAAAGGCAAAGCTCCTTGAAGACATCTGTCTTGGTTGTGGTGTTTGTGTTCATAGCTGTTCATTCGGCAGTCTTTCATTGAAATCCCGTAAAGAACGTGTGATTACACCAATCAACGGCACACACCGGATTGTTCTGATGGCGATTGAACGTGGAAAATTACAGAATTTGATTTTCGATAATCAGGCACTTGCAAGTCATCGAGCGATGGCTGCAATTCTCGGGGTTATCCTAAAACTACCACCTATCAAACAGGCAATGGCAAGTGAGCAAATGAGATCAAAATATCTGGTCAGTCTCATCAATCGACTGGGAAACTGATAAACCAGAGACACTTTGTGTTTCTATGATTTTCCTCCCTTGTTAAAATTCATTACATTATCAGCGATAAATTTTCCATTATGAATTTCTATAGAAAATGGAGGAACCATGTCAATTAAGACTATCCTCATCACCGGAGCTAACGGTGAAATCGGTCACGGACTGATTGAACAATTGTCCGAACAAGGCGGCATGCACATCGTTGCAATGGATATGGTGCCCATCGAGGAATCAATACGATTGCGTTGTCACCGGATTGTTACAGGAGATATTTTAGATTCACATTTACTCGAAACACTTTCTACCGAACATAACTTCGATACCATTTATCATCTTGCTGCTCTGCTTTCTACACGCGCCGAACGTCAGCCAAATTTAGCACACCGTGTAAATGTCGACGGTTCATTGAATCTTCTGGAAATCGCTGTTACACAATCGCGTTTGCAGGGACGCGAAATTAAATTTATCTATCCAAGTTCTATCGCCGTTTACGGCCTACCCGACATTGCAACGAAACAGCGAGTCGGCAAAGTTAAAGAAGATCAATGGCTGACTCCAAGAACTATATATGGCATCAACAAACTGTACACGGAACAGCTTGGCAGGTACTATGCAAATTTCTATCGCCAATTGGATGCAGAGCCGCCCAAAGGACAGGTTGATTTCCGCGGAGTGCGATTTCCCGGTTTGATCAGCGCGGCTACTCTACCAACAGGCGGAACAAGCGACTTTGCTCCTGAAATGCTGCATATGGCGGCTAAGAATAAACCTTATACTTGTTTCGTTCGTGAAGATACTTGTATTCCGTTTATGGCAATGCCCGATGCTATTACTGCGTTGCTGAAACTTCAAGCGGCTCCGCGGGAGAAACTGACAAGGATGATCTATAACGTAGGAGCTTTCAATCCATCGGCTTTGGAAATATTCCAAATCATTCAGAAAGCATTCCCGAAACCAGATGTTACGTTTACATCTGATTATAGACGTCAAGCAATAATTGACAGCTGGCCCGCAGATGTGGATGATTCTGCCGCACACAGAGATTGGGATTGGTGGCCGAAATATAACATGGAACAATCATTTGCAGAATATTTAATTCCCGCAGTGCGGAAACGATATGCTATAAAGTGACAACCACCTTTCCTTTTAAAACCAAGAACAGACTTTAGATCCCTTCATTCTATCTGGATTTATTGCCAAAAATTGATTTAATTAGATACAGTGTCAATAATACTCACTAAAGTAAAAACATAGAGAATTCGATACCATGACAATAAGTTCTTTACAGTTAGCCAGAGCTGAATACAAGCCAAAATTACCATCCGCTTTAACCGATAATATTATAATTAAAGAAGGTGCTGCAACTCAATCTATTGCACATCAAAAAGAAATTCAAGAAATGTTCCCGAATACATATGGTTTACCGATATTAAATATTGAGACTGGTTCAAAACCTTTGGAATCACCTGTAATAAAAGTTGGAGTAATCCTTTCCGGAGGCCAGGCTCCTGGAGGACACAATGTCATTGCGGGACTATTTGATGGATTAAAAGCTATGAATAAAAATAGCCAATTATTCGGTTTCTTAGGTGGTCCATCAGGATTAGTAGATGGTAAATATTTTGAATTGACTGCTAAATTAATTGAGGAATACAGAAATACAGGAGGATTTGATATAATTGGCAGCGGCAGGACAAAGTTGGAAAAACATTCCCAGTTTGATAAGGGTTTAGAGAATTGTAAAAAACTTGGTATAAATGCCATCGTTATTATTGGGGGAGATGACTCGAACACAAACGCTTGCGTTTTGGCTGAGTATTACAAGTCGATTAATGCTGGCGTTCAGGTAATAGGCTGCCCCAAGACTATTGATGGAGATTTAAAAAATGGAATGATTGAAGCATCTTTTGGTTTTGATACAGCATGCAAAATGTACAGTGAACTTATTGGCAATCTTGAACGCGACGCTATGTCTGCAAAAAAATATTGGCATTTCATCAAGTTAATGGGACGTTCCGCTTCACACATAACACTGGAATGTACTCTCCAGACCCATCCAAACTATGCAATCATTTCTGAAGAAGTGCATGAGAAAAGACTTACAATGAACCAGATTGTTGAAGACATTGCCAGGGTTATAAAAACACGTTCTGATAATGATGAAGACTTTGGGATTTGTCTGATACCGGAAGGCTTAATAGAATTTGTGCCTGAGATAAAAAAACTCATCGCTGAAATCAACGATTTGTTAGCTGAGAAAGCTGCAGCTTTTAATGCATTGGAAACTGATGATGAAAAATTCCAATTCGTTAACAGTCATATAAGTGCCGATTCAACAAAGGCATTTAATTCACTGCCCAAAGATATACAGGTTCAGCTCTTAA
>PLMK01000032.1 GCA_003142475.1 Ignavibacteriota bacterium
CGGGCCAGCCATTCTCTCCGAAAAGCTTATATGTATATGCTCCTCCGAATACAAATACCGACGACTCCCAAAAGTTATATCCACTCGCGCGTGCCGAATTAAAATAGCCTGCGCCTGTATAAGGGTGCAGGAAAAAATTATTGCCAAATCTATCCTGATCCCATTTCCATCCATTACCCCAGGGAACACCTGAGTGAACTGCCGTTTGATTCCAAGACTTTAACCCCACGACAGCCCAATCATAATGAATAATATAATGATCGACAATATTTACAAGCGCATTTTGGATGAGAACTTTTGCAATCGGCTGCCATAAAGGAACTCTTTTGTTATAGATTGGGTCATCATTGAGCAAACCCCGGTACATGTTATAAATGTGCGCAGTCGAGTCCTGTACTAGAATTTTCTTGTAGCTTGTATCCGTGGGAACGACATTTGTCTTTACATTGGTTTCCTCAATATGCTGCTTGGTTTTATCCGGAATCGGAGTGTCTTTTTTAACCTCGTTCGTGTCCTTAAGAGCATTCTTCAGCTTGGCCAGCGAATCCGGCTCAGAAAAACGATTAATCTCGTTTTCTGAAATCTGCCGGCTTGACCAGCAATTTTGATTTAGTGCTATATTGTTTTCAAACGCAGGTATATTCTGCGCTTGAACTAGTACTGAATACAACAGCGACACAATTAAAATGTACAGTGTTTTCATTGTGTTCCTCTTCTATATCGTCTATATTTCGTCGGCGTAATGACATTTGTTGGTCCACCCCGGTTTCTGAAATCATACATATTGACAAGAGAACAACCGGGCTTCGGGTCATTCTCTCGTCAATTGAAAAACGTCGCTTTTGCTGTTAATCTTTATCTTTAAATAAATCTGATATTGTTTCTCCAACCGCATCCAAATCATGATTGAAGTTCGTCTTGAACTCTTCCCATTTACTTTGTCCCTCGTCTTTATAATCTTCTAACTTCTCTTTGAGGGCGTGATTTTTTTCCTTTAATTCCGCCACTGCTTTTTTGTACTTCGCTTTCGCCTTGGTACCAGCTTTTTCTATCTTTGTCTTGAGTGTATCAATTCTGTCTTCATTCACTTTGATTTGTGCTTCAGATTCAGTCTTAAATTTTTGCCACTCTGCAGCGTAATCAGCTTTCGCCTCCTTCAGCTCTTGCTTGGCTCCCTCAACTTTCTGTTCTGCTGTTTTTTGACAGCCTACTAAAAATATTCCTGTCATACATCCTATGACGGCGAACGTGAATATTTTGTTTTTCATAATTTTCCTTTTACTAATGAGTTTACGTAATTTATGGTTTACTAACATTTTGTTGGATTCTATGCTTCAATTGTACTTTTGGTATCATAAACTCACTGTCCGACTTTTCCAATTGCTCATTGGATTCTTTGAATTTATTATCCGGTTCCCTCATAGGCCATCCTGTATTTTTCTTGGAGTGTTCCAACAAACTCCTCGTTCTTTCTTGCGCTCGCAGCCAGCTCATAATATTTCGTTTTTCCTTAACGGATTATTACTTTGACACTTTGTTTTTTCACTTATTCTTTTATGGGATTCCAGGTAATATGAACATTCCTTTCTTCTGCACATAGGCAGGAAGGATATCCAATACACCCATTTCAGGATAAATACTTCTCTCCTCTGGTAAAAAAGCATAGAGATAATTTTGTTAACTGGGAATAGCCCTAAAGGATGAATAAGTAATTAATCCTTTTTGGGAGAAGGAAGAATACTACACAGAACATAGAAACACTGTGAATTGTAGACTCTCCAGTCCCTCGCTTCAGTGAGGGACTCGTGACTGGGAGTGGATAATACCTATGTTCGATTGAGAAAAGGTCAGTGAGATTTACGAGATATCTTCGTTAAGTGCGAACCTTGCTATCAGCAGGCAAGTCTGCAAATCTCATATTGCCTCGGTAGTATGAGCATGGTCATTCACGACAATTGAAGTTTTAAGGAAATGCTGGTCGAGGTAAGATGCATTCGGTTTCGCGATAATATTCTTTAGACTTCTGCTTTATTCTTCCCAAACTCCGAATCGATCTTCACTAATGCGGCAACGATAAATCCTGGAATCGTCGATATCATTACCCATAAAAAGAAATGCTGGTAGCCGATAAGTTCTTGAATTTTCCCGCTCACCATTCCGGGTAGCATCATTCCGAACGCCATAATACCAGTGCATATGGCAAAGTGCGCTGTCTTATGCTCACCTTGCGAGATGTAAATCATATACATTGCGTAAGCAGTAAATCCAAACCCGTATCCAAACTGCTCCAACGCCACTGCAATATTTATGAACAACAAATTGGTTGGCTGGAAATGCGAGAGATAGACGAACATTAAATCCGGTGTGTGCATGATAACTACCATCGGCCAAAGCCACCACCAAAGCCCTTTTTTTGAAATTGCATACCCGCCGAGTAATCCTCCGGCAGTCAGCGCAATAATGCCGACTGTGCCATACACAATTCCTACTTCACTTGTTGTCAATCCGAGTCCGCCCCTGTCACGCGGATCGAGTAAAAAGGGTGAAACAAGTTTTACTAATTGTGCTTCTGCAAAACGATAGAAAAGCAAAAACAAGAGGATTACCAAAATATCTTTTCGTTTGAAGAAGACAACGAAGGTATGAATAAATTCAGATAGCACTCCTTTCGATTGGTCTTCCAAAATTGGTCTGTCTGATGCGGGATACGGAAGAATAAATCGGTGATATAAACAAAGTACTGCAAACATAACAGCAATCACAAAAAAAGTAATCGACCATGCCTGCGGAATTCCAATACGAGGTTCTAATGTTCCTGCCAACACAACCAATGCACCTTGTCCTGCGATCATTGCGATACGGTAGAACGTACTGCGAATACCGACAAATGCCGCTTGCTGCGGCTCATTCAACCCGAGCATATAAAATCCATCAGCGGCAATATCATGCGTTGCAGAACAGAACGCCATCAACGCAAAGATAGTAAGTGTCAGGACGAGGAATGAAGGCATCGAAATATTGAACGCAACACCGGCGAGTGCAATGGAAATCAGCAACTGTGTCGAGATAACCCAAAACCGTTTTGTAAAAAACATATCGACGAATGGACTCCACAACGGTTTAATCGCCCATGGTAGATAAAGCCAGCTTGTATAAAGTGCGATATCAGTGTTAGAGATACCAAGCTTCTTGTACATAATCACTGATACCGTCATCACGATGACATACGGAATTCCTTCCGCGAAGTAAAGCGATGGAACCCAAGCCCAGGGATTTCTGCGCGTTTGTTGATCTGTCATCGAATTATCTTACTGTAATCAAATTCGAATATCGAAAATCAAAATGCACAATAGATATCATTTATATATTCCCGAAGTTTTTAGTATAACTTTTTTAATTCCACGCCCTTGAAGTAATGTTCCACAATTTCTTCTGCTGTGAATCCTTTCGTTGCCATCACCGCTGCACCAATTTGACAAAGACCTACGCCATGTCCCCATCCTGCTCCATGAAATGTAAACTTCCTTGGCAGCCCATTCGGGTCTCGTTCAATTTTCACAATAAAGGCACTCGAATACAAATGCGACTTCGATAGCCAGCGGCGAATTTCCAATTCCTTCCCCACGATTATCGTTCGTTTCGATCCGACAATCTTCAATTTGGCGATACGTCCAGATGGACCGCGCTTCATGGGAATTATATCCGTCACTGTCCCAAAGTCAATCTCTGATTTTGTGTGTAGAATTTCTTCAAGCTGTTCAGGCGAATATTCGAACTTCCATCGAAAGAAATCTGTTGTCTCCCGATCAAACGACGGCAGCACGTGCTGTAACATCTTGCCATCGGTCGTATTGCAATAAACATCAGGTGAGGAAGTAATCCAGTGTTCAGCATCAGCTTCATTCAACGTTGGCGGATAATTCAATGAAGAATCGGAAACAGATTGGAGATATGGAATAGATGTCTCTTCCCAACAATTTTCAAATAATTCTGTTCTTCCGCCGCATGCCTTAGAAAAACGGGCATCGCACACCTCGCTACCGGTAACAAGAAATATCCCCCGCGTCGTATTAATTGCCTCTTGTACAGAATTCGAAATAATTTTTGCAATTCCTTGATACCGTTGGCAATGATCATCGGCGCAGACATCAAACAAAGTATGGTCTTCGCGGTCGTACCAGCGGATAATTTCATTAACCGTCTCACTCGGATGTCGCGTGTGGATGTGAATATTTCTAAACTTCCCTTGCCGCTCTAACATTGCCATGAGCCAACTTCGTGAAGTAATAGTATGCGCTTTCAACAGTTCAATTGGCGCTTCGGCACTCATTTCTGATGAGATGACACTTTGAAGATATAATTCTAAACAAACTTCGTTGATCACCGTAAGTGTACCATCGGCATTCGATCGAATCTTAAGGTTGCCTTCAAAGGTTTGCTTTTCTTTTCGTTCCCAATGGAAATTGATACCGATTGTGACGTCGCTCAGGGTGAACGTTGCATTACTCAACGAACGACAGAAAAGTTCTCCAGAACGAAGAACTTCCACATCTTCGTTGTCATACAGCGCCAACCGTCCATCTTTGCTCGTAACCAGAAAAGAACCCTGCAATTTTACAGAGGTGGGTAATTCAAAGTAACCGTTGAAATAGCCGCGTACTTCTTTTGCGTTCTCGATGAGACCGACGGAGATAACCGGTTCGGAGGAAATCAAACAATTTTGTCCAAGATGTTATCGATAACTGCCTGTTGCTCGCTTACCTCAACGAAAATGTCTTCGATCAATTTTGCATCGATGTTCAAGAAATCCTTTTCTAGCGGTGTTACGATCAATCCACCCATATCGACAGCGGCTGGACTGATGACCATTCGATTATTGCCTTCTTTGAAATATATATCAGGTCGGTGTTTGTGTCGTGGGAAAATAATCAGCCGCCAAATATTTTCTTGATACGAACAAAGCACATTCACCATCGGCTCTTTGGTAAAGCGAAGAAGTTTCTTCCATTCATCAAACATTATTTGGAGAAAAGCGAGCAGTTGTTGTTTGACACTCGATTCAATAATTATAACCGATCTGCCATAATTTATCAATGTGAATCCCGCAACATGATTTTTATAGTAGAACCGCTTGCGTCTTCGGACATCCACTGCGTCCCATTCAACAGGAATGGCGCGGCGCGGTGTTGCTTGGAAATGCAAATGATCCGGGGCAGAAGCACCGCATTCAGGTCCATTATAAAATATGGAGTAGTCAGGACTAATATCTCTGGCAATATCGAGCATCGTATCGACGGAAAATTTAAAGTCTTGCGGTATATGACGAATGCTTGAGATAGTAAAATGTCTTGGAAATATCGGGACAGGATTGCACAGTATCAGGAAATCGTCACGGTACTGAATTCCTTGTTGTGCTTCTGGAAGATTTTCAAGACAAAGGAAACATTTGCGCTTGTTAATTATTGCCGGATCGACATCCGCTCCCGTGCTGATGATGCGTTTCGGATTGAATTGCACTTTTACTGTGCACCCGTTACAGATAATCTCACGTATACGAATAAACTCCAGCGAGGCATATCCTTCCGCCATCTGCTGCCAGGTGGATTGCTGCTGCGCAAAGAGTTCCGAACACAACTTCGGTAACTCGGCGTTCTGATATGCAGAATTAAAACAGGAGAACACTTTCGGAGTAATACAATCTGCCTTTGCCAAGGAAAAATCTCCCTTTTGTTATTTATCTCCAGTCAGAATTCTTCCGACCGGAACGAATCCAATGAAATGGTCAACTGTGGTTTTGTCCATTATGAATGGGGCATTCTCCACTACTTCGTATCCCATTTTTTTTATAACATGCAATCGCCGATTCATTTTTGATCATCGCATCGATCCAAACTTTATCAAGTCCCAGTGATTTAGCTCGCTCTGCCCCCGATTTCATTAACTTCTTGCTAAGGATGAATTTTGACGATCACTTCATCTTCCTATTGAGTTGTTGGCGAGAAAGAATTTCAATTGTGCGAAGCTTATCTTTGAAATGATCATTCCGGTTTGCAATCTCGATAGAAAGCGCAGCATCCGTGTTGCCTTCCCAACGGCGGCAGAGATAAAGCGGTTCGTAGATTCTTCCGATTTGATACTGATGTGAAAACCGGAGTGCGATAGCATAATCTTCGCCATAATTCACATTGGGCATTCCACCGAATTCCCGCAATAATGCTGTGTTGAAAGCACGCGGTGCTCCAAGTCCGTTGATGCGGAGCGCATTATTCCTCCCATTTCCCGGTGTCCATTCTTTATGATCAATGATACCGGGTGGGATTTCATCTAATTTCCTATTCATTAATTTGTACGAACCAATCACCATTGCATAATTATTGCGATGGAATTCATCAACAATTTTCTGAAGCACATCCGTTCTAGAATAGATATCATCGGAATCAAGTTGAATAGCGTACCTTCCACAGTTGTTGGAGTAAATGGCTTCATTCCAACATCCGCCAATGCCAAGATCTGTCCGAGGCGGAATTTGATGCTTAACCATTGGATTTTTTTCGGCAATATGTTGAAGTAATTGTGTCGTACCGTCGGTGGAATAATTATCAACGACAATGCAGTTAAATGGAAAATCTGCTTTCTGCTCCAGAACACTTTTTATAGCTTCAGCAACTGTATTTAAGCGATTTTGAACTGGAATTACAACGCTTGCTTCTACTGGGAAATGAATATTGTACTTTGGCACCTTTCCATATTTTGGTTTTAAATATGCACCGATACGTTTAAGATGCTTTGTGGCTACCATCTCCATTTCTTTTTGGATTTGATGTTCGGAAGGATTGACGTAGTCAAATAATCTTTCGCCATTTCTACGAACATCAGATTTTATTTTTGTGTACAGATATTCCTGTATATGAAAAAGTTGATGATCGATGGAAACCTTCAAGCGAAGGTCATAGAGTCCCGCTTTATCTACATCTTCAAGTTTTCCATAACATTTAAGCGCTTTCTTCACCGCATAAGTGGAGAAAAAGAGAATATGTCCAAAATCGAAAGTATCACGAATGCTGCCGAGTTGATATTCGTTCAATGGATGCTCGAATCGACTACCGCCTTTCGCATCGTAGTAGTCCGAGTAAGTCATTCCAGCACCGGTTTGTTCGGCAATGCTAATCATTCGTTCCAAATCGAATTGAATTATTTTGATATTTTGGACTTGCAAAATAAAAAGTAAATATTTCGTTTGTATTTTTGCAAGAACCTGGTTAAGTGTCTTACCTGATGTTAGCGAATCTGTCTTCACCATTTCGCATTTAGGATGTACACTAGAGTATTCGCCGCTATGGTTAATGAATATCTTTTCAATGAACGATGAATCGATGAAACGGTTAAGCGTCATCTCAAATTGTGGATTGGGAGAATATTGAAGAATAACAGTAAGCGTTGCTTTTTCTTTTTTCATCAATTGTTCTCAGAATTATTTTATCGTGGAAAATGCGGAGTGATACAGAAGTCTAATTCCTCATTATTAACTCTGTGATCCTTTATGTCCTCTGTGGTTGAAAATTATCCGCCACTAGTTATTCATTTAATAAACGAATCGCCATTAACGCGGCACCAACAACAGGAGATGATTCGGCATTATGAATAGTAACAAGCGGTACTTCTCGCTTGATAGCCGAACGAATTTTTCGTGAGTAAAAATTATCATTCATCAGCAAACTGCCGACAAATGCCAGTGGGCGTTTTTGTACGCCCTTCCTCCCTTTATTCATCTTAATTAGAACTGCATCAATCACTTTGACCAGATCAGAACAAGCATGAATAAGAATTTTCTTCGCAACCGAATCGCCTTTCAATGCCGCTTCCATCACAACTTGTACAACAGAAGCGAAATCATATTTCTCTTCATAGATGGCATTAATTATGGCATCTTGAGTTCCAAGTCCGAATTTCTCGTCAAATAATTTCAACAATTTTGTTTTTTCACCATAGCCATCGAGCAATTTTGCCACAGAACGGAATGCTTCTCGCCCAATTGCATAACCACTTCCTTCATCACCAATTATCCTTCCCCATCCACCGGCTCGATAAACTTTATCGCGTTCATCTTTCCCAAACACAATCGATCCTGTTCCTGCAATAACGATAACACCCGGCTTACCACTGAATGCACCTTCCAGTGCAATACGTGCATCGCTTTCGATTGAGACTTTTTCGAGATCTATACTCTTCAAACGTGCAACTTCCAATAAACTATCCATTATGCGCTGCTGATCATTAACGCGGCCGGCTCCCGCCAGTCCTGCAACAACTGCACCGATTTGTGAAACGTTGCATCCAACAGAATGACAACACGTTTGGATTAGATCGAGAAGTGTACTGACAGTTTTCTCAACACCGATGATGTGGAAGTTTGACGGACCGCTTTGCGCTTCGGAAAGTATAACGCCATCCATTGCACAGAGTACAGCGGTGGTTTTAGTTCCGCCACCTTCAATGCCAATAATATAAAGAGGTTTATTCATAATGAGAAAAATATTGACGATAATTTGCAGAAAAGCAACTCTAACCGATGAACAATGGCAAGTGATCAGGGTACAATGATTGAATACTGGCCTTTCATCACCGATTCTATATTATCAATTCTATCGAAATATTCCTATTTTTCAATTATACGGGATGTAAAATGAAACGATTTCCTTTGTTTATTGGTTTTAAAATACACAGAATCCATAAACTAACAACTCAAGAAAAGCACTTAATGAAACAAAGCTTTATTCTCTCTCTCCTTTTCACATTGCTTTTATCTAATGCCGGCAATTCACAAACGCTTCAGAAACTGAAAGCTCCAAATTTTGCACTCCAAACATATGATGGTAAAGTCATTGAGCTTGCTACACTTAAGGGCAAGGTTGTAATGATAAATTTTTGGGCAACATGGTGTCCACCTTGCCAAGCCGAAATTCCAGACTTTATCGAAGTATATAAAACATACAAATCCAAAGGATTTGAAATCATTGGTATCGCGATGGATGAAGATGGTTGGTCAGCGGTAAAACCATTCATGGACACGAGCAAAATAAATTACCCGATTGTTCTTGGTACCATGGAAGTAGTGCAACAGTACGGCGGCATCAAAGGCTTTCCAACAACTTTCATTGTTGATAAAGACGGTTACTTGGCTGGCATGCAAGTAGGAATGTTATCAAAGGAAGCACTTGAACAAAAAGTGAACTCACTTCTTTCTGTGCCGCTGCCAATCAATAAAAAAGCTCCATTAAAACCTATGATCACGGCACAGCATGTGAATGTGGAAGTAAAACTTTCTGCTAACAAGATTCAGGCAGGCAGTTCAGCTCAGGTAGCCCTGCAATTAAAGATTGACAAAGACTGGCATATCAATTCGCATACGCCAACGTTTAACTATCTGATTGGTACAACATTCGAACTTCAATCCAAAGAAGGAATCATACTTGCTGATGTGCAGTTTCCAAAAGGCAATCTTGTTTCACTCTCCATTGCAGATCAGCCGATTGACGTGTATGAAGGAACAACCACCATCTTTGCCTCTCTGAGATTTTCTGATAAACTGAATCTTGGAAGTGATACAATCAAAGGAAGTGTAACTTTCCAAGCCTGCAATGATCAAATATGTTTACCACCTTCAACTATAAATGTAAATATCCCGATACAGATTGTCGGAGTCGGTGAAGCGATCACACTTCTGAATCAAGATCTCTTTGCCAATTACAAACCGATAAACCCTGTTCATACTGAAACAAAAAATGATATCGCGGCAATGTTTGGATCAAAAGGCTCGCTATTGACTTTCTTTGCCATCTTTCTCATCGGCCTTGCACTCAATCTTACACCGTGTGTCTATCCGATGTTGTCTGTAACTGTCTCACTTTTTGGTTCACAGGCAGAAACAAAATTTCTGTACGTTTTCTCCAAAGCTCTTATTTACGTTCTCGGTATCGCCACAATGTACAGCGTGCTCGGTGTAATGGCGGCGCTTGGCGGCGGATTATTTGGAAGCTGGCTCCAAAATCCGTGGATACTTGGCAGTATAGCGGCTTTGTTGTTCGCTCTCGCACTCAGTTCGTTCGGGTTGTATCAGATACAAATGCCTTTTTGGCTGACAAGCAAATTAGGTGGAACGTCGGGCAGCGGATTCATTACAATTTATTTATCAGGACTTGTCGTTGGCGTATTTGCCGCACCGTGCGTTGGTCCACCGGTAATTGCGCTGCTAACATTTGTTGCAGCAAAAGGAAGTGCATCATTCGGTTTCTGGATATTCTTCACACTAGCGCTCGGACTTGGATTTCCCTATTTAATTCTCGGTACATTTTCCGGACTTCTTAAGAAGATTCCGCGATCCGGTTCATGGTTAGTGTGGGTGGAACACATTTTCGGTGTTATTCTCATTGGAGCGGCTCTATTTTATCTTTCGCTTGCTGTTGCACCAAAGCTAGTCATCTATGTTATTCCGTTTACGCTTGCCGTCGGTGGAATCTATCTAGGTTTCATTGACAAATCGGGAAAAGATAAACTAACACTGAAACGAATTCAATGGGTATTTGGAATAATTACAGTAGTTGCAGGGCTCCTCTTCGCCAACAATCTGCGAAACGAAAGTATGACATGGGAAGCTTATTCCGATGCAAACTTACTAAAAGCTAAGGTGAGCAGAGTACCTATTATAATTGATTTCTATGCCGATTGGTGCATTCCATGTTTGGAACTTGACCGAGATACGTGGACAGATGAGGAAGTTATTCATGCCACGAAAGACATTAAAAAGATAAAAGTGGATCTGACACATTTCGATTCACCGGAATCTGAGGCATTGCGAAAGAAATTCAACATCTCGGGCGTTCCTACGGTAATATTCATCCGAACAGATGGAACGGAAGCGAGTGAATCTCGCATTATTGGATTCATTCCTGCGAAGGAATTCCTAATAAAGCTAAAACAAATACTTTGACAAACTCTAGCCGTTTATAATAATAAACTATTTCGAAACCGTCATCACATATGTAATGGCGGTTTTTTATGCCGCCAACCTCACCCATCCTCTCTTTTGCATTCACAGCCTACTTTTGGTATATTGATTTTATCATGCCAGACAATTTACTTCTTATCATCTTTGGAATTCTCTCCACTATCGCATTGCTTGTCGGTTGTCTTGCAATCTATTTCGCATTAAAGAATGCCAAGAAAAAAGACGGCGAATTGATGATGGTTTTTTGGGCTGTGATTGCTCTTGCCGGTCTCACATTTGCCGGAATGAGCTGGGCATATTTTCTCATTCCTATACTTGCTAATAAATTGTTTTAACTTTCCTACTTGCCTTTGATTCAAGTCTGATTTACTTTATTCCGTAGAAGAATGACACCATACAATTAATAAACAAATAACAACTCGTATACAAATGGATCTCACAAAAACAGAGTTACGGATTTTTGCCAAACTTACAGTGCCATTCAAGATTCAGGAGTTTCTCGATTCCATTCCTTACAGCGACGAGGAATGGTACCGATGTCCGCGAAGCGTTTTGCAGGATCGTAAAGCGCATTGCTATGATGGTGCAGTCTTTGCCGCTGCAACTTTGCGTATGATTGGCTATCCGCCATTACTTGTTGATATGCTGCCAAACGGGCGGGACGACGACCATATTCTTGCTGTGTTCCGACAGAATAATCGTTGGGGTGCTGTAGCAAAATCTAATTTTTCAGGATTGCGATTTCGTGAACCGGTGTACCGCGGACTGCGTGAATTGATTATGTCGTATTTTGAATTCTATTATAACATTGCTGGAGAGAAAACGCTTGTTGGTTACACCGCTCCATTAAATTTAAACAGATTCGATAAACTTAACTGGCTTGTAAACGACGATGCAATGGATGCAATAGCTATAGGATTGGATAACAATCGTAAGTATAATATTATTACAGCAGTAATGGAAAGGCAACTTTCTGCCATTGATAAGCGTTCCTATAATGCCGGGCTGCTTGGTGCAAATCATAAAGGACTCTTTAAACCATAACAGAGGAATATCATGCTTACGACATCCGAACGTAATGAATGCATTCAGAAGATTCAACAACTGCCGCTGAAATTAGAAACAGCTGTTAAGGGATTGAGTGACGCACAATTGAACACACCAACCGGTGAAGGTAAATGGACAAGCCGGCAAATTGCTCACCATATTGCAGATGCAAACATTAATGCCTACTCCCGGATGAAACTGATTGTCACCGAAGAAAAACCAATCCTGAAACCTTACAATCAAGATCAGTGGGCAGTCCTCGCAGATTGTAAGAGCGGTCCTGTTGAACCAACCATTGCACTCATCAAGGGATTGCACGAACGATGGATAATATTTTTGCATTCACTGCCGGAAACAAGCTGGACGCGTGAAGGCATTCATCTTGAAAATGGCAAGGTAACGCTTGACGACGTTCTAAGAATCTATTCCAAGCATGGCGAAACGCATTTGCAGCAGATAATTTCGTTCCGTGAAAAGATGAAATGGTAAAAGACGTAAATATGAATCATGCATGGATTAAATCATTCCCTGCTGCTATAACCGTATGCGATATCAATGGAATTATTCTTGAAATGAATGACAAAGCGGTCGATTCGTTTAAAGAAGATGGCGGCGAGAAACTTATCGGTACAAACCTGCTGAATTGCCATCCGGAGCCGGCGCGTTCACAATTGGAAGAAATGCTTAGAACACAAAGACATAATTCTTATACGATTGAAAAGCGCGGCGTAAAGAAACTTATTTATCAAACACCATGGTACGACAACGGGCGGTATTCTGGATTTGTCGAGATCAGTCTACCTATTCCATTTGTTATGCCGCACTTTATTCGAACGGAAGCGAAAGGATAAAAACCATGCCATTCCTTGAATGGAAAGATTCATATAATATTGGCGTGAAAGAAATAGATAATCAGCATCGCGGACTATTTGATCTCATCAGCAAGCTATTCACTTCGCGATTGTATGAACCGGACGGAAAGTATTTCTTCTTAACGCTGAATAAATTTATGGAATACGCACAAGTACACTTTTCCACAGAAGAACGATATATGCAAGAAGCGCAGTACCCGAAATTTGCAGAGCATCAACGTGAGCATGAACTATTTATTGAACAAGTATCTAAATTGATACAGGATGTCGAGAAAAAGGAACCTGATATCGAGAATAAAACACTTGATTTTTTAAAGGAATGGTACCTCGCTCACATTTTAGGAACAGATCGCGATTTAGAAAAGTGGTTTCAAGAAAAAGGATTCAAATAGGAATAAATGAACTAACTATGTATACACCTATAGAATGGCAAGACGAATACAGTGTTGGAGTGAAAGAACTCGATGATCAGCACAAAATCTTGTTAGACTTCATAAACACCTTACTCAAAGAACAAGTGAACGAATATAATGCCGCTCAATTATCCGAATCGGTTTCATCTCTGATTCATTATGCCTACGTTCATTTCGCAACTGAAGAGCGATACCTTGCGCAGACACCTTTCCCCGATCTTAAGCAGCATATACTTGAGCATGTTGATTCCATCATGAAAACATTAGAACTTTCACTTAAAGTAAAAGAAGGTACGAAGAATAATCGGCTTGAGCTTCTCGAGTATTTAAAAGGATGGTATTCTTCACACGTTCTCGGCATTGACCGGCTCTACATTCCATTGCTTCAAGCAAATGGAATTAAATAATACGCGATTGGTGATATTATCTAATTCGTAAAGGATATATTATGGCGACAAAATTGGATGACTTTCGTACGCACCGCGCAAAAATGAATAAGCGTATTGCTGATATTGATCACCTTGGAATTAAAAGGTTTTTTAATCTGGATAGTGCCGCCTACAAAGAGAATGCATTAGACTCTAAAACAAAAGAACTGCTTGGCTTGGTTACGTCCGCAGTTCTTCGATGCAACGATTGCATTGATTACCATCTCATTCAATGTATAGACGCTGGATGGAAAGATGAGGAATTGTATGACGCACTGAATGTTGCACTTATTGTGGGTGGCAGTATTTTCATTCCGCACTTACGTCATGCAGTGGAAACTATCGACACATTGCGCGCAGAGCGTAAACCGATAGAAGTTTAAAAATATCAGCAGAAAAGTTCAATTAAATCATAATAGAGACGTTCAATTGAACGTTTCTACCTGGTCATACAAAAGTGAATGTGCTTAAGGAATGCATATGCGATCACTTAAAATGTTATCGTAGAAATTATTATATATAACGGGAGGTGTCCATGTCTAAAATGGAAAATATTCCATTTCTTTTTGCATTCTGTTTTTTTATTTCAATCGTCATTATCACAAAATCAAACGCACAGACAGCACCTCTTGTGTGGATGAAGGATTCTCAAACAAAACTTGAAAAAGAACTTATCGCAAAATTTGGCGATTCGCAGAGCGTACGTGTACAAAAAGGATTAAGGCAAGTCGTCGACTTCTGGTGCGCGGAAGACGGTAATGCGGCTACATTTGAGGATTTCATTCGCACAAACTTTGCGGGCGATCAAACAACACTTGATGCAATGTTTAACCGTTTCGAATATTTGCTGGAACAACTCAGTGGCCATATGAACGAGATCGGCCTTGCGTTCCGTCAGCAATCAGAACTTGAGCTTGGACCAATCTACCCATTTGACGAAGCCTTCGCTGCATATTCTCCAGACGCGCACTTCATAGATGATTTTTTCAAGAACAAGCTCGCTTTCACAATACTGCTGAATTTTCCGCTCACGACACTCAACGAACGGTTGACGAACGGTCAACAATGGACGCGCCGGCAATGGGCGGAAGTGCGATTAGCACAGCGTTTTTCCAAACGTATTCCGGCAGAAGTCAATCAAGTCGTTGCGGAAGCCGCTTCTATTACCGATCAATATATTTCTGATTATAACATCTATATGCATCATCTTATCGATGCCCAAGGTGACCGCCTCTTCCCACCAAAGATGCGGTTGCTCTCACACTGGAATCTGCGCGATGAATTGAAAGCCGATTATAATGACAAAGAGCATGGAATCACGAAACAGAAAATGATCCAGCAGGTGATGGAACGGATTGTCACGCAAACCATCCCGGAAGTCGTCGTGAATAATCCGAATGTAGATTGGAATCCATTTACAAATGAGGTGAACGCGACAACCGTAAAAGATTTCGACGCATCTTCGAAATCGAATATAAAAATCGACAATACGCCTGAACCAAACACTCGTTATGCAATATTGTTAAAAGCCTTCCTCGCCTCAAAGAAAGTGGATCCATACTCTCCCACTGCACCAACATTGATCGCGCGTAAATTCGACGAGGAGCGTGAAATTCCGGAAGCACGAGTGAAAGCAATGCTCGAATCGATATTGAGTTCGCCGCTCGTACCAAAAGTAGCAAAGATTATTGAAGAAAGAATAGTTAGATCCCTTGAACCGTACGACATTTGGTACAATGGTTTCCGTGCAAAGGAAAAATACACCGAAGCACAGCTTGATGAAATAGTAAAGAAGCGATATCCAACACCCGATGCGTATAAAGCAGATATGCCGAATATGCTTATGAAGCTTGGTTTCAGCAAAGAGCGTGCGGAATATCTTGCTAACAATATTTTGGTTGATCCGGCCCGTGGTTCGGGGCATGCCGCAGGCGCAGGAATGCGTTCAGCGAAAGCGCACCTCCGGACTCGTGTCGGGAAAGATGGCATGGATTACAAAGGATTCAACATTGCAGTGCACGAAATGGGACATAATGTTGAACAAACACTGTCGCTAAACAATATCGATCATTATTTCCTCAATGGTGTTCCGAATACGGCATTCACCGAGGCAATCGCATACGTCTTCCAGACACGCGACCTTGAAATATTGGGACTCACTTCCCGCGATACAATGAATGAAGCACTTGACGCGCTCAACGCCTTCTGGCAAGCTTATGAAATCTCAGGGGTTTCGCTGGTGGATATGGGAATCTGGCATTGGATGTACGATCACCCTGCCGCTTCTCCCGCCGAACTCAAAACAGCGATGCTCGGAATTGCCAAAGACGTCTGGAATAAATATTACGCGCCGGTATTTAAGAAGAAGGATGTGGTTCTGCTGGCAATTTATTCTCACATCATTCATTCATTTCTCTACATCCCTGATTATGCCATCGCGCATTTTATATCTTATCAGATCGAAGAGTATGTGAAGGAAAAACCTAATGTCGGTGTAGAAATCGAGAGAATGGTTAAAGCCGGCCGTATTGCTCCAGATCTCTGGATGAAAAATGCTACCGGTTCGACAGTGAATGCTGATGGGCTTCTTAAAGCAACAGAACGTGCGCTGAAAGAATACCAGAAGTGAACATATATCGGTGACCGTCACTCACATAATAAAATCTTGATGAGTGACGGTTATATGTAAAACAAATTACCCTCCCAGCCAGTATGTCAGCTTTAACATGAAAATATTGTCAGGCTTCGAATTAACGAGACGGTTGAACGAGCCATTTAATGCAAATGTTCCATCTACAACGTTATCGGAACGGCTCTGTGTCCATACTAAAAAGAGTGTGGAACCGGGCATATATTCCCATCGCAATACAGCGTTTCCACGAAGAGACACATAATTGAAGTTCGGATTTGAAACATTCATCACAGGAGCAGGTCCGTTGCCATCCGGATCAAGATCATAGCTGCCTATTGAACCATCAGCATTAACATTATTAATCATTGTAGAACCGTCCTTCCCGAACACCATAAAATCAAACGATCGCGGATGAGTAAACTCTTTGTAATTGGTAAAATTCCCCGACGAAAGGAACGGCTGAGCAAAGAGTTGGAAGCTGAGCGTTGGTGTGAGTGTCCAATCAACACGTATTTGAGCGGAGAGTTCCTTATAAACCAAATCTGCAAAGATATATCGTTTACCGTACGTTGCTACAGCAAGTGGATCATCATAACTGTTAACCCAATGAGCACGATCCGAGTTGAGTACGTACCCGGGACCGAATGACATTGAAATACTAGATACAGGACGTAGAGTAACGGACAAGCTAATGCTATGATAAAATCCATTGAATCCTTCATATGCATACCAGTAAGCACTAAAAACATATTTGTTGCGGCTGTCTGAAGAATAATTAAAATTCCATTCATAGCAGTCCGGGTTGAGCATTTTTGGACCGCCGCGCGTGCGGTAATCATCGAAGGATTTAAATCCATAATCATAATATACGCCAAAGTAATCATAGCTCGGTAATTGGTAATCAATGCCCCCCCACACACCTCGCCACGTCGCATCCCCGCCGAAATCATATGTCGCAAAAACTGAACCATAAATGTTCACATAACGATAATATTTCGTCGGGTCATTCCACTTGTATCCTGTGCCTACATGATAATTAATTACGTCTGTGCGCGATAAATATCCAAGATCTCCTGATTCAAACCCTGGGCTAATGAATCCGAGGGCAGCATTGAGTATCATATTGCCTTTTTGTTTATTCAATGTGAATCGCCCGGCATAACCGTTCAACGATGTTTCAGAGCTATATAAAGAAAGATAGCGCGCATCGGGCCGTTGAAAATAATGGGAAGAACTTTGTTGTAAATTTATTATCCGATCGCGTGTACCTTGAACGTTCGAGGCTGCGGCCCAACCTGAAATCATATAAACTTTTCCCGTATCAATTGCCGTCCAACCATCAAGAGCAGCAACATTGGAATTTTCATTTACATCTGTCTTGATACTCACATCATCAAAAAAACTATTTACGGATGTGATAAGAAACCCTATACCTTGACGGCCATCGTTAAAATCCCGTTGAACGCGTGCGACCGTATATGATGTCATCGGTTCAACTTCTAACGACCAATTTGTACCGGTGGTATTTAATTGCGCATACTCGCGTTTCGTAAGAGCTTCAATCACTCCGGCATTCCATCCGTCAACAACTTTACCTGTGATTTTTACAGCGCCAAGTATATGCGTACCAAGAGGAATGTCGGCATAATCATAATTATAATTCGATAAATTACGCTGCGGTGTACGACCAATACGGCGGCTATAAAATAAAATTGGCGATGACCAATTAAAATTCCAATAGTTATTCACACCTCCCTGCCCGAATGAGAAGATATTCATTCCTTCGAGAAAGAACGGGCGTTTTTCATTGAAGTACGTTTCTATGTCGCTTAAGTTTACAACGGCCGGATCGACTTCCACTTGCCCAAAATCCGGATTGATAGTCCCTTCAAATACTAAATTTGTGCCTAAACCCCATTTTAAATCAGCTCCTATAGCTGGAGTATATTTCGATCCTGAATTAAACGGATCACCTGCATCGTGTGGTGCATATTCAGCGCGTCCGGTTATATACGGAGTAACTTCAAACCTGGTTGGAGGAGTAATATGTTCGATACCAATAAGATCAGGAAAACGAGAGACCGATCCGCTTTCGTTGCGCGGAGTATAAACAAGGTAGGCTTGTTCTTTTTTCCTTGCTATAACGCGCTCGAAATCAATTCCCCAAACATATTGATCATGTTGTTCAAAGCGTAATTGGGAAAATGGAATCTTCATCTCAACACACCATCCACTAGAAGTGATACGTGGTTTTGCTTCCCATATCCCATCCCAGCTTCCATCGCTCCAATCGTCGTTGTAAAGAATTCCATCCCGCAATACACCTGCTGCCGATACGATAAAGTAGAAGCCATTCCGTTTGTCATGATATGAATCGATGCCCACAGCGAATTCGTCGGAACTGGCATCGTTATCACGCCGTGCGAGTCGGGCAATAATAGAATCAGGGTGTGTATCATGCATGCGTGCAGCGATATATAATGCCTCATCATCATACGCGACCCATACTTCTGTCAATTCTGATACCGGTTGTCCTTGGTTTGGCTCTTGTTGAAAAAAAACCGTCGTGCCTGCACGTTGCCAGACTGCTTCAGAGAGTACACCATCAATTTTAATGGGTTCCTTTGTGCGGACAGCAGTGATTTGTTTTACAAATTCAGGTGGGTTGCCATAACAGAATACAAATCCTGTAAAGAGCATTAGGAAAATGTATTTTAAGACGTGCATCGTATTCCAATAAATTTGTGTCATAATATATATGAGACTCGTCTTTAATCGAAAAGGTTGGTGTGAAAATTACTCACTCCTTCTCTCAATAGTATTAGGACATACGAAATATAAAGGTTACTTGTTGCACATATAGCTTCTCCCTACAGTTCTTTTTAGAATATTAGACCTCTCTGAAAAAGGAATAATTGCCTTGTTGGTAGAACTTACTTACATCCGGAAGGAATGCTATTTGTACTATATTGCGGGTATCGGTAGGCCGTCTTGAGCTTCAGGAAGATATACATGGAATGTTGTTCCCTTGCCCACAACACTTTCGACGGTTATAAATCCCTTGTGTCCCTTTACTATTCCAGCAACAA
>PLMK01000001.1 GCA_003142475.1 Ignavibacteriota bacterium
TGAGCGCCTGGTTAGAACGCACGCGGTAGAATATTTATTTAATAAGAACGACCACACATCGGTTGAAGTGTCACTGGCAATAGAGAACTTTGAATGCTCTCATCACCGCTGCAGCCATGCACGACCGATGATCCTCGCCATCAAAAACGTGTGATGATACTTCAAGACCCGGACGAAATCGTGATTGTAGCCTATCTGCCATTTTCTTCACATCACTTATAGTTGCTGAGTCTTCCAAGCTGCCAGCGCTAAAAAAGATCTTTGCCATTAATCCCTTATCGGGTGCTGCAAATGTATTCTCATATTTGAACATAATATCATTATCATACTCGAGGGACGGACTACCAGCAAAATAGCGTTCAAATGCCTCAGGGTAGGTAAAAAGTGCATAGAGAACAAACAACCCCCCGTATGAGTATCCAGCCAGCCCACGGTCTGTGCTCGAGACCCGATAGTTGGATTCCATAAAGGGGATGAGCTCTTTGATTATGAACTCTAGGAACCTGGGAGCTCCGCCTGATGTGACTTCAAACTTCCGACTTGTCATTTTTGTAAGTAGGCGATTCCAGTAATTGTCAGTTCCTGTGTCATTTGTTGGTGTCAGATCTCTAGTTCTCCATGCCGCCCAATCAGCCATATCGGTAATAGAGTATCCTATCCCGACGACAATGATCTCGGGAAAATTTCCTTCCGGGAAACCTAGAACACTCGAGATATTTGCAAACATGGGAAAGGATCGATTTGCATCGGTCACATACAAGACAGGGTAGATGGCTGCACTATCGGCAACATAACTAAGTGGTAATTGAACGTAAATGGTAAACTCTTGGTCTACAATGTGTGAGCGTATCTTTCTTACCTCAGTATTGGGAATCGTTACCTCCGGGTGCTTCAGGGTGGGCAAGGCCACCACCCGTGCCCTTTGTGCGATCCCCTTGAACCCTATCACTGCCACTACAAGAATGACCAAACAACCGTATCTGATCATTTGCCTGAGAATGTTTCTATCCATTGTGGTGTCCCTTTGAGATAATTTGCTTCTGCATAATGATCATTCATCGTTAGTACCTTGTGTGCAAGTAGGCCAGCCAACTCGATTGATTACGGCACACGTATTTCGTACGTTCTAACGGACCGGCGCTAAGCTNNAAACGAAACAAGTTCATACTGATAACCAAATTAATTTATCCCCAACTAACGAGGTACTGAAAAGTTAATAATAAAAACGTAAACCCACCACAAGCCATGCGTAACGTACCAACGCTCATTCCGTCAGCTTGAGCGCCTGGTTAGGCGGTGCAAGAACATATTATTTGAACTCTCCATAATAGACCCAATTAGATAACTTTCCATCTTTATCTAAGCTTACCTCTATTGCATTTTCCGGTTTTAGAATAGAGCTGGCGATAAATTGAACTGAATCTGATTTAATCAAACAGAAAAACTTGGCAGTTGAATTTTCGGCTAAACTTCGAGGTATTGAATAACCAATATATGAGTTTTGTCCACCTGCATAATAAACTGGCCGCTTTCTATATGCAAAAGCGTTCGACCCTAAAAGATTGAGAACATCAATAATATCATTTTTATTTTTTTGTGTAATTATTCTGGCTCTTACCATCTTTTCATAAGACAGACCTGTTTCCCCACCACTCCAAAACACCCATTTTCTCCCTTGTTCATCAAGAAATATATTATCTTTTGCCTCATACCTTTTTGCATGACCATCTTCAAATACAAGGGTCAGCGTTTTTGCGTCTTCTTCATACTTTCCTACCACATTGTTTCCATTGTCACTAAAAAAGAAACTATTATTATTCTTCAGTTCAAAATAATTTGTTGAATCGGCCTGCCCTAAATAAACACCCTTCTGCGGAGATCGTGAACAACCGATTAAAAATAGAAAAAGAATGAATATATAACTAGAATTGGTTCGCATATTTGCCTCTTCATTATTTTTTAAATTAAGATCGCACCGCCTAACGGACCGGCGCTAAGCTGCGGCGTTGATAATTATCAAATTGCTGAAAACGAAACGAGTTCATGCTGATAACCAAATTAATTTACACTGAACCAACGAGAGACTTATAACGAACTTAACAAACGTACACCCACCACACGCAATGCTTAACGTACCACGCTTGCCCGCCGTATTTTTGGCGGGCTCATTCCGTCAGCTTGAGTGCCTGGTTAGGCGGCGATATTATTTTATATTTTCGAATATAGAAATTAGAATTGTTAACATTTGTTGAATATTGTTCGAATACAAATCCTTATCGGCTGCCAAGAGAGACAGAGGTTAGAAAGTAACATTTATAGATTTCATTATACGCTCTCTCACTTCCCGATTCTCCTTATGATTCAAATATATACAAAAGATTTGTATTTGTTTTGAATCCTTTTTATAGCACTCACCGCTGAATTCTGCTTCTTTTCCATTCATCTTACACGTTCCCTGAACTAATCGTCCTGTGAATGAATTGTTATCAATAGGTTTTACTTCATAGTTAAAAGCGTAAACACCTCTCGTTGCTCTCAAAAGCTCGACTTGTTCATAAATCCTATTTAAGTCATTCGGTGCTCCATCTTTGAATTCTATAAGTTTAATAAGCATCGTTATTGTTTCAGCTTTGTATTGAAATTTATTAAATCCTTTGATGATTTCTTTTTGTGAATTAGGTATGTCTGTCTTTGTTTCTGATAATTCAAAAGGGGATTCGAATTTTACGCCGAGAATATTTTTTTGACTCCAATCAGAATCATCAAAGGAAACGATTTCAGAATTAGCAAACAGCATATCCCATGCATATTTACCTCCAATGAATACAAAGATAACGAGGATAATTAAAATTATTGTTTTATTGCTCATAAATTCTCCATTATTATTAACGCCGCCTAACGGAACGGCGCTAAGCTGCGGCGCTGATAATTTTCAATATGCGCCAAACGAAACAAGTTCATGCTGATAACCAAATTAATAAGTATCATAGTTATAGGTACTAAAAACTGAATAATAAAAACCTCAACCCACCATCAGCCATGTAATTTGCACCCAGCTGGCAACCGTCAGNNGCTTGAGCGCCTGGTTAGGTGCCACGCTTAGAAAGTTTTTCGTAATGATAATCAATACTTCTTTTAGCCATATCGAGAATATACAATTGAATCTCTTCATCCGGGTTATCATCAAGATTAATTATTGCGCGATTTCTTGTAGGATCACCAGTCCAAGACCGAGCAAGTCTATATGGTTCAGGAACGTCAATTGGATAAGCAAAGTGTAATATACCGCCTCGCCTTGCAAAACCAAATATGAATTTACCGGCGCCACGACGAATAATTTTTGTAGAATAAGCCCCAAAATAAGTTTGATCACTATGACCTTGAAAATACATATCGTTCAAATCTCTTGAACGTGCATATTCACTGGTTACCTCAACAACTTTTTCGAGAAAAATTCTCTGAGTTGGTGTTGGTGATACAGCTTCTAATGGTAATTCATCTTTATCAATCATTTGACTGCCTAAGTTAGATTTTACCTATTTCGGTTTGCATAGCTGCATCGGCTTCAGAAAGAAGATCAGGAAATGAATCTGAATGGCTGCGAGATTGTTTGTTAGCAGGTGGATTATATTTAGCTATGAGAGCGTGCTCTACAACATCAAGTTCCTGATCTGACAAACCTCGTTTGCCAAACCAGACAATATTAGTGGCGCCGGCTTTTCGTGCGGCTCGTTTAATAGGGGTGGTGTATTTACTACGATATTTGCTGTCAAGCGTTCTCACGACTTCATCTGCATCCCATATAGTTGCCCATAGAGCAACGAATTCATCTAAGAATTCTTCTTTAAGTCTTGCTTGGAGATGAGCTGTTTTACGAGATTGAGATTGACCAATATAAACAATATTGGCTTTTCCATCCGACTTCTGAACCCATGCGTACCATCCAGGGATATCAGCAATATTACGGACAAGCTGGAGATATATATCCCTGAAACCATTAAAGACTGGTTCATCCTTGTGTGGAATTACTTTGTGCTGTTTTATATAATCAAATAGTCTGTTGAAAGAAAGATTTCCTGATTGCATTCAGACCTCCAATGATTTGCGTGGCACCTAACGGACCGGCGCTAAGNNGCTTGAGCGCCTGGTTAGGTTGCGTTTTGCCGAAATCTTTTAAAATTATTGAAGCGGAAAGTAGTTAGGATTTATTTTGTGTGGTGGCACTATCATAGTCATAGATAGAAAAACTAAGCACGTTGTTTTACCAATTTTTTCTTACGCACTAAGTATCTATCTCGATTGTCACTCACAGCAAGTTTCTGTAGAACTTCGACAGCAGGATAGATGAACTCCAAAGTAGCAGCAGAGAACATATTGGAGTTCTCTTCTCTAAGACGTTCTTCTGTCATTTTGCAATACTCGGGATCAATTTCAATACCAACACTATTACGTCCCGATTTCATTGCAGCTAACATTGTTGTACCAGTTCCACAAAACGGGTCAACTACTGTGTCGCCCCAAAAAGAAAACATTCTAACGAGCCTATAAGCAAGTTCAAGAGGAAAAGGTGCCGGATGTTTCTTAGTAGACGCACCAGTAAGATTCCAAAATTGCTGGAACCATTTGCTATATTCCTCTTTGGATATCATACTATGCTTTCTCTGTTGCTCAGTTGGCTGGCGATATCCCCCTGACTTTCTTTGCATTAGTATGAACTCGATATCATTTTTAATGATTGAATTTGGTTCATAGGGTTTACCGAGAAATTTTGAACCATTATTGATCTCATAACTAGCGTTACTAATCTTGTGCCAAATAATTGGATTAAGATTATCAAAACCAATTTTTCTACAGATAACCGAAATATCCGAATGTAATGGGACAACAACATGGCGGCCATATTCACGCCTAGAAAGACAAACATCACCTACGACACAGACTAATCGACCGCCCGGGACTAAGATACGGTACATTTCTTTCCAGACTCTACCGAGTTCAGCAAGAAAACTTTCATAATCAGAGACATGTCCAAGTTGATTTGAATTTTCATTATATCGTTTAAGTGTCCAGTAAGGTGGTGATGTTACGACAAGATGAACTGATTCATCTTTGATAAAAGAGACATGCCTTGCATCGCCTTGAACAAGACGGTGGGTTGTTGGTTGGTGCTCTCCGTTATTTTTAACAGTCATCAATTTTCTGAAATGCCAAAGGCCGTTATTTGAGCAACTAGTGATCTTGCAAAGATTTCAAACGTTAAGTCATCTGCGGGTTCTGTATAATCCCCTTTGATTCCATTTTGTTTGTCGGACATTAAAAATGAGGCAACATTATAATGGCGTTCACGAACAAGTTTTCGACAGAATATTTCATACCGCTTAGAATAGGATGCGTTGACAAACTCAGGAAAGACTTTGAAGTGAGGCTCCTGAACTCTAACCGGTCTTTTGGATTCTGGACAATCTTCAAGAAGAAAAACATAACCTAACCAAGGTTTAATTGTTTTATTAAACGCGCCTTCTCTAAATGCTGTCCATAGATCGAGCGCACTTCCCATTGCTTCTTCGGTCCGATTATTAAAATTATTACCGAATGAAGGGCCAACTTGCGACTTTGCCTCTAGTGCGAGAATAAGTTGACCATTCTTTACTACCAATAAATCCCATTCCTTTGTTGGACGGAAATAACCGGGTAATTCTAGATGCTTATTATGGAAAATGCAATTTCTATCTGCCCCTGCTTCAATAATTAGATTCGTGATTAATTCGATGAACTTATCCATATGAGCACCACCGGTAACGGCACTTCTAGCACCTTGATCAGCCCGACCTAATGTTGCTTGCTTATCTGATTGTTTTTTGCGCGTATTCCAATAATGGGTGACAGCTTCCGAAATAAGTCCGTCCAATTTTTCGATTTTCTTCATAGAGTTACTATTGTTTTGCTTAAAGATACCAAAAGGAGAATAGAGAATCCAATCGGATAGTGCCACCACTTCCCAGATATATTAAAAATGTGAGCAACGACCAACTTCTTTTGTTGGTGGTTGCGAGCTATCAAGCCTGTGTGCAAAGTGGGTGAGACCGCCACTCCAAAAATAAAATTGCTGGCGGGCGAAACCGACGTGCACACGTTTTCACATAGCCGCGTTTGCCATACAAAGCGAAGTGGCAATTAATCCGCTGCCCATCGATATTCAAAATCTTCAGTTGATAATGCGAGACAGTCTTTGAGATTCTTGCTCATATCTTTTCCGCCCGGCATTGTCGGCAACATATTGAAGTACTGACGAATCGCTTGGTTGATTGCTGAAAGACAAGTCTTGGCTTTGATCCAGTTCTGCGGACTGAATACCCGATTTTGTGGTAACGGTTCGTTAGCAGCCGCTTCGAGGGCAGTGTTGAGACAACTGCCTGCAATCTCGACAATTTGTGCAACCATATTTCTACTCTGCGCTCTCTCCCAACAGACACTTGGATTAGGAACGCGATCGGGTTGAACGCTTGAAATAGCGAAGCACATTGAAACCGCATAGAGTTGATGGTAGGGTGCATATGCCCGCATAGCCAATAAGGATTCATTCAAACCTAATGGATTGCTAGGAACCCAGTCCTTAAGGACTTCCTGCATCCAAAGGTTGAGAGATTGAGCTTTTTCAGGTTTGTATTCTTCGGGTCGCTTGAACAATTGTTCAAAATACTTGTCGAAAATCTTTGTCTCGCTATACGCAATGTTGGGACGCTGTGAATGCCAAGAGATGAGATACTTACCCAAATCCGAAAGGTCTAATGCGACTCTTCTGTCCTTATCAGCAGGTGGTTCCTCGCCACGTTTGGTTATGAAATATCCCATGGGATACTTTTGTTCAAATGCTTTCTTTAGGTTAAGCACGCGCTTATCATTGCTCCTCAAATCACGAGGTTTAACTGCACTCTGCGAATTAGTAGATATGCTGATTCTATCGGCTCTCTCACGCTGTGGAATCTCATAGAATCTGAACATCACATAGGTATCTTCGACTGTTTTCACCCGCTCACTACATGAGAGAATAGTGTTGAACGACTGGCATCCATTGACCACACTGAGACCTTGAAAGTCAAGTTGGTTATCAGGGCCAAACGACATTCGATTGCAAATAGCAGTGATGCCGTTATGAAAGAAGAAAAAGTCTCTGTGCTTATCACCATAGATTGTATTTTTGATACCTTTGTTCACTGCATTACTCAGACCAAGCGATTGCCGGACATTCTTCTGAAAAAGAGTACCATCTTTGATTCCTGGAAATCCAAGACAATCTTTCAATTGAATTGCGGCTAAGACTGCTTGTGTTCCGCCAATATCCATTTTAAGGTAGCGTCCTGGTTCGAGTCGCACCATATGCCTTATGCTAGGATTGTCTGTCTCAAGTGCCATATCATATCTGCGTCGTAATTCATCTTGGTCGACAAGATGAATAGTCGCAGCGAAATCTTCGGCATCTGCAAGTTGTTCTTGAAATGTTGCCAAGTCTTTCTTAGCTGAATCAGTGAGGGAAGATGTTGTGATAAGCTCAAACGAAACATCATAGTCATCGTCTAATGCGGTTGAGACTTCAGATAGCCTTCGCTTCAGCTTTGTATTGGCAACTTCTTGTAGACGGACTAAATCTTTGAGCTGAATCCACGAGGAAAGAACTTCACGAAGCGGTTCAGCGTCAACCTTATCGGATCCAATGAACTTGCCCTGAATAACAAAGACAGTCGACTTGTCTTCATCAATGACGATTGCGTCTATCTGCTTATCATCAGGACCATCTGTAATGCAATCCTTCGTTTCATTCATATCCTTCAGATGGATGTTCCTTAGATACCAAGCAACAAAACGCTGCCCATTATTAGGGAAGTTTTGCATGTAATACGGTTGCTTGATTTCATCTACTATCTTGTTATACATAGATTTTATCTCCTGTTAATTGCCACTTCGTTTAACTGTTTTCAAAACGCAACCTAACGGACTGGCGCTAAGCTGCGGCGCTGATAAGTTTCAAATTGTACTAAACGAAACAGGTTCATGCACAAAACCAAATTGACAAGTATCAAAGTTATAGGTACTAAACACTGAATAATAAAAACGTTAACCCACCGTTAGCCATGTAAATTGCACCCAGCTCATTCCGTCAGCTTGAGCGCCTGGTTATGTTGCAGCATTACCTATATTTGTAAAGTTGATGGTCTACTGCTTGAAACTTGGCTGATTGAAAAACTTCTGTTAGCGCAATTATAGGGACAACAACACATAAACCACTATTCTCTTCAAATACCACTCTAGGTCGTCTAGTTTGATTGCTTATTGCAACATCTTCGTATGGAACATAACCAGAAACGAGACCGATGATCCTCTCAGAGTTGATAAATGGTGATAAAAGTCCTCCACCAATTTTGATGGTTGGCAAATACAGTACCGGACCACCGCTATTTCCAGGAAAAACAAAAGCGTCGACTAAAATCTCAGAGGAATCTGCTCTTGAGACAATGCCATGCCTGACTAGGGGATTAGCGTATTTTTCAGATCGAAGTCCAAGTGGAAATCCAATAACAAGCACGTTCGCACCCGCATCAAGTGAATCCACACCGAGATAATCGGTTGAATCAATTTCAACAAAATCTGCGGAATCGGAGTAAACTAAGAACCTACAAGACAAATCATATTTTTCTGAAAAGAACCAACCTAAGTTGTCAACATATTTCGGTGGATAATTCGCCGGATATGGACGACTAGTTGTATGATGCTCATTCAAGCGATATATGATGTTTGGAATTATTTTACCATTTTCGTCGAAGACAACATGTTTTGCTGTGACAAGGGCAATATGCCCTCCTGGAGTTGCGGAAATAAACCCAGTTCCAATTGGAAAGAAAGCACCATGATTTTCTATCTCAATGGAAGCTATAGCCTTGAGCCAACTTTTGTTAAAAGTCGAAGTTTTACTTTGCGCTACACTTTCATGGAAGTGAGCAATAAGAAGTAGAGAGATCGCAAAAGTAATGAGAATTTTCACTTTTACACCTTATATTAATGCTGCAACATAACGGACCGGCGCTAAGCTGCGGCGCTGATAATTTTCAATATACACCATACGAAACAAGTTCACGCTGATAATTTTCAATTTTGCACCCGACCTATGCGCGCAATGCCAATTGCACCCAGCTCATTCCGTCAGCTTGAGCGCCTGGTTAGGGCGCACAACATTATTGTCAATCATCATTCTCTTTCAACACTCGTTCCCAGTTCTTTCTTTTTCGTTCTACGACAACCAATTTCCCGTGAACGAGTTTCTGGTGCTCCCAGATGAGATGTCGCTCTGAATCATCTATAACTTGATCTTTTTCAAAGCTCTGAGTTATCGATTCAATGAGAATTAGATGATTTCCTAATACTTTGTAAGTATAGTAAGAATACTCAAAAGGATCGCGGAAATAAAACAACTTGTCAGTCTTGATAATCTTCTTTGCCTCGTCGAAATCGCATTCAGGGCTTATATGTTCTGAAAACTCCTCATTCAGAAAATACCCGCCGGTCTTTGGATCAAAGAGCCACACGTTATAGCTAGGATAACCTGCAATATCGGGTATTCCGTCCAAAACAAATAAATCGTCAAAGCCATCCATATTGACATCCATGAACTTTACTATTTCAATTTCCTCATCATTGTACCAATGATGATCAAGAAGACAATCAATTGTAGCAATCGTATCGACACAATGGCAGGAATCATTTGTCCGTGTGATAACAAAATGGTTCTGAGCATCAGTAGAAAAATGCAAAGCCAAATGATAATCTAAAAAAGACGCATCTGGCTTGAAAGCAATCGCTGTATCTAAGCTGTATGGTACATCGGGCACAGTGATTTTAAGCGGATCGTTCAATTGAGCACTCAACTTCCCCAAAACGGAAAGAGAGACAACAATTGCCAAAAGTATATTCTTCCACATAATTTTTCTCGTTGTGCGCCCTAACGGACCGGCGCNNCTAAGCTGCGGCGTTGATAACTATCGTCATGCAACCAACGAAACAAGTCCCACGTCGAAAGTTTTATCATTTGCACCAGACCTTTGGTTAGCCATGTTAATTGCACTCGGCTGGCAACCGTCAGCTTGAGCGCCTGGTTAGGCAGCGCTAGTTAAAATAAAAACTGTTGTTGACTCGAGAACAAAAACATGATAAACCTTGTCCATAATGCAATCGCAAGAATAAGACTTATTCCATATCCAACCCAGAATATTGCACCCTTCAGCCAATACTTCTTTTCTCTAAATGAATAGATGGGAACAAGTAAAATAAAGATTCCGACGACAGATTGAATTATATCTTTTGTAAAATCAGACCTGACAACAGAGCCACGGTCAATTAACTCTACACGTTTCCATTGATGGAAAATACGACTATAATGCACAACGAGTTTATCGCCGATGTTTACTGTTTCGAAGAAATCATATTTAACGTCTCCAACAGAAGTAAACTTGCCTTTACCAAATAACAAATGTTGCTTAAGCAGACCAAAGGATGGATTATATTTACCACCTACATCCTTGCTTACTTGTTTATCAATTACAATCACCGAATCACTAACTTGAGAAGGTAACACAAGATCACATATAATTAGAACGGCTAAAGCTATTGAAATTAAGCCAAATATCTGAACAAGTTTGACTATCATATTCATGATCGTATGTTTTTCCGCGCTGCCTAACGGACCGGCGCTAAGCTGCCGCGTGACCAATTTTAATTTTACACAAAACGAACTGAGTTTCAAGGCGAATATTTTCTTTCAACACAAAACCTCTAAGCGCAATGTTAATTTGCACCCAGCTCATACGGTCAGCTTGAGCGCCTGGTTAGGCGCCGCTGTTTATGATATTCGATTACCCTTACTATGTTAAGAACAAAAATAGAAAACCAGAAAAATATGATTATGTATAATGCTTTGTTTTCTGAAAATGCCTGTGCAATATAAGGAATCTCAGAGGGTTCATATGAATTGGGCTGTGCACGTAAACGTCCAATTGCGATTAGACTATCAGTCCATCTTGTCATCCTTAACGTAAAATTATCCTCGCGTTCCTTATATCGATATTCAATGTCGAAACTTTTACCAGAATTCATAAAAACAGCATAGTGGTTAGTAGTTTGAAGCAAATCAAGGAAAGCAATAAAATCTTGATAAGAACAGTCTCGCGAGAAAAATATTTTTGTAGAACCAAGTCCCATTTTTAAGGAATCATTTTTAAGACAATATTTTTTAAGTTCATCCAGTTTGGCTGAATTTGGAAAATCGGTCTTTTCAAAATGATATGAATTTAAGCCACTAAAATAATCTACGATTCCATCAAATGTATATGCTTCCAGACATCTCTGATTTAACAAAGGATGATCCTTTGTGTATAGAATAAGTATGCAAGGCAAGAGTATGAGAGCTATAACTCCTGCAGGAAAAAAATATTTTGAATTCTTGTGCATAAGCATTTATTCCAGCGGCGCCTAACGGACCGGCGCTANNCGGCGCTGATAATTTTCAAAATGCTGAAAACGAAACAAGTTCATGCTGAAAACCAAATTAATAAGTATCAAAGTTATATGTACTAAAAACTGAATAGTAAAAACTTAAACCCACCACCAGCCATGCTTAACGTACCGACGCTCATTCCGTCAGCTTGAGCGCCTGGTTATACCGCTTGCATTTGTTTCTTGTTGACGGTGACATTTATTTTTGAGTACCAACTACAAAACCATACATAACGATTATTTTTGCTTTAGGATATTTAAATTGCTTTTGTGTTGGGTTAATAAATTTCTTAGTACGTATATTATTTGAAAGACCATCAATTATTGTTTGATTTTTTAGATAAAAGTTTTGAATAATTTTCAATGACTCTTTATTGAATGATGTAATCCTAAAACACCTACAAAAATATTGATCAAATGCTGGCACTATACCAAATACTCCGAGCATTATTTTTGTTATTAGTACAATACCGCGATGATTCTCTTCAATTACTTTTTTGGAAACGTCGTTATACATTTTCTCAATCAAGTCATATTTATCAACGTATTCAGAAGGTTGAATTTTCCAATTTGTTCTGTCCGAAGCCGCAATGTATTTAATCAGCCCTTCAAAGTGCTTATAACTTTTTTGTAATAGGAAGCTAGAACCCCGCATCATTCCCCAACTTGCCAAATAAAATCCCAAAATAGCACAAGATTTCTCCATGTCGTTTAAAATAACATGACTATTATTAGCCCTAAAATAATTATAGCAATAATCAAAAGATGAATACCGATGATCATCAAAAGATATTGTTTTAAAGTTGTTAACCGCTTTTGTGATTGTCATAGTATATTCCTGATTTAATTTTGCATAATGCCATAGTAAAATATTTTACTCTTTTTTCTTTTTTAAAGTCCATTTAGAGACAGTATTAATCTCATGGATCGAAATCTTCATAGTACCGTTGGAAACATTTCCAGATATCGTAAAGTTTTCTGAACCAGGATCATAACCAACTATTTGTCTTGCAATACCATGATAATTACGGGTAATAGGAGATCGGTATTTAAATTCCATGGTCGCAGATAGTTCATTTCCATCGAAAAAACCTCCTCTTATTGGATTTTCAAACATAGCCCCTTGAACTATAGCTATACCGTCGAAAGTAGAACCAGTAAGAGCATTTAATTTAAATGATATTTTATGTTTTGTTACATCTGATGAACCAAGCCATAAACCCGAAATCATCAATTTACGTGTCTCGCTCAATAGTCGTATTCCTTCTTCATTAAGCCGAACATTCTTATCAGCCTTTATGAGACAAGAATACGCTTGGTCATAATCTTTCTGCTCCATCATCTTTGTTGCATTTATAAGCAGGATTCCAGATTCAGCTTTTGATGTTAGCAATTTAATTTCAGGTGATGACTTTTCTTCGGGAGAGAGTTGATTGATTAACTCTTGTGCTTCAGCATATTTGCCATTCTCAATAAGGTCGGATATTTGTGTCGTCTTCGACTGACAACCAATGAAAATAAGTGCAATCAGTGAGGAATTGATAAGTACTCTAAGATGTAATTTCATTGGGAAAGTCCTTTCTTTTAACTGCAAGCGGTATAACGGACCGGCGCTAAGCTGCGGCGTTGATAATTTTCGTCATGCAACCAACGAAACAAGTTCATGCACAAAACCAAATTAATAAGTATCAAAGTTATAGGTACTAATAACTGAATAGTAAAAACGTCGATCCACCATTAGCCATGAATTTTGCACCCAGCTCATTCCGTCAGCTTGAGCGCCTGGTTAGGCAGCAAAATATTTGGTTTACGATAAATTCTTTTATTGTGATAATCTATATAATCTTGACAAAGGGGAATCGCATCAACAGCAACATTGATTTTTCTTGGCTCAATCTGGATAGCACCATAATCTAACTTTGCATGACAATTAGGACAAACACAAAGAATATTACCTCGTGAATCAGGTCCATTATGAGGAGTGCCAAGCGGTTTGATATGATGAGATTCAGCGTATAATTGTCCATTATCGAACTCAACACGAAAACCACATACTTGGCAACGACACTTATATAACTCCTTTATTTCTGTAGAAAGTTTTGTATCACGAATAATTCTACTGACTGTTATTGTTTCTCTACCGGGTTCTTCTGGAGGAACATCGATATCGATAGCCTCTGTAATCTCTTCTGGTTCTGCAAATGTGAAGTCAGTATTGGCTGTTTGTGCATCGTTAAGGGATCTCAAAGAAACGAAACCTTGAGAACCATCTTTATATATATCAACAAATATTACATCGCCCACCTTGAGTGATTTGACTGGATTTATATATGGCGTATCAAAAAGAAGTTGATAATATGGCGACCAGCTAGACACAGAAGAATAGATATGACCTATTGCCTTAGTACCATCAGGACAGATAATTGTCACATCCTGCCGTTCCTTGACGAATCCTTCCTTCTCCATGCTTTGAAAATAACGCTTTGGGATTGTTATTGGGTGCGAATGATAGTTAACAAAAGCCTCACCAATATTAAAAATAAATGTGATCATACTTGTATCTTTTATATTTTGCTGCCTAACGGACCGGCGCTAAGCTGCGGCGCTGATAACTTTCAATGTACACAAAACGAAACAGGTTCATGCTGATAACCAAATTAATAAGTCTCAAAGTTATAGGTACTAATAACTGAATAATGAAAACGAAAATCCACCACCAGCAATGCTTAACGTACCCACGCTCATTCCGTCAGCTTGAGCGCCTGGTTAGCCTGCACGTTAAGTTGAACGAAAATGACCGTAATCTTTGCCAGTTAAATTCGTTTTTCTCGCGACATGTCGAAGAATTAAATCCCGTCGTATTTCTGCAATGAATTCACCGAGAGCAGTATGCTTGTCTATTTTATTCTCCGTAATAAAGGAATTCAAAAAGACATATCCCTTTTTTATAACCTCATCAGGACAATAAAGCCAACAAAGATTAAACTGATCGATAAATTCCTGTTTCAACTTTGAATCCTGTTGTCCTTCATAAAAACCTTTGAGTGCAAGAATTAATTGACGATAGCGTTCTTCCTTCCTTTGATATTCTTCCAATGAACGTTTCCTCCATTCATTTATGAACCAAGCAAGAATAGCGCCGATAAGTGGAATAACAAATTTCAAAAATTCTGGTGATAAATATTCATCCATCGTCATTTTCCTTTGCCAATTAAGTGCAGGCTAACGGACCGGCGCTAAGCTGCGGCGTTGAATATTTTCGTTTTGCACTAAACGAACTGAGTTCACGCTGATAAATAAATTATTAAGCATCTAAAACTTTACACGCAATGTAAATTGCCCCCACGCTCATTCCGTCAGCTTGAGCGCCTGGTTAGGCGCCAAAAATATTATTAAGGATTAATTTCAATATTTCTCAAGACATAGAAGGATTTGGGATCTGCCCATATATTCCTTTTATTCTGGTTCAATGAATCCATTGGTGAATTTAAGTCAAAAGTAGAAATAGGCATTTGAGTGACACGAGCTAAATAGAACGAATTATTTACATATGCTTCTACAGCAAATTTTTCATCTGTCGAATAAGTAATAAATGATCGGAAAGAAAAAGGAGATTTTTCTGAATCGAAATCAATATAGAATAATTTTATATTCATCGGTCCATTTACAAGCGAATCAACTTCAAAAATTCGTCTCTTGTATCGCCGTGTAACTTGGATGACTTGATTCTTTACTAGTACGGTTGTGTCTTTTGAAATAAGCTGATTTGTCGGAATGTTAATATTGTCATTTTCGTATAATGTAAAAAGGCCAACTGCGATTGTTGTACCAGGTGGTATAAATGTTATTCTTTCAGGCTTTTCTATGCGTGTTATTGAATTGCCAGAAGAACTTGCAGAGTTATAGGATGAGGTAAATGTTGAAGCATTTAATTTAGAATGAAACTGTTTAAAAAAGAAATCTGTAATAGAATAGCCCTCAGCAAAAGAGAATGAAGAACTATTTGTAACCAAAGTAGTAGTCTCTTGCCAATAGTCATGCTTGGTGCTTCCAGTTATATATGAACATTTTTTCCAATCGATATATAGAGGTCTTGATAATTTATTATGAATATAGATATTCAACCTTCCTCGCTCTGCCCAAAGTATGTAAACGATTCTAATTGTATCGTTTTCAAAGGTTAGAAAATGATCGTTTAATGAACAATCGGAAGAACGAATATTCATAAGAAGCACACCTGAATGCATTATTGTAGTAGGTGGATTACAGCTCGTGATTAAAAAAACCATCACAATTAGAATTAGAACATTAAATAATTTCATGTTTCTCCTCATATAAGAATTATAGCTCTATTTACATACTTTTTTGGCGCCTAACGGACCGGCGCTANNTAAGCTGCGGCGCTGATAATTTCCAATATACATAAAACGAAACGAGTCCATGCTGAAAAGTTTATTATTAAGAACAAAACCTATGCTCGCCATGAATTTAGCACCCAGCTCATTCCGTCAGCTTGAGCGCCTGGTTAGGCGACCGTTAGTTAGCGTAACAAGATGATTTTCTTTGTTTGAGTAAACGAACCAGCCTGCAAACGATAATAATATACGCCACTCGGCAAATTGGTGGCATTCCAAATGCGTGAAAAGGTTCCAGATGAAAACTCGCCTGAAACGGGTGTTGCTACTTTCCTTCCAAGGCAATCAAATATTTCCACTAACAGAAATGATTTATGCGGTACATAAAATGTGATCGTTGTTGTTGGATTAAATGGATTGGGATAATTTTGGAGCAATAGATAATTGTCAGTTAGCAATTCTTCTCGAGGAGACAAAACATTGTTTAGTATTTGACTTCGAAGAGAATAGTGACCGTGGAATGTGGTCGAACAAGTACACAGATCTAAGGCTTCTACAGAAGTGGGCCCAACGCCTTGCTTGAAACTAAATATGAAACCCGCACCGTCATAGTCTGATCTATATGTCCTCATGCCGGATGAATCAGTAACAGCATATCGATATACGAGTGTGTCCGCATGTTCATAAAAAGTGAAAACAGATTTATAAGTAGTCCCCAGTGTAATCAGTTGGTGATGACCCTGAATTAATTCGATGACATATATTGTATCGATTGATTGTATAGGGCCCACAAATTTTGTACTGGTATCTTCCTCATGGTACAGACTATAATACTCCTGTAAAGACCATATGATCGTATCGGTCTTAATATTCTTGCTAATAACTTGTAACGTCACGGTTCCAGTATCGGTACTGGGCCGCGGATAATCATTAAAGTATAACCACTGGTAGTTATACATCAATTGGTTTCCGACAGCAAGAGGGAAAACATCAATGAGGGAATCGTTCGCTGACATAATTGTCTTGTAGATATTAGTCTGGAATCCTCGTGCAATCACTGTGGAAAAAAGAAGAAGTAATATGAGGGATAGTTTATGCATCATGCTTATTCCTTTCAAACGGTCGCCTAACGGACCGGCGCTAAGCTGCGGCGTTGATAATTTTCGTAATGCAACCAACGAAATGAGTTCATGCACAAAACCAAATTAATAAATACAAAAGTTATAGGTACTAAAAACTGAATAATAAAAACCTCAACCCACCATTAGCCATGTAATTTGCACCCAACTCATTCCGTCAGCTTGAGCGCCTGGTTAGGGCGCATTTGCATAAAATATTTAACCTTATTTTCAAAAACAGAATACTAAGAAATTACTATTTAAATAAAAACACAGCCTTTCTATAATTTGAATCCGATGTGGTTTTTTAACTCAACCTCATAAGAGAAGCCAGTCGGTTCTGGTATCTTTTCGGGATCAAAAGGATTTGATTGTTGTGAATTACCAACATGCAAATCAATTTTACTATGTTGGTCAAGACTACCGCTTTTCATTTTATTTTCGATCTCGCGCCGTGCATGTTCAAAAAGTGTTTTAACTAAAGCATTGTTTTGAAGTGGAGGAATATTTGACTCCAAACGCCAAGTAGCTTGAAGAGAAGAAGTTATTTCAGCATCGATAGTGTGGTCTGATATTATATCTTTATTAGCCCCATCTTGAATTTTCCGAACTGTAAAGGGGAACCGGATTATAACACCATGAAGATCATTTGGACTAACATCTTTTGGTTGGTTAAAAGAAATTTGTGCTTTCATAATGGCTTACTGTAAGTTAAGTGAACTGGAGTTTATACAATGTAAATTATTTTGATATTTGTTTTTCCAGTTGATTTCTCGCTTCCTGAAGTTGATCCGATATTTTCTGGAAGACACCGCAAGACGAATCAAACATTGGTTCTAATGTGGAGTACTCTTGGTCAAATTCTGCTTGAGTTATGACGCCAAGCTTTCTTTTGTTACTTAGAACGCGCAATTCTTCTTTTACACCTTTAATCATTTCATACGCTTGTTTCTGCTCAGCTTCGAGATGTTGAACGCGTTCAGTCCAATAGTTCGCAGGAAAGAAAAGTTCTTGAAATATTGCTGTTTTAAAAATGAAGTAAGACCCAATAGCAAGAATGACTAAAATTATATATTGTTTATTCCTAGAGGAAGCCATCTTTCTTCCTTATCTAATTTGTACAAAGCCTATTTTTGTTACCTTATATAAGCGATTGACGACACGACTGACTTTCATTAGAATCGTCCATCAACTTCCTTGTCGCCATCTTATTGTTATTGATCAATTTCGACTTTACCTTGAATTTCAACAGTATTCTCTACATTCACATGCCCACCGTTAACTCTTACTAAAGGAATATCCTGGGGATCAACACTTTGGGACGCTATATTCCGGTAAGTAAAAGGTGTTGGCATCTTCAAAAGGATTGCTGCCAAGATGATCGCTATTATTGTCAACAAAACACATTTATAAATTTCGAATACCTGATTTGGTAGATTTTGTAAAATTTTTGGGTAATTCATTTTATAACCTCCTGCTGATTATTGAATGCGCCCTAACGGACCGGCGCT
>PLMK01000056.1:0-495 GCA_003142475.1 Ignavibacteriota bacterium
TGAGCGCCTGGTTAGGCGGCAAAAATATTATTTATAATTTATAAGAATTACGCCAAGCGAACTTAGTACAATACCAACAACATTGATTAATGTTAGTTCTTCTCTGTACCAAAGAATTCCAATTAATGCTAAAGCAATCGTTGTAAATGAGCCGGTAATAATGGAAGTTGTACTTATTTTCCAACCTAATCGATAAGCATAGAGAAATCCCAATTCAACCATTGGCAAAGATAAACCTAACAATATGATCGGTAACCATTTCTGATCGCTGAATATTGATATTTCCTTTTTTAGATCTCCTTTCGATAGAAAAAGTACAATACTTATAATAAACGCGATCAAATATGCTGAAGCTATGACGAGCAATGCATTAGCATTTTTAGGAATGCTTTTCTGGCATACACTATACAACAAAACACCAATAATAATTAGTGGAAGCGAAATTATTTGCCAATTCATAAATTATCTTTCACTTTTTGCCGCCTAACGGACCGG
>PLMK01000056.1:524-10973 GCA_003142475.1 Ignavibacteriota bacterium
AGCTTGAGCGCCTGGTTAGGCCGTTAAAGATTTATTTTTAATTGATCTAATTTTTGAGTTACACCGAGTATGTCAAAGCGTTCCTTGAACACATTGCGAAAAACAAAAAGGACAGTCACACCTACTTGCGCACAAGTTCTTATGCATACCTGATTTGAAAGTTGATCTCCAGATATATAGGCAATGTCATATCGTCTCTTATCCTTAGTTTCAGAATATCGAACCGATCCGGTAATAGAGATGTTGTTAGGGTGTGCACCAAATTCAATTGTCTGCTCATATAATTTATTTACAATTTCTCCAATTTTTATATCCTGTAATTTTAGAGATTGAAGAAGTTTAGTAAACATGAATTCGGTTTTCGCTTTCTTTTTCATTTCGGGACCATCATTCCTCTGAAGCCATATTTCAGCGCTTTTGGGGTTCTTGCTTAAATAAAAACCATAGACTGCATTTTCGATTGAACCACGAAGAACCATGTAAGCTTCCGGTAGTTGACCATTCATAGCCAGCGATACCGAAGCCAAAAAAGAAGAATGGGAACGGAGAAAGAAAAGTGCGGAAAACCAATCCTTAGTATTATCAAGATTGCTTTGAACAACTCTGAATTGCTCATCAATTGCAACAAGTTGGGCATATTCTTGTTGAGCCCCGATAAACATTTCAAAGGAATGGTTTCGGCAACATTCGATAAAATCAGAAATCTTATCGCTACCCCAATTTTCTGGAACAGAAATATTCATTTCTTTTCCTCTTTAACGGTCTAACGGACCGGCGCTAAGCTGCGGCGTTGAATAATTTCGTAATGCACCCAACAAAACAAGTCCCACAACGAAAGCTTTATCATTTGCACCAGACCTATGCCCGCCATGAATTTCGCACCCAGCTCATTCCGTCAGCTTGAGCGCCTGGTTAGGTTGCCACTTTTCTATTAAGTAGAATTATGTGCTAGTAGAAATCTTTGTTATACGAAGAATCGTTGTAACAACCCACGCTCCAGCAGGAGTCAAGAAAAGTGATAAAAGAAAAACATAGAACAATTTATGTGAACTACTTTTCATATTCTCAATAGACATCCAATAGAGAATTCCGCTCACAGTCGCACCAGCGCTAAACAATAAGTATTTTAACATGTCTGGAATTGATTCCATTATTGACTCCTATGTTATTGAATAATTTTGTGTGGCAACCTAACGGGTCGGCGCTAAGCTGCGGCACTGATAATTTTCAATTTGCTGAAAACGAAACGAGTTCATGCTGATAACCAAATTAATAAGTATCAAAGTTATAGTTACTAAAAACTGAATAACAAAAACGAAAAACCACCACCAGCAATGCTTAACGCACCCAGCTCATTCCGTCAGCTTGAGCGCTTGGTTAGGCAGCGTGCCCGCCAGCAATCTAAACCAACGATTTAACATTTTCTCTACTATCTTGAATATATTCAACCCTCTTACTTTGAAGGAAAGTAGAACTGTAAAGTTTCCCACGCCATTTCTTGCTCTTCCTTCAAGACACATTTACCATAAACATGCATACATCCTGCGGCTTTATGATCAGAAGCATCCGCTTTACCATATCTTTCATATTTAATTTGCCAATCTTCACTTAGAAGTTTGCGAAGTTTTTCTAATGATATTCCACTCTTTTGAATTTTGTCAAGCCACTTCGCCTTTGCCGATTGAGGTATTTCATTGAGATATATTTCTAATCGAATACTCGAAGCAGTCGCAATGATCAATTGCTCATCAGTAGAGAAATGCGAACAACCGAAAAGGAACAATAAGAATAATGTGATAATTCTCATAATCCAGCTTGCTTTGAAAAATAGAAAATCATCTATCATTTTCACCCTCCACATTTATTGTGGCATTATTTAAAACTCGTATGTGGGCATGCTGTCTAACGGATCGGCTCCCGATAAATCGGGATGGGGCGCTGATATTTTTCAAAATACACTAAACGAAATGAGTTCATGCTAAAAAAGTTCTTATTAAGAATAAAACCTATGTTTGCCATGCTTAACGTACCCATTAGTTTTTATTACCACCATAAATTTTGTAAAATATTTTAGAGAACATTATAGAATAACTTGAAACGTAGTTATGAACGGAATTATTCTATTAGAAATATCTTTGCCTTCATCACTCCTCAATTTGTATTGTTTCTTCGATGATCTTGGTAATGTTCCCTTTAGTAATATCTGTCTCTATACGGTTTATTGTTATTTTATTTGAGCCGGACTTTACGAATTTATCATAAAGCCATGCGGAAATAATACCAACAAAAACATCTTTAACAAGAGGATGCGTAACAATTTCGATGGCAACACCAAGAAGCTCTCCTCCAATATCACCACTTCCTGGAGGAACAGCAGCAGCAAGGAGACGACGAATTGAATAAACTTTTATACCTTCTGGCGTATCTTTCTGCAAGGAATCCACAAAGGTTTGATCGGTTGTATCAATCTCGAATCGATTCAATATTAATTCCTTTTAGATAACAAACATGAATATTAAGCAAACACAAGATGATTTGTGGGCACGACTTTTAATTGCTAATGGTGTCCCTTGCTATTATTATCAGCGTTTAGTAGAATTTTCTCAAAACCTAGACTTTTGTTCTCATGTGCTGAAGCAACGAATAGGATATGATGGTGATGTATTAATAAATCTGCCGTCTCAACATTAATATGGGGATCTGGCTGCGGCCTCGCAAGGACATGAAGATATGCACCGTCAGGATCAACAGAATAACAATCAAGCCACCAAACACCAATCGCCTTGCGGAGATAGAGAGACATAATGCTACCATTACTAAAAAGATTACCTGCCTCTTCTGTTAATATCACATTGAACATTGTGCCTCTTGGAGATTTTTTAGGCATGAGAGACTCCTATTTAATATTTAGATGGTGGCAACAAATGTTTTTCGCACGCTGCCTAACGGATGGGCGCTAAGCTGCGGCACTGCAAATTTACAACATGCACCCAACGAAACAANNGGTACTGAAAAGTTAATAATAAGAACCTAAACCCACCACCAGCCATGCTAATTGCAGTGAGCTCATTCCGTCAGCTTGAGCGCCTGGTTAGGGCGCATTTATCTTGTAATTCCATAAGTTCGGTGTCTAATTTTTATTACACAATCAATTAATGATATTGCGCGAATAGCTTCTGGTGGAAGTTTATAACTTTCTTTGAGCGGAACTCTTTCTGAATCGAAATCAAATGTTCCCCCATACGCAAGAACTGTATCTCCTAAGTCCGAACAATATCCTGAGAACTCAATATCTACATCTAATCGACCTTGATCATCTATATGTGATAGTTGCTTAAATACTTGCAACGCTTTATCTCGAGAAACTCCGTTTGCTAGTAGCTCTTCAAATTGATTTAAACTATAAGCATAATCATTGTATATCAAATGACCAACGGCAGGTTTTTTTTGAATGGAAGGGTTCTTGTCTTCTTTAATAACAGTATAACAACTGTTCAATAAAGGAAGGATGACAAATAAAGTATATATGGTAAAAATATTTTTCATCTCGTTTTAAATGCGCCCTAACGGAACGGCGCTAAGCTGCGGCGCTGATAATTTTCAATATTCACATAACGAAACAAGTTCATGCTACCAACTTTCAATTAAACACAAAACCTATGCACGCCATGTAAATTGCACTCGGCTCCCAACCGTCAGCTTGAGCGCCTGGTTAGGGCGCAATATATCATTTGAGCAATAGAAATTTATTTGTTTGTACAAAATCTTTTGCCTGCAATCTGTACAAATACATACCACTCGACAATGTACTTCCATTAAATACCTTTTTATAATTTCCCTTATGCAATTCTTCATTCACCAATGTTCCTACTTCTTTACCGAGTAAGTCATAAACTTTTAATGTTACATAAGTGGTGCTTGGAATTTGAAATGTAATTGTTGTAGTTGGGTTGAAAGGATTGGGATAGCTCTGGTCTAATTCAAATATATTTTGGGCGCTAATATGATTATTATTTTTTATCCCTGTTGGGCTTCCAGATTGCCATATCCACGTCACACCTCCATTCGTCGTGCGAAGAATGGTTCCGTAATCCCCAACTGCTATTCCAGTATTGGCATCGATAAAAAAAACTCCATTGAGCCATCTAGTGGATCCACTTATTTGGCTATCCCATGTTGTTCCACCATCTGTCGTGCGAACAATGAGTGAACCAGAACCATACAAATATCCCACTGCTGTTCCTGTGTCAGGATTCGTAAAAGAGGCTGCACTGAAGATTCCCATGATCGAATTAAATTTCTGAGTTGTCCACGTTACTCCGCCATTAGTTGTCCGGCTTATTGAAGGTCTTCCAAGATATCCTACTGCCATTCCATGGTTCTTATCCCAAAAAGAAACACTGTAAAGATCACCGTATGTATTTCCAAATATATTCTCGAGGACAGCCCAAGTTGAGCCACCGTCAGTTGTTCGAAGAACAATACCATCCGTTCCTACAACTATACCAACATTCGCATCTACTAAGCAGACGCCCGTTAACCATTCAGTTGTTCCACTTGTTTGAAGAATCCAAATTGCCCCGCCATTTGTCGTATGAGCAATCGTGTTATGGTATCCTACAGCGGTACCGATGTTTTCATTGATGAAAGATACACTCTCAAAAATCTCCGTTGTCCCACTGATTTGACTTGCCCAAGTCATGCCACCATTTGTTGTACGAAGAACTATGCCATTCGATCCTACAATAGTACCTGTGTTGATGTCAGTAAAGCAAACAGCTTGCAAATATTCTGTGGTACCACTTTGTTGAGTCTCCCAAGTTACCCCACCATCGGATGTGTGGAGGATCGTACCATTATCGCCTATCACCGTTCCTGTGTTTGCGTTAGATAAGTACACTCCTCTAAGATTTGCAGTTATTCCATTTGTTTGTGCAATCATTGTTGCTGTCATTAAAGAAAATATAAATGTATAGGCAATAATTTTCATATTACACCTGAAGTTATATTGTTTTTATTGCGCCCTAACGGACCGGCGNNCCTATGCTTAGCCATGTTAATTGCACCCGGCTGGCAACCGTCAGCTTGAGCACCTGGTTAGGCAGCACCTATGGTTTTTTAGAAATTAATTCAAGCGCGCTCTCAATAGGTACAGCAACCGAGTATCCAGAATTAGACCAGAACGGTAATCCAAGCCCAAATTTTTCATTGGCAAATCGCTCGTCAAATGGAACGAACTCTATAACAATACCCACAAGGGCGTATTTTGTTTCTAAAATGCTACGATCGACCTGTATTACGGGGCTACCACTATTACCGTAATAAACAGGACAATCAAGTATTATCGTCTTAAGGGAATCGTACTTACCAGCAACAATTCCTTTACGGAGTAGCGGTCGCGTATAATCGAATTGTTTTTTCTCTTGATTGATTCCAAGGGCTGATGGATAGCCCATAATGAAGATTTCATTTCCTATCAAAGTTTCTTCATATGTTTTTGTTGTCTTCTTTCTAGCTCCGACGATTCCTTTCGCGGCATTTTCAATAAGTTTTATATGAGGAGAGTAGTATATATATGATGAATCAGCTGTTCCTATTTGAACAGCGACTATATCTTGTTTAGGATGGATGAGAAGAGCATGAGTTTTTATTGCAAAGTTAAGATCAATAATCATCTTGGTGCGTTCATATGATTTAGTATCAGGTGGATATGCAGTCAATAAAGCAGTTGGTGCCCAAGGTTTATCAAGACTGTCCAAGAAAACATGTTTAGCTGTAACAAGGAAAGTTTTGGTAGTATCATTTATAAAAACACCAGATGCTGGAATTCTCCCTGAGATCTCAATTAAAACAGGGTAAGCCAGATTGTCCTCTGGTATTGCTCGCTGTGCTGGTAAAATGATGAATCCTTGGAAGAGTATCCAAAGAACAATAGTAAATCGTCGAATTACACAGTTGTTCATGTTCATTTCTCCATTCGCGGTGCTGCCTAACGGATGGCGGCTAAGCNNACTGATAACTTTCAAATTGTACAAAACGAACTGCGTTTACTCTGAATACTCTCAATCAAAAGAAAACCTCTACGCGCAATGCAAAATGCACTCACGCTTATACGGTCAGCTTGAGCCGCTGGTTAGGCCGCAATATATCATTTTACTAATAGAAACTTTTTTGTTTGGACAAAATCATTTGCCTGCAATTTGTACAAATACATACCACTTGACAACGCGCTTCCATCAAATACTTTTTTATAATTTCCCTTATGTAATTCTTCATTCACCAACGTTCCTACTTCTTTACCGAGCAAGTCATAAACTTTTAATGTTACATAAGTGGTGCTTGGGATTTGAAATGTAATTGTTGTATTGGGGTTGAACGGATTTGGATAGTTCTGATCTAACTCAAATATATTTTGGAGGTTATTATAATTATTGCCCTTTATTCCTGTTGTCCCTTCGGACTGCAATATCCACGTTGTCCCCCCATTCGTTGTCCGAAGAATTGTTCCGTAATCTCCAACAGCTGTTCCAGTATTTGCATCTATGAACGTCACTCCATTGAGCCATTGTGCAATTCCACTTATTTGGCTATTCCATGTTGTGCCACCATCTGTTGTGCGAACGATAAGCCCATTTTGAGCTGAATAATTCCATCCTACGGCTGTTCCTGTGTCTGGATTCGTGAAAGAGGCAGCTTTGAACTCGCCCATAATTGCATTGAATTTCTGAGTTGTCCAATTTCCCCCACCATTAGTCGTACGACTAATTGAAGGTCTTCCCATCTCTCCCACCGCCATTCCATGGCTCGCATCCCAGAAAGAAACACTATAAAGATCACCATATGCGTTACCAAATATATTCTCGAGGATAGACCAATTTGAACCGCCATTGGTTGTTCGGAGAACGATACCACCCATTCCCACTACAATACCATTATTCGCATTCGTGAAGCAGACGCCCATTAGCCACGGATATGAGTTATATAATGGATCAAGGATATTTTGAGTTGTCCAAGTTGCTCCACCGGTTGTCGTCTTAGAAATCGTGCCATTATATCCTACAGCATAGCCAATATTTACATCGATGAAAGACACACTCTCAAAAAAATTTGTTGTTCCACTTATTTGACTTGTCCAATTCACACCATCATCAGTCGTTCGGAGAATTATACCGTTCCATCCTACAACAGTTCCTGTATTGGCGTCAGTGAAGCAAACAGCAGTTAATAATTGTGTGGTTCCACTTTGTTGAATTTCCCAAGTAGATCCGCCATTGGATGTGTGGAGGATCGTACCATTGTCGCCTACCACCGTTCCAGTGTTAGCGTCAGTAAAGCTTACTCCTCTAAGACTTGCAGTTGTTATATTGGTCTGTGGAAACATTGTGGTTGTGTTTAAAACAAAGACAAATATATATGCAATTATTTTCATGTGACACCTCATTTATAATATTTATTATTGCGGCCTAACGGACCGGCGCTAAGNNTTGAGCGCCTGGTTAGGCGGCACGAATTAGTATATTTTTCTATTTACCATCGCCCATTCTTATTAATTCCATTAGCGATGTGCCCACTGCACACTGGACGACAGTATCTTTTGAGTTTAACATAGATTTAACTATATCACTCAAAGAATAAATAGTTATACCTTCCTTTTTCACGATCTCTATTTCATCAGCATATTTCACTTTGTGAAGAACCAATTCATATTTCCACTCTCCCGGATACAAAGATTTCCGTAATTCTTGTTTCCGTTTTAAGTGATACTTCTTGTCAACCCATTCTTTGACTGACTCTAATACTTCTTTCGTAGACCGAGGTTTGGTGCTTTGAGGTTTGCGTCCTGATTTCTTTTGCAATCTTTTCGACAGTGGGCACAAATAGCTAATTGGATTTGAGGAAGCTTGGACTTCGATATGTCGAGCTTCAACTTTAGAGCCCACAAGTTTGATCGCTAGAATATCTATCTCGTGGACACCAAGCTTAATCCCGCGAATGGTAAAGTAACCATTTCGGTTTAACCATTCCTCAACAAGTTCTTCTGCTAAGAGTGCCAAAAGATTTTCTCTTTCTTTTTATTCGTGCCGCCTAACGGACCGGCGCTNNTGCGGCGCTGATAACTTTCAATATACACAAAACGAAACAGGTTCATGCTAAAAACCAATTTGATAAGTATCAAAGTAATGGGTACTAAAAACCGAATAACAATAACCTCAACCCACCATTCGCCAAGCTTAACGCACTATGCCTGCCCGCCGTCTTTTTGGCGGGCTCATTCCGTCAGCTTGAGCGCCTGGTTAGGTGGCAACTATTTTTTCTTTATTAATAAAGATAGCTGAGCCCAAATTGTATGCTATTAATTCTGGTGTCCGTTGTTTGTGTATAATAATATCCAGAATATGGATTAACAGAACCTGAACCCGAATATTTTTGGTAACGATACTCTATTCGAAGTCTAATGTCGTCACTGAGGCGAGTCTTTAATCCAAACCCTAAATTTAAAACATTAACTCGGAAATTGGTACTTAGCATTGGAACATTAAAAAAGGGGACTGTATTTGCAATTCCATATCCGAGTAAGATGAACGGAATACTTCGTCTGTCTGATATAAAATTATAGCTGACCAGACCATTGATAACATAGATCGGATCAGATCCTGAAGAAAGCATACAGAGAAGTTCTGGTTCAAGTTCAAGACCATCAAGAACGAAAAATCCTAAACGAGGACTTATAAGGAACGCACTTGTGCTTCCAGAACTATTGCCACTTGAATAATTTTGATAGCTGCCAGTAATGCTCAATTCTTTGGTTTTATCCCATTTATACTGACCGAATGAGATCATTGATATTAATGTAAGACTAATTAGAAATGTTATTGTTTTCATCTTTTCTCCTTGAGTTGCCACCTAACGGATCGGCGCTAAGCTGCGGCGTTAATAATTTTCGTCATGCAACCAACGAAACAAGTTCATGTTGATAACCAAATTGATAAGCATCAAAGTTATAGGTACTAAAAACTGAATAACAAAAATGAAAACCTACCATTAGCCATGTAAATTGCTCCCACGCTCATTCCGTCAGCTTGAGCGCATGGTTAGGCAGCACATTTTATTCATCGAAAAATTTATATCGCATAGCAGATTTAGGTAAACTAATATCGATTATAGTTATATTTCCGGCGAATAATTCACAGTTATGTGTCAATCCAAATTCGATATTAACGGAATTTTTCTTAATAGAAGTGATTGCATATGAAATAAAAATATCTTTGAAACTTACACTGCAATCACCTATTAAAGATGAAGTTAAACTATCCAAATCGTTAGGATGAGATGTAGCTACATGTTCCATAATAAATTTATCTTTCCGCAAGGCTTGGAGAATTGATTCACCAGAAAAAAGGTTATATAAGGATACTTCCTCTTTCGTATTAATATCGATAGTCCTATACCAGTTTTCACCTGTAGGGTGAGGAATATCAAATCCAGTTGTATTACTGTGATATTGATATGACAATAAAGATCCAACTATTGCTATAATTTGATATTCACTAACAAACGAATGACCAATTGGATCGTTGTTATCTTCATCTTCATAAACATTTTTAAAAAGTGTATCTATCTTCTTTGTAATTTCGTTCTTAATAATTATGAGCGTGTCATCTCGAACGACTTTCCAATTACTTTTGTAGAAGATTGAATCAGAACGATATTGGGCAAACATAATACAAGGAAATATTAGGAGCAAACATAAAAAGGTTATAATTATTCTATTTGCCATTATCAATCCTGTTGTGCTGCCTAACGGATGGGCGCTAAGCTGCGGCACTGCAAATGTGCAACATGCACCCAACGAAATAAGTTTACGCTGATGACCAAATTGATTTCCTCCCAACCAACGAGGTACTGANNGAGCGCCTGGTTAGGCAGCACATATTATTTCTTTGATAGTCTCCAATAAGCAATGGCTGTCTCGCATAACAATATAAATGTTCTACGATAATCATCTGCGACAAGGTAGAGATACGGAGTTATTGCAGTATATTTGACAAAATGTGTTGAACCATCTTCGCCAATGAATGTAACAGCCATTCGTGGTGCTTTACTATTTTCTTTTCCTATCTCGAATTCCATTTGCAATACTTTTTCAAAAGGAATGATTCCAGAATATCCTCGATACCACGTTCCTTCACTTAAGATGGCATCTTTACGGAGACCCAAGAAGGCATTAAACCCTTTTACTGGAACAAAATATTTGATCGAAGGATCAGGATTCTTAGACCATCTTATCATTCGACGTGCTTTAAACATTTTGCTCACGACGATAATAATGAATATACAAGAAACGAAAAACAATAAAATAATTTTGGTAAGCATCAATTCTCCGAATAATTTTCGGTAAAGATTTGTGCTGCCTAACGGACCGGCGCTAAGCTGCGGCACTGTAAACTT
>PLMK01000063.1 GCA_003142475.1 Ignavibacteriota bacterium
TTAAAATAGACACCACTATATGCAATCGTTGTATCATGACTATGTGTTGTATCTACAAAATAACTTTGAATTTTAGTGCTATCTAAAACACCTGAAAAATTCGTTCCATGAATTGTGATATAATTAACTCCTGCAGGAGCCTGAGCGGGATCGATCGATGTGATCGTAGCCGCAATCGTCGTCGATGGTGGATTATTCCAGAGTGGTTCTGCAACATCATATTTACAACCTGTCATGATGGCAATAAGTGCCGACGCACAGAGGGTTGCAATCAGTAAGAAGCGATAAATTTTCATATTCACTTTCCTTTATTATTTCAAAAAGAAAACCGAGCAGTCATCCGTTGAACGTTGTCGAAAATTCCAAACGGTGTATATGAGTAATCAAAAGCAAAGCCAAATTGAGTGACCCCGACTCCGAATGATAGACCGTTACTTTCATCACTATTGGTAATATACCCGCCACGGATTGCAAGCAGATTCATCACCTTATATTCCAGTCCTATTTTTAGCTGTTCAGGGTGGTCCCGATAATGACTCGCATCAATGCACATATACAACGACTGATCCAACGGGACTTCCCCGATCAGATCCATGAGATTCATTGATATCCCAAGTGTGAACACCAAAGGCAGCTGAAATTGTTCATAGACATATTTAATTTCTTGGGAAAAATTTCTTACAGACATCCCGAATGTAAGACTTTTAATACCGGTTTTGAATTGAGTCCCAAAATCAAAGACCAAAGGTGTCAATTTATTCGACGTAGTAACTGCCGAGTCTTTATAACCAATAATACTCGTGTTGGTTGTATCAGCATAAATCGGAATCTTTTCGTATTGATTAGGAATGACACTCTGTCCAAGGTCTTGGCGTGTCCAGCGTACTTGCCCTCCAACACTAAATTGATCTGTCAACTGTTTGGCGTACCCGACACCTGCTGCTAATGCATACAACTTGAATAGGCCGACATCTTCGTAGCCTTTATCTAGATCTGTACGGACGACTGTACCGATAAAGTTTCCATAATCCACATACTGTAAACTAAAACCCAGCACCCCATAATTACCATGCGCAGGATTGATAGCCATACTAAATGTGTAATGTTTAATCTCATCTATCCATTGGTTATTGCTGGCTGTTACATCGATAAAATTTTCCATCCCAGACATCCCGGCAGGGTTGTAAAATAACGCGCTGGAACCCATCTGAAGACTGGTCATCGCCTCTGCCATTGCAGCACCACGCGCGTCCGATGTTATACTTAAAAATTTAAAACTAGTTTGTGCTAATTTCTGATTTTCTTGGGCATTCCCGCTTGTGAATAATAGGATTCCCATCAAAATACCGACGATTATTACAATTATTTTATTTTTCATTGGTCGACTCCTTACCTGATCACCACAAACTTGCGGAAAGTAGATTGTCCTGCACTGAAGACTTTATCTCCTGTTTTGAACATCACTGCGTTTTTAGGATACATCAGCTTTAAATTTTCATCAGAAATATCATAGGGCGCAATTTTATCTTGCGTCGCATACGTATCTTCAGTCACTTCCACATAAAGAATATAAATTCCGCTTACGATAATTTGGTTTGAAGAGGTCTTGGAATCCCAAGGTTCATCACCCGAGCCGTCGGTGTGTAACTTTTCCCATATCAATGCGCCATCTTCAGTGAAAATTTTCAGTCTACACTTCGGCGGAATACCATAAAACATAATCCTATCGTAGGGTCCTGTATCACCGAACTGCCATTTTCGAGATCGGATATCGTACGGGTTCGGGACGACACGCACCTCGCCTAATAAATTACCGCTCGGTCTCAATAGATGGGCAGGCGTGGTTGTCATTGTCAAAAACAGACTGCTATATAATGGAACACCTGGTTTTACATCATTCTGTGTCCCGTCGTCTTTAGATTGAACGTAATAATAATAATTAAATCCGCGGTTGGCTGAAGTATCATCCCATTGTGGAGTACCTGGGGCAGGGAAAACATAGTTTTTATCACATTCAAAAACTTTCACGTAGACGGCCCGATAATCCTTAGAGAGTGCTTCAGATCGGTAGACAATATATCCATTAAAGTGGGGCGAGCTTTTAGCATTATCGGCCCACGCGAGACTAATCCGGTCACCACCGGACGTTACCGTGAACTGACTAGGTGCCGGTGGTGCTTGTGGAATATTATACCCAGACCTAAAATTCGCTCGAGCGTTCTTATAAGTTTGAAGGATAGAATCTTTCCCAGTCCAAACCCATGCTTTTTGCCAAGCACTGCAACTGGTAACAACAGAACCATCAGGTTCTATTAGTGGTGGTGTACCTGTACCTTCATAATACTGCCACCAAATGGCGCCAAGAGAACGGCATAATTCCCAAGGTAAACCACTGGCACCTTCGGCAAACACAATGTGTATACTATCTCCGGGTGCCAAAGTATATGGACCGTATCCTTGTCCCATTTCCCCTGCTTCGGGATGGAGGGGATCAGTACCATTCCAATCTGATACATATCGTCCATCTCCCACAGCTTGCCACAGAGACTTTAGAAGGTGGCCTTCCGTCATCTGTGCCCAGCGTAGTCCCATGGCACTTTCATCATACTGGCTTTGGGGGTTTGTACAGGTGCTTCCATCGGGACTGAAATAGTTGACCGTTGATGGTTGATTATAGTCATCAACATTGAACAAGTTTCCCGGACCTTTTGAGGCAAGCAGCGTAACATAACCAGTAAACTTAGCTGCTCCAAAAAGTCCATTTAAGTTCGTTCCTCCTCCCGTTTGGTTCGGGCAGCCCCAGTCCCAATCATATCCCAATGCATTTACAGAATTACGAGAGCCATAACTACTTTTAACAGGTGAGTAAAACGCATAAAAACCTCTAAGACTATCAGTACGTTGCCTGTATGGTGGACCAAAATCATCGAATACTACACCCTGCCCCCACTCAGCATCAAAACTACCCCATGTTGAAGTCGACCCGGCAGTTGTAACACCATTAAATGCGGTTCGGACATTAAAATATATCTGTAACCCACTAATTGTTCGCTGGATGGTATCACCAGCGGTATTATAGATACCTGTGTTTTTAAAAACATAGTCGTAAATGAAATAGTTGTCGTGATTATGTTGTGTAAAAGCAAGGACCTTTTTCGTCACTGAAATACCCATAGAAGTATTATATTGATCCACGACCATTCTATCGCACGGCAGATTAGGATCCACTTCATCTAAAACGTCGTACAACGAATTAGATGAACCAGTCGCAGCATCCACAATCACGATAGGAGATTTTGTGCGTCCTATCAACTTAATACTTTTCGAGAACATCTCCAGAGGATTATTCACGTCGTCGTAGCGAGGTCCCGAACCGATGACTTTTAAGCCCTTAACCTTTTTCTCTACCGGATCATAGAAATTTGTTGCACCAATCCATATTCCCTTGGCGCGCATCATGTACTGATTGTCGCCGTACTGTGCGGGCCACGCTAAAAAATTTAATGATCCAGTTCCATCAGGCTCAAGTTCACATTCCGTGCTATAATCCTTGAAAAAAGATTGCAATTGACTTACACGGAGCCACCTTAACTGCTGGGCAAACGAAAGTTGGAAACCGCTAGCAATAAGTACAAAACAAATCGCTAGCGACACAAGTCGAATTTTTATATTCTTTTTATTCATGGCAAATTTCCATTTTTTATTCTTGATTGTCTATTGTTAGTCTATATCAATAGAAACACTAATTCCGTACGTGATATTTCGAGGATTCAGAAACCAATACGTAGAAGGATTTGGCATATTAATGTATGCCTTGTCCTTGTTGGCTTGATCAACTCTCTTTTGATCTACTTGTACCCATTGATTATTTGTATATTGCCAATAGTTTCCATTACCGTCATAATACCAAGCACGCGTACTTGAAGGAACTCCAGTATGAACGCCAATCTCTTCGGGCTGCCAATCCGCATCCGGATTGCGGTAATCACCAAATTTATCGTCACCAGGAATATTATTATAAGCTTCGCTCTTCGGCAAATGCAGGGACAACCTGTAATCCTTATCAAAAGTCAAACCCGAAGTCAGACGCATAGCATTGAAAAGATTAGCAAAGTCAGCGAACAATTGAACGTTAATATGTTTGAACGTAACAACTTTACTAACACGCAGTGATGCATCAACATAATCTACATATTGTACGTTGTTCTGGATTTTATTGCTGGGAGTGTTAGGGATATTGAGAGAACCTGTTGTAGTACCCGCATTATTAGGATTATAAGTAGTCCATCCGCCTGCATTCCACCTCAGCAACAGGTTTACCATCCAGTCGCCTAAAATATTATGCCCTAGCAAAGGTCCAAAATCTGGGGGTGTAGAAAAATTGAGATTGGCTCTTGCGAACGGTGATGGAGTGGAAACGGCCTGATAAGAAAAAGCTGCATTCTCATCATATTCCCTTTGCGATGCAGGGTCCTCGTAATTACGGTTATCACCAAAAAAGCCCCTGGATGTTGCTTGATATGTGTAATTCAAAAATCCGTAAAACCAACGTCCTGTTGATTTACGTAGTGTTAGTTCGAACCCGCGAACGTCCGAATAGCCATTGCTCGTTGCTACGATATAAGAAGTTCCATCTCTTGTGGTGTAAGTCGCTGTGCTGTCTTGATTGCTGATGTCGCGGTAAAACGCCGCGAGCTGAAGAAGTACTTGACCATCAAACAACTGGTGATCGTATCCCAATTCGTATGAAATAGTTTTGGCAAGAGTCAGATTAGGATCACCAAGACGTTCTAGCGTATTCCCTGTTGACCTGTCGAAACGATAGGCAGCTTCATATTGCGGCATTTGCTTGAAGTGCCCATAGTTAAAATATAATTTTGAGTTCTCGGTAATGGGATGAGAAATACCCAAACGGGGGCTGAGCTGCCATTGTCCCTTCGGAGATGTCATTGAAAGTTTTGTCGTATCTGAATATTGGTAAGAATACAATAACGAATTGAAGGGATCAAAAGCCCACCAATTCGTCTGGGAGTTGCTGTAGTCCAATCGCAATCCCGCATTTAAGATAAATCCTTTAGTCTCCAGTTTGTCCTGAATATAGGCAGCAGCTCTCATCGGATAATCATGCATTACTATATGATTAGCATACTGGAGACCTCCTGTTTGCATTTGGATGTAACCATAGTTCAGATCAAGATCATTGTAAACGAATTCTACTCCGGTTTTTAACAGATTGCTAAAGTTGATCTGGCTTGTTAGATCGGCTTTTACAGTAGTCGAACTTACATTGGAATTGTCTCTTGCTAAGGCTTCTTGATTACCTTCATTAATTCCTGAGACAATCCCATCTAAATCATAGTAAACGCCGTAAGGTGTAGAAGTTTGATAAAAACCGGGAATAACCTCGGTTTTTTGTGAAGTATCTCGCAGTGTTGGTGGACGCGTATTATAATGACGTTTGAAATAGTCTACCGAAACCTCATAAAACGTCTCCTTACTTAACATATGAGTAAGCTTTGCCGATAACGCAGTGTGCTGAATATCTGTTAAACTAAAAGTCCAATCACTGAACATGTTTAATAAAGGATATCCTCCAGTACCGAGTCCAGTGCCCGCGAAATCACTTGGATACTGGTAGTAGTTTAGGTCAGTAGTACGGTTGCCTGCCAAAGTGCTGATATTACCTATCAAACCCGAGACACGCAGCTTCATCGAATTACTAATATCAGAATTCATCACTAACCTTGCATCATAATCCCTGTAATCCGGTCTTGTTGTCGGGAAAAGTAACATTTCTTTTTCACCGCGGTAGGAGGCGAAAAAGCGAAGATTCCCAAGCTGTTCGGAAATTAAAGGAACTGGTCCACCGAAACCACCATCAATATTGTAATCCGGCTGATCATTGATCTGTTTTTTTCTTGTGTAATACTCGAATACTCTTTGACAAGCAAGCGGTGTCAAATCGTTGGTTGGGTCATTGTCTGTACACAACTTTTGCGAGACTGCATTCCACCCCTCAAAGGTATAATATTTTGATTGGGTGTACGCATCCCAAGCACCACTGGTTGTGCCTGTCCAACATACAGCAGGATCAAAGTAGGATCGTAACCAATAAGAGGTTGGATCATTGACATCCGGCATGTTCTTGCCTTGAAAATATTTCGCCGCCGGTGGCGTCATTTTTATATTAAAGCTTGCCGAATAACCCTTTTCCTTCCCTTCATTAGTGACGATGTTGACGATACCGGCTTGCACCTGACCGTATTCTGCGTTGAAACCACCACGTTCTATGGAAACTTCCCGTATCGTGCTCATCGCTACTTTTGTCAAGGCCTGATTATTTCGTGGATCCCTCATTGTGACACCATCAACCAAGAATAGTGCTTGATCTAGATTACCTCCACGAATTTGACCATTATTAATTCCCGCTTGCATTCCCATCACATCCGTCACATTGGCAACCGGTATAGTTTTAAGCTCCTCTCCAGAGACAGCGACTACACTGGAGGCAACATCTGGTTTAATAACATTTCTCTCAGCGAGTACGATTGTCTCGCCCACCTCGATCGCTTCTTGTTCAAGAGAAACATTCACTCGGGCAGTCTGATCGATGAATACTCTGACATTATCAACGACAATTTTTTTATACCCGATGAATGAAACTTGAACTTTGTACGTTCCCGGGGGAACCTGGAGGATAGTATATTCACCATTGATATCTGTTGCTGCGCCGAGAGATGTCCCCAGTACAACTACATTTACCCCGGGTTGGCTATCTCCCGTGTTCTTATCGATTACTTTTCCATCAATCTTTCCCGTTGTTCCTGACCAAAGCGATGAGGCAATTACAACCATACATACCAACATCGAGATAAAAATCCTTTTCAATTGATCCATATTTTTTCTCCTTCAAATTTGAATGAACCATTATCGACAGAAGGCGACAGCCATATATAGGATGTAAAGAAGTATAAATTAAACTTATTAGATGTACAGGAATTCAATTTTTTATATCCACTAATCATTTTTAATTTGAGCTAAGCATCTTTATATAGTGATCTTTGATTACAACGTAATCTTCAAAATTGAAAACAACCGCAAACATTTATATTGTTAATATAAAAATCCTTTCTGCTTTTTCAGCTTTCTGTATACGGCCCAAAGCGACACCCTTTATATTGGTTTACTGCTTTTCCTTGTTGTATTCAGGACCGCATCTCTTCTGATGCTTTGGACTCATTTTACAATATTGAAACTACTAATTAGTTATCATACAAACAATAATAAGGCAATCATCTATTTGAGTAATTCAATACTGAATTATATTTTTTTCGAAAAAAAACTTCTGCAAACGTTTGCAATTGTCAGGAAAAAAAACCTACCGATTTTCTCTTTTTCTTAGTTGCTTACTAAAATTGTAAAATGCTGCTTGGTAATGTTTTTTATTCACTATTTCCACTTACAATCTTTTTTTATACTCAGTACACCGAATCAATAATGGAAAATAATAGAATAAAAAACTGCTTATTATTTATTGATTTTCGTATAGGATTAAATTAAATTGAAATTAGTGAATCGAATTAGTGAATCATTTCATTAGAATATAGTTTGTTTTTCTCAAAAGTCAAGTTTTTTTCTTATATATACTTATTTTTTGCAATCGTTTGCAAAACATGAAAAACACTTCTAAAAAAGGATTAGGATTACCGATATCGCTCAACGGGACTGTAAAAGGAAAAGATGGTTTTGTCTATGGAAAACAGAATGGGGCTTTGCTTGGAAGCTCAATGCCCTCCCGATTCTCCGAATCGACCTGAATTCCCTTCTGTTGTTTTGAAACCAAACAAAATATATAAACAAACTACAATCTATAAATTCTCAACTAAACAATAGCTGGAAAGGAACGCGCATGGAAATTCTTGGTTTCATCGATTGGGTCGTTGTTGGGCTCTATTTTCTTCTTATCGGCGGCATTTCAGTATGGTCGATCAGGCGAAAGAAAGATTCTCCCACTGATTATTTTTTAGCTAATCGCAATCTTGGTTGGTTCGTTATCGGCGCTTCTATTCTTGCATCCAATGTCGGTTCAGAACACATTGTAGGATTAGCCGGTACTGGAGCACAATCCGGATTAGTGATGGGACATTATGAACTCCATTCCTGGATTGTGCTCATGCTGGGATGGGTTTTTGTCCCTTTCTATATGCGAAGTCAGGTATTTACCATGCCGGAATTCTTGGAACGTAGGTATAATGAAAAAACTCGTTGGCTGCTCTCTATCGTACAAATGCTGAGTTATGTGATCGCAAAGGTTTCTGTGACAATTTTCGCAGGCGCCGTTGTATTCGAATCATTTTTGGGAGTAAATTTTTGGACGGGTGCCATAGTTCTCATTGTCATTACGGGTATTTATACAATCTTTGGCGGACTTCATGCGGTCATGTACACAGAAGCTCTGCAAGCAATTATTCTTTTAGGTGGCTCAATCATTCTGACCATATCCGGCATTATTCAAGTCGGCGGATGGAACAACCTTATGCACTCAGTGACACCCGATCATCTCAATATGTTCCGCCCGTTATCGGATCCGGATTTTCCATGGTTAGGAATTCTCTTTGCTTCTCCCATTGTTGGTGTCTGGTATTGGTGTACAGACCAGCATATTGTGCAACGGTGCCTTGCAGGACGTAATGAACAACAAGCACGGAGAGGAACAATTTTTGCTGCATACTTAAAACTCCTTCCCTTTTTTATATTTTTGATCCCTGGATTGATAGCATATGCGTTAGTCAACAGCGGCAAAATTCAGCTTGCTGATTCCAACCAGGCATTTCCTACCTTGGTAAAGACTTTACTACCCGTAGGATTACGCGGCATTCTCGCCGGCGGTATTCTCGCAGCACTTATGAGCTCTCTCGCTTCAGTATATAATGCTTGCTCAACATTGTTCACATTGGATATTTATAAAAAAATTAAACCACAGACCACTGATAAAGAATTGGTCAAAGTAGGACGTATAACCACTGGTGTTGTTGTTGTTTTAGGAATGGTGTGGATTCCGATGATGAAAGGAATTTCTCCCATTCTGTATCAATATCTACAGAGTGTTCAATCATATCTTGCTCCGCCCATCGCATCCGTTTTTCTGCTTGGCGTGTTTTTCAAACGGATCAACGGTACAGGCGCTTTGACCACAATGGTTGTTGGATTCATCATCGGCCTTCTTCGTATCTTTCTTGAACTCATTAAAAGTCACCTTAGTGGGTTCCTTTATGCATTTGCAACTCTTAATTTTCTTTATTTCTGTATTTTCCTTTTCGTTTTTTCTGTGTGTCTCTTNNAAAATCTCGCGCCAGCTGGAATACGACGGATCTTGTTCTCTCATTGATTGTTCTCGTCTTTATCGTAGCGGTGTTTATTTATTTCTCGCCCTTTGGCATAGTTGGTTAATTGCAAGTAATTTTTTTATGTCACATCTGACCGAAGTTTGTTCAACTTCGGTCAGATGTATTTTCCACATTAACGTAATGATCATATGAAATATATAATCGCCTTTATGATGGACGGCCTCTTTTTCCTTGGCCTTATCCAGACATCGTTCAGCGCTATTACAGCACATCGTATACCCAATGGTGTCCAGATAGAACTAGCGGATCAACATGTGAATGCGCAATTTTACGCTAACAATATAGTTCGAATTATTAAACGGCTTCCTAATGCTGCACCTGATTTGCCAAGTTTAGTCGTCATTCAAAAAACATTGCCTGACATACAGCCTCAGATCCATGAGAATGATACAACCATCAGCATAGGTTCAGAGACATTGTACATTATCATCTCAAAGATCGATGGTGCTATTGAATTCCGGACTCGCGATGACAAGAATATCCTCAAGGAGAATGGAAAGGCAATTATTATTCCCGCCCTTATAAAAAATGAACAAGCATACAGTATCAAGCAGAAATTTAAACTAACGCCGGATGAAGGAATTTATGGTTTGGGGCAACATCAATACGGCTATATGAATTACCGCGGGCGAACAATCAAACTCGTACAAACCAACACCGATGCGGTGAATCCGTTTCTTGTATCCACCATGAATTATGGAATTTTGTGGGACAATTATTCCAAAACAATTTTCACTGATAACGAACAAGAAACTTCACTTTGGTCTGATGTCGCTAACGACGTGGATTACTATTTCATTTATGGCAACATAATGGATAGCGTCATTGCCGGTTACAGACATCTTACAGGTCAAGCACCAATGTATGGTAAGTGGGCGTATGGATATTGGCAAAGTAAAGAGCATTACGAAAATCGCGATGAATTACTCAACGTTGCCCAGGAATATCGCAAACGGAAAATCCCCATCGACAATATCGTTCAAGATTGGGATTATTGGGATGGCGCTCAAAATTGGGGGCAATTATTTTTTGACGAGAAGAAATATCCGGACCCAAAAAAAATGATAGATATACTTCATAAACAAAACTTTCATGTTATGATATCTGTCTGGCCTGGATTAGGTCCGAACACTCCAATCTACAAAGACATGCAGCAAAGAGGTTTTCTTTATCGTCCGGTTGGCTGGGCTGGTTTTAAATATTACGACGCATATAATCCAGCAGCAAATAATTTGTTCTGGCAATATGCAAATGAAGGGTTGTTCTCCAAAGGTATTGATGCTTGGTGGTTTGATTCTACAGAGCCTGATGTTATCAATGCTCTGACTAAGGAGTCTTCTGAATATGAATTAAAGAGAATGGAAAATAATTACTTGGGCTCTTTTGCTCGATACCTTAATCCTTATTCTCTTAGAATAACAGAAGACACTTACAAAAATCAACGTAAGCAGACGGATAAAAAACGCGTTTATATCCTTACACGCTCGACTTTCGCCGGTCAGCAACGAGCTGCGGCAACAACGTGGTCAGGTGATATTGGTGCAAACTGGAGTGTCTATAAAAACCAAATTTCGGCAGGATTGAATCACTGTATGTCGGGCATTCCATACTGGACATTTGATATTGGTGCTTTTGTTTTAGGAAGTTATGAAGGTGTCTTTTCTAATGGTGGTAAAGATCCTGCCTATCAAGAATTCTATACGCGGATGTTTCAATTTGGAACCTTCTGCCCTATCTTCAGATCCCATGGTTCTGAAACTCCGCGTGAGATTTGGGAATTCGGAAATTTTACTCCCACACTCATCAAGTTCGACAATCTCCGTTATCGTTTGCTCCCGTATATTTATTCACTCGCACATCAGGTCACTAACAAAGGATATACGATCATGCGCGGCTTACCGATGGATTTTGCAGCCGACAAGAATACATATTCCGTTGACGATCAATTTATGTTTGGCCCAGCGATGATGGTATGTCCAGTAACCGAATACATGCTTCATCGTCCACCTGAACAAAGTATCCCCATCACTGCTGACCATTTCAGAACGAACGATGGTAAGCCGGGCTTGGATGCCAAGTATTATAAAGACACACAATACAAAAACTTGACACTCGAAAGGATTGATTCCACGATCAATATTTTCTGGTATGCCGGCCGCCCCGATTATGTTACCGACTCAACATTATCTATTCGGTGGGAAGGAAAACTTATACCGACAGAAACAGGAAAGCATCAGTTTCACATTAAATGCTTCGGGCCCAAACGCATATTCCTCGACGGCAAAGAATTACCCTTCATCTATAAAAGTGTTGAAGTATATACTGATTTCATAGAATTGACGGCGGGTAAGGAATACAATTTTTCTTTAGAAACTGAAAACTATACCAGCGGTGCTTTACGGGTTTTGCTCAATTGGAAACCACCGAGTGTTTTTGCGAATGAAAAAGTCATCGAACATAAAGAGCAAACAAGAAAAGTCTATTTACCATCCAATAATCAGTGGTATGATTTCTGGACTGGCGATACTTTATCGGGAGGTCAGACAGTTATTTCAGCAGCACCTATAGATAAAATACCTTTGTTCGTAAAAACGGGCTCAATCATACCGATGGGGCCGTTTGTTCAGTATGCCATTGAAAAACCAGCAAATCCAATCGAATTGCGCATTTACCCAGGAGCAAACGGCAGCTTCACTTTATATGAAGACGAAAACGATAATTACAATTATGAAAGAGGTGTTTTCTCGACCATTTCGTTTTCTTGGAATGATACAAAGCGTCAGCTTATTATTGATAAACGGCAAGGTTCGTTCCCAGGCATGCTTAAAAAACGCAATTTCCATATTGTTATCGTAAAAAATAATCAAGGCAATGGAATAGAAATCTCTGATAAACCTGATAAAATAATNNATTCTAGGAACACAGCTATGAAAAAACTATTTATGATATTGTGTGTTGGCATTCTTATCAGTTCGCTATCTATACAAGCACAAAATATTGAAACGACTAGTAAATGTGTCATTCCTAATGCTCCAGAGTGGACAAAGCATGCAGTATTTTATCAAATCTATCCACAGACTTTTTATGATTCAAATGGCGATGGCATTGGTGATTTGAATGGCATTATTCTAAAGTTGGATTATGTCAAAAGCCTTGGTGTAAACGCAATCTGGCTGAATCCTTTTTTTGATTCGCCATTTAACGATGCAGGATATGATATTCGTGATTATTATAAAGTTGCGCCTCGATATGGAACCAACGAAGATGCAAAGCGATTATTTGAGGAAGCTCACAAGCGCGGAATCAAAGTAATATTTGATTATGTCATAACCTACACAT
>PLMK01000048.1:0-113717 GCA_003142475.1 Ignavibacteriota bacterium
GCGTGGACTACCAGGGTATCTAATCCTGTTTGATCCCCACGCTTTCGAGCATGAGCGTCAGTAGCAGACCAGTTGACTGCCTTCGCCATCGGTGTTCTTCTAGATATCTACGCATTTCACCGCTACACCTAGAATTCCATCAACCTCTTCTGCACTCAAGATTAGCAGTATCGATGGCAGTACTCGGGTTAAGCCCGAGAATTTCACCACCGACTTACCAACCCGCCTGCGCTCCCTTTACACCCAGTAAATCCGGACAACGCTAGCATCCTACGTATTACCGCGGCTGCTGGCACGTAGTTAGCCGATGCTTTTTCCTGAGGTACATTCAATCTCGCCTATAGCGAGAAATTATTCCCTCACAAAAGGAGTTTACGACCCGTAGGGCCTTCATCCTCCACGCGGCGTCGCTGCGTCACCCTTTCGGGCATTGCGCAATATTCCTCACTGCTGCCTCCCGTAGGAGTCTGGACCGTGTCTCAGTTCCAGTGTGGCTGATCGTCCTCTCAGACCAGCTACCCATCGTCGGCTTGGTGGGCCATTACCTCACCAACTACCTAATGGGACGCAGGTTCATCCAAAGGCACCTTACGGCATTTTATCCCAATACAATGCTGTATCGGAACAACATCGGGCATTAGCCTCGATTTCTCGAAGTTATTCCCGTCCTCTGGGCAGATTACCTACGTGTTACTCACCCTTGCGCCGGTTTACTCAAGATATTGCTACCTCTTTCTCCCAAGACTTGCATGTGTTAGGCACGCCGCCAGCGTTCGTCCTGAGCCAGGATCAAACTCTCCATTGTAGAATTTTTATATTCTCAATTTCAAGTCTGATGACCTGTTCTCTGAGTCGTTAGACTGTTTGAACAGGGTTGAAACCCAGTTAAATTGACATTTGTCGTGCACACTTTTTCAAAGAACATCCTTACGATAAAAATGCCCATGAACAATGGGCATTCAAACTCTTTTTATAAGGAACTTCCGCCACTATTGTGCGGGACTTTAATATAGCATATCAATCTTGAAAAGTCAATATCTATTTCATATTACTTACAAAATTTTTAGTGTTGCCTTAATATTTCTTGTCGAACCTGTTTTTCTAACCGCATATGTTCTTCAGCTGAGATATTAAATTTCTCTCGCAAGACATCAAGCCGATCAAAATCTTGAGGAGTGATAGATCCGTTTTTCCAGCTGTCAACAATTGCCTGTAAATAAATTTCAAGTTGTGCTTCTTGTTCTAAACTTGTATGTTCTTGAGCACTAATCCCCATGGATTTCTGGATTATCATCAAAAGAGCCTTTTCATCCCTGCTTAATACTCCATCGCTCCAAGCAAATTTAAGCGCTTGAGCATAAGCCTGCAAACAAGCTACTGGCACAGTAGGTTGAGCCTGTCCATTTTGTGCAGCTTTTGGAACTCCCTTCTTTCTTTTTTCTTCTTCCTCTTGCCGTCTTGTTTCCTCTTCAATTTGCTGACTTGCTAATTCAATTTGGCGTTGAACTTCTTCCGCGTGTTTTTTTGTCTCTTCGGTCAGTTTTTTTTCTTCATTAGCAATTTGATCTGTTCGTGAACTAGATTGCAGACCTGTATTGTCTTTCTTTTTCTGCTCAAGAATCTTTCGCTTAAGCTCTTCAACTTTTTTTCGTTGTTCGTTTATATCTGTCATTGTCTAAAACCAAACCCGATATTATTTCCCTTGCAGGAATTTCATTTCAGCGAGATGTTTTACACTTTCAAGATATCTAAATCAACGTCGAATGTCAATAAATCCACATACTCCAGTTTCTCCAAATCCGAGGATTACAATTTCACGGTTTATCTGGCAGTTCACGGAATGCTTTTCCAAAGAGATCGTCTGCGACTGACGATGAATCAACAAAATCATGGAATTCCATTCCTTCGGATTTCTTTCGTTTAAGAAATATCAATATCAATGAAATTGCGGTTCCAACCAGCAGACCAAGTATAATATGTTTTTTCATTGATTCTTATTCCCTCGCTAAACCATATCGATATTAGTTAGAAAAATCAATCATACCTAAATATCTTATTCACTTCTGTGAGAAATGTGATTATTCTTGGATATTAAAAAATAATGTGCTCAAGTTTGGGCATCTCACACTTATATAGAAGATAATGGTGAGGCAAATAATAATTTTGTAAAAATCAACTTGCCCGTTCAATAAGCGACAGGCAAGTTAATCAAAAACAAAAAAACTCATGCTACTGGTGTTGGCGGAGTCGGCTGTGATGTTTCTTCCGCCATCTTTGCTTTTACATCCTGTACTTCATTACGAATTTCCTGCGCTTTCTTTTTCAAATTGGCCATATGCTTCCGTAAACGTACACCGGCCGATTTGTTTTGTTTCAAATAAAATTTATCGAAGTCTCCTTGGAATGTTGCTACAAGATCCAGCAATTCTTTATAACGATCCATCTTATTACTCCTATGTTAGTTCTATAATTATTATTAGTTTTCAGCTTTCAGTTATCAGCGTTCATCTATTAGCTTATAACCTCATGCTATTCATCGTTTAATCTTTGTCTGCCAAAAAAATCTTTTTCCTTATTCATCCCTAATCTATAGGGTGCGGATTACATTGAAATTTCGCCAGTAAGATACGGATTTAGTTGGAGAAGTCAAAGGTGAATGGCGATTTTTTTCTGATTTCACAATTATTGATTACGGGAGAATGAAAATATGGATTACTGAGCAGAATCATAGACATTTTACCCTCCAAAATTTAATACTATTTGGTTGAATATAGCAACCCATAGTATCAATCGCAATCCTACAGGGTACTTTCGGTATACTGCTTTTTCTTTATGTTTTGCCGCCTTGCTTCTACTTTATTACTCACCTGCTCAACGACCCCCTCCGCTTGCTTCTCCCGTTAAAAAATATTACACTCAGGTTGAAGAAGTTCTCCCAAAGAATAATAAAATGGTTCATTAGTACGCTAGTTCTGCCCAATTGAAAATTAGACATGCGAATTTTTACAGTAGATACATTTACTGACAAACCTTTTACAGGAAACCCAGCAGGAGTCTGTATTTTTGAAGGTGATTCCTCCGATGAACTCTATTTACAAATAGCAAGAGAGATTAATTGTTCTGAAACTGCTTTTTTAATTAAGAATAATGAAAAGTTTAATATAAGATGGTTTACTCCAAAAATTGAAGTAAATCTATGTGGGCATGCAACACTTGCCGCTGCTCATATACTTTATAAATATCGCTATTGTGATCCGTCCCAAGAAATTGAATTTGAGTCAAAGAGCGGAAGATTGACTGCAAAAAAAATCGGAAATAAAATCGAGTTAAATTTTCCTCAAATCTTTGTTAAAGAAGCTGCAAGTAATGAAAATATAGAGAAAGCATTTGGTATAAAGCCTATATATGTGGGGAAAAATGATAATCGGTACCTCATAGAGATTGATAATTTTGAAAGACTTCTTTCGATAAAACCTAATTTCCAAATGTTAAAATCTGTGGATTTGGGTAGATTTATTATTACAGCCAAATCCAATTTACCAAAATATGATTTTTGTTCAAGATATTTTGCTCCGGGTGTCGGAGTGATGGAAGATCTTGTAACCGGTACAGCACATTGCTATTTAGCTCCATATTGGGGGCAAAAACTTGGTAAAACAACAATGACTGGCTTTCAGGCTTCAGAGAGGTCGGGTACTGTTGAATGTGAACTATCAAATGATGATAGAGTTTTAATGCGAGCCAAAGCAGTAGTGATGCATGAATTAGTCCCCAATTGGATTAAGCAATAACTGTGCACAACTTCGGCTAACTGTTTCACTCACACAAGCAGTAAAAGTCGTTTCATCCAATAGCAATAACTTATAAACTCATCTGCTCAACAACTTCCTCCACTTGCTTCTCCTGCTAAAAACTACTACACTTTACTCAAGTAGTTCTAATTCTACTCTATTGGAGATTCGATTCATCACTCTTCTTTGGACTATAGAAAAAGGAGAATTATGAAAAAAATATTCGTAGTAACCGCTGCCACCCTGATCTTTTTTTCTCTCCTCCTGACAGGGTGCACAGGAACATCTTCAAGTACAAAAAACAACATAACTATAAAAGACAGCCCTTCATTCAAGGGGAGTTGTTTCATTACGGGGAAAGTAATTGATAACAACACAAACGAACCGATCAGGGGAGCCAACATAGTAATATTTTCCAAGCCGATACGTACCGTCACGGATCTCTATGGACAGTTCGAGATCATCGACATACTGCCGGGAACTTACACGCTGCAGATATTTTGTGTAGGTTATGTTCAAAAAGATATTCCGGATATTGAAGCAAAACCGGATAGACTCATTAAACTTGATATTCGACTCGAGCCCAGACCTGATAATAATTGAGGAATTGAGTCACTTCCGATAAGTTTTTCTCCCCGTCATGCACAAATTTGGATCCGTTAAAATCAACGGGATGCTAAAAACTGGGAGGACTGCAGTATTGATGTACTCGGAGAATTTATAAGACTTGCAATGCCTTGAGCCCTATCCAAGAGAATCAGGAAAGGACATGAAAGAAATAAAATGAAGGACTTCCGGCGGTTACTTTTTATTTGGTTTCTCCTCAACAGTTTCACAGTTGGAACAATTCAGGCACAAACAGTAGACGAAATCTTCAGCAAGTTCGTCAAACGGCATCATACCTATCAAGGCACAACACTTCCCTATCATGTATTCACACCAGATAATTATAATCCACAAACACATTACCCGCTTGTGCTGTGTCTTCATGGAGCCGGCGAAGTAGGAGATGATTCATCTGCGGTAAAGCTAAATAGCATGGCAACCGTGTGGGCGAGAGATTCAAACCAAACGCGCTGGCCTTGTTTTATTCTTGTTCCGCAATGCCCAATTGGAAGCCAGTGGACATATTCGAACATCATGCTAACTGTCACTGATATTCTAGATTCTCTCCTTCGTGAATTCTCCATCGATACTAACCGTTTGTATGTTACAGGACTCTCGATGGGAGGATACGGAACCTGGGATGTCATTACACGTTTCCCTGATAAATTTGCAGCGGCTATTCCTGTGTGCGGAGCAGGAGATTCATCAAAAGCAGCATCGATCAAGCATATTCCAATATGGGATTTTCATGGCGCTTTAGATAACACTGTTCCTGTGGCAGGTTCACGGAAAATGATTGCAGCTCTTGAAAATGCAGGTGATACAATCGTCTATACTCATTGTCATAATGGAAATTGCACCGGATTACCAGTTGCCGTTATTGCCGAAAAAATACAATATGGTGCGAAACATTTGTATACTGAATATGAGTCTGGCGGCCATTCCATCTGGAATGAAGCATACAATACTGTATTTCTGTTGCCTTGGACATTCTCACAATCCAAAACACAAGTATCTACTAGTACAGGGAGAGAATATTTCAGCGCTCTTCCAGGGAGTCCCCGTCTGTTACAAAACCATCCGAACCCATTTAATCCATCGACAAATATTTCATTTAGTATTCCGACAGGATCCTTTGTTTCATTGAAAGTATTTGATTTGATAGGAAGAGAAGTTGCCACTGTTGTGTTGGAAGAAATATCGGCTGGAAGCTATACAAAGCAATGGAGTGCAAATAATTATCCAAGCGGCGTTTATTTTTATCGCTTGCAGGCAGGTAGTTATACAGAAACAAAGAAATTATTATTGCTGAAGTAATTTTACCGCTTTTCAACGGAAGAAGTGTAACATTTTCGTACCCTATTTTGTAAAATAATTCACAAAATTTTATTCGCTGTTTTTGCGGACTTGGAGAGAAAAATCAAAAACCCGGCGAAGTCGCGAGGAATCTCAGGCAAGAAACTCCCGTGTATATTTCAAAGTGCATACACATTTTGCACGAGAGGGGGATTATTCAAAGAGCAGAATGAACGATGTGCGTTACTGCAACTTGGTGAGAGTTACTGCGTAAGCAACATAGTGAAACATGCAGCGACTGTTCCAGATTATTCTTAGAAAAAGGAAAATGATTGACCATGAACAGATATTTTATGAAGAGTACAAAAGTATTTACGCTGAGTTTGGTGCTCGCAATGTGCGCTGGATGTTCAAAAAATGATAACATTGTCGATAATGATAAAATCACAGGTTCGGGGAAATTGGTTTCCCAGACGCGAGGTGTCGGCACGTTCACCGGAATCCAGGTAACAAACTTCGCCAAGGTTTTTGTCACCCAGGACTCGCTGGAATCTCTTCGTATCGAAGCTGACGACAATATCATAGACCGCGTGATGACATCGGTAAACGGCGGCGTTCTGATCGTTGGCTTGAAAGATGGTTCATACAATAACGTAACGGTAAATGTGTATGCATCGATGAAAAGCATCAAGCGGCTTGAATCGACAGGGGCGGCAGATTTCTCAACCACCCTTCCGATCGCAACAGATACAATTCTTTGTAAAATAACCGGAACAGGCACTGTGACTCTCACAGGAACGGCAACATACGAGGCCGCAGAAATTGTGGGAGCTGGCACTATAAAGAATTTTGGCCTCGCAGCCTCACGCTGCTCTGCATCGATTTCAGGGACAGGGAACATAGAGGTGAATGTATCAGGACAACTGGATGCAACGATCGCAGGAACCGGAACGATTACGTATGATGGAAATCCATCGGTTGTCCATCCGATAGTTACCGGCGTAGGCAGTATACAACAAAAACCATAAAGTTCGATTGGATACTCTTCGGAAAGCTGAGTTTGCATTTTTTTGCCCGCGATTTCGCATGCTCAAATGAAAAGAAAAAAAACGAAAGGTCATTCCCGCGCAAAGGAGAATCTCAAGTAAGAGACTCCTATCGTCCTATTATTTACTCTTCAATATTCACTATTTACCGCTTTCCCTATCCTTGATTCTCATTCCAAAACTTGCTACACTTTCCCTCAATGGTTTCCACTCAATAGTATTTTGTGGACTCGCTTCAGAACTGCAACACTATCGCGATAACTAGAATTATTTTCAGGAAGGATTAAAATGGATCAACCGATACTTTCCGATAAAACACAATTCCCTACGGAAGAAATAATCTATTCACATCTTGGAAAAGCAAAAAACATATGGATTTCCTTTTTTGAATATCTTCATGAGAACCATCCCGATACGAGTTCAGAATGGCGGTATTATAATGACGGGAAAAGCTGGCTCATGAAGGTTACAAGAAAGAAAAAAACGGTATTCTGGTTGTCTATTCAAGAAGGGTCTTTCAGAATTACTTTCTACTTGACAGACAGAGCAGAGGAGGCAATCGCAAACAGCACCATTCCGGATGAAATGAAAAAGCAATTCAAAGAAGGAAAACATTACGGTAAAATCCGGGGATTGACTATCTTTTTTAAATATAAAAGGGATATCGAGACTGCAAAGAAACTATTATTGATAAAACTGAACACCAAATAAAACAGCAACAACCGACTACATTGAACATATTGGGTGAAGTTATTTATGTGCTCCGCGCCAAAGATAATTTTTATCAGGCGGAACTGCTTCACCCCTACTCACGGGGTTGATATGTCAAACAATAACGGACAACAACTCGTAACTATTTACTGCTCAGCGTTTACTCTTCACCGCTTATACTCATATACTCATAAACTTATAGACTCATTGTTCCAAATTCCTCAAGAACTCCCCAACTTCTTCCATTCCGCTGCGCATATTCATCTTCTCGATATTCTTTAAGTACCGTTTGTATTTTTCATCGCCAGAAATAAGTTCTTGTATAAGTGAGGGAAGTTTGGCGATGTCGGGTTCAAAGATGCCAAGTTCGTTATCGCGGACGAATTCCATATTACCCAATTCTTGTTCCCAGAGATAATCAATGATGATGGGAATCTTTTTCATGATCAGTATTTCCATGATCGTCGAGGCGCCGCACTTGGTGATCACAATATCCGAAGCATTGAGAAGTTCATACACAAAATCGACGAATGCAAAGACTTTCAAAGACGGACTATGCTGCTGAAGTTCAAGAGCGTCGGCATAGAGTTCTTTGTTCTTGCCACAGACGATAGCGATTTCAACATCCAGCGAAGGGTGCAGTAAGTGTTGGAGAATCGACTTTCCATGCGGAATACCGTCACCTCCACCTATGATGAGGACGACTTTTTTCTCGGGAACAAACCCATATTTTTGTTTCACCTTCATTATTTCTACTGAGGAGAGAAACGTTGAGAATTGTTTGTCGAGAACGAATGGAAAGACTCGAAGTTTCGATGCGGGAATTTTTCGTTTCTGAACGCAGTTTTCTTTCAAGCGTTCGCTAAAAACAATATACCGTTCTTGCTCTCTTTGGAACCAGAGGGGATGTGCAGTGAACGGATCGGTGACGACCGTAATCACCGGGATATCGTACCGCAATTCTTTCAAAATATCCAGCACGGGCGCGATAAGAAAGAAGTGGAAAATAACAATCTTTGCGGGGCGTTCTTCATCGATGCGCTTTTTGAGATACGGTTTCATGAAAAAACCGGACATCGTGGCGTTGCAATGTCTGATCAATGAAAATTTGTTGGTAGCATAGAGGAATTCATAGTACAACTTCGAGCGTGCTTGCAAGAGTCGATAACCGTCTTCAATGATGTAGCGCACGACAGAGTTTGCATTTACGAGACCATCGACGAGCAACGGTTCGATGGTGCTTCCATATGTTGCAGAAAGATAATGTGCGATCGAGCTGGCAGGGGCTAAATGGCCACCGCCGGTCTTAAGATAGAGGAGAAAATATTTCTCTTTCTGGTTTTGCATTCGATCGATCTGACGCAGCGGGAGCGGTCAAAGAGAATGGCTTACCGTTCCAACGGCGAATTGCTGCTCGTCATTTTTCCTGTCTCCAGTACTTCCATGATTTTTGTTGTGCCGAGTTTTCGCGCTTTCAAAAATCCGGACCAGGCCATATCGGCAATATTTCCATTGTGCAACGTTTCAAACAACCATTGGTGCGTATAGTCGGGATCCTTTTGCTCCATTCCGGCATGAATTTCGTTCAGCCACTGACGGTTGAAGCGTTCCTGCGAACCGATCGTTGGTGTCATGATGATGGGGATACCGAGTCCAACATAGAATGAGAGCTCGCTCGGTTTTGTCCAGAGGATATCGGTCTCACGCATTGCCGTGTTGAATTGGCGGAAGTACTCATCAAGTGTTTCCGCAAAGATGACCTGGATATTATCCGACCCAATGTCTTTTTTAATATCGCGGAAATAGGAAACCACTTCCGGACGGGTGCCAGCAACAAGGTTCAACCGCATCGTTCCTGCACGGATTTTCTCTTTGACGCTCATGGCAATGCGTCCACCAATTTCTTTTTGTGCTCCTGCTCCGCCGACCGAGTAGGTGATGGTGAGCGGGCGCTCGGCATGGAGAGTGCAGTTCTTTTTTCCGAGAAATTGTTCAACACTTCTCCGGTGATTCGACCAGAACCTGTCGTTCGGATCAAGAATGCATAACCGCTGACCGACATCCGACTTTACCGTGGCAAGATTTTTTCCGAGGAGGTCGAGTGGAAGAGGAAATCCCGTCAGGAAAATTCTTTCTTCCGGCACTCCATACGATTTTAACCGCTGCGCCGCTTTGCTGCATGGAGCGAAATAATTAATGCGGCTTTCCCACGGGTGCTTCGCCACCCATACTCTATTGATATCTGCATCGCAAATAATACAAAAGATCGGTTCGTGCCCATGCTTATCCGCCGCGATTGCCGGCGCAAAGTACGATGTGATCAACGGCAATGGCTTGGTCGAGATCTTCTTCATCAGCCCGTCGCAAAGTCCGGTCTTGAGGTTGATTTCCAACAGATCGACCTGGTATGTGCTGCGCGAGAGATTCCGGATCGGATAAAATTCGGGTATGTGCATCATCGTGTCGAACATCGCAAAAATCGGTTTGCCGACCAACGGGACGCCTCGCGCCCGAGAAAACGTTTCATACACATCCAACAGCCGCTTCCATGATTTTTTTTCTTTCTCGCTCGATCCGTCATTCTTGCCGACGGTGATGAGCCCTCCTTCGGCAATTTCCTTCAACGGAAAGACCGCCCGCTGGTGTCCGTACCCCATTTCAGCGGAGACAACCCACGCAGAGATGCTTTTCGACCGCTTGACTGGTTGTTTTTTGGATTTCATGATACATATAGATACAAAATATTTTGTTGAAAAGTTTCAGTACCGCCCCTACTCTCCCTTGCTTCTATATCCAAAAAAGACTACTCTTTATTCAAGTAGTTTCATATTTCCTGATTTTTGAGGTATTCGCTCTATCACTCTTCATTGTCCCTTTAAAAACAACAGGATGCGAACAACTGTCAGGATTGCAAAATATTTGCACAACTCAATGACAGTCCGGCAAACAATAAAAGCAGAGAAAGAGCAGTACAAATGAGGCTCAACCTCTTATTGGATAATTGAGTTAAAACGATGCAAAACCAGTTAGATATAATCATACTTGCGGCAGGATTTGGAACACGGCTCTATCCTTTGACATCAAACCTTCCAAAAGCTCTCCTCGAGGTAGGACACAAACCAATCCTTGACAGAATCATGGACCGGGTAATTCTAATTGACAGTCCATATAGAATTTTTCTTGTCACAAATTCGAAATTCTATTCTTACTTTGAAACATGGGTAGCGGCCTTCAAACAATCACACCATTTCGCTGGCGATATTTTGATATTGGATGACGGTAAATACTCGAACGAAGAAAGACTTGGTCCCATTGGCGACATGAGCTTCGTTCTGGAAAAAATCAACATCACTAACGACACGATGATCATTGCAAGTGATAACATTATTGATTTTGATTTGAATGATCTCATATCATTGCGCCGACATCGCAATTCGTCTGTTCTGGTTGCGCACGATTTTCATGATAAGGAAGAAGTTAAGAAAAAATTCGGCGGCGTGAAGCTCGATTCTGACAACAAGCTTCTATCGTTTGAAGAGAAACCGCTAAATCCTGAATCGAGCATAGCGGCCAGCGGGATTTATCTGATCAAGGACAAAGATGTTCATCACATTCGTGCGCTTCAAACCCGCCCGCATGATGGAGAATTGAACCTTGGGAATCTCATGATAGAATTGCTGGCTCAAAACGTTGTCGTGCATTGTCTTCTCGCACCTAAATGGTTTGACATAGGTTCGCTCGACGATTTGAAGAGGGCAAATAATGAATATGCCGCAGCTTAACAGCTAACCGTACGGACGGTCAACCACCACGCACGAGCGTATAACACCGCTAACAACGATGCTCTATCTTTTTGGTTCAATAAGCGAAGCCACTTCGCCCCTACTCACGACCTTGACATATCAAGCCCCTACGACTCAATACTCTTAACTATCTACCCTTCGCTCCGCGTTTTGTGCATCCGCCATATTTTGGGTTGATTGAGCGGAACATTATTTGCAATTCCATCGTTCTAGATTTAAATAAGAATCAAATTGAGTAATCAAGTTACAGGAGACTGACATGAGAAAAGTAACCGTATTCAATTTCGTAACACTGAATGGATACTTTGAAGGCCCAAAGGGAGATATCAGTTGGCATAGACATGGCACAGAAGAAAATGAATATGCTGTCAAGGCGCTTAAATCCGGGAGCACGCTTCTTTTTGGGCGCGTGACTTATGAGTTGATGGCAAGTTACTGGTCGACACCGATGGCGATCAAAAATGATCCAGTCGTTGCCGAAGGAATGAATAAAGCGGAGAAAATTGTTTTTTCAAAAAAATTGAAAAAGGCTGAGTGGAATAATACGCGGCTGGTGAAAGGCGATCTTGTGAAAGAGATAAAGAGAATGAAGCAGCAACCCGGGAAGAATATGGCAATACTGGGCAGCGGAAGTATTGCAACCCAGCTTGCAGAACATGGTTTAATTGATGAATATCAGATCATGGTGGATCCAGTTGTCATAGGCGGCGGCACACCATTATTCAAAGACATCAAGAACAAACTTGACTTGAAACTTACAACAACAAGAACATTTAAGAGCGGGGTTGTTCTTCTTTGTTACAAGCCGATGGACTTCATTACACACGAGAATCGCTCCATTAGTTCTAACAGATGAAAGGATACTCTATGCAAAAAATCACGCCGTTCTTATGGTTCGACAACAACGCTGAAGAAGCAATGGATTTTTATGTTTCCATTTTCAAGAACTCAAAGATCATCAATGTCCAACGCAAGGGAAAGAATGGGCCGATCTTCACTGCAACATTCCAACTTGAGGGGCAAAAATTTTTCGTGCTCAATGGAGGTCCGCAGTTCAAGTTCACAGAAGCTATTTCGTTCTTTGTAAACTGTGAGACGCAGAAAGAAGTAGACACGTTGTGGGCGAAACTTTCAAAAGGAGGAGTAATACAACAATGCGGCTGGCTGAAAGACAAATACGGATTGTCATGGCAGATCATCCCTTCAATTCTCGGAAAGCTGCTTCAAGACAAAGATCCCGAGAGATCGAAAAGAGTAATGGATGCAATGCTTAAGATGGATAAGATTGATATAAAAACTTTGAAGCAAGCGTATAAGCCATAAGTGAAATGTTGCAATTTGGTATTCAAATATCGATATCAAAATATAACGGGAACAATATAATGGATAACAATAATTCGCAACATCAAAAAGAAACCAAAGACTTTATCGCCAAAGCAGTAATCACTATCGACGCCCCTGTAGCCCAGGTGTGGGACGCGTTTGTAAATCCCGAGATGATTAAACAGTACACGTTCGGTACGAATGTTATTTCTCACTGGAAACCGGGAAGCTCCATTGTCTGGAAGGGAGAATGGCAGGGAAAGCAATATGTCGATAAAGGTACAATACTCAGGATGGAAAAAGAGCGACTGATCCAGTACAGCCATTACAGTCCTCTATCCGATATGCCCGAAATACCGGAAAACTATCATACAGTCACTGTTGAACTTTCGCATAAAGGAAACCGAACTTCCATTTTGCTTATCCAGGATAACAACGCTAATGAGCAAGCCCGAGAACATTCGGAAAAGAATTGGCAAATGATGCTTGAGAGTTTGAAAAAATTATTAGAAAAATCATCTTGAATAAATCTGAATAACGTAATAGAAAGGATAAACAAAATGGAAAATGGAAGTAATAAAAAAGAATTGACTCTTGTCGCGAGATGGCAGGCATGGAGTCCGTACTTGCACAGCGTACTTCGCATCGTAGCCGCGATCATGTTCATCCTTGTCGGCACAATGAAACTCTTCGCCTTTCCTATAGGAATGCCGCCAAATGGTGGCACAGCTTCATTGTTGTCCCAGATAGGAATCGGCGGAATTCTTGAAACGTTCGGCGGCATCTTGATTCTTCTCGGTCTATTCACACGTCCCGCCGCGTTCATTTTGGCAGGTGAGATGGCGGTAGCGTATTTCCAGTTTCACTTTCCTCAGAATGTCTGGCCGGTTGTAAATGGAGGAATCAGTGCCGTTCTCTACTGCTTTGTCTGGCTCTATTTTTCCGCCGCTGGTGCAGGGCCATGGAGCCTTGACGCTAAGCGGAAGAAATGAACAGATTTCCGAATGACTCATTTGAACGTTGAGGGAATACTTAACGTGGTATTACGAAGTGTGATACCAGACAGAAAACCTCTGCTCCCGGGCTTGATACTCGCCCAATAAGACGGCAGGTAAAAATCAAGCCCCCTACGACTCTTCTTCTCATAGACTCACAGACTCATCGGTTGGTTCAACCTTTTGTTCCAATTTTGTCGTTTGGAAAAATGGTCGAGATATGTTTCACGATATAATCTTCAGAAAGAGGTTTTAAAAGGTAAGCACTCACTTTGTAGGAGAGAAGTTCCCGGACAAGATCTTTTTCACTGTGGGAGGTAACCATGACGATGGGCAGATTTTGAAATTCAGGCATGGCACGGATGGATTTAAGAATCTCTTTTCCATTCATAACCGGCATCTCATAATCGAGAAAGACAACATCCGGCTTTTCCATTGAGAGTTTTCTCAGTGCGTCTCTTCCCTGTGTCGCTTCTATAATCTGTACATTAAATGCTTTGGTTAAAATTTTTCCGAGAAGCATTCTGCTTTCCAGACTATCATCTACGATAAGGACCTTCATCACATTTCCTCCCAAAAAATAAATATGATTTTATCTGATTGAATATAATAACCTGTGCCGTTAATCGCAATCTTTAGATTGCCGTAAGATCTTTGATTCCTATATAAGGCACAGCAGACACATTTTAGGCTTCAGCGGTTGAGTGCACACGCCGTGTGATCTGAGGACAATCTGGTGGGACCGGCTCAACTGGTTGACCACCTTTGGTGCTGACTACGAGGCTTCCAGAAGTCGAACGGGCTTGACATATCAAGCCTCTACGACAAACAAACCCCGACCTCTCACAATCTCATTTTCTCTAATACTCAACATCTCTACTCCCCTTGCTTCTCAAAGCTATAATTCTTACACTTTTCTCAAATGCTCAATAAGAATAGTCACAGATTTCAACGGATTCGAAAACCAATAGTAATATCGACTGCTATTTTATTTCATCTATTACTGATATTTCATCTTCTTTTTTCTCCAGTCATCATTGTATCAGCCGCTTATAAAGGGATCATAAATGCAAGTTTCATAGCTTTTTCGATAATAATATTATTATCGTTGTTTTTCGGCAGGGCATATTGTTCCTGGTTTTGCCCCGGCTGCGGTATTCAGGAAATCATGTCTTCTTTTGTCAAAAAGAAATCAAAGAATTCAAAAGCTTTATTTATAAAATATCTCATATTTGCGATATGGATAGGATTCATCATTACAGGTTATATCATACATGGATTTCAGAAGATCGATTTGACGTATGGAATGTTAGATGTCACTTTTGAGAGAAAGATCATACTGACGCTTGGTGCGATAGTTCTTACTGTTCCGTTGACTGCTCTATTTGGGCAGTATGCATCTTGCAAGTATATTTGCTGGCAGGCACCATTTATGATCATTGGAACAAAAATTCGAGATTACTTTCAATTACGCGGATTACGGCTCAAAGCAGAACCGGAACAATGCGAAACCTGCAACATATGCAACGCAAAATGTCCTATGAATATTGATGTGATGGCAAATGTAATAAACAACAAAATGAATAATGCGGAATGTATTCTCTGCGGAAATTGCATAGACAGCTGCAACCATAACGTGATTACATTCTCGATCGCAAAACACTAAGCAGCATTTCGCCCCTACTCTCGGGCTTGATACATCAAGCCCCTACGACAAACGAACCCCGACTTCTCACAATCTCATTTTCTCCCATACTCAACATCTCTACTCCCCTTGCTTCTCCTCCTAAAAACTCCTACACTTTTCTTTAGTAGTGCTCACTCCTGACTATACTTTATGAATAGGCACAGTACTTTCTCATGAGTTCTATAAACCTCTTTGCAGATTATTCCTCCTTATCAATTTTGGCTTTGGCATTTTTAGCATTTACTGCCGGGTTTATCGACTCTGTCGTTGGTGGTGGCGGGCTCATTCAAATTCCTGCATTGCTTATCAATTTACCCAACAGTCCTTTATCGGTTCTCTTTGGGACCAATAAAATTGCATCTTTGTCTGGAACATCGGTTGCGGCATACCAATACGCCAAAAGAATAAAATATAATTTCAAAGTGCTTTTGAGTATAGCTTTCTTTTCTTTTATTGCTTCAAATTTAGGGGCGAAGTCATTAAGCTTGTTCAATGCGAACCTCTTGAAACCATTTATTCTGGTACTATTAATACTCATTGCAATTTATACATTTATAAAAAAAGATTTAGGTTCAATTCAAACAAAGACCTTACCAGTACGGAAACAAATTATTTTTGGTTCGCTCATAGGGATTGTAGTCGGTTTCTATGACGGTTTTTTCGGACCTGGAACGGGAAGTTTCTTGATATTAGGTTTTGTCGTGGTGTTAGGTTTTGACTTTGTCACTGCATCTGCATACTCAAAAATGATAAACTGTGTGACAAATATTTCTGCGCTCTTGGTATTCATCAGACAAGGTAATTACCTGTTAGAATTAGCCGTCCTCATGGCAATCTGTAATATTATGGGGAGTATCGTAGGAAGCAGAATCGCCCTTAAAAAGGGGAATGACTTTGTGAGAACAATTTTCTTCATTGTTGTTACAATCATGATTGCAAGATACAGTTATGACGTTTTCATAAAGAATTGATAAATCAAGCCCTTACAACAAACGAACCTCTACCTCTCACAATCTCATTTTCTCCAATACTTAACTTCTCCCACCCTTGCTTCTCCTCCCAAAAATTCCTACACTTTACCCAAGTGGTTCCCGATCCTACTACATTGGGGATTCGCTCTATCGCTCTTTTAGGGGGCTACAAGAATTTCTTTTAAATATTAATTACACCATGACAAATAAAAATGACATGTGACATAATTTACTTGGCTATATAAATAATATTTTTTCAATATTAATTTAGACATCTTGGCTGACACTAATTTATCACATATAAATTCCTCTTGTTGGCAATTCCTTGCAGCAGATAAGGATGAAGCAAAGAGAATTCAGCGTGAAACCGATTCTCTATTTGCTGACTACTCTTTCTATCCTGAAGTTGATTGGTCAAAATATGGATATTTTCCACCCGATGGTCACTTAGTAATCGGTGCATGGCGACATCCCGATACAATTGCTTTTGTCTTCTTATTGGATAATCGATACATGCAAGAAAGCGGAGCATATTCTCAGTTCTTGATATACGCAATAGGACTTGAAGATGAAATCTCTTCTATTGACAAAAAAATAGCAAAAACAAAAAAAGGATTACGGAAAGAAGTGTTTAAAGCTGCTCAAACTCTAGGTGCGGCTTCTCGATTAGATCAGATGACTCCTAATCGTTCCATAGGAATGTTTACTGGAGTACTTACTTTCGTCACAGCACTTATTAATGCATTTTCATATTATCTAAGAACATTGCCACCACCGAAATTATTTTCCGAATCATTAGATAAAGTTTATTTGATTCTATTATCTTTGATTCATTTTTTATCTCTTGGTTTGTTAATAATTGTTACGGTCATTTGTGCTCTTTTTCTATTTAAGTACGCATTTGTCCTCTTAAAGAAACTTTAGTTTTTATGAAACGAACAAATAAAACAGAGATGCTAGACGGATACTCATTGGGTAATATGGTCGAATCCAAGTCGTACACAATTATTAAAAGAGCAATAGATTTGATGATTAGTCTTGTTTTTTTAATCGTCTGTGCACCGCTAATAATTATTATTAGTTTTGCGATCAAGCTTGAAAGCCCTGGTCCAGTTTTCTATCGGCAAAAACGTATTGGTAAGAATGGCAAGCACTTTTTCTTCATCAGGTTCCGAGCTATGTATGTATCTCCAGATTCATTGAAATATTTCTCAAAAATACAAAATGCTTTAAATGAATCTGGATACAAAAGAATGCCCTTTATTAAAGATGATATACGTGTCACTCAAGTTGGCAAGTTTTTGAGACGATTGAGCTTAGATGAGCTCCCACAAATATTATGTATTTTCCGAGGTGATATGAGCCTTGTCGGACCAAGGCCTGCTCTCCTATATGAGTGGAAAATGTACACTGAAAAAGAACGAATGCGTGTCTTGGTAAAACCAGGCATAACCGGTCTATGGCAAGTTTCTCATTCTATGACATCAAACTTCGAAGATATGATAAACCTAGATATACAGTACATAAGAAGAAGATCTATTATACTAGATTTAAAAATATTATTGAAGACTATTCCATTGGCTTTATTTGGACATCGATGAAGAGTTATTAATTAAATTGCTGGGAAAAACAATTACGTTCCCTTATTATAATAGATTCTTTTTTGATTCTCTCTCAGACTAAAGATTAAAACATTCTCCAGCTTCACACCTCTTATCCTCAGCGAGTTTGTTACTACAATTACGAAACTCAATGTCATTGCTCCGGCGGCAAACATCGGGTTAAGTAAACCCATCGACGCCACGGGAATGCCGCTACTATTATAAACAAATACCCAAACGTCATTGCGATCCCGATTTATCGGGAGAAGTCCCGCCTTCTGGATTCCGCTCCTTTGGCAATGAGCGTCTCTATTGCGGGATTCTTGAAAGCGGAACAATCTCTTTATTGCTTGTATTCATCAGATTGTCCCGCTGTACGGGATGCCGTACAGCGGCACTTCGTCACTACGTTCCTCGCAATGACATTGTACTGGCGGCAAACGTCGGGTTGTAATCTCAGCCTGTATAATGTATTATTTCCGATAAAAAATTCTTGAAAAAGTACTTGACAAAGTGATATCACTATGCTATCATTGTAATAGCATTATCATTGAATAGGAGGAAAAAATGCAAACAATTAAAGAAACGAAAGCTTTCAAGATGAATGGCTATATAGCTGCTTTCATTCTTCTCGTGTTTCTTGTAGCGAACGCTCTTCTGATCTACACGATGGCGACGGAGAGAGCGATAGGGATTTTGTGGATCTCTCTACCGCTGCTCCTCGTGACAGGAATTTTTTCTGCCGGATTTCTCATCGTCCAGCCGAACGAAGCGCGTGTTCTCGTACTTTTTGGTAAATATATCGGTTCTATCCGCCTGGATGGTTTTTGGTGGGCAAATCCGTTCACCATCAAGCGCCACATATCCCTGCGCATTCACAATTTTAACAGCGAAAAGATCAAAGTGAACGATTCGCATGGGAACCCGATCGAAATTGCATCTGTCGTTGTCTGGTATGTTATCGATTCGGCGCGGGCATTGTTCGACGTACAGAATTACGAACAGTTCATTGCCATTCAAAGTGAAACTGCAATCCGTGCTCTTGCAAGCGAGTTTCCGTACGACTCGCAGGATGAAGTCCGTTCTTCGCTGCGGGGCAACCCTCAGGAAGTTGCAGATAATCTCAAGCAGCAGCTTCAGAACCGTCTGCAGGTTGCCGGTGTCGAGGTGGTCGAGTCCCGGTTGACGCATCTCGCCTATGCACCGGAAATTGCACAAGCGATGCTGCGGCGCCAGCAGGCGCAGGCAATTATCGCGGCACGCCAGAAAATCGTGGAAGGCGCCGTCGGGATGGTCCAGCATGCACTGAATTTATTAAGCGAGCAAAAAATTGTGACCTTAGATGAAGAAAAGAAAGCGAGCATGGTCAACAATCTCATGGTCGCACTGGTTTCGGAATCCGAGGCACAGCCGATCATTAATACGGGCACACTGTATTGATGGGTGAAAAGAAAAAATTCCTGCTTCGCCTCGATGAAGCGCTTCATGCTTCTCTCGAGAAATGGGCTGCGGATGATTTGCGCAGTGTCAATGCACAGATCGAATTTTTATTGACCGACGCAGCGAAGAAAGCAGGAAGAGTGAAGCCAAAGGATTCTGCTGCCGATACGGCAAATCCTTCGGCGTAGTGTACCTGTAGGAAATATTGAATATTTATTGAACAGACCGGATACTTTCATGAAATCAATAACTTCTTATCTTGATTTTACACTGATGCTTCAGCAAGCTGGCATAGGGAAACCGTTGTATGAGATACGTTTTGGCGATGAACTCCTCGGCAGTATCCGTATGTCGAGGCTTTGGAATAGCCGCGCAGAAGCGGTATCCGCCGATGGTGTATGGTCGTTTGACCGGCAAGGGCTTTTCAAAACAAAAATAACGGCGCATGCGCAAAACGGCGATATCATTGCCGCATACCAACCCCGTTCTTTCAAGCGCCCCGGTAGTATGACGATCGGTGAAAAAGAAACGTATTCTGTGAAGATAGCAGTTTTCAGGAACACGTTCGATATCTCTTCCCATTTTGACAACCAGGTCATTCATTTCCAAAATCACGGTATAGTACGGTTTCGTTCCGAAATAACATTCTCACGCAGTGTAAAACATATTCAGCAGTTTCCATTGATATTCTTTTTTAGTTGTTATATATTGCTTCTACACCGGCGTGATGCTAAAAGAAGGTCTGCAGCAATTTAATTTTTACCTCCGTGAACTGTTCGATAAGTCGCCACGACACTCACGGAATTTAATTATTATAAATGGCGTTCGAGTTATTAAAAATAAATAAGGGAATTTATATGCGCAGCTTCCAACGCAATTTGAATAGTGGTCAGGGGGAATTATTTCCAGAGAAACCACTTGGAACTGTATACCAATCTAAGGATGCCAAGTTTCTCGCCTGGCAGCCAATACAACCAGGCAAAATAGTTGCATTGTTTAATATCATCGATCGAAAACACCCCAGTTATGGATCAACCGTTACGGCAGATACTCTGCACAATCTGAACCTGAAAGTTCCTTCGACTCCTCCCAAACCACCTTCATATTCTCTTTATAAGTTCCCCAATAAATGAAACTACTTCTTGATCTTCCTATCTCTTAGCCTCAGCGATTTCGTCACGACACTCACAGAACTTAACGCCATTGCTCCGGCGACAAACATCGGATTGAGTATACCCGCCGCCGCCACGGGAATGCCGCTACTATTATAAACAAATACCCAAACGTCATTGCGATCCCGATGTTTTTTATGGGAGAGGTCCCGCTTTCTGGATTCCGCTCCTTTGGCAATGAGCGTCTCTATTGCGGGATTCTTGAAAGCGGAACAATCTCTTTATTGCTTGTATTCATCAGATTTTCCCGCTGTACGGGATGCCGTACAGCGGCACTTCGTCACATATTCCTCGCAATGACGTATTCCTTGATATTAGGGAATGTCGCTGGCTCATAAAAGGGCTTAATCCCTTTATCATCCCTTTGCTCTATTACGCTTTGCATATTTCTTTGGTAATCTTAGTGCAGGAATAATGCCCATCGGGCAACTATCCGACATTATCCTGTCGTTCCAGTCATCTCTTCCAATCCGAGTACGAGTTGAAAGTCTCGCGGAATGGCATACGTTCACCAGTCGCCATGAAAGGACGATCAATATGAAACAATCTAAGTTCGTTTTCCTGCTTTATACTTTGGTTTTGATGGGTATAGCAGTTTCCTCCATAAACTGCTGGGGCACAGGAACCATGAATGGAGGTATCGGGGTCAATATCAATGATCAGCCTATTTGGGGACCAGAAGGGTTTGATCGCGCTGATTACTATTACATTCCTGATATAGACTCCTACTACTCTGTCTCTGAGCGTCAATATATCTATAGGGACGGATCAGAATGGAGACATGGCGCAACGCTGCCGCCCACGTACAGTGGATATGATCCATACCATTCGTATAAAGTCGTCATCAATAATGAACCTACGCCGTATCAAAACCATGATACCCACGTAACCAAATATGCACCGCTCAAAGGGAAGAAGGATCAGCCTGTGATTCGCGACAGCAAAGATCCCAAATATTTTAGCATCAAAGAACATCCCCAGCATGATACATGGGTAAAACAGCAGCAGCATTGAACTGCGCTCCAGTCCATGCGCGAATGTGGATAGAGGAAAGTTCTGTCAGACCATGGCATTTGTACCGCTATACGGCATCTCGTACAGTGGGATAACAAGTAATTCTATTCGCCGCTTTCTTTGATTGCACAAAGAAACCCCTCCGTTCCGACGAACAATCGTTCATCGGAACACCTCCCCTCAAAATGAAGGGAGAACAGGCAGAAAGAAGGACGGATAATAGAAGTATGAATTGCATCTTGCTATCGCAAGATACAATTATAGGTCTCCGGCTGAAATCGAAATGTGTAATCTCAAGGTGGAATGACCGTTACAAATCTGACGAGATTATCGTTTATGAATACGATTGGAGATAGAACAAGAATTACCTCGCCTAAGCACAGTTCACTTCTGTCGATTTCGCGGGCGAGAGGTAAAATAATATTCAAGTAAAATGATAGATATATCCAAAATAACCGATTATTTATACGTGGGCTCCAGAGTCGGGAAGGAACATGCCGANNGATACATTTTTTACTCCCATCTCAGTCAAGAAACTCTTGGCGGGGGTCGAAGCAGCCTTGCCTGTTATTCAAAACAAAGAAAAGGTTTTAGTTTTCTGTTTGCAAGGTAAACGCCGAAGCGTTGCAATGGCCGCCGCCATCCTTATCAGTATGGGATATACCGGCGAACAGGCCATCGACTTATTGATCACTGCTCGTACGGTAGCCGATCCAAGAAGGTGGTATATCCGAAGGCAGATCAAAGCCTTTGAAAAGTATTGGCGGAAAAAAGAATTGCAATGGAAAAGAAAATAAAAAATATTCACATCATTATTAATCCCGCCGCCGGAGAAGAAGAAGCTATCTTGCCGATTATCAATCTATCCATGAAAGAAGCCGGCATTACATGGGGAGCATTCATTACCCACCAGCCGGGCGATGGGATTAAGTTTGCCAAGGCTGCCGTCAAGAAGGGAGTCGACGCCCTCGCTGTATACGGCGGCGACGGCACGCTGATGGAGGCAATCAGCGGTTTGATTGGATCAGAGATTCCTTTGGTCATTCTGCCCGGAGGGTCTGCAAATGTCGTAGCCACTGAACTTGGGATACCCATAGATCTGAAAGAAGCCTGTACGCTCTTGGGTCATGGTCCATCAGAGACGAAAACCATTGATGTGGGACAGTTCGATGAGCGTTATTTTATTACAGGAATAAGCCTTGGCTTTGGAGCGGATTTAGTGAAGGGTGCAAATCGCGAGTCCAAAAATAAAATGGGCATACTCGCTTATTTTCTCTCAGCGGCCGCGGCATTAAAGATTACCCAAAAAACCGTCTACCATCTCAAAATCGATGGACAGAAATATGAACTTCAAGGGTTAACATGTATTATTGCAAATACAGGGAATCTCGGGTTTACTAAAATCTCAATGGATAAGCATATAGACATCAGCGATGGGTTCCTGGATGTTGTTATCTTACGAAAAGTGAATCTCAATCTATTGAAGCATATCGCGATCACCTTGCTTAAACGGGAACGCCCGCACAATTTGGAATTAGTGCAGCACTGGCAAGGCAAAGAGATCAGCGTTTCCTCAACCCCCCAACAAACGGTTCAATGTGATGGTGAGGTATTAGAAAAAATGCCTCTTCATATCAAGATCATTCCGGGAGCGATCAAGGTTTTAGTCCCAAAAGAAAAGAGCAAAGTCATTGACTAAACATCTGATAGCTTTTTATGCTTTAGTCGTGGTAAGTATTATTGGATTAACTTTTTTTGTCGAGATTTATCCAATATCCAGCTTTGACCTCCATATGACCCAAGAAATTCAGGAACAAAGGGCTTGGGATCTTACACGCCCGATGAAATTCATTAGTTTTTTTGGCGATTCTGTAGGTGCGCCTCTTTCGGTCATCATCGCTTCATTGCTTTTCTTTTCAACCTATCGCCAGCGAGAAGCCTGGTTTACCCTCGCTGTTATTATTCCCGCTCTCTTCAATATGTTGGTTAAATTATTTATTCATCGCCCCAGGCCAACATTAGAAGATGCTAAGATATTATTAAAATTTACACAAACCGGTTTCCCCAGCGGGCATGTTGCTCATTATGTTGTATTTTTCGGTTTTCTCCTAACAGTGATGATCGTGGAAAAAAATATTTCTTTATTTTGGAGATATTTTGTCGGCATCTTTTCGGCCTTCTTAATCCTCACCGTTTCAATCTCCCGGATTTATCTTGGCGCCCACTGGGCCACGGATGTGATAGGGGGATATTTATTTGGCTTTGTTTACCTGGGGATACTTCTTTATTTTTTTTTCAAAGATCCAAAATTCAAACGTTCTTAAGCAACATGGTCATCGATATCTGCGAACACACTACTATCAAAAACAAAAAACCTGACCAACCTACAAGCTTCACCCCTCGTAACCTCAGCGAGTTCGTCACTACACTCACGGAACTCAACACCATTGCTCCAGCGCAATAGACAGAAGTAAAACCTGTCAAAGCAAGGCAAACTCTAATCCTTTTATACATCGTAATCCAAACAAGAATTACATCGTATCCGTAATCTCAGTTCAGCCTTGAGATAATGCATTTCGATTTCAGCCGGAGGCCTGTAATTGTATCTTGCGATAGCAAGACACTATATCATACTTCTTTCTGCCGCTTTCTTCGTGCCTCAAAGAAAGCAACAAAAAGCTCATCGAGCGAAGTGATTTACCAAACATTTTTCTTTACACCTTCACCCCTGTTTACCAGCATTTAGGATGAGCACTCAGGTAGTTTCAGCAGAATGTCGTGTGAATGTCGGGTATACGTAGTTGGATTGCCCCGTAAAAATACATATTTTAGAATAAAAAAACTTATGAAAACCGGACAATTAATAAAAGAACTGAGATTAAAAAAGGGCATGACGCAGGAAGATCTTGCGGCAAAAACCTATATAAGCGCCCGGACTATACAGCGCATCGAAAACGACGAAGTCGACCCCAGAGCGTACTCCCTTAAGATCATAGCTGCAGCATTAGAGGTGGATTTCGAGGTATTAACGAACTGTGATAAGGGGGTTTCCGAAGACGCCAAACCGGATTACAACAACCTTTGGCTGGCATTACTTCATTTGAGCGGTTTATTCAATCTGCTTATCCCGCCTCTTATTATATGGTTTTGGAAAAAAGACAAAATCAAAAAAATGAGAGGACAAGGGATCGACGTTATTAATTTTCAACTGAGCATGTTGATATTCTTAGTCCCATCGGGCATTCTCGCCGTCTTTCTTATAACGATTCCCATAATAATTTTCATCGGATTATTCAGTACGGTGGTCATTATTGTGAATACCATCAAAGTCATAAATAATCAACCGTATAAATATCCAATGACAATAAAGATATTGAAACCGTGATATGCTTGCACAATCTTGCATGAGCGACACTCGAACAATAAACGTCGTAATTAAAATAATGACCGGGGAATAATTATGAAAAAAAGAGAAATTGTTTTAGCGGTAATCCTACTTGGCGTTGGCATTATTCTCAATGCACAACAAAAAGCAATCGTCCCTGATTTATCGAAAATAAAAGAACCGCATTTGTGGAATCTTTATAATAGAGAACTGATATCCGATACGGTAGTGCATTTAAATGAAAAATCCGGAGATGGCATGCTCTGGCTTAGAAATATCGATTTTGCCGATGGCAGGATTGAGATTGATATAAAAGGCAAAAATGAAGCAGGAAGAAGTTTTGTCGGTTTGGCTTTCCATATATTGAACGACTCTACCTATGACGCAATATATTTTCGTCCTTTTAATTTTAAGAATCTAGAAAGAAGTAATCATTCAGTACAATACATATCTCATCCTGGATATCCATGGTATAAGTTACGAGAAGAAAACCCTGGAAAGTACGAAAATACTGTTCAACCTATCCCCGATCCGGAAGAATGGTTCCATGCTACAATCATTGTAGCATACCCTCTCGTGAAAGTATTTGTGAATGATTCTGAAGTACCGTCATTAACAATTCATCAGTTGAGCTCAAGAAAATCAGGTAAAATAGGTTTCTGGGTAGGCAATAATTCAGACGGATATTTTAATAATTTGAAAGTCATTCAAAATTAGTCTCTAATTTATCAAAGTAACGGGTACAGATATTGAGGCTGTGCATAATTAAGATCAACTCGAATACGAGGCGCCGCAATTTCATAATGAGCAAAGAGAAAACAATGAATAATACAAAGCTCCTATCATTGCTTTTCATGAATATTTATTTGGGATTATGTTTTTCTCATGTTTCATACAGCCAAACTACCGGCTCCTATTGGCCGGATGACGAATGGAGGATTTCGACTCCAGAAGAACAAGGAGTGGATTCAAAAATACTTATAGAAATGTTTCAAAAAATACAATCTTCAGCGTTAGATTTTCATAGCATAGTGGTAATAAGAAATGGATACATCATTACCGAGGCGTACTGGGCTCCCTATCACAGAACCACAATCCACAACATAAAATCGGCCTCGAAGAGCATCATGTCAGCATTGGTGGGAATTGCACTAGAGAAAAAATACCTGAAAAATTTGAATCAGAAAGTTTTAGAATTCTTTCCTGAATATGTTACGGAACCGCTCAAACAGGAAATTTGTTTATACAATCTGCTAACAATGAAGGCCGGCTTCAATTGGATGGAAGATTCTGGACCATCCCCTTTTGACCTGGAAAACTGGAATAAAATTCCAATGAGGGATAAACCAGGGGAAAAATTTGAGTATAACACCATGCTGCCGCATATGATGTCAGCAATATTGACAACAACAAGCGGGGAAAGCACAAAGAATTTTGCGGATTCATTTCTTTTTAAACCATTAGGTATTAAATCGTATACATGGAAAAAAAGTGATGCTGGATATTATTGCGGGGGATCTGAAATGTTTTTAACTCCGCGCGATATGGCTAAATTCGGATATTTATTTTTGAATAAAGGAAAGTGGAACCAACAGGAGATAATATCTGAGGAATGGATAAAAGAATCTACCTCTCTCAAAGTGAAAATACCCGATAACGTTAATTATGCGGCTGGATTGGACTATGGGTATTGGTGGTGGATTCTTGATAAGGGCTATATGGCTTGGGGTGCCGGTGGGCAGTACATCATTGTGCGACCCGATTTGGATTTGGTTGTTGTTATCACTGCCAATGGCTATGAGACTATCAATCGTTACCAAGGGTTCATGAAATCGTTTTTAGATGAAACCATCTTTTCAGCAATAAAAACTGCCGCTTCTCTTCCTGCTAATCCATCGGCTTTCAAGGAATACCATAGTACGGTACTGAATTTAGAAAACCCCAAAGAGAGACATATACATGGTTTGCCAAAAATTGCAGAAACAATCTCTCACCACAAGTATAGTTTCGAGCCTAATGATGTGGGATTCAAATCAATTTATCTTACGTTTAGCAAAAACTCCGAATGTTTGTGGGAATATTATCTGCGTGAAAAAAAGGTCGCTCTTCAAATTGGTTTGAACGGCATCTATATCGTCAACAAAATAGATTTTTATATGGCAGTGAATCCCGATGGAGATGAAATAGCATGCAAAGGATATTGGAAAAATGAAGAGACCTTTATTATTGAACATCATATTATTGGCGACCCATCAAAACAAATTTTTGAACTACATTTTACCGGACAAAATGTAACTATGCATATTTCTACTGTTGGTATGAATATTCTGATTAAGGGGGCAATGGAAAAATAATCGTCTGGATTAGAGCCGGTAGTATAGAAGATTGGAAGTTGAAATATGTAAAAGTATTTATCGAACTCTAAGAGTAAGTTTTCGCTCCTATCCAGATGTAAGCTAAACCTACAGTTTTACTCCTCGTAACCTCAGCGAGTTCGTCACCACGCTTACGGAACTCAACGCCATCGCTCCAGCGGCAAACATCGGGTTGAGCAATCCTATCGCCGCCAGCGGAATGCCAATACTATTATAGACAAATGCCCAGAAAAGATTTTGCTTAATCGTACGCATGGTCTGCCGGGAAAGACGAATCGCGCGAAGAACTCCTCTGAGATCGGATTTCATCAAGGTAATGTCCGCCGTTTCCATCGCGATGTCCGTGCCGGTTCCTACGGCAATGCCTACATCAGCTTGAGCAAGTGCGGGCGCATCATTGATACCGTCACCAACCATCGCAACCGTTTTTCCCGCTGATTGAAGTTCTTTGACCTTTGCGGATTTCTCCTGCGGCAGGACTTCGGAGAAGACATGGTCAATGCCGACCTCACGTGCAATTGCGTTTGCCGTCCTCTGGTTATCACCTGTGAGCATCACGGCATCAACGCCCATCTGTCTCAATTGAACAATAGCTTCTTTAGATGTCGGATGAATCGTATCAGCGACAGCAATGACTCCCATAAGTTTTCCTTCGACGGCAGCAAGAATAGGGGTTTTGCCCTGTCCAGAGAAATCGGCAATACTGTTTGTTGCAGACGAAATATCGATAGACATATCCCTCATCATTTTTTCATTTCCGACAACCGTCATCCGGCCATTCACAGTTCCCGTCACGCCGAATCCTGTGAGGGATTGAAATGAATCGACTTCGGCGAAAGCAATGGAACGATTTCTTGCGGCTTCCACAATGGCAGCACCCAGCGGGTGCTCGGATTTATTTTCCAGAGAAGCCGTCAATTGCAGCAGCAATGGTTCAGTTATCCCTCCGAAGAGTTGAATATCCGTAACAGCGGGCTTGCCGTTTGTAATGGTTCCTGTTTTATCAAACACAATCGCATTAATTTTATGAGCACGCTCGAGACTCTCTGCGTTTTTTATCAGTACACCAAGCGATGCACCTCTCCCCGTTCCAACCATAATCGCCGTAGGCGTTGCAAGTCCAAGTGCGCATGGGCATGCAATCACAAGAACAGCAATGGCATTCATCAATGCAGCGGCAAAACCAGCGCCAATTGCGAAATACCATATTCCAAATGCCGCAAGAGCAATCACCATTACAATGGGCACAAAGATCGATGCAATTTTATCTGCAAGATGCTGAATAGGAGCTTTGGAACCCTGTGCTTCTTCTACAAGTTTCGTAATGTGCGCAACAACCGTATCGGCGCCGACAGCAGTTGTACGGAATTCAAAACTTCCGTTTTTGTTTATGGTACCGCCGATAATTTTGTCGCCGATAACCTTTTCAACGGGAATACTTTCGCCGCTCACCATCGACTCATCGACGGAAGAAAAACCTTTGAGAATCACACCGTCGACTGGAATACGTTCGCCTGGCCGCATGATAATAACATCACCGACAGCAACTTCCGAAATCGGAATTTCAATTTCTTTTTTGTCTTTTACGATCCGTGCGGTCTTCGGCTGAAGTCCCAATAATAATTTAATGGAATCGGACGCTTTATGTTTTGCGCGGGCTTCGAGCATCCTTCCCATCAATATGAGTGTGATAATCACCGCTGCAGAATCAAAATAGACATCATTCAGATTTGTACCTGCCGGAAACCAATGCGGGAAAAGCACAATAACGGCGCTGTAAAAAAATGCCGCCCCGCTACCGACAGCGACAAGCGTATTCATATCCGCTGAAAAATGTTTTGCCAATTGCCATGCCGGTTTGAAGAAACGCTTCCCGGAAACGATCATCACTGGTATTGTAAGAACCAGCAAAAGTTTATTGGCTTCACTCATTGACAGCGGAATATTGGACATAAACCATGTGGTCATACTCAGCATATTGATCAGCATGATCGGAATGGTAAGTGTGAGACTGAAGAGGAATTCGCGCTTCAATTGTCGATAAGATTTTTCCTGATGGCTCTCTACGGTACCTTCTGAAGATTTCATAGTTTCTGCAGAGGCATCTTGGGGAAATTTTTCTGGTACTGCTAACCTATATCCCGCGCCTTCAACAGCTTTAGCCAGTACATCGAGCGATGTTTTTTCCGGATCAAACGAAAGCGCAACCGCTTCCGTTGCGAGATTAACATTGGCAATTTCAACGCCGTCGATTTTTTTCAGTGATTTCTCAACCCGCGCCACACAGCTGGCGCAAGTCATTCCTTCGACAGGCAATGTCAGCGTAGAAATATGGTGTGCTGCTTTATTCATGCAATGACAACGACCTTATATCCGGCTTCTTCTACTTTTTCTGAAAGGACATTGGTAATTTTATCGTCATCGTACCGTACGCGCGCCTTCCCTATTTGCACTTCTTCCACTTGGAGGCCGTCCACCGATTCGAGCGCTTGTTTTACGTGCATGATACAATGAGCACAGTTCATTCCCTGTATCGTTAATTCGTGAGATTTCATATGTTTTCCTCTTTCTTTTATAAGATGTTCAATTTTACAATACGATTCTTTTTATCATGAACAATGGAACAAACAAGATGGTTTCAGAGTTTATATAGAAAGATAGAAAGCATCGGTGATCTTTTTCAACGTTTCTTGACAGTAATACGAATTTATAATACTTTAATATTGAGATGAAAATCAAGATTTCCAAATTTATTCTTCAAACAAAAAAATACCTGCCGCTTTTAATGCTTGTCGTGCTGCTTTCAAGCATAGCTATCGCATCGTTTCATAATCACAAGTGTACTGAAAATCCCGATAATTGCATTACATGTAATTTACAGCATTCATTCTCTTCTATAACAATTGAATCGGCAGCCCAAGGCGTTATACTCCCACGACCGCTGTCAGAATCTCTCATCACCCTGAATGAGAGAATTACAGATCCTTCTCAAAAAATCGTTTGTTCTTCGCACGCTCCTCCACAATTCAGCTAATCGCTCAATAAAGAATTTTACTATTTCCTTTCGCTGCCATAAAGGGCGATGGGATTCAGTTCATTTGATATTGCACTATGCGCAATCATACTTCTTTCATTGCTCATAGTGGTGTGACAATAATTTTGAGGAGTTCTTATGAAGTTGAAAAAAACATGCCTTTCAGCATTGTTTCTATTATTATTTCTTTGGCCGGGCGGATTGCTTCGGGCACAATCGAGAGAAGGATCTGCCTTCGATCAGTCCAAATTCGTTCCGGATATCGCATTCATTCTCGATGGTTCCGGAGTTGCACGGGATATGGCAGATCAAAAATATTTCTCTCTGACAATTCCGGGTTTCAGCTACCCATTTTTGAATCAGCCGAGCTCTTCCGGATTGAATGCACACCGCGGAATGAATTTCAATTACGGCGAGCTATCGCTGTACTCCGTCGTCGATCCGTATTTCGACCTCTTTGCCGTTATCGACCTTGCGCCGGAAAGCGCCGGCCTGGAAGAAGCATATTTTACGACAAGGAAACTTCCGTATGGTTTTAAGATAAAGGCAGGAAAGTTTCTCGCGAGCTTCGGCAGGGTCAACGAGCAGCATGAACATTACTGGGACTTTGCCAACAGACCGCTCATTGCAACAGCACTCTTCGGCGAGGATGGGCTGAATGAAATCGGCGCGCAAGTTACATGGGTTGCACCGACCTCATTTTTTCTTGTGTTCGGTGCGGAAGTGTTGAACGGGGTAAACGAACAAAGTTTCGGTACCACGGGGTTCAGCGATCCAAGAAGCAGCATTGTCATCGATGCCGTGCAGGGGCCAAATCTTTATATAGGATTTATCCGTTCGTCATTCGATATCGAGGATGCATCGATCCTGTTCGGTATCTCCAATGCGATGGGAACAGCAAGAAACGATCAGGGATTTTCTTCGATCGGAGGAACGGGAGAAGCTGTCAATGCCAACACGGATATTGTTGGTGGTGATCTGACAGTTAAATATTCTCTCGACGCGGTACGCTTTGTTTCATTCCAGGGCGAGTATATGTACCGAGTGATGAACGGAACGGAATACACGCGTGATTCGTTAAGTGTCGTTTCATCGCCGGGTCTGGACAAGCATAATTCCGGCTTTTATACGCAGGTTGCCGCCAAGCTCGACCAGCTCTGGGAAATTGGTGTGCGGTGCGATCTACTGATGCAGAACGATGTCTCACTCGGTGGAGTGGACCAACACATGCCATCAAATCTTCCACGGTATTCTGCAATGATCGAATATAATCCTACAGAATTTTCACGGATTCGCCTTCAGTTCGACAGGGACGAGAGCCGTTACGTGCAGGCTTCCGGAGGATGGTCCCGGCAGCCGTATACACAAATTATTTTACAAGCAAATTTAACAATAGGCGCTCATGGTGCCCATGCATTCTAAATAAAAATATTTCTCATTTATTTATGGAGTATCGTATGAAGTTATCTAAAATTATTCCGCTTTTGCTGCTGTGCGTGCAAACAGCATTCACGGGGCAGCTGCAGGTTGTNNCGGGGAGATTATAACCCGCATATCATCATTCCCAAACCATCCTATATTGCCAAAGTGCGAAGAGCCGATCTTCTTGTTATTAACGGAGGACAACTGGAAATCGGATGGCTGCCGCAAATTATTAAGCAGGCAAACAACGGTGTCGTGCAACCGGGGGAACGGGGATTTCTCGACCTCTCCATGCATGTGCATCTGATCGATGTGCCGACGAGCGTTTCCCGTGAACTCGGCGATGTGCATCCGGAAGGGAACCCTCACTTTTTCATGAATCCTGATAATATTCCGGTCGTCGCAAAAGCTATAACCGAGCGATTGAGCGAACTCGATCCTGATAATCAAGCCTTTTATGAAGCGAACAATAAAGAGTTATACGCTCTCTGGCAGAAAAATATGAAAGTGTGGGAAGAAAAATTGAAACCGTTCAAAGGAGAAAAGGTCATCGAATATCACAAGATCTTCGATTACTTCTTAAACCGGTTCGGATTTATCATTGCAGGCACCATCGAGCCACTGCCTGGAATTCCGCCGACGACAAAACATATTGCCGATGTTGAGAAATTAATCGAGCGGGAAAAGGTGAAGTTCATATTTCAGGATGTATACAATCCGCAAGATGCGTCATCATATTTATCAAAACGGCTCAATGTAAAACTTATTGTTCTGCCGCATGATGTCGGAGCGGTAAAGGAGGCCGACAATGTGTTCAGCGTGTTTGATGAGATAATAAGGAGAATAACACAATGATCGACATACTTCTTTCGGCATTTCTTCTCTCAGTCGTTTTACTTGGAATTCATTCTTACTTTGGCCTTGAGATTATTAAGAGAGGAATAATCTTCACCGATCTTGCCATCGGCCAGATGTCGGCATTGGGCGCCGCACTTTCGATTCTTTTCTTCGACGGGCTCTTTATCTACCCGCTTTCTCTTGCGTTTGCTTTACTTGCAGGCCTCGGCATTGCGATCGCATCCAAACGCACTATATCGCACGAAGCATTCATTGGACTTCTTTATGCATTTGGAATTTCAGGCGTGTTTATCATTCTTTCCAAGTCGGCACATGGAACGGAGATGTTCGATAAGCTGATGGCATCCGATATCCTCTTTACACCATGGCCGGATATTATCGAGACTGCGATCATTTATGCGCTGCTGGGATTGATACTTGTCTTCGTGTATCCCCGTATGAAAGGATTCTGGAAAGATACGCTCTTCTTTGTTTCTTTCGCTGCTACAGTTACAAGCTCTGTGCGATTGGCCGGAGTGCTCATCGTTTTTGCACTCCTCGTCGCGCCAGCATATGTTGCTCTGAGGATCAATAAAGGAAAATTGCTCCTCACTGCCTGGATCATCGGAACGGGTGTGAATATAATCTCGATTCTTGTTTCATACAATCTAGATCTGCCAACGGGATATACGCTTGTGTTTTTTCATGCACTGCTGGCATTGAGCGTCTCGATTTTATTTCCGATCAAACAAAAGGTAGAAACATCCAATTGAATATCGCTAAACCATTTAAAAAAAGGATAACTATCACGAGTACTTCAATGAAAATCGCAGTCGTTACTGATGACGGAACAATCATCAGTCAACATTTTGGAAGAGCACAGTTTTATGAAGTTCTTTCAGTAGAAAACGGAGCTATCGTAAAACGGGAACGGCGTCCTAAGGCGGGACATCACACATTTGCAACCGGTGATCACGATCATGGCCATGAACATGGCGCTTCTCACGGTTTCGATACCGCATCGGTCAGCAAACACAATCAAATGGCTGAGACAATCAAGGATTGTCAGGTTGTTTTAGCCCGCGGCATGGGAAACGGTGCATATCAAGGAATGCTGCAAAATAATATTAGGCCCATTGTGACAGATATTCGAACAATCGATGAAGCTGCTCAGGCAGTAATCAATGGTACGATTATCGACCATACTGAGAAATTACACTGAGTGGCTTGTATAGCCTGAAGACTTTTTTAAATAGAATGTATTGAAGTATAATATCAATTCGATAGCACGGCTCCGCCATTTGTGCTAATAATTGAACCGATAAGATTGTCGGAGAGTTCCGACGCGAGGAAAAGGACGGACCCGGCAATCTCATCCGCTGTCGCAACGTGACCGCGTGGAATGATTCTCCGAATTTCTTCGTTGATATTTGGATCGCGAAGTTCTCTCGCAGTCATATCGGTCGCTACCCATCCGGGAGAGACACAATTAACAATGATATTATGAGGCGCCAATTCCGCAGCAATAGATTTTGTAAAAGCAATCATCCCACCTTTTGATGCCGCATAATGAGAATGGAACCGTTCTCCGCGCTGGCCTGCCGTGCTTGCGATGTTGATAATTTTTCCGCTTCCCTGTTTCTTCATCACCGGCACCACTTCGTTAGAAAATAAGAACATACCTTTTAAATTAATGTCGAGCATTTCGTCCCATTGCTGCTCGGTCATTTTTCCTATGGCGCCGTATTTCCAAATGCCAGCATTGTTCACCAATATATCAATGCGCCCAAATTCATGCACAATTTTTCGTGCCGCATTACGCACTTGTTTTTGATTGCTTACTAACGTCTTCAATACCAAGCATCGTCGTCCAAATTTCTTCACTGCCATTTCTACTTGTTTGGCACTCGCCTTGTCGGCTATATATGTGAACGCAATATCTGCCCCGGCATCCGCACACACTTTGACAATTGCCGCACCGATACCCCGTGAACCGCCGCTCACAAGCACAACTTTTTGCTTCAAGTCAATTTTCATGCAACCAAATTCCTTCGTACATTGTTAAAGAATATAGATACCGCATAACGACCAACAAAGGTACGTGAACTTTTACTGTGATTCCAATGGCACTCGTGCTATGGTATCATGAATAAAATGACAACGAAAGAAATAAATAATGACAAGAGACAGGACAGTACCGCTTCACACAATTCCCAAAGGCAGCCGCGTTTTAATTATGGAAGTGCCGGAGGGAAAAGGAAAAAGCCAACTCATTCGGCTTGGAATTTTAAAAGGTGAATTTATTCGATGTCTGGAACGATTGCCGGGCGGAACGATGGTGATCGAAAAAAACCGGCGGGAAATTGCTATCGGAATGACATTGGCAAAATCGATCTTCGTTGCATATACTAAAAACAACGGTGCCGAAGAGACAGCGAAGAAGAAACATGCCTGAGCACATAGATCATCACAAACATCCTACTGCCATTCCTATAGTTGCCGAAACATTACACCCTAAAGTTGCACTGGTTGGAAATCCGAACGTCGGTAAATCCGTTATCTTCAATTTTCTCTCGGGACTTTACGTCGATGTATCGAATTATCCCGGCACGACAGTTGAATTTTCCAAAGGACGATTTGGCGAGTACGAAATTTATGATACACCGGGTGTGTATGGTATTTCGGCATTTAGTGCGGAAGAAAATGTCACGCGGGATGTCGTCCTTGAGGCAGATGCGGTTCTCAATGTTGTCGATTCTGTGCATATCGAGCGCGATCTATTCCTCACTCAACAGTTAATCGACATGGGCAAGCGTGTGTCCGTCATTTTGAATTTTAACGATGAACTGGAACGGCAAGGCATTGTCATAGATACAGAACAATTATCTTTATCGCTTGGTGCGCCGGTATTTCAAACATCAGCTGTACGAAAAACCGGATTCGACAAATTGGAAACTGCAATTGTTGATGCGCGCCGCGGTAGAATAGATCCGGCACTTCATACAAAACTGCACTCGATGCTGACAGAAGTCGGCTCAGAGGCAGAAGCTCTGCTCATTCTCGAAGGCGATGAATCATTAGCGCAAAAACATGGAGTTCATGCAGGAAACGAACGAGAGAATTTGTACATTGAGCGGCGCAATCGTGTCAATCTGATTGTAAGCTCTGTGTTTTCAGAAACAAAAACGCGCGCACGCATTTCTACACTGCTTGGCCGCTGGGCAGTTAACATTTGGACCGGCGTTCCGATGTTGCTCTTAGCGCTCTACATCATTTATCTTTTCGTCGGAAAACTGGTTGCTGTCGATGTCGTCAACATCACAGAAAAACACCTTGGCAATGAAATTTGGGAACCGTGGATTCGCAGCGTGGTGACACATTTCATTCCGCTGAACTCTTGGCTTGGAACTCTACTCGTTGGTGAGTTCGGCGTCATCTCAATGACTGTTACATATCTTTTATTCCTCCTCCTTCCACTCGTTGTCGCGTTCTATCTTGCACTTTCGTTTATGGAAGATAGCGGCTACTTACCGCGGTTAGCGACTTTGGTGGATAGGAGTCTCAATGCCATCGGTTTAAACGGAAGCGCAATCATTCCAATTATTCTCGGTTTCGGTTGTGTCACGATGGCTACAATCACTACGCGTATCCTCGGCAGCGAACGGGAGAAAACTATTGCAACGACGATTCTCCAATTTGCAATTCCATGCTCAGCACAGATTGCAGTTGTTGCAGCTTTATTAGCAGGAGCCGGATTTGGCGCGATGATTATTTATTCCGTTACTATTTTCGCTGTTTTTGTTGCAATCGGGACAATTTTGCATCATACCTTACCTGGAGAATCAAGTCCTCTGCTCATTGATCTTCCTCCGATGCGAATACCAAGACTTGACAATATTGTTCGAAAGACAACTTTTCGTTCATATGGATTTATGAAAGAAGCAACGCCATGGTTCTTTGCCGGTGCATTCGCCATTGGCATTATGCAGATAACCGGAATGTTAGTCGTATGGCAAAACTTACTGGCGCCGATTGTCACCGGATGGCTTCAGCTTCCGCGCGAAGCTGCAACTGCATTTGTAATGGGATTAGTACGACGTGATTTTGGCGCTGCAGGTTTATACGCTTTAGCGTTGACACCGTATCAAGTGGTCGTTGCACTTGTCACCATTACGCTTTTCGTTCCATGCGTTGCATCGTTGATGGTGATGCTGAAGGAACGCGGAGTTAAGGAAGCACTCATTATCTGGTTCAGCACGTGGATCGGTGCGTTTGCGGTTGGCGGAATTGTTTCACAAATACTTATCTGATATTTGGGATTGGAATTTAGGAGTTCGAGATTTGTGATTTGAAATTGGAGATTTAGGATTTAAAACGATGTCTATTACACTTGAACAACAACGAAAGCTTGAAGTTCGTAATTGTCCGCGATGCCGGATAGAAATTACCAATCCATTTATTACTCGTTGTCCGCGCTGTCTTGCGATTGTGCCGACACAAGAAACTGGATGCGATTTGTGCATTCATCGAATGAGTTGTCCAGCTATTCCCTCTTCCGTTACGAAATAGTCATAACACACACATATCCGTTTCTATCGATTCTAATTTCTACATTACTATTCCGATAAATTATAGACAGATTTGCTTTCACAATAATATTCAGTATAATCCTATTAATCCACTCTGCAGTTATCTATTAACAACCTAACGGAGTAACTATGGAAGAACAGCAACATTTGCCACCAGCGCCATCGCTTGGAACAACTTTTACAGATGTATTCACTTCGCCCTCGGAGGTTTTTCAAAACTTAAAAGGCACTCCTTCTTCGCCAATGCTTTGGGTTATACCATTGATCGTTTCTATTGTTATAGGTATCGGCATAACCATAACAATGTTTACCAATGAGACACTGCACTCACAGATTATCGATAAGCAACATCAAGCAATTGAAAAGCGCGTTGAAGAAGGTACGATGCCACGGGAAACTGCTGATAAAGCAATCGAACGAATGGAATCCGGTGGAAGCACATTGTTTATGGTGATTGGTTCCATAACAGTCATTATTATGATTGCTTTATCTTATTTTCTTGGAACACTCTTCCTTTGGCTTGCAAATAAAACGATCCTTAAATCATCAGCCAGGTATGGAAAACATCTTGAGATGTATGGCATTTCATCATGGATCGGAATACTCGGCGGAATTATTACGATCTTCATGATGGTAGGTTTAGGTTCAATGTATGCAAACCCAAGCGTTTCACTTCTCGTTATATCCAATTTTGATACAACGAATCACCTGCATAAACTTTTTAGCGCATTGAACATTTTTTCAATCTGGCAAACAGCCGTTATCGGTTTTGGCATTGCCAAGCTTTCAGAAAAATCTAATAATTCAGGATTGGGTGTAGCATTTGCGCTCTGGGCAATCTGGGTAGCAATACAAGTATTTATTGGATTTGGAATGTAATAATAACAAAATTATGTTTAACAGAGATCTTCCAGATATGTTATCTGGAAGATCTCTGCTTTTTTAAACGTTTTGTTTTGCCAACAATTCTTTCAATTCTTTGATCTGTTGTTCCATGCGATCCATCTGACCATTGTGATGGTGCCAGACTTCACTTCTTTTCACAGATTGACGTTCTGCCATTTGTCCTGCCCGGACAATTTTATCCATGAAGAATCCAAACAACCACACACCTAAGAAGCCGAGTGGAATGATCACAACCATCAACTCGCGCAGTCGCGGGATGCCGAAGAATATCATCAACTTATCACTTGCTGTGATGATGAGAAGCGTAAAGTTGAGAATAACAAGGAACGATTGACCGAGATCGAACCGATACTTTTGAGAAAAGAATATTTCACGCCAGCGAGCTACACGCACACGCAACCGTGAGGATTCATGTTCCAATTGGGATTTCATAATAAACGCTCCTGAAATAAAATGTATAAAAAAGAAACGGCGCACATAGCGCCGTATCATGGAAAATGATTATAAAAACTTTTGCTATGATTTCTGAATGGGGAGGTAAATAGTAACGGTTGTGCCTTTTCCCATCACACTATTGATTTCAATCTTACCATTGTGATCGTCTATTACTTTTTTCACAATAGACATGCCGAGACCGGTACCGTGCTTCTTGCCATAAGTCATAAATGGTTCAAAGATACGCTTCTTCACTTCTTCCGGCATGCCGGTTCCGGTATCTGTGAAATCGATGCGTACAAAATCGTTCTCTTTGATAGTCGTAATGGTTAATGAACCACCTTGCGGCATTGCATCGCGTGCATTGCTCGCGATGTTGTAAAACATGCGCACTATTTTATCTTGATCTAAATTTACTATTCCTCTAAATTGGGCAAATTTTTTCAGTTTAACATTATTCTTCTCCAAATCTTTTCCAATGAAATCCAATACTCCATTCATCAAATCGAAGAATTCTAGTTCTTGGAAATTCGATGCGCTTACCCCACGCGTGAAATCCAAAATCTCCTGCGTCATATTCACGAATCGGTCTACTTGATGAATCATTTCATCGGCAAGTTTATTTGCTTCTTCATTGCCGGATTTTCTCTTCATCACCTGTGCGTACACACGCAGTGTGCCCATTGGATTCTTAATATCATGAATTATAACACTTGCCATCTTGCCGACAGCAGACAAGCGTTCGTTTGCAACCATTTCCTGCGCCATATGTGCGTTCTCAATCGCGACAGAGGCGTGTGCAGAAAGCGCATCGATAAAAGAGACGTCGTCATCATCAAAAGATCCTTGATTTTTATTCAAGAGTTGGAATACACCTATGATCTTTCCGTCCTTATTTTTCATCGGCATGCAAAGCATATTACGTGTACGATATCCACTTTGTTTATCTATTTCAGGATTAAACCGAGGATCAGCATATGCGTCGGGAATGAGAATTGTCTCTCCTGTTTCTGCAACATAACCTGAAAAACCTTTTCCAATCGGCAATCGGATTTCTATCATATCACTGCCCTGGAGGATCTTTGACCATATTTCTTTCTTAACGTCATCAACAAGATAGAGCGTACCGCGATCTGCGTTAACACTCTGTGTAGCTGAGTCGAGAATCAATCCAAGCAATTTATTAAGGTCAAGTGTAGAGTTGATAATCTTACTTGCTTCAATAAGTCGTTGAAGCTTGTTGTAGCGAATTTCAATTGCTTTACGTTGCTCTTCAAGCTGCATGACGATATTATCATCTGCCTTACGAATGCGGGCGCTTAATTCACCAAGAAGATTGAATGCAATTTTGTGATTGGTGAGCAGTAATTTTTCAAACTCGGATTTCTCAATCGAAAGAAGAATTGAATCTTCAACACATGTTACGCGTGCTGAGCGCGATCGATCATCGAGCGAGGCAAGCTCACCGACAACTTCTCCACACTTTAAAACATCTAGCGTAGTCTCTTCGCCAAATGTAGTTACACGAGAAATTCGGATAATCCCTTTTCCAATAATATAAACTTTTTTGCCGGATGATTTCGCATCGAAGAGAATTGATCCTGCCGGGTAATGCTCCTCTTTAAACTTTTCCAGAAAATTTGCTGCTTCGCCGCTCGATAATTCATGAAAGAGCATTGTAGATTGAAGATTGCGAATTCTTTCATCTTGTGTGGGCATTCAAAGTACCTTTGTACATGGGTTATACCAATAATGTAGATAATAACAAGAATCGTTCACTTAATCAAGAAAGCAGTATTGTGTTTATCTGTAGTAAATTAACCGAATTTTGATTTTAAAATTCCTTTCATCTTCGCAAATGATCTAGCACGATGACTGATAAGATTCTTTTCCTCGGCTGTGAGTTCTGCATATGTTATGGCAAAACCCTCCGGAATAAAAATCGGATCGTACCCAAAACCATTTGTTCCGTGCGGGACTTCACCAAGCACACCAGGGCAAATTCCCTCCGTCACATCTTCTATTCCATTGCCGACAAGCGCTAGCACTGAACGAAATTGCGCACGCCGCCGACGCGGTGCTACACTGCGCATCTCGTCCAGCAGCTTTTGGTTGTTCATCTCATCTGTTGCTTCTATACCGGCGTAACGTGCAGAAAATACTCCGGGACGGCCATTAAGATAGAACACTTCCAAACCTGAGTCATCAGCGAGTGATATTAGTTTTGTATGATTATGTACGATGCGAGCTTTTTGGAACGCATTCGCTTCGAACGTGTTGCCATCCTCTCTCAAATTAATTTTAGCGGAAATATCGTCAAGTGTGAGCACGTCAATATTGAGATCGCTGAGCAGAGCCTTTAATTCCCGCGCTTTATGAATGTTGTGTGTAGCGAGTATAATTTTGATCATTGGGAATTGGGAACTGAAAATTAGGAATTTATTAAAGTGTAAAATTCTAAATATGAATAGAAAAAAGATTCTTTCTCTTTATTTGCTTTCTACTTGTACCTTTTTTTTACATTTTCATTTGACATCAACCCAACAACACTTCAATTGCTTGTTCAATGCGATCGATACCGATAATTTCAATGTCGCCATTTGGTTTGAAGGTTTTCAGATTATGTTGAGGAACGATGATACGTTTGAATCCAAGCTTTGCAGCTTCATGCACACGCTTTTCAATTTGTCCTATGGTTCGAATCTCTCCGCCCAAGCCAATTTCACCAACCGCTACTGACGAGGAATCGACCGGAATGTCACGCAAGCTCGATGTAATAGATGTTGCAATTCCCAAATCCACCGCCGGTTCATCTATGCGAATGCCACCTGCCACATTCACAAACACATCTTGCTGTCCAAGATTAAGTCCAACACGTTTCTCCAATACCGCAAGCAAAAGCGCGAGACGCCGATAGTCAAAACCGGTGCTTGTGCGCTGCGGCATGCCATAGTTCGTTGGCGTCACTAATGCCTGCACTTCAACGAGAATCGGACGCGAGCCTTCAATACTGGCTACTACAGTCGAACCAGATGTGCCGTAATGACGTTCAGAAAGAAATATTTCCGACGGATTAAGAACTTCGCGCAATCCGGTATCATGCATCTCAAAGATACCAATCTCATTTGTCGAGCCAAATCTATTCTTCAATGCTCGCAAAATGCGATAAGCATAATGCGCTTCACCTTCAAATTGTAGAACCGTATCAACCATATGTTCAATTACTTTCGGTCCGGCAATCATACCGTCTTTAGTAACGTGACCAACAACGAAGATAGGAATACCGCGAGTCTTAGCAAGACGCAGCAACAGAGCGGCGGATTCCCGCACTTGGCTTACAGTGCCCGGTGCACTTTCTAAGCCGGGTCGGTACATCGTTTGGATGGAATCTACAATTATCAAATCAGGAGTACCGGCATCAATCACATCAAGAATTAAATCAAGGTTAGTTTCTGCAAGAAGTAAAATATTTTTTGCTGAACTTACATTCAGTCGTTCAGCGCGTAGTTTGATCTGCCGCACTGATTCTTCACCTGTTACGTAAAGGACAAGTTGATCTTTCAGTGCGATCGCCATCTGCATCATTAATGTGGATTTGCCAATACCGGGATCCCCGCCGAGTAAAATGAGCGAGCCTGGAACTAGTCCACCGCCGAGTACACGATCAAATTCATTCAATGTGGTTTTAATACGTGGAACGTCTTCCTTCTCAATTTGATCAAAAGAAACCGGTTCGATCTTTGAGGAAACACCAATCTTGCGTGATACTTTCACAGGTGTGGTTGCTTCTTCGACAAATGAATTCCATTCAGAACAGTTGGGACATTTACCAATCCATCGCGGCGATACATATCCGCACGACTGGCATACATATTTTGTGAAATATTTTGACATGGTTTTGTCCTATTGCGATGGCAATATACCAAGGCGTGTGAAGAGAATCAATCTATTGCTCACATAATAAGGAACGGATTTATTAGCAAATCTTAGATGTGGTTGGATGAAAAATAGAAGTGAGGAAATAAAAAACCCTGATGATTGCTCCTCAGGGTTCACCAATAAGTACATTAAAAATAACTGTTATAACTTTGCCCAGCGTGCTTTCGCACGTTTCACATTTTTGCTCATTGGATAATTTTTTACAACTTTTTCATATGCCGCCTTCGCCTTAGCTTTGCTACCAAGACGTTCGTACGTTTGGGCGATCATAAATTGAGCATCAGCTTTCTTCTCGGAATTCTTTAGACTAACACATTCTTGAAATAGCGGAAGCGCAGCATTATATTTTCTTTGTGCAAAGTAAGTTTCCCCCAGCCAGTATTTTGCGCGACAAGTAAGCTCAGCATCGGAACCACCTTCAATAATAGCTTTGAATCCCTTACCCGCAGCGTCATATTTTCGCAAGTTAAATGCTTTTCTGGCCTCATCGTAAGTGGATGATGTAACAGGAGCAGCTTTTTCTTCTCCTACTTTCAGACCATTCTTTGCCGATTCCTCTGCGCTATCTGCCCGTAATTTTTCAGCGGAATATTTTGCATCAACTTCGTTTATGCGTGCATTGATTTCCCTGTTTTCCTGCTCTAGTTTTATACTTTTTTGTTTTAAACCTGTATTTTCTGTACGAAGGTCTTCAATTTCTTTCTCGTATTGTGAAAGCTGAGCTGGTGTTATACCAGCAAGTTTTGGCGCCTCAACGACCTTTTCGGTATCAGCACCGATAAAGTTCGTAAGCGCTTGTTCCATCGGCTTAACTTCTTTTGACTTTTCTTGTTCAATTGTCCCTGTTGGCTTTGCAGGTTCTTGCGGGTTCTGCGTTTCCTTCATGGTCTCTTCGCTTCCTCCGCAGCCAATCAGTAAAAATGCAACAAGAGATAAAAAGACAAACCAAGAATGTCTCAAACTAAAATTAAGACTACCTACATTTTTGAGACTCATAAAGCCTCCAGACAATGACGAAAGGAATAGTGGATTTTTTACAACAGCTTGACATAAGTTATTGATACACTTTCTGAAAGTCAAGTGCTTTTCCCCAAATACATCAATGAATTCGATTTTATGGTTTTCTATATTTTGATATATTCCATCATTCGGAAAACGATCCGCTGAACTATTGCATCCGGCACTCCATCCACAAATTGGGATTGCAGCCGCATATCGCACATTTCATTCACGTAATCCACGGTAACACACCTTCCATCTGCGGTATAAACTAATTCCGTTGAAAAGAATTCAAGCTGGCAGACCGTGTGAATGCGCTCTGTGATTTTCTTAAGCCGTTTTACATCCAATTGCCGTTCTTCATCCTCAGTAAATATTGAATAAATGTGAGTGACATCGTCCCACCAAGAAGGAATGATATCGCCAAATGCATAGAATACACGAAACCATGCCCGCCGTCCAGCACATTCAATCGGTCTGATAGTCTCCTGCAACAGATACTTATCATTTTTATGGAATTGACGTGCCTCTATAATTTCCTTCAGCGTTTCAGCTCCCATCACGACACCAATCCCTCCACCAGTGGTATTTGCTGGTTTTATGATAAACGGCCGACCGAGTTTAGCCAACTCGGTAATTGTAAGCTCTATATCTTTCTTGTGATTATATGGAGAAATGATGATAGTATAGGGAACCTCAATATTATGAGTAAGAAATTCAAGGTGCATTGTCGCTTTATCGGCGGCGAGGATTTGGAAATCATACAGATTGATAGGACGAATTAACGTTTCATTACCTGTACGAAATCGTTTAAGAATAAAACGAGCCAACGGCTGGAATACATCATCTTCATCAGAAGCTCGATCTAGAAAATAACGGAATTGAATTTTTCCTTTCTTGAGTAAGTCAAAAATCTCTTCAACATTTTCTGCACGAATTTCCAAAACAGACATATTATTCAGGAGAAAAACTTCTTGTACAAGCCGAACAAACTCGCGATCATACTCCCAATTCCATGCAACAGCCAAATCGTATATTTTGAGCGGTTCCATTTTTTCAAAATAATCGTTTTATAACTGCAAAACAAGCAATCCATGCTTGAATGTAGCGCTCTGTTTCAATATATTTATGTATAATGAATAACAACTTAAAGTCTCTTTCGTCCCTCACCTGCATTGTGGGGATTTTTTTTCTCGCCGGCTGTAGCAGTTCGCAGCAAACATTTCAGTCTTCAGGTTTTGATCGCCTTGATAAACAACTACAAGATAAGACTCAGGAGTTACGGCATGACCGCGCACTTCAACATTTTATCGAAGGCACCGCATTGGACGCAAAAGGTTCATTTGCCGAAGCCATTCTCGAATATCAAGAAGCATTGCAATCAGATCAAAATGCTTCCATCTACTATGCTATCTCCAGAGATTATTTACTCTTGAACAAGTTTGATCGTGCCGTTGAAACAGCGAGTAAAGCTGTTCAATTAGAACCACAAAACATTTCTTTCCACGAAAATCTTGGTACAATTTATTTTAATGCCTCACGAGCAGATTTAGCTATTCATGAATATGAAGAAATCATTAAGATTGATTCCAATAACGTTGCCGCATGGATCGCATTAGCGCATCTCTACCAACCGGTTCAACCGCAAAAGGCATTAGAGATTTATGAGAAGATGCTTGAGCGTAACGGTGAACAGTTGGACATTCTATTCCAAAGTGCGCAGCTTTACACGGCCCTCGGACAATTTAATGAAGCCGCGGTAAAGTACAAACGAATGCTTGAGCTTGATCCAGACAATAAACCTTTAAAAAAACAACTTGCCGAGACATACGCAAAAGGTGGAAAATTAGATCAAGCGTGCTTGATATTAGAGACAATGATTGAATCCGACTCTTCGGATGCAGAAGTTGTTGCCGCACTCGCTGATGTTTATTTAGATCAGAAACAATTTCAAAAAGCGATTAATCTCTATGAGAATTTATTGACTCGTGGTATAAAAAATACGGAAATCAAATTACGAATTGGCGTGGGATTTTTTGGATTAACAGAACACGACTCAACTTTGATTCAAAAAACACGGGGATTGTTTGAAGATCTGCACAAGGAAGTTCCCAATGATTGGCGGCCGTGCTGGTATCTTGGCGCCCTTGCTGCTAATCAACACAAAGATTCGCTCGCCGGTACATACTTCGAGCAAGTAACAAAATTGGAAGAACATCATGCTGATGCATGGTGGTTTTTCGGTTCTTCATTATTCGAACAAGGAAAATACGATAAACTGCTCGAAGAGATGGAAAAAGCGCAGAAGGCCATTCCTAACGATTTTCGTTTATACCTACTTCAAGGGCTAGCGCTTACGCGAATGGAGAAACAGGAAGATGCAGTGCAGCCATTACAGAAAGCGCATAAACTGAATCCAAAAGATCTCAACACAATCAGTACGCTTGCCCTGACGTTAGATGGACTGCATCGCTATCAGGATAGCGATAGTTTGTACGAAGAGGGATTGAAATTGGATCCCAAGTATGCATTGCTTCTCAACAATTATGGATACAGTCTTGCTGAACGCGGACTTCAACTTCAGCGTGCGCTGGAAATGTCAAAGCAAGCAGTAACCGCTGAACCCGATAATTCTGCTTACCTCGATACCTATGGCTGGATTTTCTTCCGGCTGGAAAATTACAACGATGCTGCTGTGTATATAGAAAAATCTATCTCAACCGGCAAAGCAAGTGCCGTTGTTCACGAACATCTTGGCGATGTGTATTTCAAACTCGGGCGGAAAGAACAGGCACTTGATTCATGGAAAAAAGCTCTGGAAATGGATTCTAAAAACGAGGCAGTAAAAGAAAAAATTCTACATGGGGCTAACTGATGAACCGATTTTTTTTCTTCGCACTTTACATTTCTATCATTACATTCGTTGGATGCCGGACACCAAGTCCATTGAACCTCGGCAATCGATCTATCTCCTATTCAGAAGTTCAAGAAGTCACGCGCAAGCATCATACATACATTCACTCGATGTCGGGCGAAGGACGAATTTCTATTGAGACACCAGAAATAGCGCAAAGCGGTTCATTTATCTTAACACTTCAAAAACCAGATTCTATACTTATTAATCTCCAAGGACCATTCGGCATTAAAGTTGGATCAGCATTGGTAACGAGAACGGAATTCTTTTTCTATAATAGTCTTGAAAATAAACTCATCACCGGTTTGTCCAGTACAGAAAACTTGAATCGCATTCTTCACGTTCAGCTAAGTTTTGATGATTTGCTGAATTTATTTGCGGGTGGAACATTCCTCGAAAGCGATCTTCACGCACCTGACGAAACACACGTTGAAAACGATCAGTTTGTACTTGTCTTTACTTCCCCTAAGACTAGTCGGAGGTATTGGATTGATCCAACAACATTGTATATTCAGAAAGTTCAAATTCTGGATCAAAGCGGAAAGCTGACACTTGAGCAAACGTTCAGCGACTTCGAGGACGTCAATGGATTTGCGATGCCATACACAATCCGCGTAATTCAACCAAAGGAGCGGCAGAGACTTACTTTCACTTATTCTGAAATTCTGGTGAACACAGAAAAACTTCACTTTACTTTTACAATTCCACCTAACGCTGAACGAATTCATTGGTAATGCGCATCCTTTCCCGTATCCTTATCCCTTTACTGTTCATTCTTTTCGCACTTCCTGCGATTGCACAACGAACCAATAAGGAAATTAGGCAGAGGGAAAATGAGTTGCAGAAACTTCGTGACGATATTCAGTCATATGAAAAGAAGTTAAATGAAAGCGAAAAAAAAGAGAAGGTAACGCTAGATCGGCTCGATGACCTTGAACACCATTCTATTCTCATCCGACAATTGATTCAGAAACTTCGGGAGGAAGAACTTGGCATGACAATAGAGATCGACACTGCCAAGGGTGCTATTGCTAATTTAGAAGGACAACTTCAGTTTTTAAAATCTCATTACGCCAACTATATTCGATCGGTATATAAAAATGGACGTGTGTATGATATCGAACTTCTCTTTTCATCAAAATCTATTAATCAGCTTTCTATCCGCATTCAATATTTAAAAAAATTCTCCGAACAGCGCACAAAAGAACTGCAAGATATAAGCGAAAATAAGACTATTTTAGAGCAGAAAAATGAGCAACTCCAGGTAAAACTACTAAGTGAACGGCAGTTGCTTTCCGAGAAAACACGCGAAGAAGGAAACTTGAAGCGAACATTTTCTCAGCGGCAAATAGTGCTGAAGAAAATACGCAAGAACAAACAGATCTATCAAAAAGAGTTAACACGTAAAACAGAAGCATCAAAAAAAATCGAGAATCTCATTGCAGAATTAATTGAGAAAGAGCGAGTACGGAAGGAACGCGAAGACACCGAAAAACGGGAACGATTAGCAGCAGAAGCTCGGGAGCGCGAACTGAATAAAACGGCACCACCGCCCACACAGCAACCAGTCGATACAAAAGCAATACTGGCATTTGATCTACGGCGAGGAAAGCTCCGTTGGCCCGTGGCGCATGGCACAGTTCAAACTCCTTTCGGGAATCAAACTCATCCGGTTTTAAAAACAATTACACAAAACACTGGTATCGACATCGCAACGCCATCTGGTTCGGATGTCTATGCCGTTGCTGATGGTGAAGTGGCTGTGTTGTCATTTATTCCGGGATTTGGTAATGTACTTATTCTTAATCATAGCAACGGCTTCCGCACTGTGTACGCACATCTCTCGGATGTTATGGTTTCGGAATCTCAGCGTGTTACAGAAGGAACAATCATAGCAAAAAGCGGCGATACTGTGGCCGGCGCAATTCTTCATTTTGAAATTTGGAAGGAACGGGAAAAACAAAATCCTGAATGGTGGTTAGCGAGCCGTCAGTAAGTTAATAATATGATATTTATGCAATAATGATTGATAGACTATTCCGAATATCGAAAAATAGATTTTTACGTCGATTTGAATTTAAAACTTCATTTCACTCTATCACATTTAGGGAAATGTTGATTTACCTGCAAATTTTCATTACATTATATTGATTTTGTGAATGCATGTTCGGGGTGTGGCTCAGCCCGGTTAGAGCGCCTGCCTTGGGCGCAGGAGGCCGGAAGTTCGAATCTTCTCACCCCGACAATTAAAGCCCTGTCTTTACAGGGCTTTTTTAATTTTAGAGGTGGCTTACCTGTGATTTGCATGTCAATTTGAGAAAATGGTAACAGAAATACTACTAACTTTCAAGGAAGGTTACTATGAAATGCTGCGCCTCATATTCCACGAACGATTAAAGAAAAGAATAGATAAAATGGAAACAATTAACGATCCGCAATCGTTTGAAGAACCACTTAATCAATATAAAGCGCTATATCAGAAATTAGATGACATTCATGAAAGAATTAAGTTTTCATTAAATAGTATAAATCTTCTTTTATTAATTCTTGTCATTCTAAATCTGATAAAATTTTTCTATTTTTGGGGTCTCTAATAATTGAGCCGTTATGATTATGACAAAGGATAGGCTTATGAACGACGCATTGACAACAAACGATGTTGTGATTTCTACAAATATTCAATGAAACAAGTAGGTTGTGCCTAGTGAGAATCCTCTTCCTCAACTCATTCATTTTATTCGAAAATAGAGCTATAGGTCTGCTGATATAATGGCATTTCTAAGACATTCTCCTATATACAATTAAGAATTTGGCTTATTGACAATAACTTGGAAATTATCTACCATGAATCGCCAAAGTAGGTCTTATTAGGCAAATAATTAAGTCTCCTTAGTAAGGAATGGGTAATGGCAAAAGCTTCAGATTCCCCAAGAAGTGCGGAGCAATTAAAAGAAGTTGCGATATTCCTAAAGCAAGCTGACAAACTTGTTAGGGAAGGAGACTATACCACTGCACTCGAAGAAATTGCCAAGGCACGTGGAAGAGATCCAAGAAATCTGTATGCTTTAGCATACGAAGAACGTGTACGTTCACTTGTAGCAGCGCATAAAGAGAAAAAGGCAGAGCTCGGTGGTGACGTTCCTAAACAGCCAGCAGAACCGCAGCCAATGTCCTCTACACTCGAACACATTTCTAATCTTGCCATTGTAGAGGCACAACGATCTGCCGCTGTAGCTGCTAAACAAGAACAAGATGTTGCTCTCCGTAAAAAGGAAGAAGAAGAACGCCGAAAGAACGAAGAACTTCGTAGCCAAGCCATTGGATCGAAAATTTCAGCATTTCTTGAGCGTTCAAGGGATTATTTAGCAAAAGGAGATTTTAACCGCGCTCTAGATGAAGTAGCGCGCGCGTACCTGTTGGATCCTGCCAATGATAAAATTCATGCAGCGGAAGACCTCATTCGGAAATCGCAAGAAGAATCGCGCTTACGTGTTGAACAAGAACGGCTAAAAAAACAGGAAGAAGATAACCAGAAACGCCAAGAACTTCTCAAAGCTCAAGTGGCGCGTATGCAACAGGAGAAAGAAGAAAAGCGTCGCAAAGAAGAAGAAGCCCGTAATAAAGCACAACAACAGAAGATTTCCCAATATCTAAACCGTGCCCAAGAATTCTTGAGCAACGGCAGGCTTGATGAGGCGCTAAGCGAATTGGCATTTGTCGTTGTGGTGGATCCGCTGAACGACGAAGTTCTCAGTTTGGAACGGAAAATCCGTGACGCGCAAGAGCAGGAACAAGCCGAACAATTAGAACAATATCACCGCCGCGAAGAGGAACAGCGGAAAAAGCGTGAAGCGATTATAACTGCTATTCAGAAACATATAGAAAACGCCGAGCGTCTTGCCGGTCTGCAAAAATGGTCAGAGGCGTTACGAGTTATAACACGAGCGTACGTGTTGGATCCGGTGAACGACGCTCTGCAGGCATGTGAGAAACGCATACAGACAGCACAGGAAGAAGCGTTGAGCATTGCCGAAGAACAACGCCGCCTTTCTGAAGAAACCGTGCATCGTCAGCAGGAGGAAGAACTTCGGCAGCTTGAACAAGCGGAACGCGAACGTGTTATGCTTGGCGAGAGCGCAGAAACAGAGGCAAAACGCCGTGCCGACAAAGAGAAGGTTTTCCTTTATCTTACAAAAGCCCGCGGGTATATGTCCGACGGAAGGTACGAAGACGCTCTTGGCGAAGTTGCCCTTGCTTTCATTATTAATCCGTTTGATGATGATGTGAAACGGATGGAACAGGAAATTATTTCATCGCAGAACCAGAAAAAAGCGCAAGAGATAGCAACAGCAGAAGAAGATGCGGCAGCAATGCCAGCCGATGAAACCGGCGAACAGATTTCCAATCACCTTGCAGAAGCATCACAGTACGCATCTGAACATGAATATAGCAAAGCACTTGACGAAGTCGCTAAAGCATTTATTCTGGATCCATTGAGTGAGGCGGTGCAAAAATTTGAGTTTCAACTTCAAAATGAATTTCACGAGTACCAGGAAGAACAACACAAGAAGCAAGAAGAAGAATCTCGGCAAAACGCAATCAACAAACATAAAACGCGTGCAAAGGAATTTCTCGATCGCGAAGCTTTCGATGAAGCACTTACCGAAGTCATAGATGGATATACGTACGATCCGGACAGCGCAGAACTCAGGGCGCTTGAACAGCAGATACAAGATGCACATCAACAGTGGCAGGAGAAGCAAGCCGAAGATGAAAAGAATACAAAAATTGAAGACCTCGTCTTAAAAGCAAAAGAGCACCTCAACAAAGAATTATTTGAAGATGCTCTCAAGACCATTACCGAAGCGATTGTGCTCGATCCAGAGCGCAAGACACTGAAAGCAATGGAAATGGAGATTGAAAAAGCTCAACAAGCATTTGAAAAACGGAAACAAACTGAAGAAAATAATAAGGTCATTCAAAAGCATCTTTTCCGTGCAAAGGAATGCAGAGTCCTCCGGAGCTATGAAGAAGCTATTTCGGAAATCGATCAAGCACTAACTATCGACCCTTCACGCGAAGATCTGCTCAATCTCAAAAAACAAACACAGCAAGAGTTAGCCGATTGGCAAAAACAGAAAGATCAGAACGCTAATAAGACATCTCTCAAACAGCATCTGCATCAAGCGCGTGAATATCTTGCCAAGAAAGTATACGATGAAGCGCTAATGGAAATTGCTCTTGGAATGACGATCGATCTAGAGAATGCTGATTTAAAAACTCTTGAAGAAGACATCGTGAAAGCACAGGCGGATGCTGAGATCGCCGAGTTGGAAGTCGCACAAGGAACAACAGAGTCAAATATAAAGAGTGAAGAACGAGATCAGTTAATATGGATACATCTGAGGGCAGCTGATGAGCTCCAGAAACAAAAAGAGTTTGCACATGCGCTTGATGAGTTGGCGAAAGCTTATGTGATCGACCCATTGAATAAAGAAGTTAAAAAAGCAGAAATTCGAGTACGGCAAAACGAGATTCGTCATGCACAGCAGACTGGTCAAACTCTGAAATTAGTCTACCCGAATGATAAAGCAATGGGTGGAAACTGATAAAAGCACTCGCAAGGGGACGGCAGTATGGAACCACAAGAAAAAATGGATACACAGCAGTTTATCATCGATCGACTGCAAGACGTTCATAGGAAAGCTGAAGCAAATAATTTCGCTGACGCTTTAGCTACTATGAAAGAAGTAAAAGCGGCAGATGCAAAGAACATTTATCTCATCGCCATTGAAAAACAAATTGCTAAATTAAACGATCCTACAATCCAAGCGGAAAACCGCGCTGCAATCATCAAATCGCTTCCTCCTATGATTGATCGCGCTATCAGTGATGTCCAACGCCGAACAACTGTTCCAAAGGCGGAAGATTCACAAAAGGTACAAAAAGAAGCGGCACTTGAAAAATTGAAGAGTCAGTACTTTCAGCGTTCCGATGATTATGTAGAGAAAAAGGAATACCAGCGTGCGCTTGAAGAGATACGGCGCATTTATATCATCGAACCGGGAAGCGTTGTCGCAAAAGAATATGAGAAAAAAATTGAACAACTCGCCGCACTGCATGCACGTGGAGATTCACCAGCACCGCAGGCAGAAGCAGTGAAGGAAATCAAAAAGGTCGCTCCGATCGCAGAATCACCAGAAGAAAAACCCAATATTGCTGAAAAATCTAATAAACCAAAGATACTCATCATTGCGGCAGCGGCAATCATAATTCTCTGTGTTGGAGCATGGTTCATTTTTTCGAAAGGTTCCGCAAACAAACCCAGTAACCAAACGTCGTTGCAGCAACCTACTCTCTTGCAAGATAGTATGAGTCTAGCATCATCCACAACGACGACTTCCGCTCCTCCATCTGGAAAAGGACCTGCATCAATCGCTGAGACATCGAAACAGCCTGCGAAAAATCAAAAGACAACACCTGAGGTAAAGCCACCTGCTACATCAGAAAAAAAACCTGTTCAGACGCCCACGCCGACACAACCAGTACGCACACAAACACAAACGGCGCAACAGCCATCTTCGCAACCTGTTGTTAACACTCCACCATCGCAACCGGTTCAACAACAGACAAATGCGGCATCAAGCTCACCGGCACCAATGCCATTTGTTGCTATTGAATCTCAGCCTGAGTTTATCCATCGGGAACCAGCCGTATATCCAGAAATTGCAAGGAAAATTGGACTCCAGGGCAGAGTAACAGTTGAAGTAACTGTCGACGCACAAGGCAAACCAATTCAGGCGAAGATTGTAAAGAGTGCTAGCGATGTTTTTAACGAAGCCGCGATTGAAGCTGTTATGAAGTACACTTTCAAACCAGCAATGATGTCCACAGGCCCAGTGACTGCAAAAGTCTATATACCGATCGATTTTCGCTTAACGCGTTGAACTTACATAATTGAAGTTAAATCCAAAAAGGATTCTTTTCAAAATTGAAAAGAATCCTTTTTAATTGTACCTATAAACTCACAGTGATTTGATAGTAATTGTAACCTCGCTCCTATCTTTCCTCCCTGGTATATAAAATAAAGAAGGCACGAACGGTTGTCCGTGCCCTGAATTTTATCTGTACCTCTATTTCACTGCCTCATTATTTTTTTATTAGGCTGCCTTGCTTGCTTCTAAAAGTTTTCCATTACGTGATCGCTTGAACATAGACGATGGCTTTTTAAAGAACGCCGGGACCTTTTCTTTCCATTCATCTACTTTCATATAGACGACAGGTACAATAATTAATGTTAGGAACAATGAGCTTGTTAAACCACCGATGATTGCCCATGCCAGACCAGATTTAAATTCTGAACCAGAAGAAACCGACAATGCAATTGGCATCATACCAAAAATCATGGTAAACGTCGTCATTAAAATTGGTCGCAATCGGGATTTAGCAGCTTCTAATAAGGCGTCATGAACTGACAAGCCTTGTTCCGACCTGGTTTGAATGGTCCTATCAACAAGCAAAATTGCATTCTTGGTCACCAGTCCAACCAACATAATAATACCGAGGATGGTAAAGATACTAAGCGATTTCCCAGTAACTGCCAGTGCAATCATTGCACCGACTATTGCCATTGGAATTGCAAATAGAACAACGAAAGGATAGACATACGAATCATACAAGGCGACCATAATCAAATAGACAAACAAAATACCAGTTAGCAAAGCAAGCAAGAGATTGATAAAACTGTCACCACGCATCTTTTCCATACCAAGGTACGAGAGAGTGATTCCAGTCGGAAGTCGCACACTTGCAATTTTGGCTTTAAAATCTTGCATAATCGTACCCGTCGGCCTGCCTAATGTTTGAGCATACACATTCACCATGCTCATGCGGTCTCTTCGTTCCAATTTCGTCGGTCCAGAAGACATAAACACATCGGCAAATTGTTTCAGCTCAATCAATTGGCCGCGATTATTCATAAAGGTAATACTACCGATACTTTCAGTGCGTGAACGATTGTATTCATCGAACTGAATGCGAATATCATATTCGTTGGCACCATCACGGTACTTCGACTCATCGTCTCCTGTCAATGCCACACGCAGCGTTGTGCCGACTTCTGCAACAGATAAGCCAAGCTGTGCCAACTTTGCGCGATCAATCAAAATCTGCATTTCAGGTTTTCCCGATTCCGAAGAAAGACGAACATCTGTTGTTCCTTCTACAGAACTTAAAACATTCTTGACCTGATCTGCAGCTTGTGCAATAAGTTTATAATCAGTCCCATTAACTCCTATCTGAATTGCGGATTGATCTGACGAACCAAATATACCGATTGGATTTACATATACTTTTGCTCCCGGAATCTGACGCACTTTTGCTTTGATTTCTTCACCTACTTGCATGGTGGTTTTTTTACGATTTTCTTTCGGGATAAGCGCTACATTAAACTGTACCAGGTTGTTAGAGGATAAAGTAAGAGATCCGCTTTCTTGTGCCCCAACTCCCGTAAAGACCTTTTTTATTTCCGGCATTTGAGACAGCATTTTTTCTATCTGTAATCCTGTCTGGTTAGTCTGTTCTACAGAATAACCGGGCATAAACTCGACAGATACACCAAATTCACCACGATCCGTCTGCGGCATGAATTCATTCCCTATAAGTCCCAAGGCAGGAATAAGCAACGCTAAAAGAAAAATGACTGTTGCCCCGATTCCAACCTTTCCTTTGTTCACAAGAGCCCATTTTAGCATCTTTTGATAGAAATCAGAAAACCTATGATAGAGCTTTTCAAATGCAAGCGCGAATCTTCCCAGCAATGTTCGTTCCGTCAAGCGTTCCAATTTTGCGAAACGCGATGCAAGCGTCGGTGTGACAGTAAATGATACAAAGAGGCTCATTAATGTCGCACCTACAACAACAAGTGCATATTGTCGCATAATTTGTCCCACGATGCCGGAAACTAATGACAACGGCAAGAACACCACCACATCCACCATAGTGATAGAAAGTGCTGCTAACCCGATTTCATTTCTTCCGCGTAATGCAGCAGTACGAGATTCTTCTCCTTTTTCTATGTGATGATAAATATTTTCCAGGACTACTATTGAATCGTCTACAAGAATACCAATCACCAGCGACAAACCAAGCAGTGTCATCATATTCATAGAAAAACCTAATGCATACATGAATATGAATGTCGCAATTAGGGAACAAGGAATCGCGACGAGGACAATAAGCGAATTCCGAATGCTGTGTAAAAAGAGCAGCATCACGATTGCTACCATCAGAACTGCCAGCAAGAGATCTTTTTTCACGGCATTTGCAGATTCTATTGTAAAAGTAGAGCTGTCCTGAGCAATATCAAAAATAATTCCTTGCTCTTTGTACTCCGCCTGAATTTTCTGCAATTCTGCACGCACTAATTCGCTGACACTCACTGCATTTGCATCGGATTGCTTGACAACTTGAATTCCTACGGAAGTTTTTCCGTTGACACGGTTCATTTGTTCATACTCTTTAATTCCATCCTGGACTTCTGCAATATCCCGCAAGCGGATATCACCACCTTGGCGAGAACGTCCTACAACAAGATCCCTGAGATCCTCAATAGATTTAAACTTCCCTGCGATACGTACTACAAATTGTGCATCCTCATCTTTTATTGTTCCTGTTGGAAAATCCATATTTGCTGAACGCACCGCTTGAACAATCTGCATAATAGACATGCCATAGGCACGTACCTTATTGGCGTCCATGTTCACTTTGATCTCGCGTTCTTCTCCCCCTGTGAGAGAAACTTGGGCGACGCCGGCAATCTTGGATATTCGCGGCTGTACACGGTCTTTTAAGAATTGAAAGAATTCCCTGGAGTCCATTTGACTGGTAACTCCCATTTTTAGAACGGGAATTTCATCGAATGCGATCTTTGATACAACAGGCGTTTTTACGTCTGTTGGAAGATTGGCAAGAATCGCATTTACTTTACGAGAGGCATCTTGTACTGCAAAGTCGATGTTTGCATCCTGTTTAAATTCGATAATAACGAGAGACATACTCTCATACGACCTGGAACTTACGGCATCAATTTTATCTATTCCGGATACGGCATCCTCAATAACTTTCGAAACATTATTTTCTACCTCATAGGGAGATGCGCCGGGGTAAATCGTTTGCACCACGACTACAGGGATAGACATCTTCGGAAGTAACTCATAATTCAGCTGGAAGTAGCTAAATAATCCTAGCACGGCTATCACCGTAAAAACTACTACCACCAGCGTGGGGCGTTTTATAGATAATTCAGTAATCGTCATTGTTCTTTTCCTTTATCTCACATTACTTTCGGATAATAACCGGAGCGTTATCGCTTAAATTGTTTTGACCATTCACAACGACCTGCTCGCCTTCCTGCAAACCATTGAGAATTTCGATATCTGTCCCCAAATCTTTTCCCGTGACAACAGGACGAAGCTTGGCTATATTATTATTGATGATATAGAGCTTTGCGTCCTTGACACTTCCAACAACACATTCACGGGGAATCACAATTGCTGCACCGGATATTTTCGGCGTAAACATTACCCTGCCAAACATACCGGCTTTTATCTGCTGCTTCGAATTGTTCAACACCACTTCGACGGGATACGTGTGGCCTTCATCGCCTTTTGAAGAAATACTGAATATAGAGCCTGTAAACACATTCCCCGGGAAAACATCGGTTGTCACTTCAACTTTTTCACCGACTTTCAAACGGATAACATCTTTTTCTGCAACGTTCACTTTGACTTTCAGACGTGTGATATCAACCACATTGGCAATTTGAGTTGCTTGCGGCGCACCCATAACCATAGTACCGACATTCACATATCTCGCCGTAACGATACCAGAGATTGGTGTCGTAATTTTCGTATCGCTTAATTGGCGGCGAGCTACAATAAATTGTGCTTCCGCTGATTGGTAACTCCAGCGGGCTTGTTCAATTTGAGTATCAGAAATTGATCCTTCTTTATAGAGAGCTTCATATCGTTCGAGATCCTTTTTTGCTTTTTCATACGATACATCCGCCGTTTTGAATGCTGCCTCCTTTAACTCGCTATCTACTTCGACGAGCACCGATCCTGCTTCTTTATAGTCGCCAATCTCTGCACGGACCTTCACGACACGTCCTGATGTTTCAGAGACTACCGCAACATCATTGTACGCAACAATGGTGCCGACCTGAGAAAAGTTGTCCGTCATATCTTTCTTGGCTGCTGTTATCACCGAAACAGAATACGAAGTTGCAATCGTCGCTGTCGCACTATTTTGCCCGTCACTTTTAGCTTTGTTACACGAATAGAAGCCAAATACGAGAGCAACCAGCACCAATCCTAATGTGATATATTTCGTTGTAGTATTCATTGTTCTTTTCCTTTTAGTAATAATTTTGAATTACTCGCCTATTGCTTTCGAAAGCTGGGCAATGGCAAGTTCGTATTCAACTAATGATTGTGTCAAATTTAATTTTGCCTGAAGTAATGCCACTTCAGCATCGAGGAGCTCGGAATTTGCTACAAGGCCTTGTTTGTATATCCCGTCTGTCATACGGTAATTCTCTTCTGCTTGACTGACGCCCTGTTCCGAAACAATCCTTCGTTCTTTCGCTTTTTGAATATTCAGATAACTCTGCGTCACTTCTAACGTAATGCCGTCCTTCGTCATCGAAAGCCCTTCTTGCGCCTGTGCCAATTGTGCCTGCGCTTGCGTTGTTTGATGTCCGGTCTGGTTCCAGTTCCAGAGATCAAAGGAAACCGCTACCGACACATCCCATGAATCTTTAAAATCATCGGTGGCTGGGAAATAACGCTGATTCGGCCTATTGTAATTATAATTTCCAACTAAATAAATTTGCGGCCACCAACCACCGCGGGCAGAAGTCAAGCCTGCTTCGCTTGCTTTCACACGGGCATTCATCCCCAACATTTCCGGACGTTTTTCAAATGCAGACGTAATTAATTGATCTGCCGGCGCCCAATCTCGATCTGTAATGGTAATAGTGGAAGCGAGTTCTATTTCCGTTTGCAACGGAAGACCCAGTGTATTATTCAACATATACATCGCCAGTTGTACATTATTTTTTGCGTCGATCTGACGCACCAACGCATCAGAGAGTTGAACACGAACCTTCATGACATCGTTTTTTGTCAACAGTCCCTGTTTAAAAAGATTTTCAGCATCACCAGCATGCGATTTTATTTGATCGACATTTTCATCAACAAACCTCTTAAACTCATTTGCACGATACAAATTCCAATATGCTGCTTTGATATTGTAGAGAACCTCTGCCTGGTCTTTTTTGTGATCTTCCTGTGTCGCTTGTGCAGCGTATTCAGCCGCATCAATAGCGCCCGATATTTTACCGCCAGTGAACAACGGCTGCTGCAACGTTGCTTTCAAGCCATAATTATTAACGATGTCTGACGTTAATGGATAATTCATGGTCTGAAATTGGACGATGTTGGTGGAAGGATCGTTGATTCCATATACCGGGAACGGAAGCGTCAATGCCGGAACAGGGCTCAATCTTGTGTATGTCCCGCTAAATTTTAACGATGGTAATCCAAGTGTATTTGTTTCGCTTGCTTTTGCGTCAGCGGCTTGCACTTTATATTGTGACGTGCGAAGCGCCTTGCTGTTCTCCATCCCAATTTGAATGGCCTGCTCGATCGTCAATGTTTGCTTTTGCTGCGCGGGAAGCGACAGCGCAAAAGCAACTAGTAACAGTATAGTTTTTATAAATCGTGTTTTCATTATTTCCTCGTTATAGATCATCCCTTTATTTTATTTATTCTACTCTATCGCAAAGCAGTAAACTCTTTCCGTCCTTTATCCGTTAGGATAGCATTCAAAAACAATCGATTGGAAACTTCGAGCGTGTGAGACAAATCGATATTAAACCGTTCCTTCCAGCGGTCTCCTTCGGTATCGCCGCGCATCATTAATGCGGACGAACTGGACCAGAGAATAATCCCGATCTCGATTGGATCGAGATCGGAGCGAAGGATACCGGATTCTATCCCTTTTTTCATAATCCCAATTACCAAGTCCCATAGTCTTCTCGTCTCAATACCGCAGTACTGCTGCATTTCATCAGAAACCTGTTTATGAAATTGAGGCATCTGTAAAAAATGAAACATCCTGAAAAATTTCCGGTTCGAAACAAAAAAGTCTATATACAAATCACTCAGCTTTATAATTTTTTGAAGCGGCGAATCGAGTGACGCTGCAAGACCTTCATATTCATTAAAAAGCACCTGCATCCCCCGCATCATCACACCAAGATATAAATCCTCTTTGCTTTTATAATAGAGATACAATGTTCCCTTGCTCAATTCAGCGGCTTCGGCTATTTCATCCATTGTTGCCGTTGGAAGGCCCTTATCAAAAAATACTTTCTGAGCTGCATCCAGAATTTCTTCTTTTCTATGCTCTTTTTCGCGTTCTTTTCGTTCTTCTATACCCATTTTATTATACTCATTTTATAATGCCTTTTATATACTGACTATTAGTCATTTATTACTCTACAGTATAATAAAAGTTTCAGTATCAATCAACTGTTTACCGTTAAAACTTTGTAATGAATGCGAGGTAATAATCGATCTTCAAGCTAACATCTAGTAGTAAAATACTGTTGTATTCACTAAATGTTGCAATAATATCGGCGATTGGATAAAATTTGTCGGTAGGTATAAGAAAAGGACACGAAAGAATTCATGTCCTTTTTTACATTGAATGGGTATCAGATGTTAATGTGCTTTTTGCTGCAAGTACTTGTGTATATTCTCCGCTGCGATTTTTCCATCATGCATCGCAAGGATAACAGTTGCGCCGCCGCGGGAGAGATCACCTCCGGCAAAAACTCCATCCCTGCTCGTGCGTTGTAATTCATCCGCAATGACAACTCCCTTGCGTCCCGTTTTCAAACCCGGTGTCGTTGATTGAATAATCGGATTGGGAGATTGTCCGACCGCCTCAATAACGGTCTGAACTTCAATGATAAATTTTGTCTCGTTCGAAGGTACCGGTTTCCTGCGACCCGACTCATCGGGTTCACCAAGTTCCATCTTCTGGCATTCGATGCCGGAAACACGTCCATTCGTATCACCGATAATGCGAGTCGGATTTGTCAGCATCATAAATTCAATGCCTTCTTCCTCCGCGTGATGGACCTCTTCCAATCGTGCAGGCATTTCCGTACGGGAACGGCGATAGATCAGATATGCGTGTTCAGCGCCGAGACGTTTTGAAGTACGCACTCCATCCATCGCAGTATTACCACCTCCAATAACCGCTACACTTTTTCCAATTTTGATCGGTGTATCGTACTCGGGAAATTTATATGCTTTCATCAGATTCACCCGGGTCAGGAATTCGTTGGCAGAGTATACGCCATTCAGATTCTCACCCGGAATATCCATAAACTGAGGCGTGCCGGCGCCTGTTCCAAGAAAGATTGCACTAAAGCCCCACTCCTTGAAAAATTCATCAATCGTTTCTGTCCGACCGACGAGAAAGTTTGTTTCTATCTTCACACCCAACGCTTTAATACGTTCGGCTTCCAGATCGAGAATCGTGCGCGGGAGCCGAAATTCCGGGATACCATATCTCAGTACACCGCCGACGGCATGCAGCGCCTCAAAAATTGTTACTTGATAACCGAGCTTTGCCAGTTCGGCAGCACACGTTAATCCGGAAGGTCCGGAACCGACGATTGCTACTTTTTCAGGCCGTTTCTCTTGAATACTCGGCGGAGTGAAAAGGTTATTCTTTAATTCATAGTCAGCGACAAAGCGTTCTAATTTTCCTATTGCAACAGGTTCATGTTTTTTTCCAAGTGTGCAGACCTGTTCACATTGTTCTTCCTGCGGGCATACGCGCCCACAAATAGCAGGGAGATAATTTGATTCTCGAATTTTATTCACAGCACCTGAAAAATCTTTTTGGTAAACTAATTGAATGAATGAACGAATATCAATATTGACAGGGCATCCTTCCCGGCAAACCGGGTTTTGGCATTCAAGACAACGTGCCGCCTCGATCAATGCGCGTTCTTCATCTACACCAAATGAGACTTCCTTGAAATTATGGCTTCGCTCATCCGGTTTTTGTTCAATAGAAACTTGGCGTGGAATTTTCATCCGCTCGGAGGGTTTCATCTTGTTCACTGTGATCATGATGCCATCCCCTCTCTTCTGCATACGTGCGGTTCTTCAAGGAAACGATCAATTGAAATCTTTTCCATATCGGTGTAGCTGTGGTTGCGCAGCAACATTTCATCAAAATCTACTTCGTGCCCTTCAAATTCCGGACCATCCACACATGCAAATTTCATTTTTCCGTTCACCGTTACACGACATCCGCCGCACATGCCGGTACCATCCACCATCACGGCATTCAGACTTACCAGTGTGCGGACATTGTAAGGCTTCGTAAGATTCGATACCGCCCTCATCATCGGCAGCGGCCCGATCGCATAAACCATATTAATACCAAGGTTGGCATCGAGCAATTCTTTGAGTTGATCGGTGACAAATCCTTTTCGCTTATAAGAACCATCATCGGTAGTGATATAAAATTTATCTGAGACTTGCTCCATTTCCTTTTCGAGAATCACCAGCTCTTTCGAGCGTGCACCAACAATTGTATAAATTGTGTTACCAGCATCCTTTAACGCTTTTGTAATGGGATATAATTCTGCAGTCCCGACACCGCCGCCGATACAAGCGATTGTTTTTCCTGATTCAATCGGGGTAGGGTTGCCCAGTGGTCCCATAACATCCAAGATAAAATCGCCTTCGTTCTTCAAGGCTAAAGCTTTTGTTGTCTTCCCGAGCGCCTGGACGATCAGCGTAATAGTACCAGTGTCGGTATTACTATCCACAAGTGTAAGTGGAATACGTTCACCAGTTTCATCCACTCGGATGATAACAAAATTGCCGGCTTTCCGTTTTCGAGCAACGTACGGCGCTTCAATGAGATATTTCGTAATAGTAGGTGCCAGTACTTTTTTTTCAATGATGCAATACACAAATGCTCCTTTATAAAGCGAGTTAATATTTCACACTACTTTTAATACCTCTCCTAGCACAATCACAACAGGCTACTCATTAAGAGAAGTATGTAAGAACATCAAGCTCTATGCCGAAATTCACTATGGAATTATATCGGAAAATTTGCAGGATGAACCAATAACTTTTGTAAGTTACGTGTTGATGTTCGCAATTCCTATACATCGAGTCTAACAATTGAGAAAGTGAGCAAGGAAAATAATCTTGCCTTTACAGACACATTTCGGTATCTTTGGTTTGCTTCAGGCGGGCCTGTTATGCAAATAACGGGCTTTGCTGTCTATGACATGGTGGCCATAGTTCAGTTGGTTAGAACGCCAGGTTGTGGCCCTGGAGGTCGAGGGTTCAAATCCCTCTGGTCACCCAAAGAAATTGAGTGATTCACGATTTGATGGTTTTGTGATTGAATAAATAGATTGTTTTTCTTTTTCTTCCAATCATTAAATCGTCAATCGAACAATCATCAATCATTCGCCCCTATCGTCTAGAGGCCTAGGACACGGGCTTTTCAAGCCTGGAACACGAGTTCGAATCTCGTTGGGGGCACTGCAACTAGAGATGACCTAAGTTGTTGTGCATCAATAGGTTGATTTTCTGAGACAAGTATTTTTTGCTGTCCAAACTGCCTTCCTGCAATAAATTGTCCACATCGTAACTTTTCAAAAATAGAATTCTGTTTTGCTTGGCCGAGCGGATTAATAATACACCGAGCAATTCTTTTTTCTCGATCTACAATGATTTGTTTCACTAGTTTTTTCATCCTTTCTTTTCGTTCCTGTAGAGTTAGAATATTGAACTCTTCAATAAAGTTTTCAAGAAATTCTTTCGACTCTTTTACGATATTTACAAAAGAATTTATTCCATAATTTTGGCTTTGCATTTCCCGTAGGGATTTATTGAGCCTCGATTTTTCATCTTCTAACATTTTAATTCTGCCTATAATTGTATCAACTTTTACTCCTTTTTCCACAAGGATAAGCAAAGAGGACATCTTGTGTTCACATTCTTTAAGATTATTCTTTATTTCTTTGTGCTGTTCTTCCATGTTAGGAAAAGCAGAGCTTAACACCTTCCCTACCATTTTTTGCAATCGTTGCTGAAAACTATCAGGAAGAATCTGTTCACGAATAAAGTCTAAAATGAATTGTTCCAATCTGTTCTTATCGATATTTAACGTTGAATCATATCCGATCATGATAACAATTCCACTTTCAACAACTTCAGTTACACCGGAGAATGCTCCGCTTCATTTCCAACTTTCAAACAACTATCCGAATCCATTTAATCCGTCAACAACAATCCAATATGGATTACCGTCACGAAGCACCGTGCGGATTGTCATCTATAATGTGCTCGGTCAAGCAGTGAAAGAACTAATCAACACTGAGCATCAAGCTGGCATTCAATCTGTAACTTGGAATGCAAAAGTAGCATCAGGAATATATTTTTATCGGTTCGAAGCCACATCACTAGACAATTCAAGCAATCGATTTATCGAGACGAAGAAGATGCTCTTGATCAGATAGTATCTATTAATACTCGGTGTAGCTTTTCAGCCCCCCAGCATCACTGGTGGGGTTTTTTATTGTCTTGACCTGTAATCACCCTTTATGCGGTTCGAATAATATTATAGCAATAATCAGAGTAGGGTTTTTCCTACCTATTAATCCTCCTTTTCCTGATATTTTTGTTCAAATAAAATAGCAATTTTATATAGAGAGATTGGATAAACCTATAGAAAGAGTAAAATAATTTAGCAGCAACGGTCAGCATCGTATTATGTTAGGAGATACTATGAAATATCAGATACGCTACTTATTAACTTTCCTGATAATGTTTACGTTTCATTTAGATACTTCAACTGCTCAAACGTCTCTTAACGGTTTCCTTAATATTCCATTTGGGACAAAAATGGAAACTGCAAAAAAGTTGCTTTTACAAAAACCCGGGGTGAAATTTATTCGCCAAAGCGATTGTCACAATCTTTATTTTACGGGTTTTTCAATGGGAGCATATAAAGCCGACACGTGTATTCTTATGGAATCTCTGCCGAATGGAAGGTTTGAATCAAGTAACTTAGTGTTCCATTCTAAAGTAGAACTTCTCGAGGAAATTTATCAATTGCTCCGTGCCCAATATGGTAATCCGACCATAATTTATTCAGAAAATAATGATATATCTTATAGGTGGGAGTTTCCTGTTAAAGGCAGTAAATACAAGAATTCAATTATACTACAGAACGTTTCGGCAACAGATTATTTTATGCTTAGTTATAATGGAATGGGCATGCTTTGTCCTGGATGGCTAGAATATTGCTCTAAAAAAACAAGAAATAATACAAAAGACTTCTGATCAGTGGCTGCAGATATAGGTAATCCAAACAATCGGTTCGTTGAAACAAAGAAGATGTTGCTGCCGCGTTAGCATCCCACAATCATCATAGATAGGACAAGCCTCATCATCGCTGTTGGTTTTTTTGTCTTGCTCAAACCTCTTCGAGCAATATTATATAGGGTATATCCTAATAACAAATCATCCCTCTGCTGATATCTTTTGCACAATTTAAATAGCACTTTGTTTTAAAATTTAACGGAGGTTCCAATGAAAGGAAGTATACTTTATTTTTTGTTGTCTGCCCTTTTATTTTCAGTTGTCTATACTCAGGTTAATAAACAAAAGACCAAACCCGACGAGCTTTTTATTTAGAAATGGTGACTCCAATTCCGTCATTACCGGAAGGGGATTTTTATTGGCATAAGAGTATAAAGGGAGGATACTCTTATAGCCAATACAATTTATGCATTAATCAACAGTGAAGAAGCAGATAACCACGTCCTCTTTTCTTTCCCTTTCTTCTTTCACTTTCAGGAACTCGGATCGACCTATCAGTCTAATAGATGAAAATCGTCTCATAATAGCAGTTTCGTTAACGGAATCAATACTCCGGATGAATATTTGGTGGACAGAACGGAAACCATTCGACATCTCTCAAACGAGGTCCGCTTAATTTTCAAGTTGAGCGATTTAGATTTCCAAAAGAAACTACCGCTTAATATAGCAACGTGGAGAGCTATAATAGATATGAATTAATAGAAAGGAACACATGCAAAAGATTATAAATATGTTAGCAACAACCGCAGCTAGAATCGAAGCACGCAAACATCCAAACGCAATTATCCTTCAAAACCTTCCTCGAAGTATTCAATTAGGCGGTTTTACGTGTGGAGCATAATCCGTTTATTGTATTCTGAGATACTATGGAATACAAATATCTGTTAAGAATGTCGAAATAATACTTCGAACAGACGAAGACGTCCCTCGCTCCAATAAATCATGGACATAAAGAAAAAGAGGGGCCTGCTTTCGCAAACACCTTTGAAAAGAAAGAAAAGTATCTATGGCTATGCAGCCTCTGTATCGCATATGGACTTAACATCTTCATTCTTTACAACAAATATATTCTGCAAATAATCTTTGATCCAATGTATTGAGTGTTGATTAATATCTATTAATGGATCAAGAAGATCCGTGCTACTTCTATGTTCCGTAATTTTACTATCAATGACTCTGTCTATATTGACTCCCCGAACTTCCACAGTTTTTCCTGTCGGTCTGATACCCATCCAGCTACCGTGTTGCGTTCCATTCATGATATAGCTCGTGATAACCCAGTCGCCTTCGGTAATTTGTGAATCGATGGATAATTTCAAATCGGGATATATCTTATGGATTCCCGAGATTTTTTTCTTGATTCCTTTAATCCCCAGACGATATCGCTTATTATTAAAGACCTCGGTATAGTGGGGTGAAATGAACGTCGATAGATCTTCAGCATTTCCAGTATTCAAGATGTTTTCAATATACTGTTTTACAATCTCCTTATTCTCGTTCTTCATTATTATTCTTTCCTTTCTTTCTGTCAAACAATGTGAGTGGCGTCTTTCTCTTTTATATTTCTCCATCCGTCGATAAACATAATCTTTGCTTTTTCATTTGATAGATTTTTGTGAGTTTTATATTCCTTCTCTGTCTCTATTTTATCTTGTCGCTTCATTCCGCACCGCACGGTATCCCTCCCGATTGTCTATTCAAATTTGAAAAATCTCGAGAACACTATCTGTCGTGATTTCACCAACCTCTTGTCACTATTATCGCGTCAGTACTTTCCTATTTCGTTTCCCGGTTTTTTGATAGCCGACCATTATGTGACGGATTTGTCTCCATTTGCCAACTTGCATCGGTTTCGTCAATGTTTACAGGCAAATAATGCATTATATTAACGTGGTCTAAAATCATTTTGACCTCACTTAACGTTCTAATAAATAACGGGATTTTGTATCTTTGCGGAATTTTGAAAGTGCATAATTCTACAATAAAACCATATTATAGAACAAAGGAAAAATCATTACAACAAAATCGGGTCACATAGTGCTTAAGGATATCATCCTCCGGCATCAGAAACTTGCTTCCCTCATCTGTGGCCAATACTTGATAATGAAAATATGCTAACTTATCATTGGCACATTATTCGGGGGCAGTTTATCATAACAGGATTCTTATCTTTGAGTCAGGTTATAGAGTGAAGTTGGCTTTTTCTCTATTTCCTCGCCAAGAAGATGAATAAGGAATCGAAAACCATGTACGCATTCGAACAGCCACACTTCGACCCACTTAAGAGGATTCCATATATAAAGATACCAACGCTGCCATATACGCTGTACATATAATCTTGTAAACGCGCCGGCAAATGGATTTCGTTTCTTGAACCAAAGACGCACAATAGACGGAACTTTAATCTCCGGCATTTCAATAGAAAGTTTCGCATAGAAACTTGCGAGTTCTTTCGTACTCAGATCCCGCCAATCAACAATATCTTGCTTCGTCTTTGAAATGAGATCATGAAGCGCCTCTTCGATATTGCTCTTTGGTCGGCTCCGAAGCCAGACCTCTTCAAGCTGTAAAAAAAGTTTCACCATTCCTACTAAACGGAAGGTAAGAACCTCTAATCGGTTCCACCAAAAAGGAATGAATGCTTCTTGCGGAAGACCCGACCGGCGATCATTTCTGCGCCGTACAGTCCAGAAGCCGCAGTTCATCGGATGCAGATGTTCGATCCTAGATGCATAGAGGTACCACATGAAAAAAGACAGTCTCTCTCTATAATAGTAGCGATCGCTTCTCCAGAGCCTAAGAACATTGACCATATGCTCGGTGGAATAAAATTGTTCCCACGCGTTATGATACGCTTCCATAAGTTCATCAGGAGACATGCGTTCCGGCTTTACGGCGACGTGTGCTGAATCATATTTGTTGAAATCTTCATCGAGCCACCGCCCCTCGCGCCACCATCGCTGGTGATCCTTTGAACCGGGAAGCGGTGAGAGAATGTAGAATGAAGCAGAATCGAACATCATTCGTTGTAGTTCGGCAACATCCTGTTTGATACTCGCCGTCGTATCGAATGGCAATCCGAGAATATATCCTGCGTGGCAGGTTATGCCGAGTGAGTGGCAATGATCGATAAGATCTTTATACTCGGAAACTTGGTTCTGAAACTTTTCCTTAGAGCGGAGATTTTCTCGGTTTACACTTTCTACACCGAAAAACACTTGGTTGCAACCCGCTCGTGATGCGAGTTCGAAGAAATCTCCGCCGGGCATTTTCCGGGCTGCGAGATCGCTTTGCATCATAAATGTAAACGGAATTTTTTCTTCTTCGCGCATGCAGATGAGTTCTGAAAAAAGTTCTCGCCATCGCGGATTGCGCGCAGTGTTGTCGTCTGTAAAGAAAGAGTGTGAAACGCCTGCCTCGTGATAACTTTGCCTTACAAATTCGACAACTTGCTTCGGTTCCCGATACCGCATTGTTCGACCCTGCACATTGATAATAGTGCAAAAGTCACAATTAAAAACACAACCACGACCCGTATCAATTGTGGTAAATCGTGATGCGAAATTATCAAATTCATCTTTTGTGATATGAGGAATAGGTACGTTAAGCAAGCTTGGTGTGGGATTTAAAAAATTATAGAGTGGTCGCGCCCTATCCTTGAGAACATCTTCTACAATCGCAGATAACCGTCCTCCTTCAACCTCTCCGGCAACAAGTGTGATTCCTTTCGATATTGCATTTTTAAGGTCGCGCGTAACACCAATCATAGCGAGCATACCGCTCACGTGGAAACCGCCGATCAAGACAGGGATTCCATACGGTAGAAACTTCGATGCAATATCCAAAGCACGAGGAAACTGATTTGTTTGTACACCGACGAGCATAACGATCGACTTAACTCCGGATACCTTTGAATGATTAATAATTTCCTTCAAAGGTATCCACTCAATGGCTTCATCAATCTTTCGGATGTTGAGTGAGATTCCTCTAAGGAAAGGCTCGTTGACAAGATCGTGTACAAGCGTTCCAATTTGTGTTAACGTATTGCTGCGGATAACACCTATACGTGTTTTAATCGGGTATCCGTCGTCCGTGTAATTTGTGGGACGGATGAGTGTCACGTCAAGTTCGCGTAATCCGTATTCTCGCACTGTCTGGTGATACATTTGAATACCTTCACGCCGTTTCACTTCGTCCCTTGCAATAAGTCTTTTCATATTTCTTCCTTCTGAGAGTTATAGAGGGCACTGCAATTTTACAATCCTTCTCATATCGCTGTTCCGGATTTCTTGTATCAATAATCTTATTGAGGTATGTGGTCGAGTGTTTTCGATGCTGAAATTGATATCGCACTTTTGCTGCTTTGTGCATCTGTCACTTGAAATGCTGAATCATTTTCGAGAATTTCGCCCTTCGGTCCGTAATGAACAAGTCGGCCTGTTGAATCGTATCGATACAACGAAATGTTTATGATTTTTACATTTTGGCCGATTGTTTTTTTCGCGGCAGTTGTTCCCTTGCGAATAAAAGACCAAATATTTGATTGAGGAATAAAGTCCATTTGAAGATTTTATTGAGTATACATACGTGATGGGTGGAAACCCGATAGTCTGATCAGTTAGAATTGCAGCAAAGATACAACATTACGGTCATTCTTTGCGTCCTCCTATCATCCGCTTTCTCCTCCGTCATCCTGCCAACGATTCTCGTCATCCTGATTTCGTGGAAACTCGGTCTCGTCAAACGAATCCTGTCCAGTCCGCATGCCCTTGCGCTGGCGAGCATCAGATTCTTGATCATCCGATTCTTTTTCTTGATCTGCTTGTTGATCAAAAAATTGAAGATAGGGCGATTCATCGGAGTGTTGGTTCATTGAGTTGAGTCCTGTTTCCCATTCATGAAGTCCCTGCTCAGTTTCTTGAAAGGGTGGCAAGCTTCCGTTATGCCGCTTTGTCTTATGGTTGTTATTTTTCAGCATCAAACCTTTTCATGTTTATTTGAAAGGGCGGTGTTTGAGGAATTTTTATGTTCTGTTCGCGTAAGGTTTGATCCGAGACGGTAGAAAGATACAACGGATGTTTTTTTGCTGTTACATTATAGAGTGGAATGACTTCTTCTGAGGGTGCTAATTGCCACCCAATGAAGACGGCATCTGAATTCGCAGCTCCAGGATTGTTTGATCTTTGGTTTTGATTTCTGTATTCGGAGATATCAGAATCCTGCCTATTGGGTAGCAGCCTCCCTACCCAATCATTAAATACCTGGCGGATTTCTCTTAATGCGGATGAATTTTTGCCATCGTGATTTATTTGATAACTTTTATTATCCATATAGAATTGTCGCGAATTATATAAAAATGATAATTACTTCTGTTTATGATAAAAAGTATACTGATGGTTTTGTTTAATGGGAATAACCCAAAAGTATGAAAAAGGAATTAATCCCTCGGAGAAAGGATATTGCCGTTTTTTGAGGGAGATGTGCCTACAAAAAAGCTTTACCCTGCTGACTTTTTTTAAGATATATACATTCTCCCTGGCATATGCGAAGAGTTTTCGACATTGAAGTACGCCATTTAATGTGTTACGTATGTGCGAATATGTTACCAGGCAATCGATAACGACACGCTCGTTGACTCAACGGATGACATTTCCAACACACCCCCGGAACAACTTCCATTGAGCGTATTGTACACTGTGCATCACACGTAACATTGCTAGGTAGAGTTTTCTTTCAGCCGGTTTTCACTGCTATGACCTCTCCGTCTGTAAGCCACAGCCACCTTGCCACAAAGCAACGGCTCCATCCTAGTGTACCAATCATCTCAGTCCAGCCCTCTCATTTTTTAGAGTAGACGCGCATGAAAACCGCTCCAAAGAAGAATATCTGGACGGACGTATACACCCAGATCATAATCACGATTAAAGACCCCGTCGTCCCATAGAGGGAATCGAAGGAAAACCAGCGAAAATAAAGCGTCAGGACATATTTGGTGAGCGCAAAGAGTCCCGACGTGAGAGCCGCTCCCGACCAGACATCCCGCCAACGTAGTTTACGAGATGGGACTAATTTGAATATGCCTCCGAAAAAGAGCGTGAAAAGGGCTAGAGAGCAAGTTATGCTTGCGGTTTTCCAGAATGCGGCGCGGCCTAATCCAGGGAGAACCCTCCCGAAATTTCGGCTGGCGATTTCGATCCCCGTATCGAGTAGTACAAAGGCAAGAACAAAAAGGCCGGTGGAGACGATCATGAGCAATGGCGCCGCCGTAGTTTTGAAAAATCCATGCCAACTCGGTCGGGTTTTAACGGGCACGTCCCAAATGACATCGAGTGAAACCCGGAGTTGAATAAAAACTTGCGCGGCACCGTACAGAAGCACAAGCACGCTGAATACGGTCAAGGTTGCCAAACCCGAACCGTCAGCAGGCATCAACCATTCCCGAACTAGGCCTCCAATGTGCGGACTAAGAACGGCATCCAGCTGCGCCATCACTTGGGCTTTGGCGATGACAAGTCGCAGGAGTCCGATCAGAATGACCAACAATGGCGTCGCCGAGAGAATCGCGAAAAAGGCCAGTCCTCCCGCTAAAAGCTCCGGTCGGATATCCCTCCATCGCCGATATGTATCTCTTAGGAGCGTGGCGTAGTCTTCGATCTTGATGAGGGGAGTTTTCATATTGATTACAGCTCAGTCACCTTTGCGGGAGACAGCTTCCATCGACGATCAGATTCAAAATCTTAAGAAAATGTACTTACGATCCCCGCTTCGATTCGAAAGCCTTAGTTGGAGTTCTACTTGGAAGCGTTTTTTACTCTGTTTCACATTACAATATTGAGATCGAAATATAGCTGAAATATATTCCGAAACAGAATTTGGGAACAAGATAAAATATTTCGCATTTTAAAACCCCCACAGCAACCAACTTTTCTTTGCCTTATCTACAAGTATTTTAAATCCGGCTGAACCTTCCTTCAAATTAACGAAAGTAGAATCAAAATTTTGTGTGAAGCTGCTTTTCGCACTATCCATAAGATTTCTTAATCCTTCTGAACCATGTTTTAAATTAACAATGGAAGAATCAAAATTTTGAGCCAGGGATTGATCCATTAACAGCCTTCCTATTGTTCCTTTTCCTGATTGTACGTTACCTGTAATTTTAGATAAATAACTTGTCATATTAGAGGTATTATCAATAGTTGTTTTGAATGATACCAGAATATCGTCCAAATTAATTGGTTGGATTGTTTGGACAATATCGTTGTTTTCTATTTCCATTTTCCCGCCTGTTCCAGGATTGATAATTATTATTTTATTTCCCATAAGTCCCTCTGAGCCAATACTTGCAACCGCATCCTTCTTTATAAACTTTCGAATACTTTCATCAACGAGTATTTCTACTCTAATGGAAGAATCGCTCACTATACTAATATCTTCTACTGTTCCTACATTTATTCCTGAGAGTCGAACATTATTTCCTGCTTGAAGTCCGGCAACATCTCTAAATACTCCGCTCAGGTGAAAGGTACTTCTGAACAACTGTTGCTTCTCACCGATAAAATATATTCCCGCAATGAATAACGCAATTCCAAAGGAAACGAATATTCCCAGTTTGATTTTATAGCTTGTGTCTTTTTTCATTTGATCTGCTCTTATAATATGTCTGATGTATTATTCAAAAAATGACCGTATCCATGCATCATCCGAATTCTTGAGATCGGTATACGACCCTTCTGCGGCGCACATTCCATTTTTCATTACGATAATTCGATTTCCAGTGAGCTTAGCACATTCAATGTCGTGCGTAATGACGATGGAAGAAGTATTGTATTTTTTTTGTACTTCCAGGATGAGGTTGCTTATTTCTTTTGATGTTATAGGATCCAGCCCGGTTGTAGGTTCATCATACAGCATAATCTCAGGTTTGAGAATCAACGTTCGGGCTAAGCCCAATCTTTTTCGCATACCGCCGGAAAGTTCTGAAGGTTTCAATTCAATTGTTTCAGAAAGTCCTACATTTTCCAACGCTTCTTTTACGAGCGAGTTCAATTCTTCTTTCGGTATTAAATGTAATTGTCTTCTCAGTGGGAATTCAAGATTTTCTCTCACTGTCATGGAATCATAGAGGGCGGCACTCTGAAAAAGGAAACCTATTTTTTTGCGTAATTCCACGAGCTCCTTATCCTTAAGTTCTGAAGTATTTTGCCCAAGTATAACAAGCGTACCCTCATCAAGGTCAATCAATCCCACAATACATTTTATGAGTACTGATTTACCGGTTCCAGACTGCCCTAAGATAACGACGTTTTCTCCTTTATGAATCACTAAATTAATATCCCGCAACACATGATTATTCCCAAAAGATTTCTTTAAATGTTCCATATCAACAGCAACACGAACATTTTGCTTATTATCATGTTCGTTTTTCATGGAGGTTGCTTGAGTTGTCATTGTTCTCATTTCTCTTTTTAGTTTTGAAACAAACTTGTAATTTGTACCGCTATCATATCTATAAGAAAAACCATTAACGATGCGAATACCACGGCTGAGTTAGCCGCTTTCCCAACTCCTTCAGTTCCCTTATTTGAATTATATCCTTTATAGCAGCCTATAACTCCGATAGCAAATCCGAAAAAGAAGGTTTTGATAACAGCCGGAAATAGATCTTTAAATACAAGGCTTTGAAATACTTGCGAAAAAAACAAGTGGGTGCTTACACTTCCTCTTAAGTTAACACCAACAAGTGATCCAAACAGACCAATCACATCTGCGAAAATCACCAAGAGCGGAAGCATCAATGTTGCAGAAAGCACCCTCGTCACAACAAGGTATTTAAACGGATTGGTGCCCGATACCTGCATCGCGTCAATTTGTTCGGTTACATTCATTGACGCCAGCTCCGCACCGATTCCTGATCCGACTTTTCCAGCAAAAATGAGCGCAGTTATCGCCGGACCCATTTCCCTTACAATTGAAATTGCTACCATCGCAGGCAACCACGATTCCGCTCCAAAGTTTGCCAACGTGGGCCTTGACTCAATAGTAAGCACAAGCCCCACGATAAAGGCTGTAATACCTGTCAAAGGAAGGGACTTGTAACCAATCAAATAAGATTGTTTCATCAATTCATTAAACTCATAAGGCGGCTTAAATACTTCTTTGAAAAATCGCAGAGTAAAAAATATGAGCGAAGATACTTCTAAAAAGAATCTTTTAAACACTGAGTCAGAAATTGTCTCCGAAAAATTTTCAGGGATGATTTCTGCTTCCTGGTGTTGATCTTGGGATTGCTGCAAAATTGTGTTTTCCATGATAGTGATGTCATTAATCCATAGTTATCGTGCAACGGTTCTCTATATGGCGTTCATTATGTTCCATATATTTCTAATTGTTTTAATTTTCACTTGTTGGCGTCAGGTTTTTCTTTCTGCTGGGTCTTTGATACAGCAGCCATAATTCCTATTCCAATGATAATAATAACACCTATGCTGATCCATATGAGCGAAACGCCTAATTGATTGGCTGCCCAACCTAATCCACCGGCTATAAATACAGTCCCTATTAAATATTTTGCAAAATTAGACATACACATTTTTCCTTTTGTTGTCAGTCCGTTTTTAAAATCATCTGAATATTTGCGAATGTAAATTTTGCCTCATATGAATCGTTTTCACCCAAGATTGTGCTTCTTTTTTCTTGATGATATTTTATCTCCAGCTATGTTTTTGTTTTTCTTACATGTAATGAAATCTGCCATTACTCATTCTCGCTTGATACAAATATCCATCTATCAAAAAAACAGTACAACTTCCTAGCATAGGTTTTGCTATATTGTCTTTATGTCTGAGTGAATTATAGAAACATCTGTAACACAAAACTATAGCCCGAAGGTATGAAAAAAGAATTAATCCTTTTAGGACAACTAAACCGCTGTGTGATCAGATGGAAGGTTGATTGTGAGCTACCAAATATGGAGAAGCATTTGAAAGAGTGCATTCAACAGTGAAATTAAGTTATTCTACTACTTGAATTGAAAATATATCAATGCAATAGCAGCAGCGCTCATCAGCATGAGCGCTATTGAACCGAGAACATTTGACAATCTCTTATTAGTAAATTCCCCCATTACTTTTTTGTTGTTACCAATGTGCATAATGACAGCAATCATGACTGGCGCTGTTAATCCATACAAAACAGCAGTGTAAATAAGCGCCTGTATTGGACTTATACCGAGAAACTCTAGTAACAATCCAACAATGAGCGACACAATAAGTGTAATGTAAAACCCTTTGGCTTCGTGAAATTTTTTGTCTAACCCTTCCTTCCAATGAAAAGTCTCAGCTAAAATATATGAAAGTGAACCAGCCAAAACAGGTATTGCTAAAAAACCTGTGCCGATGACACCGACAGCGAAGAGTAAATACGTAAGTTTACCTGTCAATGGTTCTAATGCTTTTGCGGCTTGCCCTACCGTATCGATTTGTCTGATACCCGCCTTATACAATACTGCGCCCGTCGTAAGGATGATGAAGAACATAACAAGGTTTGAAAATAGCATTCCGAAATCGATGTCCATTTTCATGTTATCTAAAATTCGTTTATTGATGATGATTTTTTTATGGTTATGGGAAATGTCTTCCGCTTCCATCGTGGCTTGCCAAAAAAACAGGTAAGGAGAAATAGTGGTACCGAGAATAGCGACAAGTATCTCAAAAAAAGCTTTGTTGAAATGAATAGTTGGGATAAAAGTACTTTTCAGTACTTCCACCCAATCCGCATGCACCAAGAACGGAACTACGATATACAATAATAATGAAAGGCAAAGCCATTTTAATACCGCAGCAAGTTTTTGATATGGGAATTTGATAATACAGGAAACAAGCAAAACCGTAAATAATATGCTGAACGCAAAAGATGGAATTTGAGGTATAAGTAAATTGGCAACGGCTCCCATTGCCTGTATGTCTGCGCCTATATTGAGTGTAATGGCAGGAAAACTAAACAACGCCATGAGATAGAGAATACTTTTTGGATATTTCTTTTTTAGTGTTGCTGTCAATCCCTCTTGAGTTACCATACCGATTCGTGCACACATCTCCTGCACAGCAGCCATGAGAGGGAACGTGATTATTGCAATCCAAAGAGTCGCAAAACCAAAACCAGCGCCTGCCTGGGAATATGTTGCAATCCCCGAAGGATCATCATCGCTTGCGCCTGTAATAACTCCAGGACCAAGCATGCGCCAGGTTTTTTTAATTCTTGCCGAAATTTTTGCGGCTCTATTCATTACGTAAAATAATTTTGATTAAAATGCGGCGAGCATGATACTTAATAGCATTTCTATTCCCGAGCCAGCGCCTCGATGGGGTCGAGTTGTGCTGCTTTTCTGGCCGGAAGATAGCCAAAGATGATACCCGTCAGAGAAGCACACGCGAATGCAATGATGATCGGTGCAACAGTGAATATCACGCGCCAACCTGCAATAGCGGAGGTAGCTAAGCCGCCGCCAATGCCGACGAAGATACCCAAGAGGCCTCCAATAAAACAGACCATCACGGCTTCGGTAAGAAATTGAANNACCAGCATGATGTTCATCACGCCAATACCGCCGACAACGAGCGATATGACGGCAATCGCCGCCAATAGATATGTGAGTGTGTTCTGCGTTTCATTGGCCGTTTCGATCGTATTAGCCATGTTCCGAATGTTAAAGTCTTCTTTGCCATGCCTTTTCATCAGCAACGTATGGAGTCCCACTTGCACCACGTTCATGTCTGCGTCCGGCTTCACTCTCACAACGATATCGTTGAAAAAGCGTTGGCCAAATATCCGCGCTCCGGCCGTGGAGTAAGGCAGCCAGACAGAGTTATCCATATCATCTCCACGCGGGGTCAATCCTTTGCTGCTCAATACGCCAATGACCAGGAAAGGCGAGCTGCCAATGAGTACATACTTACCCAGCGGATTCATGTCTTTGGGAAACAGGTTCTTTACTACGGTCTGGCCTAGCGTGACGACCTGGGCAAAGCGCTTCACATGTTCCGCCGAGAAAAAGACGCCGGATTGCGGAGGCCAATCATGCACCTGGGGAAAGTTTTCACCGGTTCCGACCGCTGTGACAATCAAATCCTGATTACCAAAGCGCAGCAGTGACGATAAATTCGTTTCTGGAATTGCCATGGCGACACCCGAAATACTACGGATGGGTAGCAGATCTTCAGGAAGGAAGCTTGTCACGATGTCGGCTGAAGCGCGAACGGCGGGCGGCCCTCGCATAATCGTCAACAGGTCGGTACCCATGGCCTCGATGCGCTCAACGACATCTTGCTTCGCACCGTTGCCGATCGCCATAAGCGCAACTACCGAGGCGACGCCGATGATGATACCCAGCATTGTCAGCACGGTTCGCATTCGATTGTGCAGAAGCGAACGCAACGCCATCTTCAGAGCTTCGCCGAGAACCGCCACACCCTGCTTGGCATCTATTCCCCTTTCTCCGATCTTCGCCTGATTATCCGCCCGTCCTTTCTGCTGCAACTCGTCGGATGTGATTCGCCCATCGGCAATGCGCACGAGACGGTGCGCGTAAGCGGCGATGTCGCTGTCATGAGTCACCACAATGATCGTGTGTCCTTGCCCGTGCAACTTCTCAAGAATTGTCATGACTTCCTTGCCACCCTGACTGTCTAACGCTCCAGTAGGCTCATCGGCCAGGATCACCGGCCCTCCGTTCATGAGCGCGCGGGCAATACTAACACGCTGTTGTTGACCGCCGGAAAGCTGGCCGGGATAATGTTGCAGCCGATCGGCCAGGCCAAGTTCTCGTAACAAGTCGCTGGCGTGTACCGCTCTTTGCTGTTTTGCCATGCCGCAGTAGACGGCTGGAACTTCTGCATTTTCGACGGCATTCAGATCGGACATCAGGTTGTAGCGCTGGAAGATAAATCCAAAGGTATCGCGCCGCAACGCTGCCAGGGCATCTCCATTGAGACTAGCGACTTCGACGCCACGAATGCAATAAGTACCGCTCGACGGTTTATCGAGACAGCCGATGATGTTCATGAGCGTGGACTTGCCCGAGCCGGATGCACCCATGATGGCAACAAATTCGCCGCTCTGAATCACCAAGCTCACTTCTTTAAGCACTGTCAGTGGAGCGCCGCCCGATGTATAGGTACGGCTAACAGTCTTCAAATCGAGCAGTGGTAATGACATCAAGGTCCTTTCCGGGCGCTCAGCGCGCTTGTCGCAGTACCCTGTGCCTTGATTTCCCCAATGACAACCTGTTCTTTTTCCTTCAGACCGTCCGTGACCTCTGCTGAGATTTCGCTCTTAATGCCGATCTTGATAGCACGCAGCTCGACGGTGCCGTCGGCTTTCAGCACCTGCACTTTGATTTCCGAACCTTCGCTGGCATTTCCGATGGCAGCGATCGGTATGAGCAAGACTCCCTTTGCCTGTGCCAACACAATGAAAACCTGCGCCGTCATCTGAATCTCCAGCTCACGATCCTGATTCGGAATATCGAACAGTACGTCGTAAAACACAACGTTGTTGATAAGTTCCGGTGTGGGGAGAATTTGTCTAATCTTTCCGTTCCAACGCAAGGAATCGCCAAGAATAGTGAAGTAGACATCCTGATCGGGCTTGACGCGGACGATGTCCGCTTCTGAGACTTGCGCCCAGACCGTTACTGTGTCGATGTCGGCAATCCGCAGGATATTAGGTGCCTGCTGATTTGCATTCAGCGTTTGACCTTCCAGAAGGCTGATGGAAACGATTTCACCGGCAATCGGTGCCGTGATTTTAGTATAACCCAGATTGGCTTTACCGGTGTTTACCGTCGCTGTTGCTTCCTTCATCTGTGCAGAGAGCGAAGCGGCGTCAGCGAAAGCGACGTCGTAAGCAGCCTGGGTGATATCACGATCGCTGGCGGAAACTAACTGGCGCGCAAAGAGGTCGTCGTTGCGGTCCCGCTGCAATTTAGTAAGTACAAGTTGCGCTTGTTTCAAAGAGTGCTGTGAAGTTATACTTTCGAGTGCTGCATTGGCCGCCGTAAGTGCTGTCTTTGCTAAAACCGGATCAATTTCTGCAAGCAACTGATTCTTCTTAACCCTATCACCACGATTAACTTTGAGCGATTGAAGCTTACCGGAGGTCTGTGCGCCAACATCAACATATTTAATAGGCTGCACGATTCCCGCCGCCACGACTGTGCTTTCTATATCGCCGCGTTCGACGGCAGCCGCGGCATAGATGATTTTGGCTTTTCCAAATATCCAGTGATACGCGAATGCGCCTGCAATGACAATTATGAGCGCACCGATCAGCCAGAGATAGCGTCGCTTCCGGACATTTTGAAATATTTTTTGACGAATTGTCAGAGGTACTGCAAGCACATCCTTCGGAGGAATAACAATCACATCATTCGGCAACGTTGCTAGCACACGATTCGAAGGTATAACAGGCACATCTTTCGGTGACGTTGTCGAAGCACCATTCGAAGGTTTGACAGGTACATCTTTCACTGGCGTTGCATGCACATCCTTCGGAAGCGCTACAAGCTCATCATTTACCGTCACCGTAGGATTACTTGTCGGGTTGATGTTAATATTGATGTTCATTGATTCCATTTCCGTGATTTCTTGATTTTTGTTTTCTGTTTTTTGCTAACTCATTGCCTTCACGCCACGACAATCACCGTGGCAGCCATGGCATCTCCGGAATGATCAAACAACTCAAGATAAACGCATGTGAGAAAATTTGGAGTATTCATATTCATGGGAACCTCTTGAAAGTTGCGTTTTATGATGCAAGACGTGGATACAATCGGGCGCCTATGAAAATCAGAGTAATCGTCGTCAAGAGAATAACAGCATAGTCGTGATATAGACCGAAGGAGCTCGTACTGCCGGCAAGCATGAAAGTGCGCAGAGCATCGACGACGTAGGTCAAAGGATTGAGATGTGAAATAGTCTTCAACCAATTGGGCATAATGGCGGTGGGGTAAATCGCGTTGCTCGCAAAAAACAACGGCATAGTGAGGACCTGACCGACGCCCATGAAACGTTCGCGCGTCTTCACAATGCAAGCAATGATGAGCGAAAACGTTGAGAACAGCGTCGCGCCGAGGATAACTATGATCAGCACATTGACGAGCGCGAGCGGGCTCCAATTCAGATTAACCCCAAGGAGCAGCGAAAGGCCGTAAACGATGATAGTCTGCGAAAGAGAACGTATACCCGCAGAGAAACCCTTGCCGAGCACAAGTGCAGCGCGCGGAGTTGGGCTCGCAAGAAATTTCTGCACAATACCGAGGTCGCGCTCCCAGATGACATTGATACCGTAAAAAATTGCTACGAAAAGAACGCTTTGCGCCAGGATGCCTGGAGCAATAAAGTCCAAATAAGGAATGTTGCCTGTGTGCATCGCCCCACTGCGTGAAAACACTTCCCCGAAGATGAGCAGCCATAGCGCGGGCTGGAGTGCACGGGTGATGAGTTCCGTGAAGTCGTGGCGCAGCTTGCGCAACTCAAACTCCGTGATGACGAACGTCTTCTCGATGAAGCCGGATAGAGTATGGACAAATGTGGTAATCATAAGGTTTAGGCTATCCATGGCGTTGTGCGGTTGCGCGTTCGGCAGATACATCGCGGAAAGTGCCGCCGGAATCAAGAGCGTTTCCGGCATAATGCACAAAGACATCATTGAGTGTGTGATCGGTACTGCCAAGCGAATCCTCGAGTTCTTTGCAGGTGCCAAGCGCAGCCACTTTGCCCAGATGCATGATCGCGATGCGATCACAATGGCTCTCCGCTTCCTCAAGGTAATGTGTGGTGAAAAACAGGGTCGTACCGTAGTTATTCCGCAGATCAACGAGATGTTTCCAGACAGCGTCGCGCGCAATCGGGTCCAGCCCGACAGTCGGCTCGTCTAAAAAAAGTAACTGCGGTCGATGCAGTGTGGACTGCGCGATTTCCAAACGGCGGACCATACCGCCGGAGTATTCGCTGACAAGTCGGCTGCCATCGGCGGTCAAACCCATAAACTCCAATGCCTCTCGTATACGAGCCTGTTGCTCGCGGTACGGCAGATCATAAAGTTTGGCAAAGATAAGCAAATTCTCATAACCAGTGAGCGAACCATCCACGGAAACTGCCTGTGGTACATAGCCGATGGCACGGCGGACATCGACCGCTTGTGTGGTTATGGAGAAACCTGCCACGCGCGCTTCGCCCGAGGAGGGCGGCAATAGTGTAGTGAGCATCTTAATCGTTGTGGTTTTGCCAGCTCCGTTTGAGCCGAGCAATCCGAAGACCTCACCGATGTTGACCGAAAGAGTTAGAGAATCGACTGCTGTAAATACACCGAAGCGGCGGCTAAGATTTTTGATTTCCAGAACGATGTCGCTCATGAGAAAACCTCTTCAGTTGTTACCATAAATCTTCACATGTTTGATGTTCAAATATATAATTCTTAAAAAGACGGCTCTTCATTGCATCAGCGGAAGTATACAACAGAATACTTAGAACTGTAATCAGCCAAAGGGATGAAAGAGTAGTTAATCCTTTGTTGAGAGAATTATGTAATTCTTCTTTTTATTGTTGCGACGATTAAAGTGCGTTCCCAAACGTCTGCCCGACTTTGTCCCCGCCTGACTATGTCATTCAGGCAGGGTTCAAGCCAGGAGTTTTGGAACAGAATAGTAGTTTTCACATCTTAAAAAACCCCACAGCAGCCATGAGAGAGAAAGTGATAATTGCAACCCAAAGAGCTGCAAAACCAAAACCAGCACCTGCCTATGAATAGGTTGCGATCCCGAAGAACCATCATCGCTTGCTCCTGTAATAACCAAGACCAAGTATGCGCCAGGTTTTTTAATTCTTGCAAAAAATTTTGATAAATATGATACAGAGAGAATTATGGATTTCTCTCGGCATTGCAAGGGTACTGAACGAGATATCCTGCTTTTTGCTGCACCTCCTGCCTCTCTGTCTCCGGTGATCTGACTTATCCACTTTTCCTTGCTGAGATGCGAACCCATACCAAGAAGAAGGATAACTGTGCTAACGGGATCGATGATTGCGACTTCCGTTACGAGAGATGAGATAACCGATGAATGCCCCGGCACCGACACCGATAGCGATGGCTGTATAGGGATGCTCGTGTGTGGCTTCGTCGAACGCCCTAGTGCGTTCTACTGTGTTCTTGCGGACACTTTCATAAATATCCTTGCCGCGTTCCAGTGTGACGGCGAGACGCTTACGGGCTTCCCCGACTTTTGCTTCGGCAATATCAGTGGTGGCGGTCATCAAATTACGCGCATCCTCAGCGAGTGTGTCCATAGCGTCGCTGACTGCATGTTTTTGCTTGTTCATATTTTCCTCTATTTTCTATTTGTTTGTGATTTTGTTGTGCCATATAGTGAATTAATTACGCTAGATCGTTAAGATATTTCAGTCGGTTAGTTGAATTTTCCATTCTTGGCGATGTCCTTCATTTTGTCGTTCGCAAAAACAGCAACTTCAACATCTTGAAAAGGCAATGACCTTCCACTGAGATAATTTGTCCGATCGATTCTATTCTCCATGCTGTGGCATTCCTACTTTCTATTAAGCCTTCATTTCATAAGAATCAACTTCTTCGTCGAGACGAAGGACCTGGTTTCCAAACGGTAGAAGTACACACCAGAGGAAAGACTGAGTCCTCCTTCATTGGTATTGAATTGCACGGTGTAACTGTTGGCATCCTGATAGGCGTTGACGAGCGTAGCAACCTCAAGGCCGAGCACATTGTAGATTTTGAGTGAAACCATTCCAGCCTTCTCAAGACTATACTGAATCCTCGTTGACGGATTAAATGGATTGGGATAATTCTGCAAGAGCGCGAATTCATGAGGTGCTAAACCACTCCCGACAGCGGTCACTGCTGCGCCTGTTGTAAAGCTCCATACATAGTCATTTGCCAGAGCATTGCCTGCAAGATCCTTAGCCCCGGTTGTAATCGTGGCTGTATAGAGAGTATTTTGTGCGAAGTTGCTTGCCGGTGCAAAGGTGGCAGTTGTGCCGGAGCAGGACACAACACCTGAGACTGACGTTGTACCTTGCATTAAAGTAAATGTCAATTCTGTAATAGTTGAAGCATCCATGGCCACACTGAAGGTCGCCGTAATTTCATGGTTCAAAGCCACATCTATTGCGGCATTAGCAAGTTCTGTTGAGCTTACTATGGGTGGAGTGACGACTACTGCTGCGCCTGTTGTAAAGCTCCACACATAATTGTTTGCCAGAGCATTACTTGCCACGTCCTTAGCCCCGGTTGTAATCGTGGCTGTATATAGAGTATTTGGTGTGAGGTTGCTTGCCGGTGCAAAGATGGCAGTTGTACCAGAGTAAGACACAATTCCTGAAACTGACGTTATACCTTGCAGTAAAGTAAATGTTGATGCTGTAATAGTGGAAGCATCCATTGTCTTACTAAAAGTTGCGGTAATTTGTTTGTTCAAAGCCACACCTGTTGCAGCATTCACCGGATCTGTAGAAGTTACTGTGGGTGGAGTGATGACCACCGTTGCTGGCTTGGTGACGGCATTGGCAATTAATGTAACTGCGGTCTGCGCCAGGGCTCTGCCATTCAAGGTTGCACCGGTCTGCATCGCAATCTGTGTTTGACACAATATAATTCCCTTCATTTGAGCCGTCGTTCCAAGGGTAACTTGGCCGGCTACCTGCCAAAAGATGTTGGAAGGCAGTGCGCCGCCGCTTAGAGTAACAATGGCACCGTTGGCCACGGTTAGATCTTGCGCTATCTGGAATATCCAGACATCAGTAGCGGAACCCGAGATAGTGACACCACCAGCAGATATTAGTACACCAGTACCCCATTTATAGAGACCGGGAGTGAGGGTCTTTCCAGTAACATCTCCAGCGTACAGTTCAGTATGATCTGGTATTATTCGTCCAGCTGCGTCAGTGTACGCGGTCTGCATGTCGCTTACAGCCGTAGTCATCTTAGTCGGAGTCGGAGAAGTATAGTTGGCAGCATATATATTACCGGTCACCAAAGATGATTTTGAAAATGTACCTGAGGCATCCATTATTAATCCAAATCCAGTTATTGCTGTCGCAGCGATTGGACTAACTCCAAGATCACCGGTAATTGCAGTGACTCCTGTAGTTGTGATTCCTGTTTTTGCTAGAATAACGAAATCACCAGATGTTCCAAGGTTTACTGGTGTCGGGTTAGAAGCGATAGCGGCAGGCACCATCAAAGCAAGCATCAGCATTGCTCCGAGGAAGCGTATCCATCTGTTTAAGACAGTTGTTGAATTTTTTGTATTGGTTTTCATAAAAACCTCCATGAAGTACGACTTGTTTTGTTGCATAAAGACCGAGATTCCCTATGACTGCGATCGAACCTCTTTTATGGTCTCATTTCGAAATCAATTCTTTGTTCCATCCACAATATTTCGTCCGCGAATGACTCTTACCAAGACGACCACAATGGCTATTACCAGAAGAACATGAATGAATCCGCCCATGGTATAGGAAGTGATTACTCCCAGGAGCCATAATATGATGAGAATAATAGCGATAGTAACTAACATAATAGTATCCTTTCTTTCTTAGTTTTGTTTTCAATGCAGGGGTGAATCATGGCACAACCCCATTGTTACGTTTCCTTGTTGTAATTCGTATAGATCATTAAATCTGCCAGCGTAAACGTTATTGTAGTTTTCTTTTTCATCGTTCCCGTTTCCCTTGTCCCTTTTCGCCCTCATTAGTCTTGGGTTGCGAAGGCCGCGGTTCAATATTCTCCATGCGTGGAGTTACTTTCTGTGGTTGCTTTACATTACCACTACTTCTAGATGGATTAACATCCCGTGATCGTGGTGGTTGAACTTTTTTCGGCGAATTGACGGAACGAGTTGATTGTATCTTTCGTCTGTTATTAATTGCCGGAGTGATAATTGTCGACCGTGCTGGTTGCACATTTTGTCTGTTGTTAATCGCCGGAGTGACCTTAGTTGGCCGTACCGGTTGTTCCTTTTGTCTGTTATTAATTACTGGAGCGACATTAATCGGCCGTGCCGGTTGAACCACTGGTCTGTTGTTATTCGCAGGATTGACATTTGGGATTTGATTGGTTGCATTTCTCTCCGATGGCCGTTTTACATCTTTCAAATTGACTACTTTGGACGGCATCGGTCTCTGACCATTTTCACCGTTCATTTGTACTTGCGGTCTGTATATCTGCAACTGGCCATTTTTCAGATTCTGTCCAGGTTTATCGTTATCATGAATAACAATCGGTTGGATTGTTCTCCCAGTAATCTTTTGTACATCGGCTCTTTCGGGACCGGAAACGTATGTCGAGTGGCGGCTTTGATCGGTGTAAGTTCTATTAATCACCGAAGAATTCTTTATAATCGTACTGTTATTAGTTCGATTGATATAATAATGATTGACGTTGGTCCTTGAAAAATCTCTGTCTCTGACGAATCTCCAGCGATCATTAGGTACTGTATATCCACTACCGAAAGAAACACTAATGCTGATTCCGGGTCTCATTGGCGCCCAACCATAATAACCGGGAGACCTTCTCCACAATACCCAAGCAGGACCCCATTCATTATCGGGAACCCAAAACCAGCCATAAGAATCGTCGTAATCCCAACGGCCATAATGGAAAGGTGCCCAACCCCAAGGATAATCAGAAACCCATGTCCAGCCATAATCGGTCAAGATCCAATGCCCATTGCTTGAATAGGGAGCAAAATCCGGTCCGGTTGATGGGATCCATACATATCCATAACCGGGATAGTCGACCCACTGACCGTAAGGACTTAATTCATTGTAAAAAACCCCGAAACTCACACCCCCTTGCTGTGCAGAGACTTCCTGCGGTATTAACCATGCACACATATTCAATGCGACAAGCAAGATAAATATCTTTAAATATCTCATAGCGTCCTTTCAGTTACTATGCATTTATCAGACATGTGATTCTTTGGTTTTCTATATTTTTTCTGAAACCATTCCGATATTTCTCCTTCTTGTGCTGTTACCAACTGCAATGGATCTATCAATGCTCTTCATTACAATTTTCATTTACTCAGCGTTTTTTGCGCAAGTATATGAAAAAACAGTTTTATTTCAGAATAAATGTTACGCCCATTCTCAAACTGTCTTGTATGCGCGCAACAAGCCCACCAGCCCCAGAACAGTCGCGGCAACACCGCCCACTAACAACCATATCGACTTATCGGTGGCAGAGCCAGTGAAAAATCGAGAAATGTCAGAGCTGGATGAATCATAAGCATTGATACCCAAGATCAAAAGAAGAATGCCGCCGGCAAGAACTGCAATCGAGATTGCTTTGTTCATAAACAATCCCTCGTTTCAATTTTCCATACTTTGTACTGCGAAATAGTCACAGAGGTTTTCGTCCACTAATGACGTTGACCAAGATGACCACAATCGCGATCACCAGAAGAACGTGAATGAAACCACCCATGGTGTAGGAAGTGACTAACCCGATGAGCCACAATATGATGAGAATAACAGCGATGGTATATAACATAACAAGTATCCTTTCTTTTTTGGTTTAGTTTTTCAACGCAGGGGCGAACCATGACGCAACCCTACTGTTGTTGAAGCTGACGGCGTTTTCACTTGCCGCACTTCCAGAACAAACATCAAAGCAAAGATGAAAAACAAAAAACATTATAATCATTGTGTTTCTTATCAACGAGTCCATTTCTCACAGACCTCATCTTTGCTTTTATGTCTTGAACATATTCATTGATTTCTTTTATTGAGATCATTGGACAGCTCTTTTCTTGTTGCATATTCGTCTCAGGCGGTCAGCGACTTCCTATTGCCAAGTCTGAGTAAAGCAGCACCAATGAATATCATTCCAATTCCGACATATGGTTGCCAACCTATCGTGTGTTGGTTATCCTTTGCTGTCTCGAATTCCTCGAAATCCACAACATCCTTTTGAGTCACATTGGTAAAGCTTTTATAAAAGATCTTTAAAAGATCAAAAGTGAATATGATAATACCAGCTGTTTTCATATTGAGCCATTCCTCTTATTTACCGCTCCGAAGCGATAATCCTTTGCTTTGTCAATTCAGACATAACAAGCTTCACGATTTCTGGACGGACTTCTTGTATTGAATTCGGTTCAGGAGTCTCGCTCGTGGCACTCCAAATCATTTGCCCTTCGTTCCTGGTTGCCCATACGTCAATAATGCGAATGTCGACTTTTTGAGAATCGACATATCCGGCGTGCCAAACATTCCGATAATATGATACAAATCCACTCATGCGCCCCGCATATCTCGTATACTGTTCTTGCCCCATATACCCATGCACGTATTGAGGATTCGCTTCCGAAGGAAGCCGATGTGTGACTATTACTCCGTCGAAGCTATTTGATCCAACGATCTGCATAATCTGATTTGTATCAGGTACCGTATCCGGAAATAAGCGATACGAAGGCATCGCTGCAACGTTATGTTTTGCAAGCTCGACGCTGTAGGCATCTTCCCAAATACGGCGCTGCACCGAATTCTTACTAACAGAGATGACAAATATTTTATTCAGATAAGGAGGTTGAAATGAAGAATCGCTCCATATATCGACAAGTTCGGATGATGCACAACCAGCCATCAGGGCGAAGAAGCAACAGAGCACTCCTCCAATAACGAACGACCTATATTCTTTCATAGTGGTTCCTCTTTTGCTAATTCGTGAGAATGACTTTAAGAGTTTTTTCGTTTGCAGCGTTTCCAAATATGTCGTATGCCTTCATGATTTTATTGAGTGCGGAAATGATCAACCTAAATAGTATCTGTAATATTTTAATCGCGCGCTTGGTATTTGCAAATGGATCACTGCATCCACCGGCAGTGATCCTTCAGCCTGCTGAGATTACTCAATTGTCATCCGGTTCTTTATGCTCTTCACACCTTTGATGTCTCCGACGAGTTTTGATACCAGGTCCTTTTCGGCAATATTCTTTGCCTTGCCACCGAGTACGACCACACCATTTTTTGTCTCGACCTTGGTATTGGCGACACTGGTTGAGCGATGAACCCACAACGCCATCTTAACCTGGGCAGTGATAGAAGCGTCATCGATCTTTTCAACCACAGTTCGATGCGTCTTTTGCGCATGTTCCGTTACCGTCATCGCATTTGTCACGTCCTTAACCCCATCGACATCCTTTGCGTATTCAGTCGTCAATTCTTTTTGCGCCTGGCTGGTAGCCTGTCCCCGCAGGGTCACAATACCATCCTTGACGTCAATCTCGGTATTGTCAGCACTTACACTCCGATGAAATAAAAGTGTGGCTTTCACTTTCCCCTCAAGCCATGCATCCGAGTTTGCGGTGGGGGACGCACCTTTAATTTCCAACCTATTGTCGACGCTTACAACGCCTGGAAGAGCTGCCACTGTTTCTTTGGCCAATGACATGTGTAGTTCTTCAGAGACAATTCCCGTCAAGGTGACGGCGCCATCCTTAGACTCAATTTTAATATCATCGCCCTTGAGATAAGTCTGGAACACATACGAATTCCTGGCTGATGATACAATTCGTTCATCCGTCTCAGATGCGTACAGCGGAACAATAATCAGCAAAAGTGCGGCTACAGCCATCGTAAAAATGCCACGATACATTGTTTTCATTGTAATTTCTCCTTTTGTAATATTTGCGAATTGAACATATTTTATGATTTATTTCGTAGAGAGCATTGGACAGCTCTTTTCTGTTGTATATTCATATCAGGTCGTCCTTGATTTCTTCCTATCAAGGATGAGAACAACACTGCCAATGAGTATCATTCCGATTCCCACATACGGTTGCCAATGTACATTATGATGGTTATCCTTTGTTATCTCGAGTTCCCCCAAGTCCACAACCTTCTCTTTAGTGACATAGGTGAAACCTGTATAGAGGGTCATTATCAGCCCTATGATAAGGATGATGATGCCTGCTGTTTTCACGATTGTGATCCTTTCTTGGTGTGTATATTCATTATTGTTGTGTGGAAGTCGGTATTCTTACTATTGCCCATTATAGTTTTCTGCTGCTCAGAAATTCAGCATTTGAATTCGATAACTCATACTTCCAGCTCTTTCTCTGTGTGGCTCGCCAGATTATATTTAAGGAATCCAAGACAGTTATCGAAGTCATCGTCAACGAAAAATACCGTTAAAGAATAGCATAATTGATAAGAACACGAAAAGGAGAAATAATACAAACATCGGAAACGAATCCCGGTCTACTAACCATGAAACTATCTTTTTTTTCATAGAAACATTATCCTTGTGTTATCGATTGTGTCCGACTCCATCTTATTTCCTGATTCCATTATCCTTCAATCTTATTCCAGTTTATAGTTTCGCAATCAGTTTGCGTAGTTCTTCCTTGGTCTTCCCGAGTTTTTGCTGAAGTCTTCCCAACAGTTCTTCCTCTTTACCCTCTTTAAAAAGCAAATCATCGTCTGTTAAATTGGCAAATTGTTGTTTGAGTTTACCGGCAACTTCCTTCCAGTTACCTTTCATACTGAGCGTGTTCATTTGATACCTCTTTGCATTTACGAATGATCGTTTTGGTTTTACCTGGCGTCCAGACGTTATCGTCCTATGTCACTACAACTTCAAAAAGAACTCGCATGTTTACCTTCGCCTCTTTTGAGTTTACGTCACCAGATATTACTTCATACACTGCCGGTCTTGTTTTGCCATATCCGATCACAGTGATTCTTTCTGGCGTAATGCCTTTTTCGATCAGATAGTCCCTGACGGTATTTGCTCTTTTTTCGCTTAATTTCTCATTGATTTCTTCCGTGCCCTCAGCAAAAGTATATCCTGCCATACGGACTTCTATTTTGGGATTCTCAATAAGGTCTTGCACATTCTTATCCAGCAGTATCTTCGCTTCCTGACTAAGTATAGATTTATCGTGATCGAAATGCGTGTCGCCGAAGACGACTACTTTCTCATGATCCTTCGGATCAAGCACAAACATCATGACCTTCGGTGCAGACAATTTCTGCTCTGATAGTTTCACAACAGGATTTTTCTTGAACAGCATCATCAACTTCTGCTCAGACAGTTCCACAACAGGATTTTTCTTGAACAGCATCATCAACAGGATAATCACGCTAATACAAAATATTCCCATCGTAGTAGAAAGAATATATTTCATCTGTTTATTACGCTTTGTTCGGAAATTTATTCCCGTTTGCTTTTCCGCTTCAAGCCAATTAACAAAATCATTTCCATTCTTAAAGCCATGCTTCCTATAAAGATTATATGCCATGTTCTTTATTGCTCTTTTTTCTTCGCATAAATCTTTCTGTGTCATCTTGCTGTCACTTTTTCGAAATAATAAATCACCGTCCCATCCGTTAAGACGTGCATTCCGCTCGCAATCGGCTTTATTCATATAGCTCAAATAGCCTTCTGCTGTTACTCCAACATTGATGCCGTTCGTGGTGGAGCGCTTCCAACGCCATTTATTTTCCTCGTTTTTGTAGAATTCCCATTTAATGTTCATATTTTATTCATCTCTTTTTTTTCTCACCGATAATTACGCCAAGTCCATATTCTCGCTGTTTTGCGAGTGATCTCTGGACAACATCCAATAGGTATAATGCAACAACTGTAAGCCTAGGGTGTTGCCCAGAGATATTTCTTTCTCTCGCATATAACATTTTTTATGTTAATCACCAGTACATTGCTTCATAGTCTTGCCGTTTCCAATTCACGGATTATTTCTCAACATAGAATTCAATGCGTCGATTCTCTAACCGACCTTCTTCAGTTTCGTTCGTGGCCACTGGTTCGTTCTTGCCTCTCCCGACAGTTCTCATACGGTTCGAATCAATGCCTTTTTCAACGAGCCAGTTCTTTACTGACTGTGCCCGTCTTAACGAGAGTGACTGATTATATTTCTGGCTTCCCACATTATCCGTATGCCCGGTAATTACTACATGCACATCGGGATACGCGACCATCGAATTGTATGCCTTCCAAAGTATATTCTCAGAATATTTCGTGAGTGTCGCTTTATTGAACTCAAAATTGACACCTCTAAGAACGATGGTCTTGCCTTTAACAAGAACGAAAACGGTATCGTTACTCTTCTGCTGCGCCAACCGCAGTGCTTCTGCATCAGCTAATTCCTTTGCCCGTCTCGCCTCGGCATCGGTCATACCCTTTACACGCGTTGCCTCTGCCACCGCGTTGGTCGAATCCTTTATGCGCCGTGCCTCTGCATCGGTCGCTTCCTTTATACGCCGAGCCTCTGCATCGTTCGCTTCCTTTATACGCCGTGCCTCTGCATCGGTCGCTTCCTTTACACGCCGCGCTTCTGCATCGGCAGCGGCCTGCTGTTTCAGCAGTGCTTCTGCCTCAGCAACGTCTTCACTAGTTTTTCCTATCGTAAAGGCAAGTCCGATAGAAAAACCATAGAATCCATCCTGTTTCCCGCTGGTAAGAGAATTGAGGTTAGCATTCGAACGTTTGACTAAGTCGTCGGACAGGTACAAAGTGTATCCGCCGTTAATCAACAGCAAGACTCCGTTGGATATTCTGGTTTGAATACCGACACCGAATGGAACCATCGGTAAGAAATCAGAGCCGGTAACGTTGAGAGCTTTCGATAAACCGAGACCAGCATAGAGGTACGGATTCAAATTCGCCAAAGAAAAAGGGCTGAAAAGTAATCGAAGATCGACTATAAAGTTTTCTGCCCTATACACGCCAGGAGCCTCGAGTTCAGTGTAGCCCAAGCCAATTTGGCCAATAAACATGGGCATGATATCATACGCAAGGAATCCACGATACTGCATCATCCATTTGTCACCTGAGCTGTTATCTCCGTGGGCACCGCCCGCTGTTAAACCCCATGCGAGCCCTGATTCCTTGAATTGTGCTTGGACGTGGCTATACATACCGAACGCTACGACCAGCAATGTACATAAGATGAAACGTTTCATATGATGACTCCTTTTGTTTGGTTAATATGTTTTAGTGAGCCCTGCATTGTAAAGCAAACTGTTTTCGTTGGTTCAATTTTTTATCCAAAAGCCTTTCATTTGCGAATAACTCTCAACAAAACGGCTATGATGACAATCACCAGAAGAATGTGAATAAGCCCTCCCTTTGTGGAAGTAAGAAGCCCCACAAGCCATAAAATCAGGAGAATGATCGGCGACAACGTAAAGGATGTTCATCTTTTCCTTCTTATTTTTAAATTTTGAGTTGAGATCGCCGCAGCCCTCGGTTAAAATCAAGGGCGGAAACTTTTCGCTGCAAGAATCAAAGATTGGAACTTAAATTCTTTGGCTGTATTCGTGAAACTAGAAACCGTGTCCGCAACAATTTTGGGGCCCTCGAAAAGCCGGTGGAGATTGTTGGCACGTTCATTTAATTGTCTCGTCTGCATTTCCAACTTGCCCACCCGGGGTGAAATTAGACTCACCTGCTGCCGTAGAAAGTTGTTTTCTGCCGCGAGAGTCTTTACCGAACGAGATCCAAGAGCATTACCAGCAGATTGATTTAGTTTAACGACACCAAAGACAATGATGATCCCGATGAGAATCCCACTAATCGCATACTTTACTATAACCCACTTTGTTTCTACGAATGTGAGTAATTCACTCGAGTAAGAATAAAGTTTCACCTTGCCCTCCTATATAATTACTTCATGAGAATCAATTTCTTCGTCGAAACGAAGGATCCGGCTTCTAAACGGTAGAAGTACACACCGCTCCTCAAGAGACCGAATGTTTCTTTATTGATACCGAATGGCACGGTGTAGCTGCCGGCTTCTTGGTATTCATTTACGAGCGTAGCAACCTCACAACCAAGTAAATTGTAGATCTTGAGGGAGACCTGTGCAGCTCTTTCAAGACTATATTGAATCATCGTCGATGGATTGAATGGATTCGGATAATTCTGCATAAGCGAAAATTCTTGAGGTGCCATTCCAATATTTCTGACTGCGGTTCCACCTGTTGCCGGATTAGTGATTGCATTTGCATCTAATGTAACTGCTGTCTGTGCCAGTGCTCTGCCATTCAGTGTTGCGCCAGTATTCATCGCAATATTTGTTTGACACAATATGATTCCCTTCATAGCAGCGGTCGTTCCAAGAGTAACCTGACCCGCGACTTGCCAGAAAATATTGGAAGCCTGTGCATCGCCACTCAGCGTAACAGCGGCACCGTTGGCCAATATTAAATTTCCCGCTATCTGGAAAATCCATACATCAGTTGCACTGCCTGAGATAGTGACACCAGCAGCAGATACTAGGAGACCTGTACCCCATTTATAAAGACCATGGGTAAGAATTTTTCCAGTAATATCTCCGGCACCCAATTCAGTAGAATCAGGCAATGTTCGGTTAGCTGCGTCGGTGTATGCGGTTTGCATATCGCCTATTGCCGTACCCATGTTAACTGGAGTAGGAGGATTATAGTCGGCTGCATATATATTCCCGGTCACTAAAGGTGATGTTGTAAATGTAGTCGGAGGAGCTACCAATGAAAATCCAACTATGTATGACGCTGCGGCTGGACTAATTCCAATATCTCCAGTAATTGCGGTAGTTCCAGTGGTCGTGATTGTTGTTTTTGCTAGAATCACAAAATTGCCAGCTGTTCTAAGGTTTACTGGTGTTGGGTTAGAAGCGATGGCGGCATTAGTCATCAAAGCAAGCATCAGCATTAATCCGAAGAAGCAAGTCCATCGGTCTAAGATACCTGTTGTATGTGTTCTATATGAAGTCTTCATAAGACTCTCCTTGTAATTGGTAAAATGAGCAATTTATTTTATAATCAGAGTCGTACATCGTTTAATGTTGGTTATCGTCTCTTCGAAGATTTTTTTACTTTCACCGATTTTCCATTCGACTTTTTTTTCTTCGCTGATTTATATGCTTTCAAAAGGTCGGCATTAGATTTTTTCAAGTGGTCGATGTTTTTTTTGAATTTAATAACTTGTCGCTTAGCTTCCTCTTTGGCGACACCGTATTTCTCCTGGAGAATTCCCACAAGCTGCTCGTGCTTCCCCGCGACGGCAGCAAGATCATCGTTCATTATTTTTCCCCAATGGCGCACGGCTTTCCCCCTCCGTTGCTTCCATTGCCCTTCAACTCGGTCCCAGTTCATAGTGCGAGTTCCTTTCTTTTCCAGTGCTCATCAGTAAAAATTTCATCCGGTCGATAATGAGATGAAAACCTCCATTGAACCGTGAATAAGTATAAAGATGACTGTGTTGAGAAGTAATAGCCCGAAAGGATGAAAAAGGGGTTAATTCTTTTGGAAGCCTAATATTTGAAAATAGACTTTGCGAAATCTGTCATGATTTATGTTGCGGCAAAATGAGGGTGAAGAGTCAAGGATAGCTCCATAATGTGCCCTAATCTAAGGCCATTTTAAATACTTTATTAATGGGGTTGTGACTGGGCGAAATGGCGTGTTCCTGCTGTAAGGAAGGGCTATTCTAAAAAGGTACGGCGCTTTTTTTTCATGACTCTAACTTGAGCCTAGATAGTCAGAATACCTATGAAATATTTTCATATACCTTTTTATATTTTGCATATTAGAGCTTATTGAACCTCAATATTTCTATTTGCCTTGTTTCAATTAATATAATTCTAAAAAGCCCATGTCTCACTTCTTATCCAGCACTTCCCGTATCTCTTTCAGAACCTTCGTGAGATTATACGGTTTGTAGAGAAAATGTTCTATCCCCGCTTTTAGAAATTCCGATTTCATTTCCGGATCAAGATATCCTGTCGCCAAGATAAAGTGTTCATTCGGTTTTATTGCTTTGATCCTCTGACATACCTCCAGACCAGTCATATTTGGCAGTCCAAGATCGGTCAGTACAAGAGCAATATCGTTTTTTTTCTCTTGATAGATTTTCAATGCTGTTAATCCATCCCCGGCAGAAAGAACGTTGTATCCCTTTTCGATAAGCACCATCTGAAGAGACATCAGAAGCATCTCTTCATCTTCTATAACCAACAATGTCTCTGTTCCGCCCGGAATTTCTTCCAGTGTCTCTTCTTCTTTTTCAATGATGGGCTCTACCACTTGCGATACGGGCAGATACAAGCGGAAGGTTGTTCCCTTACCGAGTTTGCTTGTTACATCAATAAATCCCTTATGAGTTTGAACAACTCCAAACACTACTGACAATCCCAGCCCGGTTCCTTTTCCTATTCCCTTCGTTGTGAAAAACGGCTCAAAAATACGCTTTCGAATCTCTTCTGTCATCCCTTCACCTGTATCAATCACTTCAATGCAGACATAACTGCTCGCAGTAGCATCCGGATGCTGAGTACGCAGACGTGCAACAGATACCATGCGCGTGTTGATGGTGAGTACGCCGCCAATCGGCATCGCATCACGCGCATTCACGCAAAGGTTCAGCAGTACTTGATACAACTGCGAACGATCTGCGTTTATGAAAGGAATTGCTTTGTCGAAATTTTGCGAATAGGTAAGCGTTTTGGGGAATGTCTCGAGAATCATTGTCATAATTTCTATGACAACATCATTCACATTCACCGCTCCAAATGATGTTTCCGTTTTTCTGGCAAATGTCAATATCTGCTGAACAAGTGTTTTGCCACGTTCCACAGCCTTGACGATTGTATCAACAGCGAGGTCTAACTTCTTGGTATCATCTTTAAATCGCTTGATGCTTATGACAAATGCCAGTATGATTCCCAGAATATTGTTGAAATCATGTGCGATCCCGCCGGCAAGCGTTCCTAATCCTTCCAATTTTTGCACTTGACGCAGTCCCTCTTCCATTTTCCTGCGTTCGGTCATGTCTTCTACTGTTCCATCGTAATACAAAGTTTTGCCTTGAAAATCACGAATCGCTCGAGCACTTTCCAATACAAAGATAACTTTACCGTCCTGACGAATCCATTTTGAATCGTAACCTCGTACTTCGCCTTCTCTTTCGATCTTTTCAAGAAATTCTTTGCGTTGAGAGGATAATTCAAAATCTTCTTTTTCAAGGTTTCTTTCAGCAAGTTTTTGAAAAGATGTATAGCCAAGCATTGTTATTAATGCTGGATTTGCCAACAGGATATTTCCATCTGGGGTTGTTCTATAAAGGCCGATTGTAGTATTCTCATACAGTGAACGAAAACGTAATTCACTTTCCCGGAGCGCTTCCTCCACCCGCTTGCGTTCGGAAATATTGTGCAAGCTGCCTATGATTTTTTTCGGCTGCCCTTCGGCATTAAAAATCATTTTCGATGAAATGGAACAAGGGATAAACGAACCATCTCGATTCTTGAGCAGAATTTCGAAATCACTCACATCATCTTTATTCTTCATTGCTTCTAAAATAGTATCGCGATCTTTGACATCAGGATAAAGCTCGTATATAGATCTCCCTATTAAATCTGCTCGTTTGTATTGTCCTTCCGACATGATCTCGATAGAAGGACTGACTTCGAGTATTGTGCCATCAAACAAAGTTTCATAATACACATCCTGCACATTCTCAAAAATATTGCGGTACTTTTCTTCACTCTTTTTCAATTCATCATCCGCCCGCTTGCGTTCGTTGATATCAACCAGTGTGGTCACAAAGTAAAGCGGATTGCCCTGCTTGTCCCTGCGCAGGGAAGAGCTGACATCTATCCACACAATGGAACCATTCTTCTGAAGATATCTTTTATTGAAACGTACCCACTCCTTTTCACCGGAAATAAGGAAATTCATCTCCCTTTGAGTCACTTCAATGTCGTCAGGATAAGTAATATCCTGCCACCTTTTATTTTGGAGTTCTTCCGGTGAATAACCCAGTATCTCGCAGAATGCCTTGTTAACATGGACTTTGCCATTGGGCAGAGTGATGGATTTCCCAACGACAGAATAATCGAAAACATACCTGAATTTGTCCTCGCTCTCACTTAGTGCTTCTTCTGCCCGCTTGCGCTCGGTGATATCGTACATAGTGCCAACAATTTTGTCGGGTTGACCTTTAGCATCGAAACTCAATTTTGCAGAAATGGAACAAGGGATAGACGAACCATCTCGGTTCTTGAGTGGAACTTCGAAATCAGAAACACTGCCTCTTTTCTGAATCGCTTTTACAAGCATATCGCGGTCTTTGATATCAGCATAGAACTCGTACATCGATTTCCCTATCAAATCCGCCCGTTTGTAATGTCCTTTCGAAATAATCTCGACAGAAGGACTGACTTCGAGTATTGTGCCATCAAACAAAGTTTCATAATATACATCCTGTACATTTTCAAAAATATTGCGATACTTTTCTTCACTCTTTTTCAGTGCCTCTTCTGCCCGCCTGCGCTCGGTATTGTCGCGGATGTTGCACTGGATAAATTTTACCTTGTCAATCAAAATAACCTCTGTGTTTACGACCAGACCTGCTTTGTTTATTACAGATATGTTGTCGTAATAAATTACGCCATCTCTTTCCAACCTCGACAACGCTTCTTGAAAGTCTTTATCATCTTTTACGACACCGATTTCCCAGAGTTTATTTTTTAAAAACTCTTCTTTTGAATAACCTAGCAATACCTGGGCATATGGGTTAGAGTTAAGAATGTCACCTTTGAATCTGTCAACGAGCAATAATCCATCAGCCGATGTTTCAAAGGCGCTGCGATAATGCTTCTCGGATGCCTCCGATTCTTCTTGTAAACGCTTACGCTCGGTAATATCCTCGATGGCAAGGAGAATGATCCGTTCCTTTCCCATCCCTCGTTCAATTCGCCGGGCATTCAAAAGCATTATGCGCCTACCAATGGTAGCGAAGTTGTGTTCCACCTCATAGTCATCAAANNGTCCCACAGTTTCTTCAGGTTTCACCTTGAAGACATCGTAGAAGGAACGGCTAGCGGAGACCACCCTTAAATTTTGATCCAGAGCGATCAAGGGCTCATGTATGGTGTTGATGATGCTCGCAGCGTATTCACTGGCTTCATCTGCGGATTGTATAAGCACTCCCTTTTGGGGGAAGTCTCTCTGAATTGTATCTTTCAACTGCGCATCCGCAGATTTCAATTTCTCATTTGCAGCAGATGTACTTTTATTCAAATCATTTTTTCCTTTTTTTTCATATGGTTTCATTTCAATTCTTCTCCGGAAGATTAAAATAAAAGCTACTTCCTTTTTAATTCCGCGTCAGGGGTTATCTCCTGAATCTTTCTTGAGCCTTCTTCGTGAACCGCTTCTCATCTCGTCAGCGTCACATATCGACTTGGTATCTTAATCGATCCTGTCTCGAAAAACACATAGTTGCGAAGCGGAAGTATCTCCTTTACTTTGTGTTTAACGGATACGACCTTTAATGCTCGAGCGGAATATTGAACTTCACGTTCGACGATCCCCTCTTTACAGCCACATAGAATAACAACAAAGAGTAAAGTTGCCGCCAGTTCTCCTAAAGACGAGATACTAAGCAATCTCTTGGGAAAAGTGCGCTCATCATTTTAAAGCAATTGTTGTATTTACTATTAGATTATTCATGTATCCCCTTGTCATTGATGAACAGATGAATAATGTTTTTATGATTAAGACCGCTCATCTACTTATGATGGTTGTCGTCTTTTCGATGACGTTTTTACTTTCACCGACATTCCATTTGACTTCATTCTTGTTTATGGATTTTTATACTCTCATCAGCTTCCTATTGGATTTCTCATTTGCTCGATGATAATTTTGAGCGCATCAACTTGTTTTAAGGTTCCCTTTTTGACATTATCGTACTTCATTTGGAGAGTTCCTACGAGGCCATCGTATTTGCCCATAATAGTCGACATTTTGTCGTTCATTATTTTTCCAAAATAATGATCAACTTCTCCTCTTTGCTGCTTCCATTGTCCTTCAACTCGATCCCAGTTCATAGTGCAAGTTCCTTTCTATTAAGGTGTTCATCAATAAAGATTTCCACCGTTGATGAGGAAATGAAAATCTTCCATCAACCGAATAAGTTTACCGACGACTGCGTTGGGAAGTAATAGCCCGAAAGGATGAAAAAGGGGTTAATCCCATTCATGGGAAGAAATTCCCTTCTCTCTCATTTTTATGACGACGTGCTTCTTCTCAGGTCAGAAGAAAATGAGCAGAGTCTCAAAAGAAGCTGCATAGTTCCATCAAATAACCGCTAGAGGTTATTGGCGCCGAACCAGACAGCAATAAAGCCAAACAACATCAACAGACATCCGGCGATTCTATTAACGACAGTAAGTCTCCTACTTGTAATGTTCTTTTTAAAAACGTATGTCAAGCTCGTGAGTAACGAAAACCAAGACAATGAACCGAAGAAAACACCTGTAATGAGCATCGGCAGGAAAAATCGATTATTAACGATTTGTCCGCTTCTAAGTCCTGAAAAAACAGCCGCATAAGCAACCAATGTCATAGGATTCGTGAGGGCAAGAAAAAAAGTGGATATAAAGTTCTTCGTATGTTCAATTGTTCGTTTGGGCGCGATTTGTGCAGATAAACGCGAACGGAAAATGTAAAGACCCATAACGAGCAATAGAACTCCGCCTGCGAGTCGAATCCAAGATTGAAATCCTGTTACAAAATCGGAGATCAGAGTAATTCCGAATGCGGCAACGAAAGCGTAGATCACATCTGCCGAGGCACCGCTGAACCCTGCAATAATTCCCTGGTAATTGCCGTAGGTAAGAGTGCGCCGGACACAAAGAACTCCGATGGGTCCTACCGGCATCGCGAGTAGAAATCCGATCGCAAGTCCTTCAAAAAAATAAATAAAGCTCATGGTAAATTTTTAATAAAGACTATTCATTATGCCCGTAACTATCTAATCTCTGAATCCCGCGATCATTTATCGAGGCTACAATTTAGTACCGGTATGTTTTTTGTGATTAGCTTGTCCATAGTCGGGAAAATATACCTTCGCACAATCGTCACATATCCCGTGTGTAAACGTTGCATCTGAGTGTTCAATAATATACCCTTCTAGCACTTGCCAGTAACCTTTATCATTGCGGATTTTTTTGCAGTAGGAGCAGATTGGCAGCAATCCACTCAGTTCCTTAATGTGAGAGAGCGCCTCTTGAAGCTTGTCCATTAGCTTTTGTCTGTCTTCTTCCAGCCATTTTCGCTGGGTGATATCGCGTATATTACACTGGATAACTTTTTTGCCGTTGACAAGGTAGACATTGCTTACAAACTCCACCTGTCGTTTTTGTCCGTCTTTAGTTTCAAGCGGAAGATCTTCATAACGGATGTATCCCTTATGTTGCAGTTCTTCAAAAGCAGACTTACTCGCTTCCCAATCCTTAAAGGCACTGATTTCCCACAACCGTTTTCCTATCAAATCATTTTTTGCATATCCCAACATTTTTATGAGGAAAGGATTCGCATCGGTAATTGCACTGGATTCAGCATCGAGAAGCAGGATGCCGTCTTGAGCCGTTTCGAAGAGGCGCCGATAGCGTTCTTCACTCTCACGCATTGTCCCCTCTGCCTTTTTGCGATCTGTGATGTTACGGATATTGCACTGAACGACCTTTTTGCCGCCGACAAGGTAGACATTGCTTACAAACTCCACTTCTCGACTTTGTCCGTCTTTGGTTTCAAGCGGAAGATCTTCATAACGGATATATCCATTCTTCTGCAACTCTTCAAACGCAGACTTACTCGCTGCTCTATTGATAAAAGCTCTGATTTCCCATATTCGTTTTCCTATCAAGTCCTCCTTTGCATATCCCAGCATTTCTAAGAGGAAAGGGTTCGCATCGGTAATTGCTCCGGATTCAACATCGAGAAGCAAGATGCCGTCTTGAGCAGTTTCGAAGAGCCGCCGATAGCGTTCTTCACTCTCGTGTAATGCTTCCTCTGCACGCCTGCGCTCTGTGATGTTACGGATATTGCACTGGATAACTTTTTTCAAATCGATAAGATAGACATTGCTGATAAATTCCACTTCACACAACTGTCCGTCTTTCGTCTGTAATGGAAGATTTTCGTAGCGAATATACTCCTTCCGCTTCAATTCTTCGAACGCAGCTTTACTGGCTACGACGTCAAAGAATGCGCCGATTTCCCACAATCGTTTTCCAATCAAGTCCTTTGGTGAATATCCGAGAATTTCCCTGATGTAGGGATTTGCATCGGTGATCGCCCCTGAGTCTGCGTCGAGAATCAGAATACCGTCCTTCGCAGCTTCGAAGAGCCGCCGATAGCGGATCTCGGAATCACGCACCTCACTCATAGTTTGACGGCGTTCTGTTTCATTCCCTTCTCTGTGCCCATGGTCATTTAGTTGCGCTTTCATTTCATGCATTTTTTGATATGCAGATTCCAATTCTGCAATCAATTCTCGTTCCATTTTCCCGTCGTTATTCATATTGAACACCTTACATTTGGTGAATTTATCCAAGGCGTTGAAAATATATCATAGCCAAAGAGCAAGTGTATACAATCTTCACTTGAAACTTTCTTTTTGCTGGTAATCTGACTTTTCAAACTTCTCTATAATAGGACCATTGACTGCAGAAGAATTTATAAGCTTTTGTTTTAGTATCTTTCGGCCCCTGTGCAATCGGGAACATACGGTACCTACAGGACAAGCAAGTGTTTTTGCAATTTCAGTATACCTCAGTTCCTCAACGTCACTGAGTAATACGACCTTCCTGAAATTACTTGGCAGCGATTCGATTGATTGCGCAATTTTAACTTCAAAGAACTCATTAAAAGGTTTTCCTTTTGGGAAAATACCGTATTTCTCTTGGAGATTTTCCACAAGCTGTTCGTGCTTCCCCGCAATGGCTGTGGGGTTGTCGTTCATTAATTCCGCAAAATTGTGCACCACTTCTTCTTTTCGCTGCTTCCACTGTCCTTCAATTCCAGTCCAGTTCATTGTGCAAGTTCCTTTCAAGTGTTCATCAGCAAAAATTCCCTCAGGTCGACGATAAAAAACTCCCCTGAATCTTAAATAAGTATACCGATGACTGCATTGAGAAGAAATAGGTCAAAAGGATGAAAAAGGGATTAATTCTTTTGGAATGAATGTTATAGGTTATTGGCCCAACAAGTGTTTATACAGAAGCTGCCCATCAAGACTCTTGGAGGATGTGTCTGTTATCCTTGGCATACATGAATAGTTTTTTTTGTAATAACTTCCGACTCCTATGCAAGCGAGAACGTACAGTGCCTATTGGACAATGAACTATTTTTGCAATTTCTTCATACGTGAGCCCCTCAACGTCACTGAGTACGAGGATATCCCTAAAAGAATCATCGAGCGATTCAATGGAGCGAGTAATCTCGTCATCGAATATTTCGTTGTACTTCTTTTTCACAAGATATTTATGATCGAAGGATGTCTCTTGTGATGTGTTATAAGGCAGGTGATATTCTTGATATTCCACTTTTTTCGGCTCTTTTACCTCTTTTCTATAGAGGTTTAAGTATGAATTCTTCATAATACAGTATAACCATGCCTTGATATTCGTTCCCTTTTCAAAATTGTCCCAGAATCTATATGCTTTGAGGTACGTCTCTTGTAATAAGTCTTTCGCATTCTCAGAATTCATAGTCAGATGGAATGCATAAGTGTGTAAAATAGGCATATGTGGAAGAGCTGTCTGCTCAAATATTTTATGATTCATCATAGCTTACCCTCTTTCTTTGCATTCAATACCCGGTACAATCATTACAGAATTTTTCTCAAACCCCATATCTATTTTCGAAATGGAGGTATTGCCCTTTGAATGAGTAGTAAAATCTTACTAATGATTTTGTTTATCGGGAATAGCTCGAAAGGATGAAAAAGGAATTAATTCTTTTTGGGGGCCGAATACTTGATAGTGTGGCAGACAAAATCTGCTTCGATTCAAACAAAAAGAGGCAAAAGGATACAGGCGTTACCTGTGGCAGCTACAGGCCTCCGGGGCTTGGAAGAAGAAGTCCAGCAAAAGCTAAGAATTTTCTTCGTGGATGAACTTTGCTATTTGTAAACGAGTGTGCAGCGCTAATTTTTCCATGATGTTATGTACATGGCTTTTTACTGTGTGGGTAGCGATGGCGAGTTGCTGGGCAATTTCCTTGTTGCTCAGGCCATCGGAAATTAGTATAATAATTTCACGTTCGCGTTTCGTCATCTGCACAACATTGGACAATTTTCCTTTCTTCTTCTTGAGAGCAATCTCAAGCACATGAGTAAAAAGAGAACCGGTTAATGAAGGCGGAAGGATTTTTTCTCCTTGTGCCACAGATCGAATAGTCCCGAGAAATTCTTTGACGGTTGCGCTTTTCAAAATAAAACCCGACGCCCCTGCTTCGACAAACTCGACGATGTCTGATTGTGTCGGAACAAAACCCATTCCGACCACTTTCGTATCAGGCATTTTATTTCTTATCGATTCTACCACCGATGACTCTTTGAAGCTTGTGAAACTCAAATCCATAAGAATTATCTCAGGGTTTGCCTGACTCGCTTTCAGCAGAATATTATTACCACTTCCGATGGTAGCTATGACATGCATATCTGTCTGTTCATTGAGCATAGTAGCGATACCATCGCGCAATACACGATTATCTTCTATAACAAGTATTCTAATTTTTTTCATTAGCTAGGGTGTTTAATTATTCCTTCATCTCAAAGCATTGTTTATCGAATGCCAGACTATGACGTAAAGATAAGTAATTTTATTACGTTATTGAATTAAAATAAAGTAAGAAATTACACTAAATAATGCAACTGCAGGTAACATGTCGCGTGGTTATGAAAAGCTGTCTCTTCTACACTGTTTAGTAGAATGAAACTGCCCTGAGTTCGTAGAGATTTATTTCCGTAGTGTCGATAATTTCCTGAATAATTCGATTTCTTGCTCACTGAGATGGTCAGGGAGTTGGACTATAAATGTGACATACATATTCCCAAATTCGTTTTTTGTGCCATGCACCGGCATTCCGAGACCCAAGAGTCTTAGCGTCTTTCCGTTGGGTGTTTCTTTGGAAATATCTACATTGACTGTGTCCTTTAAGGTTTTAATCCGTGCTTTGCCGCCAAGTACGGCAGTATACAAATCGACCGGTCTATCGCAGTAGAGATCATTTCCTTTACGCTGAAATTCCGGATGCGATGCTACTTTGATTGTGATGAAAAGATCCCCGTTTGGGCCGCCGTTTGATCCGCCTCCCCCTTTGCCTGCAATTCTCAGCATTTGCTGGTCAGCAACACCTGGTTTGATTGTCACCTTAATCGTTTGACCATTGAGCTGGATAAGCCGCGTCGTGCCGTAATATGCTTCTTCAAGAGAGAGGATTGTCTCTGTTTCAAGATCCTCGCCTTTGACAACAACGTTTCGTCTTCCTCGCCTCTGACCACTACTATGTTGACCAAATAGCATCTCAAAGAGATCACCAACGCCCTCTTCCGTAAACATCGCATCGGATTCGGTCGTGCTCGTCCGGCGTGATTGTCCACCGCGATCGCTTGCATACTTCGACCAATCAAATCCTCCCGGCTGCGCTCCCGCTGCCTCGTACTGCTTCCAATNNTTCGATACGCTTTCTTTATTTCCGCTGAAGTTGCGGTCTTTCCGACACCCAAGTCCTTGTAGTAATCTTTGTAGTTCATAGTCTTACCGTTTTGCAATCGTCGCCGGACACTATTATACAGAATATTTACTATCCTGCAATTCGCACTTGCGTTATTGCAAGCTCTGTTCTCTGAGGTCTAACCCCACCAACACACGTTCTGTATTAGAAAGATCACCAATGATGTTCCTCACTGGCAAGGGTAATTTACGCACTAACGTTGGGACAGCAAGAATTTGGTTATCGCGAGCAAGCTGTGGATTTTTCAAAAGGTCTATCACTTCTATATGGTATTTACCTTTTAATTGTTCTTCACAAATTAATTTGAGATTGGTAAACGCGGTAACGGCATTGGGAGTCTGCCCGGCAACATACAAACGTAATATCCATTTGTCACTTTTTGCTTTTGCCGACTGCCTTTTTCTCCGGCTGGTTTTTGGTTTATCATCTTTGAGATTCACAGTNNTCCATTGCTTCACGCTTACGCTCTAATCCAAATTGCTTGCTTCCGATTTCCTGTTGACGCAATAATTGTTCTGCTTCATCTTTCGTCTCTTGTGATAATCGCGCCGAACCTGTCAAGACACCCTCCGCGCCAACATAGACGTCAAGCAGTTCGATGCCATGATCTGTCAGCCTAAACTCACGAATCTGGTTGGAGTGCGCCATACCGCGCGATTTAAGCACATACAATCCTCTGTTCCGTTCACCTCCAATTTCAATATCACGCAGAAGCAGCCATGTATCTATCAAGGATGAGATGTAAATATCGGTAATCTCCATATTTTCATCGGCAGCACTGAGACTTGTGAAGAATGCAGTGACCTGCTTCATTTTCAAAAAATCTACCAGGCGCAGTAACATTGTTTTGACTTCAGTGTGGTTCTCTCCCATCACGAATGCATTAATAGGGTCGAGGATAACGACGGCAGGTTCAAATTTGTTGATCAATTTGATACTCGTCGTCAGGTGAGTTTCCAAGCCATAGAGTGTCGGACGTGTTGCATGAAACTGAAGCAGCCCTTTTTTCACCCACGGTTCTAAATTTATTCCAATGGAACGCATATTGCGCATAAGCTGACTGGGGGATTCTTCGAATGTAAAATAGAGAACGCGTTCTCCCCTTTTGCATGCCGCTTCAACAAATTGCGCGGCAATACTTGTCTTGCCCGTACCGGCGGTGCCTGAAACAAGCACTGTGCTGTTGCGAAAGTAACCTTTACCGGAAAGCATTGTGTCAAGACGCGGAATACCGGTGGAAATTCTATCGTGGGATGAAAAGTAATTCAGTCCCAGGGACGTGACAGGCAGAACAGAAAAACCATCTTCATCGATAAGGAAAGGATACTCGTTCGTACCGTGCGTTGAACCTCGATATTTGACAATACGCAGCCGCCGTATGGATGATTGATCGTTCACGCGATGATCGAGCAGAATGACGCAATCGGAGACATACTCTTCCAAACCTTGACGCGTTAAGGAACCTTCGCCACGCTCTGCAGTAATTATTGTTGTTACGCCTTTCTTTTTCAGCCAGCGCAATAATCGCTGCAGTTCAGAACGAAGTATATGAGGATTAGGCAGCCCTGTAAAGAGTGTTTCTATGGTATCCAGTACAACACGCTTAGCGCCGATACTCTCAACTGCGTGATGTATCCTGATAAACAAACCTTCCAAATTGTATTCACCGCTTTGTTCGATTTCACCCCGTACAATGTGAATATGCTCAAGCCAAATCTTTTTGCGCTTTACAAGACCGTCCAAATCGAACCCCAACGAAGAAACGTTTGCCGTGAGTTCTTTCTCTGTTTCCTCGAAAGAAATAAAGACGCCCGGTTCATTGTACTTCGTTGCTCCGCGCACAAGAAACTCCATGGCAAAGAGGGTCTTTCCGCAACCCGCACCGCCGCATACAAGCGTTGGTCTGCCTTTCGGTAATCCTCCACCCGTGATTTCGTCCAATCCTTGAATACTTGTGGGGGATTTTGGAAGGACATTACGATGAGATTGTGCTTCTTTTTTCTTCATGAAATTTCATCTCCGGATATATTTTTGTTTTTCTTATTTAAAACTCTTTTTCACATTACAATTTTTGGAAGCCAGCCGGTAGGCAGGCGGAACTTCACTGAATTGTGTTTCCAGACGGAGTTTGGAAACACAATAAAAAACTCAACTGGGGGCTTGATTGAGAAGTCCTTGGTTCATTTTTTCATTTTTCTTCTCTCGTTTAGCCGCTTTCTTTTCCTTCATGGTTTTTGCGGGTTCTTTTTTAGAACTCTTTTTGCTGTTTTGACTTTTACTCATGATTTTATCCTTTTAATTTAGATGAAAATCCCTTGCTGCTTCATATAAAAATTATAATTATCCCCCTCTCGACAATAAGTCTTCTAAATTATACTACCTATAAGCAAAGTATTGCACAATAGACTAAAAGGATGAGAAAGTAATTAATCCTTTTTAGACGAAAAATTTGTTCTTCACCAAGGAGAAAAGATGCAGATGAAAGGCTTTTTCAGAATTCGGAGTAGCGGAAAACCAATATAGGATGGAAATGTCGGACTGTGTCGGAATAAAACCCATTCCTATTAGATAAACTTCAGGCATTTTTTTCTTATCAATTCTATGGCAGACGAGCCTTTGATATTTTTAAGATCCGCGCCTACAAGAGTCACCTGAGGTTTTGTCTGGCTTGCTTTCAAGAGAATATTATCACCGCTTCCTTTAGTACCCACAACATGCATATCCGCCTGCGCGTTGAGCATTGCTACGATACCATCACGCAATACACGATTATCCTCAATGATCAGTATCCTGTTTTTTTCATTGAATAAGGTGTTTACGTCTCCCGCTACTCTCTTGTTATTTCATTAATTCGACGAGCGCAATCTGACATCTTCGATCTGATTCCAAAACGTCGACTACCACTAAGCCTTCCACTCGCACATAAAATATACGCTTATCTTTGTTCAATATGTTTAATTCGCAAGATTGTTTTTCGAGAGAGTTAAAAACAGCTTTCATAAATGAATGAAAGACGTCCCTTTCAGCGGGCGAGATATACGCACTAAATTGCTTGCCAATGAGTTTGTTTCTGTCAATTCCAATCATGGTGCTGGCGCTTATATTTAATTCCTTTACTATTCCATCCGGGTCCAGAGTAAAGTAAGGGATCGGCGAGAAATCAAAGAGGTTGACATATTTATTTCTCGATATTTCCAGTTCTTCCTGTGCCATTCTCAATTCTTGATTTTGATGTTCCAGTTCAATTTGATGAACCTGGAGCAATTGTGCCAATCTTTGAAGGTCTTTCATGAGTTTGATGTTCGGCTTTTCAGATTTTGCTGCGCTTTTCTTCTTTGCTTTCGTATTCATAATCTTTTTCGATTCTTTTTTGTTGCGTTTCATTTTTTGCTGCCTTTTTATTTTATATTTAGTATTTGGATTGCAAGAAGAATGAGTTTAGATTTTTTATCTCCTTGAAATATCTCGCGGGCATTTAATACTAATTTCTTCCTGCCAGCTTTTACAGAATTGTATTCGACTTCATAATCCTCAAAATGATTGTGTTGAGGAAGTATTTGCTCAAGAAGCTCCCGCAGTTGAGGGATATCCCATGTGTTATCCTCAAGTTCGTATATAAACTTGCCGACAGTGTTTTCGCTCGTGGTTTTAAATGCTTTATAAAAAGACATGTTCGCTGAAAGAACTTTCAAATCCTTATCAAGAATCAGAAGCGAATCTCTCACCGTATCAACAATATTATCGGCATACTCGCGCGCAAGCTGAACAGTCTGGTTTAACTTGTTAAGCTCTTCATGAACAATTTTCATTTTGTTAATATCTGAAAATGTAATAACAACACCGTCAATAACATTGTTTGTTGTCCGGTAAGGCATAATTCGCATTTGATACCAGAGGCCATCGTTGGTTTGTACCTCGGCTTCTTTATACAGAAGGGTTCTTAAAACTTCCTTTGCATCCTCAATCAACTTTTCATATTGAAGATTTGTCGCTATATGGTTTATGGGCCTTCCAATGTCGGAAGCAATGAGGTTCACAACCTTTGTTGCGTGAAATGTAAATCTTTTAATGCGTAAATCATTGTCCAGAAAGATGGTTGGGATATCACTGCTTTCCATTAGGTTTTTCATATCATTATTTGTAACCGAAAGTTCATCATTCTTGTTTTGCAGCTCGGTGTTCACCGTTACGAGTTCCTCGTTCAGCGACTGCAATTCTTCTTTGGAGGTTTCCATTTCCTCATTGGAACTTTGCATCTCCTCGTTGGTTGACTGCATCTCTTCGTTGGTCGATTTCAGCTCCTCATTGGAAGTTTCCAATTCTTCAATGGTCGATCGCAAGTTTTCTTTCGTAGATTTTAATTCGTGCTCAAGTTCTTTAATTATTTTTTCCGATTTCTTTTCATAATGGATTTTTTTAGAGACGAGCACTTTCTTTTGCGGCACTACTTCCTCAAAAATGATCAGCAAGGAACCTGACATTTCGGCTGGTTCTTTGATTGGTCTCACCGTAAGATTGATGACCTGAGTGCTGCCGTTCGATCTTACTTTTATTCCTTCGGCAGTCAATGACTTCTTGCTTGATAATACTTTTCTGATCAATGCCGGAAGTTCTTGTCTTAATCCTTCGCGGGCCATTTCATACACATTCATTTTCGCTTCGCCGTGGGTCAGCTCCAGGTATTTGCCGGTTCTTCCATGAATATAGACTATGTCTCCATTTTCTGTGATGATAACACAATTGGGAGAGTAACTCTGAAGGATGACTTTTTCTGCAAGAAGAGTAATGTTTTTTCCTTCGTTCCTTTTCATAGTGGTCTCATACGTTTTTCCTGTTTGCCGAGATATCGGATATTCTATCAAGGGATGCGCCGAGTATATGGAATCTCTTCTTTTGTAAATTTTCCATTTAGTATCCACCATGGAAAACAAATCAACAAACTCACCGATCGTTTCCGACGAACCGAGAAAAAGTATTCCATTGGGTACGAGACTATAATGGAACAAAGGAATCATTTTTTTCTGTAATTCGCTATTTAAATAAATCAGCAGATTGCGGCAGGAGATGAGATCGAGCTTGGTAAATGGAGGATCTTTAATAATGCTTTGCGGTGCAAAGACCAGCATTTCTCTAATTTCTTTTCGAATATGAAAAATATTTCCCTCGGACGTAAAAAAAAGGTTCAAACGTTCTTTACCCACATCGGATACAATTCCTGAAAATGAACCAATACGGGCTTTTTCAATTGCAGCACTATCAATATCTGTGGCAAATATTTGCACGTTGAAATTTTTCTTCACTTCATTCATGCATTCTCGCAAGAGAATTGCAATGGAGTAAGCTTCTTCACCTGTATAGCATCCGGGTACCCAAATTCTTATCTGATCATTCTCCGGTTTGCTTGTTACTAACTCTAATAAGAACTTTTTCAATTTCTCGAAAGATTCGGGATCTCTGAAAAAATTTGTCACTCCAATGAGAAGTTCCTGAAACAAGTTTTCTATTTCTGTGGGACTTTCCTGAAGCAGCCGGATATAATTCGGAAGACTCCCCAATTGAGCAACATTCATTCTTCGTTCTATGCGCCGGTAGATCGTATTTCGTTTGTATAATGAAAAGTCGTGACTTGTGTGAGATCTGAGAAGTATGAATATTTTTTGAATGGTGTCGGGAATTTTATCATTGGCAATATCTGTATCTAATAATACTCCTTTACCTTTTTGGGAGGCATATTTTATCAACTGATCCGGCATTTCTTCGGGCGGAAGAATGTAATCGACTAATCCGGTTTTAATGGCGCTGGTTGGCATACCGTCAAATTTTGCCGATTTTGGGTCCTGAACCATGACCATTCCTAATTCACCCTTCACTGCTTTTAACCCAGCAGTACCGTCAGAAGCCATACCGGAGAGGATAATACAAATAGCTTTGTCGCCTGCATCTGCAGAAAGGGATTTAAAAAAATAATCGATAGGAAGCCGAAACCCATGTGCCTCAAGAGGTTCTATAAGCTGGATTGTTCCATGAAGTATAGCTAAATCTCGATTCGCTGGTGTAACATACACATGATTAGGTTCAACGAGCATTCCGTCTTCAGCTTGAGACAATTTCATCTTCGTAGATTTTTGAATGAGTTCAGGCATAATACTTATATGATTTGGATCTAAATGCGAGACAACAATAAAGGCCATGCCAGAATTCTCGGTCATATTTTGGAAAAATCTTTCGAGAGCGTCTAAGCCGCCTGCAGATGCGCCGATTCCAACAACATAAAATGAATTATTTGAGGATGATATTTTAGGAGTGTTTTTCTTTTTTTTGATCGGAGATTGTTTAAGAATTGTTTTCTTCTTCATAGCTCCTCTCGTATAAACACATCACGCTACTTTAAAAATCTTTTGAATAAGAATGACTCAAGATAGGCAGAAATATACCATTGCACAATAAGGTAAAAGGATAAAAAAAGGAATTACTTCTATACGACAACGGAACCGCTATTTGAAATGAAGTTCAGTCCCGGAGTCGTGCCCCAATGACCGAGCAGCATCGACTTCACGCGTAACAATTTCAGCGACACACGAAGGAAAGGATCGTTGTAGAGATGAGCTGGCCGACCGACAGATAGTTGGCGGCGCGTCACCAGGTATCCATCTTATGGGGCACTTCCGGGAAGTTGGTTCTCACAGAAACGTCATTCAGGTGATCGTTAATTCTTTTCTCCATCTCAACCGGAAACCTTGGCGCGGGTTCTATAAGCTTCTTGCTGTATACGTTGAACATAATTTCTCTAAATACTGGGAGTGCAATCCTGCCGCCGGTTTCTTTTGTACCCAGGGAACAATTGTCGTCAAAGCCTACGCGGACAGCCACGGTGATTCCTTCAGTGCCGAAAGTAGAGCCTACGAAAAGTGCGTCCTTAAAATCGTTTGTTGTTCCCGTTTTTCCCATCACCGCGAACGGGAGACCATAGGAATCCAGAGCATGAGCCGTTCCATTCGGCATGCGCACGACTCCGCGCAGTCCTTCCTGAATAAGCGAAAGTGCATCACTCTCGATATCGACCGGAGACGACCTGTGTTCGCTATCGTCTATCACTTCGCCTGAATCAAAAACAATTTTCCGAATCACATGAGGCTGAGTGAAAATACCCGATGCAATCGTACGGTACGCATTGGCAAGCTCCAGCAAATTCAATTCGGACGCCCCTAAAGCCACCGAAACGTAAGAGTGCAACGGCGATTGTATCCCCAGATCATGGGCTGTCTTCAGAATGCTAGCAATGCCGACCTGATCAGCGATCCAAACCGCAACGGCGTTTCTGGATTCCGCCAGTGCCATTCGGAGAGTGATCATGCCTTTAAATTGATTATCGTAGTTTGAGATCCATTTCGTATTCTGCTCTCCATTGGTAGAAACTAACACGGGTGCGTCAGGCACAATGGATTCAAGATTAAATATACCTGTCCGAAATGCGGCGAGATAGACAATGGGTTTCATAGTGGATCCAGGTTGCCGCAATGAATTCGTCACACGGTTGAAATCACTATATGCACTATAACGGCCTTTGTAAGATTGGCGACCGCCGGTCTCGGCAAGGATACTCGCATCGGAGTTTCTAAGCACAACCACTGAGCCCTGGATCAAACCTTTAGCGCCAGGGTGGCGTTTCTCATATAGCAAGAGTCCGTTTTCCAAGGCTTGGTTCGAAATTTCCTGCATCCGGTCGTTCACCGTTGAGTAAATCTGGATATGTCCCTGCATCAGATCATTTTCATTGAGATCTGCGCGTTGAGATTTGAGTTCTTCCAGTACATTATCCACGATCGCAGACGCTCCGATAATCTTGTCTTTGCGCTGTATGTCTGTCTTAATTGGACGCTGGCTTGCTCCCCTAGCCCGATCCGGAGAAATGAATCCTCTCGCCACCATAAGCTCCAGTACTTGATTCCTGCGCTGCAAAACTCTCTGGATTGGGATCGCATTTGGCGCGTAATAACGAGCCGACTTCACGGCACCTGCCAACAACGCTGCCTTATCCACATCCTCTGTGGTAAACGTGGATAGAGGACGGCCAAAATAATATTCTGCTCCCTTCGCAAACCCGTACTGTCCGTTTCCCATATAAATCAAGCTTGCGTATCGAGCTAAAATTTCTTCCTTCGCGCGACGTTTCGAACCGAATTGCGCCTGCATCTCTCCTTCAAGCCACAATGATATCCTTATCTCTTCCAACTTTCGAAACAGCATGTTAACCATTCGCGCACCAATCACGCTCGATAATACACGAGCTAAACCTTGGCTGTGCCGAAGCTGATCGCTATTTTCTTGAGCCGTCATGGTTTTGAGAAAATAACCGCGCACAAGCTGTTGGGTAATGGTCGATCCACCCTGTGGGAAGATCGCCGCACTATTGACTTCGTTTCGCTGTCCCATTTGTGTAAGACGCCCCATCAGTTTTTGAATCTTGATTTTGCTGAGTGCCCGAACAAATCCGGAGTAGTCAACTCCGCTATGTGAGAAGAAGTTTTTGTCCTCTGCGGCGATGATTGCGTCGCGAACAATAGGCGGGATGTCCTTATACCTGGTGATCTGACGGCATTCTGAGGCCATTTCAATGAGAGGCCGACCGTTAACATCGTAGATGTGTCCGACAGTGGGAAAATCAAACCGACCGAATGCCTGCAGGTCAGGCAGATTGGTTCGATCAAAACAGACATAATGGATTCCCACCGCAACCAGAGAAGCTGCAATAATTATCGTGGCAACGAGAAAGCAGACTATGACACGCTGCCATGGCAATCTGCCGATGCGGCTATTACGCATTCCCCGGGCCGCTATCAGAATGCGGTTCAACCAGATTCGTCCAAGAGTCACCAAGGTCCGTCGATCGTGCAGTAAAAGGTCTACAATATTCATTGTGTTATGGAGACATTGCTTTCCAACGACGCGCCAAGCCTCACCATAAAGCCTGGATAAAAAGCTGCAGAAGATCAAAAAAGCATGACCAACTCCACTGTAACGAACATTCGTCGGTTTCAAATGCAATTCCCTTCCGAGATTAAGTCGGAGCATTCATGACGTTGACCACGGTCATATGCTCCTCCGTCAAACAGCAGATTATCGAGCTCGCCGACCGAAAGTCAGTTGGCGGCACACGAATAAGCAGCTTGAGGAGTAATTCAGGGAAAAGAGGTCTTGTCCTCATAGTTCAATTCCTTTTGTTTAACGCACCATCATTGGTTTCCGATGATATTGAACACGCTTCGGTCTGAGCGGCACACAAACAGGCACCGAAAATGAAAATGT
>PLMK01000048.1:113733-113880 GCA_003142475.1 Ignavibacteriota bacterium
AAAACAGACTCAGACCGAAGAATACAAACAACAACGGGATGAAAAAGCTCCCCAAAGCATAGACCCAGGGATGAAAATTATTTTCTGTAAAGAGCCATACCTTCGACATCCTCACTAGCGCTGGCCCAACCATACCAAGGAGGACAG
>PLMK01000038.1 GCA_003142475.1 Ignavibacteriota bacterium
TCTTTTGCTTTGGTTGAATCAACAACCACAGAAATAACTTTTCCATGCTCGTAATCTTTTATTGTCCTGATAATATAAGTTCGGATTTCATTACATTCTTCATTTTCTTCATGAATGAGAATAAGCTTTTTACCTTCAAAACGATAAACGCTTTGTCCTTTTGACCATACGCCACCCCAAGAATCTGAAATTATTGTCTTTGTTTCTGGATCTGTGCTAAGATTACCTATTCCTTCAAATTGTGGCTCTATTTTAAATTTTGCAGATTGTGGATCATAAAGCCATACAACAGGAAAGTCTCCACCACTCCCACCGTTACCTTCTACAAGAAGGATGTCAAGGTATTCATCAAAGTTCAGATCTATTGTACCAAAGGAATAACTACTATAATAATCAAATGATCCTTGAGGATTTTCCATCTTAATGGTTTGCAAGATACGTTTTTCTGTCCCACGTCTAATTTCGATCCGAGATATTCCAATGGGATTTCCTTCGGCTCCGGACGAGAAAATAAAGGAGAACGTAAATTCTGGGAGCGACTTATTAATTGTAATCTTAAAATCTCGTCGCTCGTTTTCAATATTATAATGCTCTAATTGAGCAGTAGTCTTACTAACAATAAACAAAATTACGACTAGCATAAACCCTGTTTTATTTCTTGTCAGCATAATCACCTACTTCCGATGAATATTCTTGTCAATGCCAGCTAACGGATGGGCACTAAGCTGCGNNTGCACCCAACGAAACAAGTTCAAGCTGAAAACTAAATTAATAAATACTAAAGTCATGAGGTACAAAGAACTTAATAATAAAAACATACACCCACCATTAGCCATGAATTTTGCAGTGCGCTCATTCCGTCAGCTTGAGTGCCTGGTTAGGTTGCGTTTTGCCTATTATAATAAATCCATAAATACTGGATGTGAGCAAACGCAAAGAAGTGAGCAACGACCAACTTCTTTTGTTGGTGGTTGCGAACTTAATAGCAAGTGTGCAAAGTGGGTGAATCCGCCAATCAAAATAATTTAATTGATGGTGGATGAACCGACGTGCACACGTTTTTCAAAGAGCAGCGTTTGCGAACAAACAACTAAATCCATTATTTGAAATGGCGGCACACGCACTATTTCATCCTTGAATATAGCATAATGAGCGACGAACATAACCAAGTAGTGCCCTGTCATTGATAACTTCGGTTCTCCAAGTTGGGTTCGTTTCATGATGAAATCTATTTGCGTAATCAACAAGTTCTGCAAGTTCGGTAAGCTTACCTGTATCCATGATCTGGGTCGGTTGACCAAGAGACTGACGAGCACGTGCAACAAAATTGCCTAATAATGAAGCCGGCGGAAAATAGTTTGGATATTTTACCCGGATATACCCTTCTAGTAGAAATCTGATCGTCTCTGCAACTTGTCTTGGTTCGCCCAGATTGTTATCTCGATAATTACAAAGAATTGAGAAATTACGGTCATGACTAGTAAGACTATCAATAGATGGGTCCCAAGTCGTGATATTAGAGCCTACTGTAGCTCGAACTATTTGTAAGGTAGAAACTTCGTCGTCATGCAGGTGATTCCATATTTCACACAGAAATGATTTATTATGCGACAACACAATAACTTGAGAAACTCGTGTTAGCAATCTTCTGACCTCTTCAGCAGTCACAAGTTTCCTATGTTCATCTAAACTAGCAACGACATCATCGAGGACAACAATCCTTTCATTAAGATCGGGTTCCTGATCAAGTGAAGCAAAGAAGAATGCAAGAGCCAGAGAATTACGATCTCCGCCACTAAGAGTGTTTCGAAAAGCTTGTTGACCTAAGGGAGCATTGACATTTACATTAGTATTGTTGATGCGAATATGATAAGCGGAGCTCGGCCGCCCTGCTGCATTCGACGGTTGTACGTTCACAATTTCGAAATCCGCATTAAACCTTCGGAGGTAATCGTTGATAGCCGTTTGGAAATTTGGAAAAGCCCTATCACGATATTCGTCAAGTTGTCTACGTGCTTCTGTTTTTGCTTCTTCAGCCCTACGTTTTTCTTCTTTCAAGGCAAGATAGTTATCGCAGAGAATTGATACTTCAGGAAGGAATCTTGTTTGGGTTGTTCGAAGTAACGCCATTTGAGAAGTAAGCGTATTTAAGTTGGCATTTGAAACATCTTGTTTCAGTTGCCGGATAGAATCGTTTGCATTTTGAAATTCCGTATTTAATGTCGATATGGCCGTAAAATGCGATATATAGTTTTCTAAAGATAAAAATGCATCTTCAGGTAAATCAATTCCGTCAAGCGGAGCAAGACGTTTTGACTCTAAGGTGTTAAGTAAAAACTCTCTGCTTTGTTGCCACGTTGTTTGTACAGATTGCAAGTCAATATTAAATTCTGGAATTGTGCAGAATTGTCTCCAAAATGCGGCATTGGTTCGAACATCTTGGATCTGTCGTAAAAAAGATGCTAAGGAATCTCCGCCCAATATTGTCGCGATCATATTTGCCGCATCAGTTATTGATCGTTTAAGAGTAGCATATTCTGCACTAAAATAGGAACGATAATGCGTAACTATTGCAGAGCCAGAAATGTCTTGTGCACAAAATGGGCATTTACTCGAATCAGTATTGTTGGCAGGAGGAATAACACGTTGCAGGCCATCAGCGATCCATTGTTCGCCGCGTGCTCCTATTTGTGTAAAATGTTGACTTACTCTTGTTAGGGCAGTCTGGTCAATATTCTCTAGAGAAGATGACAGGATGGCTCTGATATTCTCAATATCGAATTGTGGTAGAGAAAACTCTGAGAAAAGAGCCGTCCTTGCAATTTCAGGGGCATGGGAAAGTGCATCTATTTGTCTTTGTACATCTTCAATTTCTTGATTAATATCTACCCGGGCAGTTAAGGCGCAAAATTGATCAACAGTTAATTGACCACGTATGTTAACAGGAATACTTATCGATGCCCTTTGAATATTAGAATTTATTTCTGATATATTTGTCGCAAGTTCATCAACCCGCCTTGCTAGAATGACACCTCGTGAACCAAGAATAAATTCATGGAGGTTTCGTCTGTGATTCGGTCCAACTTCAAGACCAGAATAAACATTGTCAAATATAAAGACATCATCAAATATCGAGAGTGTGGGATATGCATGATTCCATCGATTATTTTCGAAAACATGCGTTCCCGTAGGTGTATCACAAGCAATAACAATATGGGGAAGATGAGTTGAACCTAGGCGAGATCGTTCCTGAATCGATGTTGAAATACCCGTAGAAAGAGATCTAAATATTGAAGATAAAGAAGTTTTGCCACGACCATTCTCGGCATAGACTAACGTAAGTCTTTTGAAATTTGCATCTGCATCTGGCTGAACAGAATCAAATTGCGTAACATTTCTGATTATGTTAAATCTCAATATCATATTAAATAAGTGTTTCGATTATAAATCCAGCGTGTGCCGCCATTCTTTTTCTATATTCAAAACGCAACCTAACGGACGCAACTAAGCTGCAGCGCCGATAAGCCGCAAGTTGCTGTCAACGAACCGAGTTTATTATAAAATCTTTCAATCAATAATCCCCAAGCGCCATGCTTAACGTACTCACGCTCATTCTGTCAGCTTGAGTTGCTGGTTAGGCGGGCGGTGTCATTATGTTTCTTACTTAAGGAGTATCATTTTTTTTATAGATACTGAATGATCTGTTTGAAGACGATAAAAGTAGGTGCCACCAGAAAGAGTCTCTCCTCGGAAGCAGAATGAATATGCACCCGCCTCTTTTTCTTCGTCTGCTAGAGTAAAAAGTTCTCTTCCAAGAAGATCAAACACTTTAAGCGTAATATGACTTTTTTTCCACAAATCAAATTTAATAATCGTGGTGGGGTTAAATGGGTTTGGAAAGTTCTGATAAAGTTGAGATGTAAAGGGGAGTTCATTTTGACCGATTACTCCGGTTGTAACGAATGTTGAATCATTTGTGTAAAGATCATAGTCCACTAGGGCCACGATTGTATTTCTGGGAGTAATAGCTATTGACCAAAGACCACCTGAGCTTGAGCTTATAGGATCGCCGACAGGACTCCAAGTAATTCCACCATCAGAGGATCGATAGATCGTGGATTGGGACGCCGTTTTGGTTGCAACATACAATTCCCCTGCAGAAGAAATGTGCAATGAGAGAAGTGTGGATGTGGTTGGAAAAGCACTAGTAATTGATTGCCATGATAAGCCTTTATCCGTTGATCTATACAATGTGCCATTTGAAGAAGGAAGAAATAGGGTATCTTGACCTTTCCCGACAATTGAAGAGAAGGATGATGTTGTGATACCACTGTTACTTAATGTCCATGACGAACCATTATCCGTAGATCGGTAGAAACCATCTGTGCTATGCACGCCGTAGAGCATATTGTCTGGGCCAGCCAACATGGCTGAGAAATACGGCGCTTCTGCAGGTGAAGCCGAATACCATGTTGTACCACCGTTCGTAGTTCTGTACAACAATGGGCTTGTTCCCACCATCATAGTCCCTAAGGCAAAAAACTCAGTTGGGCTTCGTTCGGCAATTTCTACAACATAGGGACGGGCAATCGAATCCGTCGCTTTGTTGCTCCAAGTTGTACCAGTCTCATTTGATACATAAATAAATGCTGTGCCCACACCACCCAAAGCAAACAATGAATTCGTTCCTCGCATCCTGAGCACATTGTAAGTATTTAGGGTCCTTGTCCAAGACGCACCATTGTTCGAAGTAACCCATACACCGAGGATATCATCAACCGCCAGAATGCCGTTAGGGAGTTCGATAACATCATACAAGAAGCTGCGGTCGGAAGGGGTAATTATTGTTTTCCATGATTGACTCCTAAGTGCATCTGAAGAAAAGATCAACAATGCGATAATGATGAATACGCAAACCAGTGTATAGTGTCTCATGTACTTGACTCCTCCAAATTGATTGTTCCCGCCCGCCTAACGGACCGGCGCTAA
>PLMK01000053.1 GCA_003142475.1 Ignavibacteriota bacterium
CTCTTTGTTCTTCGGTCAGTTTATCAATCGAAATTCCCATTGCTTTAAGCTTAACGCTGGCTACTTCTTGGTCGATCTCTTTAGGTAAAACGTACACTTTATTGGTCAGTTTTCCTTTATGCTTAACAAAAAATTCCGCTGCTATTGCCTGGTTCGCAAACGACATATCCATTACTTCGGACGGGTGTCCTTCTGCGGCGGCAAGGTTGACAAGACGTCCTTTCGCAAGTAAGAAGACACGTTTGCCATTTTTCAATGTGTATTCTTCGTTGTCCTTCCGTACTTCGCGCTTACTCTTGGAGACTTTTTCGAGATCTGGAATGTTTATTTCGCAATCATAATGTCCTGTGTTACAAATGATTGCCCCATCCTTCATTAATTTGAAATGCCTTTCAACGATAATATCTTTCACACCCGTGGCAGTCACAAAAATGTCGCCGACTTTTGCAGCATCGTCCATCTTCATCACACGATAACCCTCCAGCGTTGCTTTTAATGCGGCGGTTGGTTTCACTTCTGTAACGATGACATTTGCTCCAAGTCCCTTGGCGCGCAGTGCGACACCTTTACCGCAATGACCGAAACCGGCGATAACGAAATTTTTCCCGGCTAACAATACGCTCGTTGCACGTAGAATGCCATCGAGGGTCGATTGGCCAGTGCCGTACACGTTGTCGAAGTCCCATTTTGTTTCGGCATCATTCACAGCAATAACTGGATATTGAAGCGCACCGTCATCTGCCATTGCACGGAGGCGATGCACTCCTGTAGTTGTTTCTTCCGTTCCACCAATGATAGTTGGAATTAATTCCTGATGTTTGTTGTGCACAGTGAAAATGAGATCTGCGCCGTCATCGAGTGTGAGCTGCGGCTTGAACTTCAGCGTCTCTTCAATGCACCAGTAAAATTCTTTCACGTTCATTCCGTGCCAGGCAAAGATACTGATGCCTTCTGCGGCAAGCGCTGCGGCTACGTCATCCTGTGTAGAAAGTGGATTACATCCGCTCCAACTGACTTGAGCTCCGGCTGTGGCAAATGTTTTCACAAGCACAGCTGTTTCTTTTGTAACGTGCAGGCATCCGGCAATTTTGTAGCCCTTGAATGGTTTCGTCTTGCTGTATTTTTTCATCAGTGCCATCAATACCGGCATGCGCGATTCCGCCCACTCGATACGGAGTTTGCCAGCTTTCGCTAATGAAAGATCTTTTACTTTAAATTTATTTTTTTTTTCGTTCATAGTATTTTTCAAAAAGTTAAATTCCTAATTCGTTAAATAGTTAATTTGTTACTCATTACTTACTATTCGCTACTCCCAATTTTACTTTACTGCTTTCTGCAAGATTTTCACTAAATCCAAATTTTCCCAAGTGAATTCCTTTTCATTACGACCGAAATGTCCGTAAGACGCTGTTTTACGATAAATTGGTCGGCGCAGATTAAGTCGCTTGATGATACCGCGCGGTGTTAGATCAATTTCCTTCATCACGAAATCTGAGAGCTGCGCGTCGGGAATGACGCCAGTACCGAAAGTTTTGATTTGAATGGATACTGGTTCCGAGACACCGATAGCATAGGCAACTTGGATCTGACATTCTGTGGCAAGTTTTGCTGCGACAATATTTTTTGCAATATGCCTTGCTGCATATGCTGCACTGCGGTCAACTTTTGTTGGATCTTTGCCGGAAAATGCGCCGCCGCCATGAGGTGCGCGTCCGCCGTACGTATCGACAACAATTTTACGTCCAGTCAAACCGCTATCACCGTGCGGTCCGCCGACTTCGAATTTGCCTGTAGGGTTAATAAAATAGTGTGTTTTGCTGTCAAGCATTTCCGACGGAATTACATTGCGAACGATCAGTTCAATAACATCTTCTTTGATTTTCTTCTGCGTTACTTCCGGATCATGTTGTGTAGATACGACAACAGTGTCTACGCGGATCGGTTTTCCGTTGATGTCATATTCAACCGTCACTTGAGATTTTGCATCAGGACGAAGGTACGGCATTAACATTGGTTGTTTCTTTCGGACATTCGCTAAACGAAGCACTAACTTGTGCGCAAACATAATAGGTGCAGGCATCAACTCCGGGGTTTCCGATGATGCATATCCAAACATCATTCCTTGGTCACCCGCGCCGCCTGTATCAACGCCTTGCGCAATATCCGGCGATTGGGAATGAATAGAAGAGAGGACTGAACATGAATCCGCATCGAATCCAACGCCCGCTTTCGTGTAGCCAATGTCGCGGATGACGTTGCGTACAATTTCTTGAACCTCAATATAACCTTTCGTAGTAATCTCGCCGCCGACGAGAACCATACCGGTTGTTACAAATGTCTCGCATGCGACTCGCGATGTCTTGTCTTGTTCGAGTAGCGCATCGAGCACTGCATCTGAAATCTGATCGCAGACTTTATCGGGATGCCCTTCAGATACCGATTCTGATGTAAATAGATTTCTCATTCTTTCTCCGTACGTATTTGATTGTTTAGTAAAACTCTAATTCAGATGAATCGCCGATATTAATTCGTTTATAGATGCCGCGCACAATGGCGTTTGTGCCGATTAAAGATTCTTCTAGAAGGGAGTTTACAACTGTTGCCCCCTCACCGATTATAGAATTACAGATTATAGAATTTTCTATGACTGCATTATCCGCGATCGTTGCATTCGGTCCAATAATTGCGTTGCTCACTTTTGCTTGCTTTGAAATAAATACCGGTGGTTGAATCACGACACCCTTTATAGGCGCTGGCACAGGCTGAAGCCCGAGAAGATGTTGATTCGTAGAAAGCAGAGTCTCCGGTTTGCCGCAATCGAACCATCCTTCCACGGGAAAGGTTTTCATCTGTTCTCCGCGTTCAATCATCATCTGCAGTGCATCGGTCAATTGAAACTCATCCTTCGTGCGCGCGTTGCTCTTGATCATTTCTTCTAAACATTTCACCAAGAGGAGTGGCTGTGTAATATAATAGAGACCAACAATGGCGAGATTGCTTTTTGGATTCTCAGGTTTTTCCACTAAATGTGCAATATGCCCATTTATCGTTTCGGCTACTCCAAACCTTCTCGGGTCATCAACATATTTAACACCGATTTGTGTTTGCCGATTCGCGATCATCAATTTCAGATCGACATCGAAAATCGTATCTCCCAGGATGATCAGAATTGGATTAGTTGAAAATGTGTGCCGTGAAAGATAGATAGCATGTCCCAAGCCAAGGCGTTCCTCTTGTTCTACAAAATCAAATTTGATTTTGTAATTATTCAAAGCATATTCTTTGATCATCTCACCAAGATATCCGACAACGATCGTGGCTTCATCGAAACCGGCTTCAATAATTTTATCTAAAATATGTCCGATGATCGGTTTCCCGGCTACATTGAGGAGTACTTTAGGTACGGAGTACGTATGCGGACGGAGTCGGCTGCCAATACCTGCAACGGGGATAATTGCTCTCATAATCTGTTTTCGTTTTTAATTAAAAAATATATTTAAAAATACAGAAGAATTCCCTGACAAACAAACTCAATCGTTTTTCTTGTTATAGAATTTACCATGTCCACCATCTATTGAATATTTCAAAAAAACATGTAGCTTGTTAATAGAGTACGTGAGTATGTTTTAGGAATTTAAGTTAATCCTCAATAATGCTTGCATTCTTCAATCATTCAGTAATTTTATTATCAGGAGCAACTTTTATGGATATCAGCAAGCTGGCGGCATCAATTGCAGAATCTCCGACTGTGAAACTCAATGCAGAAGCTACACGGCTGCGTGCACAAGGAGAAGCAATAGTACACTTTGGAATTGGTGAACCAAAGAATAAAGCTCCTATGAATGCAATAGCGAGCGCTGTTGAAAAATTAAATTCAGGTGAAATTAAGTATGCTCCTTCTGATGGTATACCCTCGTTGAAAAAAGCAATTGTTCAATACACTGAAAAAAATTATGGCAGAACAGTAGAACCTGCCAATGTTATTGTTTCCGACGGTGCAAAACACTCCATATCCAATTTGCTCTATGCCCTTATTAATCCGGGAGATCAGGTTATTATCTTGGCTCCGTATTGGGTCAGCTATCCGGAAATGGTGAAAATGGTCAATGGTGTTCCGATTATCGTCACACCGGCGGACGGCGGTTTTTATCCGAAACTTTCGGAGATTGAAAAAGTAATAACATCATCGACTCGGGCAATTATAGTGAACAGTCCGAACAATCCATCGGGAGCAATTTTCCCGGATGAGTTAGTCGGTCAGATTGTTGACCTGTGTGAAAAAAAGAATATTTATCTCTTTATGGACGATATCTATCACAAACTTATATTCGACGGCAAAAAGATTGCGCCTGTCTACAATTTTACAAAAAAAGATATTGAGTCAACCAATATTGTTGTCATCAACGGTATTTCAAAAACATATGGAATGACAGGATTTCGAATTGGTTGGGTTGTTGCAAACCGAAAGCTTGTAAAGACCATAACAAATATTCAAAGTCAGACAACCACGTGTAATTCTCCCATCTGTCAGGTGGCAGCAGAAGCGGCACTGACAGGAGATCAGAGTTGTGTTGATGAGCTGGTTGCGACAATACAAAAGAACCGAGACACAGTGATCCAGGGATTACGGTCTATTCCTGGAGTGAAAGTTGAGAAACCGGAAGGCGCATTCTATTGTTTTCCAGATTTCAGTACACTTAACAAAGATTCTATGGCATTGGCGGAATTTTTGTTGAAAAAAGCACTCGTTGTTACCGTGCCTGGTAAGGAGTTCGGTATGGAAGGCCATTTGCGGATCAGCTTTGCTGGAGCCGCCAGCGAGGTTGCAGATGGAATAGCTCGAATCAAGTGGGCATTAGATCCGAATTCGCCACGCGAAATCCAAATTGGAACTCGCAAAGTTGTACGCGATTGGTAAGAAACCTTTACCGAAGTATCTTTGTTCTCTTTAATAACATGAACTAATACAGGGATGAATTATGAATATTCCGACATACGTTAAAAATGAAAAAGCAATTTCCTGGATAAAAGAAATTGCTGCGCTCACAAAACCAGAAAATGTGCACTGGTGCGATGGTTCTCAAGAAGAAAATGAGACTTTATGTCAAGAACTTGTAAAGTCCGGAACGTTCATAAAACTGAATGAAGAAAAACGACCGAACAGTTTTCTTTGTCGTTCAGATCCCAGTGATGTTGCGCGTGTTGAAGATCGCACATTTATTTGCAGTGTAAATAAAAGCGATGCCGGCCCAACAAATAATTGGATCAATCCGGTGGAAATGAAAACCACGCTGAAAAATCTTTTTAACGGATGTATGCACGGGCGGACAATGTATATCATTCCGTTCAGCATGGGTCCTCTTGGTTCGCATATTGCACATATCGGTATTGAGTTAACGGATTCGGCATATGTTGTTGTCAATATGCGCATTATGACAAGGATGGGGAAATCTATATGGGACGTGCTGGGTAGCAATGGTGAATTTGTTCCATGCGTTCATTCGGTAGGAGCACCGCTTGAGCCGGGACAGAAGGATGTGCCATGGCCTTGTAACAAAGAAAAATATATTGTCCATTATCCAGAAGAACATGCAATCTGGTCCTTCGGCAGCGGGTATGGCGGTAATGCTCTGCTGGGAAAAAAATGTTTTGCGCTTCGTATTGCGTCTACCATGGCACGTGAACAAGGATGGATGGCTGAGCACATGCTCATTATGGGACTCGAATCTCCGCAGGGTGAGAAAACATATATCGCGGGTGCGTTCCCAAGCGCATGCGGCAAGACAAACCTTGCAATGCTTATTCCACCTCCTGCTTTACAAGGGTGGAAGGTTACGACTGTAGGCGATGACATTGCGTGGATCAAACCAGGTAAAGACGGTCGCCTGTATGCGATCAATCCTGAATACGGGTACTTCGGTGTTGCTCCCGGTACTTCTGAAAAAACAAATCCGAATGCGATGGCAACTGCGAGAAAGAATTCTATTTTTACCAATGTCGCACTCACGCTGGATGGCGATGTATGGTGGGAGGGAATGACCAAGACACCTCCGCCTCAACTGATTGATTGGACTGGCCAGCCATGGACACCGGACTGCGGACGCAAGGCGGCACATCCGAATGCGCGCTTTACAACTCCGGCAAATCAATGTCCTTGTATTGATCCAGAATGGGAAAATCCGGACGGTGTGCCGATTGCAGCATTTATCTTTGGTGGACGTCGCAGTAACACAACACCGCTCGTTTGTCAATCTCTCGATTGGGCGAATGGAGTGTATCTTGCTGCTACGCTCGGTTCAGAAACTACAGCGGCAGCGGCAGGAAAAGTGGGGCAGGTGCGCCGCGATCCATTTGCAATGCTGCCGTTCTGCGGTTATCACATGGCTGATTATTTTAAGCATTGGCTTGAGATGGGGAGAAAAGTTGCGCATCCGCCGCAAATATTTGGAGTCAATTGGTTCCGGGTGGACAACAATGGCAATTTCTTATGGCCTGGGTTCGGCGATAATATGCGTGTGCTGAAATGGATCGTCGGGCGAGTGAACAGCAAAGCACAAGGTGTTCAAAGCCCGCTCGGCTGGATGCCGCGGTATGAAGATATGGACTGGAGCGGAATGGAATTTTCGAGAAAACAATTTGAAGATGTGACGAATATTGATGTGGAGTTGTGGAAGAAAGAAATTCAGCTTCATGAAGAACTCTTTATGAGTCTTCAGGATAAACTGCCGAAAGAATTGAACTCTCTTCGTGAACAGCTTCTTACTAAATTATCAGGTTCGAAAAAATAAAGAGAAATAGAAGTATCTATCACAGCATACTTAAAACAATAAAGCCGCTTCGTTTTTGGACTAAGCGGCTTTTATATTTATCCAAATAACAAGTTTTACACTATGTTAATTTGCCTTACGAGCACCAAGTTGTCGGTCAGCCATAATCAAACTTACAGATGAGTCGCCAATCATCTCCAACATATTAATGATGTCGGTTGCGTTCTTTTCTTCTTCCACCTGCTCGTTGATGAACCATTGTAGAAAAATCTGCGCGGCATAATCTTTTTCCTTCACCGCTAATTCGTACAGCTTGTTGATGAGTGAAGTCACTTTTTGTTCGTGCTTCAGAATTTCTTTAAAGATATCCACAGGAGTTTTAAATTTTGTCGCCGGCTGCGCAATAGCTTTCAGCGTTACCGCGCCGCTGCGATCAAACACATATTTGTAAAGCTTCATAGCGTGTCCGGTTTCCTCTTGATATTGCACATGCGTCCAGTTCGCGAAGCCGGAGAGATTCTGTGTTTCAAAATGTGCCGACATTGAAAGATACAGATATGCAGAAAAAAGCTCGAAGTTGATTTGCTCATTAATAGCGTCTTGTAAAAGTTTGCTGATCATGGAGTCTCCTTTATTATTGGTAGTGATATTGTCTAAACGATAATGGAATGCATTTGGTTCCACGTCTGATTTATTTCATTTGGAGAATCTCATTGAAATCTTGGTAAATCGTAGGTATATTTTATTATAATTAAAAGGAAAAGGTAAAAAATGCCAATATATGAATATCGATGTAAATCGTGCGGCTATGAGTTTGAAGAACTTCAATCGATAAGAGAAAAGCCTCTAACGATCTGTCCGAAATGCTCCAAGCCCTCTGTAAAACGCTTGCTTTCCAGCGGACCTGCATTAGTTTTTAAGGGAAGCGGGTTTTATGCGACCGATTATAATAAATCTAAAACATCCTCAAGTTCCAGCAGGAAATCGAAATCGAAACCTGACTCCAAATCTGACTCCAAACCGGATTCTAAGCAGGAATCCAAACCGGACTCTAAACAGGAATCTAAACCATCCAAAGACACGTCTTCCAGCGCGGATAAAAAGGAATAGTTGCTTTGACTACAAGAGGGAGTTATACTGCTTAGCGTTTCCCGCTCACATTAAAGCCGGCTCGTTGAAGTATGCACGCGGCTTCATTAGAGACACTGCGATTCTCGAACGAGAGACGGAATGTTCCGCCGCTTCCTTCCCTCACTTTTAACAGTTCCATATCCTTAATATTAATTTTCTGTTTCGCCAGCGAGGAAGTCAAACGCGCAAGCTCGCCAGGTTTGTCTTCAACGAAGACAGACAAATCAACGAGCGGCGACATAAATCCTTTCATCGATTGAGGAATGTGCAGCCGCAGATTGCGTGATGTTTTGAACTCCGCCGAAAGGCGTGCTGGATCGGAATCTACAGTCGCCGCAATTTTTTCTAATTGATTGATGAAAAGCCGAAGTGCTTTGCTGATTTCTTTCTGGTTGGCGGAGAGAATATCCTTCCACATTCGAAATCGGCTTGATGCAATACGTGTCATATCGCGGAAACCGCCGGCAGCAAGTGAGAGATGATCCGGTGAGTTAGGATGTTGTTTACCGACAGTGTTCATGAGCGCGATAGCGACAAGCTGCGGAAGATGACTAACAGCGGCTACAATGCTGTCGTGTGTTGCAGGATCAATGTTGAAGATGCGCGCATCAAGTGATGTAAAAAATTTTGCAATAGTTCGGAGCGATTTAATATTTGTTGTGCGCGTCGGCGTAAGAATGTAAATTGCATTCTGAAACAATAAAGGATGTGCCGCGTCGATGCCGGAGAATTCCGAACCCGCCATTGGATGACCGCCGATGAAGTTGCCATTGGGAAAAAGTTTTTGAGCTTGCTTAACTATTGCTTGCTTCACACTTCCGGTATCGGTAACGATGGCGTGAGGCGTTATATTCTTGGCAACAATAGGCAGAAGTTTTGCAATTGCGAAAACAGGCGCGGCTATTATAACGAGATCAGCAGAGCGGACAGCCCGTTCTACTGAACGTTCGGCAATGTCGATTACGTTCCGTTCCAATGCACGTTTGAGAATTTGCGGTTTATCAACGCCAATAATATACACGGAAGGAAAACGGTGCTTTATCGCAAGTGCTAGCGATCCGCCGATTAGTCCGACACCGATAATTGTGATGCGCTTATATGGAAGCGACTTTTGTTCTGCCATCGGTGCGCTCACGCAATATTGCGGCTTATGGCTTGAGCAATCATACGAACTTCTTTCATCAATTGCGCAAACTGATCTGGATAAAGCGACTGCGCCCCATCCGATAATGCGTGGTCGGGATCGTGATGCACTTCTACCATAATGCCATCCGCACCCGCGGCAACAGAAGCGCGCGCCATTGGAATCACCTTATCGCGAATGCCAACACCATGTGACGGATCAGCAACGATAGGCAAGTGGCTCTTTTTCTTTATGACCGGAATGGCGCTTATGTCCATAGTGTTGCGCGTAGCAGTTTCAAATGTTCGAATGCCGCGTTCGCATAGAATAACTTTCTCGTTGCCGCCCGCAAGAATATATTCTGCGGACATCAGCCATTCTTCAATAGTTGCAGCAGGACCGCGCTTGAGCATAACCGGCTTCGATGCTTTGCCGAGATCTTTCAGAAACATGTAATTTTGCATGTTTCGCGCGCCGATCTGTAAAATATCAGCGTACTTTTCCACAAGATCGATTTGGCTCTTGTCCATCACTTCCGTGATGACCTTTAGTTTGTATTCATCTGCCGCTGAACGTAGGAGTTTTAAACCCTCTTCACCAAGTCCCTGGAAGGAATAAGGCGATGTGCGCGGTTTAAACGCGCCGCCGCGTAATATTTTCGCGCCGGAGTCCTTAACATATTTTGCGATCTTGAAAACTTGTTCCTCAGTTTCAACTGAGCATGGTCCTGCCATGACAATAACTTCCGGCCCGCCGATTTTCACTCCGCCAATATCGAACACGGATCCTTCGCGCTTAAATGCACGACTGGCAAGTTTGAACGGTTCGGTAACGCGCACAACCTCTGCCACGCCATCCAGTAGTTCAATCTGCCGGTGGTCGAACTCTGGGTGAACGCCGATTGCGCCCAAGACCGTATGTTGCACGCCTGTAGAGCGATGTATGTCAAACCCGTGATCATGCAGAACACGGATGATTTCTTCAATTTGTTTTTCGGATGTACCTGTTTCTAAAACGACAATCATAATATTTGATGGTTAGTGAAAAGGTGTATAGATAATTGGTTAATTAGTCATTAGTCACTATTTATTACTCACCGCTATTCGTATCTATCTAACTTGAATTTTTCTCCAAGATACAATTTCTTTGCTTCAGGATCGTTGGCAAGATATTCTGCCGTACCAGATTTTAGAATTTTTCCTTCAAACAGTAAATACGAACGATCCGTTATGGAAAGCGTTTCATGCACGTTGTGATCTGTAATGAGTACACCGATATTCTTGTTCTTCAATTTGATGACAATCTTCATAATGTCTTCCACGGCAATAGGATCGATGCCGGCAAATGGTTCATCCAATAAAATAAATTTTGGATCAAGTGCCAGCGCGCGAGCAATCTCCGTCCTGCGACGTTCACCGCCGGAAAGTACATAGCCTTTGCTTGCAGCGATATACGTAAGTCCAAATTCTTCCATCAACCGATTGCACTTCTCTTCCTGCTCTTCGTGAGTAAGCGATGTGGTCTGCAAAATAGCCATAAGATTATCCCGTACTGATAATCGTCGAAACACAGATGCTTCTTGCGGTAAATAACTTATTCCGTTCCGTGCTCGTTTGTACATCGGCATTTTAGTGATCTCGGCATCATCCATAAATACTTTGCCTGCGTTTGGCCGAATCATTCCGACTATCATATAGAATGTTGTTGTCTTACCAGCACCGTTTGGTCCAAGCAAGCCGACGATTTCTCCCTGCTTGACCTGTATGCTCACTTCATCCACCACCGTGCGCTTTTTGTATCGTTTCACTAATCCGTCCGAGCGAAGAATGATTTGAGTAATCGTTGGTGCGGTCACGATGGGTGTTATCGATTGTGGAACTGCAATGACAGGAACTTGGTGCGCTTGTTTTGTAATTAATTTTGCTGCGTGGGGCTTCGCTGTTTGCAATCGACGACGTACAGTGATTTTGTTTTTTGTCGATGCGGCAGATCGCCTTGTTCGCGAAATAGATTTATCGATTCGTTTTGCCATGTTACTCACTAATTATATGTACGCCTTGTCGAATCGGACGATTATCGTACCACCGGAAGCCGTCCAGATTATAATCCTGTTCGTGCTTACTAATCATTTTCTCAGGAAAATATTGTCCCTGCACGCCGCCGACAATTTTAATACGATCCACATCTCCCGTGACAAAATCGATGAAGATACGATCGCCGCTTGATTTGTTTGCGCCGTTCGGTTCTTTATTGTCAAATAAGTAATAGAGACTCGTTGCGCTCTTCTGCACATCCACTTGTTCCAATTTATTTTCGTGGAAGTACATAGTCAACTCCCTGCCTGTCAATTGGTTGAAACGGTTCGGCAGAGCTGTATCTATGCGGGAAATCACCATCGCCCTGTTTTTTACCCACATGCTTCTAAGTCGCTTTTCTTCCATCCGGATACGAATGGAGTCGCCAGTGATCTGATTTTCGTCGCTCCAGATTATGGGGTGTGTTTGAAGCGCGATGATGTCGTTTTTCACGGAGTATGTTGCTTTGCCGCATCTTGCAGACATATCGCCTTTCACTAAGCGTACACTATCGATTGCTACAAAGCGCTCTGCGGTGTCTTGAATGGATTGCATCTCGTGGCTGACCACCACCATTGTGTCGATGATACCGCTGGCGGATGTGTCTATCTTCACTAAGCGCGGCTGTTTTAATACGAGCGTGAATTTTTTCTGCTCGATGTGAACAAGCGAGTCACCATAGATATTGACGCCATTAGCATTTTCGAAAACATGCACACTGCCGGTCGCAACGGAGCGTGTCTCTGCTTCAAAGTAATTCAATACGTTGCATGTGATGATAGAAGATGTATCCGTTAGTACCACGTTGTCCCAAAAAAGAGATCGTTTTTCATCGATAAAATATTTTCCATTTACCGCGGTGAGTAGAGTTTTTCCACGTTCCAGTTCAACCCCGTTTCGTCCTTCCATCAACCGTTGGTCACCGTAATAGACTCCTTCTTTCGATCGGATAGTAACACTGTCTCGAATGACTTTCACATTGCCGAACAATTCAAGTTTGTTCTGTGCCATAAATCGAAGTGCCGTATCACACCAGACTTTCACTAATCCGCCCGACACGGGAAATTGATCAAAGTGAACATTGCCTGTAAGCTCGCGGACTTCTTCACCGTTCACAGGTTTCTTTCCTTTCATTAAATCCGCATGACGCAAATCAATAATGTTGCTTTGTTGAGCATTGGAGCGGCAAATGAATACGAGAAGTATGATTTGCAGAAGATATTTTAGACGGCGCTGCATCGTTTTTATTTTGTTTGCGATTGGCCTGTTACACGGAATATCCGGTAATTCCTTAAACTCTGATCTGATTCAAATCCATGCCCCTGCAGTTTATCTTTTACTGAAGTAATTTGGACATATGCCGGAGTATAAATAAGCTGCCGCTGATTATCCCAAAATAATTGTTCAGTTATCATCTTCGATTTATCACTAGAAGTGACAACGACGTTTTTTCGCGCCTCCAAATTGTTGGTTCCTTCGTCCACGGTTCCTTCGTCACTTGTCAGTATAGAGGTTTGTCTGCCTTCGCGGTCAAAGAATCGCACTTTCACACCTTGACTCATTTGTGTTTGGCGGTTCAATTCAGTCACGCGAATATATCCTGCTACGATGATGGCACTAATGCGGCCAGAATCAGATACGACGATAGTACTGTTCCAGCTTTCTTGTTGAGGAAGTTTTCGGCTGTCGTCTGTTGAGATAACCGCGGGCAGAGTCTTATTTTCACAACCAACAAATGAAAGTGCAACTGCACAGAACATCAAGATGCAGAACGATTTCATGTGACGGAGTCTCCACCTAATCCTGCCTCAACTAAATCATGAAGATGCAATACGCCAATAGGATGCTGGTCGTTGTCCACTACGATCAACTGTGTGATCTTGAATGTCTCCATCACTTTAAGCGCCTGAGCGGCAAGAATATTCGGGCGGATGGTTTTTGGATTCTCCGTCATCACCTGATGAGCCGAGAGATTTGTAATGTTCGTGGATCTTTGAAGCAGACGGCGAAGATCGCCATCTGTAAGGATACCGCATAAAACACCTGCGTTATTAACGACACACGTAGCACCCAATCGTTTGGAACTGATTTCTATAATGGCATCGGAAAGCGAAACACTTTCTTTGACAACCGGCATATTTGCGCCGGTGATCATCATCATCTCGACTTTTAAGAGCAACCGTTTACCAAGATTACCGCCTGGATGGAACATTGCAAAATCTTCTTGCGTGAAGTTGCGCTTTTGTAAAAGCGTGATTGCAAGCGCATCGCCCATTACTAACGCTGCAGTGGTTGAGGAGGTCGGTGCAAGATCATATGGGCATGCTTCCTCTTTGACGCTCGTGTCGAGAACGATGTCGCATTGTTTGCTGAGGGGTGAGTTAATGTTGCCTGTGATCGCAATAATCTTCACACCAAGCTGATGAAAGCTCAGTAAAAGCTGCCACAGGTCTCCCGTATCTCCGCTTTTAGAAATGAAGATAACTACGTCATCCGATGTGACCATTCCCAAGTCGCCATGTAAAGCGTCGGAGGGATGCATGAAGGCGGAAGGAGTACCGGTGGAGCTCATTGTTGCAGCAATTTTTCGGGCGATGATGCCGGATTTTCCCATTCCTGTTAAGACTACGCGTCCTTTTGCGTTGAATATGAGATCTACTGCTGAGGCGAAGTTTCCGTTAATGCGCGATTCGAGTGCGGCAACTGCTTCCGCTTCTATCCGAATAATTTCTTTTCCTTTTTCAATGGCGGCATTTGCATTCATAGATTTCTCTCGTTACCTCTGATTCTTCAAAATCAAATCGATGACTTCACGCACAGCGCCGTTACCGCCGCCGTGTGTGCAGACATAATGCGATTGTTTCTTCACAACTGGCACAGCATCTGCTGGTGCAGCAGAAAATCCGACGCACTTCAGTACCGCAAGATCAAACTCGTCATCACCGATGTAAGCGATGTTTGCATCTGCAAAATTAAATTTTCTTTTTATGGATTCGTATGCATTTATTTTATTTTCAAAATTCTGATATACTTCTGTGATTCCTAATTCTTCTGCACGTCTTTCTACAATTTTAGATACGCGCCCGGTGATGATACCGACTTGGATTCCAGCTCGCTGGAGTTTCACTATGCCGTATCCATCCTGAGCGTTAAATCTCTTAAACTCATCTCCGGAATTGGAAAAATATAATCCACCGTCTGTCATCACACCATCCACGTCAAGGAGAAGGAGTTTGATATGCTTTAAATTGATTAGGTTTGCTTTCTTTGCCATAGTCTCTATTTAATTATAGCCACAATCCGATTTAAACGACAATTGTTTCATTGAACTTCTCATTCAAAATCCTTTTACCAAATTATCAATCGCTTTTATTTGCTTCACCAATTCTTCAAGCAAATCTAATTTTAACTGGCTGGCAGCGTCGCTGAACGCTTCTGCTGGATTCGGATGTGTCTCGATGAAGAGTGCATCGCAACCTACTGCAACACCGGCGCGCGCGATAGGGAAAATAAATTCAGGTTGACCACCACTCTGATTCTTCGCGCCTCCCGGCAATTGCACAGAGTGCGTAGCATCTAACACCACCGGGTATCCAAATTTTCGCATTATCGGCAAAGATCGCATATCCACTACAAGATTATGGTAGCCAAAAGTTGTTCCGCGTTCCGTAAGCAGAATTTTGTTGTTGCCTGTAGCGGCAACTTTTTCTGCGGCAAGGTGCATATCATCCGGCGCAACAAATTGCCCTTTCTTGATATTCACAACTTTACCGGTTCTAGCAGCGGCTTCAAGTAATTCTGTCTGCCGGCATAAGAAAGCGGGAATTTGTAAAACATCTGCAACTTCAGCGGCGAATTGCGCTTCAGCAGGGGAATGAATGTCAGTGAGAATTGGCACACCGAACTCGCGTTTTACTTCCGCAAGAATTTGCAAAGCTTTCTCATCGCCAATCGATGCAAAAGAATTGCCACTCGTGCGATTTGCTTTCCTGTAGGAAGACTTGAAGATGAACGGTATCTGATGTCGTTTTGTAATCGATCGAATTATCTTTGCCGTTTGAAAAATCATCTCACGGTTTTCAACGACACACGGCCCAGCAATCAGTACTAAAGGATTATTACCGCCGATGTGAATCTTACCAATAGATACAACTTTCGTATCAGGGATACTCATAGTGCATTAACTCGTTTGTTGAAAAACATACGAAAAAATGGGGGAACAATCAAAGAAACCAATACCGCTCAATTCCTTGCATATGCCGCCTAATTCTATTATTTTGGAAACGGTTTGTATTATGACACTTCGAGCGTATGCAAAAATCAATATCGGGCTCAATGTTCTCGGGAAAAGATCGGATGGCTATCACGATCTAGAAACAGTTTTCCACGAGATCGATTGCTTTGATGAAATTGAATTGGAACAGCACGACAAAGTAGTGATGACTGCTGATTCTATTCTTGTTCCTATTGATGCATCCAATCTTTGCATTAGTGCCGCAAACCTCCTGCAAAAAGAAAAGCATATTCAACAGGGGGTGATGATTCATTTGAAAAAGAACATTCCTATCGGCGCCGGACTTGGCGGTGGTAGCAGCGATGCGGCAGCAGTACTTTGCGGCTTAAACCGATTTTGGAAATTAAAATTATCAAATAATCAATTGCGTACGCTTGCAGCACAGATCGGTTCGGATGTCCCATTTTTCATCGATGGTGGAACAGCGTACGCGACGGGACGCGGAGAAATAGTAGAATCTTTTTCTCTGACGATGCCATTTTGGATCGCGGTTGTTACGCCCCTGATTCATATTTCTACAACGTGGGCTTACAATCACCTTGTGCCAAATCAAAATGGAAAAGCAAGCGGATTACGAGCCAAGCTCGTGAAGCAGATATCCAATCCTCAAAAATTGGTATCAATTGCTCTAAATGATTTCGAGCCGTCGGCGTTTCGAACTTATCCCGAACTCATCCGTGTTAAGGAGAAATTGAAAGAGATGGGCGCTGTGTTCTCATTGATGAGCGGCAGTGGTTCATCGATATACGGCTTTTTTGAAAACGAAAAGAAATCGCTTGCTGCGCTTTCATCATTCCCGAAAAATTATCAAACTTCGATTACAGCTCCTTCGTTCAAATCGCTCCACCAACTCGAAACCGATTAAATCTTGAAATTCATTATCCGTATTCTTGCAATTGTCGTTCTTTTACTCTTTGTTGCAGCGCTTGTTTTTGCACAGGAGAGTGAAAGAAAAAGATCACGTATCTTACCTCCATCATCTGTAACTAAGGTGGATTCAACAAATTCTACCGTCATCTTAGTGTCGCAGAAACATCCATCCTTTGTTGACACACTTAAAAAAGGAATCGATACAGCGTCGTTCGCGCATGCCGATTCTACTATAATAGATTCCGTTCGGATTCGTTTTATTCCTGGAATGGGACAAATCGTTGACGGAGTTGATACAACAAATGTGCTGCATCAAAAACAATTCTTATGGAGCGATGCAAAGTATACAGGAGACTTGCTGTGGAAACTACCCGGATTCTTCTATCGTGATTTGGGTGAAGCGGGCAAGTGGGGAGAACTCAACGCATTTGGCGTTGATGGACGTGGCATTGGAATTTTGCTAGATGGACGGCCGATGAACGATCCAGTGACCGGCACATATAATCTCTCGGACTTGCCATTGGAATTTATTGACCACACTGAGATTCTTTCCGGCTCGACTTCGATCTTGGCGTCCAGCGAAAACGGTGTGGCATTGAATTTTATATCACGTTCGTATAACAGTTTCCGTCCGTTGACGAAACTCCGATTTGTTCAGGATCCGAAAGGAACGATTCTAACTGATGGTCTCTTTACACAGAATGTTGCTCGCGGATTGAACTTGATGATTAGTTTTACGCGACAGACTTCCAACGGAAATTATCCTCAAATCGTAAATACAATTATAGTTCCAGCTTTGGATGCATGGAATGTTCGCACACGTCTGCGCTATAATTTTTCTGATCGTTTAAATATTTCACTTACCGATTTCTACACGAAAGCCAGTAATGGACTTAATGGCGGAGTTGATATATCATCATCAACAAACATTTTCAATGAAGCAAGTGCTGTTGTCATGAATAATTTTCAGCATGATGATCGTTCGCGACGAGATGAGACACTTTCGGCAATCGCGCGTATATTTTCAGATTCTTCTTCCACAACGCAAGCGAGCCTCTATTACAGCACTCTTGAACGAGAATATTGGAATCCACCGGATTATCAAAATGGACATTATCAAAATATAGATGATTCGACCAAAGCGTCATTCTGGGGAATTCGTTTTCAGCAGTGGCTCTCATTTAATCCTGTGCATCTGACAGTTGGCGGAAATCTTGAGCGCCGGCAGAGTGATTCAACGCGAACACTTCCATCACATATCGAATCTGAAAAATCTTTGTTTGCACAAGCTGAATTACGATTAATAAATATTTTTATTCCGTCAGTTTCTTTACGCTCAACTTCATTAGAAGGCGAAAGTGCTTTCAGCTCTTGTGTCGGAGCAAAATCCGTGCTTTTAGATTGGCTTATGCTCTTTGTCGATGCATCGAAGTATGACAGATTCCCGACTATACAGGAACGATATTGGAGAGATTCAACGGTTATTCGTACAAATGGAATTGTTAAAGAACAACATTCTTTTCTTCAAGGCGGTATCAATATAAATGCTGGCTCAAATTTTCAATTAAGTCTTAGTGGTTTTCAACGAACAGTAAAGAACGCGATTGTTTTTGAGCCAACTGTAACGAAGTACGGTTCATCTGCCATTGGCATTTCAAATATTAATGAAGTCAAATCGTTGGGACTCAATGGCAGGATCATGTTTTACTGGCATCATTTTGAAATATTCGGCGTGATGACGTTGACTCGCTATACGCAAGCAGAGACATTGAAGACGATAACACCGGATCTTATCCTTGCCGGCGAAGTGAGTTATCGTGATAAATTCTTCAAAGAAAAACTTGATGTTAAATTTGGTTTACGCTCGAACTTCTATAATCATCAACAAGGTATGCAGTTTGACCCGCAGACTCTTTCATATAGCCAATATAAAACAGACTTGCTTGGCAGATCAACAACATTCGACCTGTTTATGATTCTCAAGATAGGCGATGCGTACCTTTCTCTTTCGTGCAATAATATTCTGAACGCGGGATATATTCTTGCGCCCATTTATCCGATGCCGGGAAGAAATATTCGTTTAGGAGTAAATTGGGTGTTTATGGATTGAAGAAAAAAAATAGCTAAGTATTTGAGATGATAAATGGCATCTTTATCAGCTTCACAATTTGAAATCCCAGCTGTTTATTGACTCAATAATCCGACTTCTTCGCTTACCTTGCTTTCCCTTTCACTTTTCCGTAGTTTTCTTTAGAAAAAGAATTTATTAGCCACAATTACAGTATCCTTATTTCTTGACGTTACTCATTAGCATTGTTGGAGGGTATCTTTTTGGTTCCATCCCAACGGCGTTTCTCATAGTCCGTCGAAGGACTGGCATTGATATCCGCAAGAATGGCAGTGGAAATGTTGGCGCCTTCAATTCATATGAGATAACGCAATCGAAAAAAATCGGCATCATTGTCGGTGTGTTAGATGGGGTAAAAGGATTTATCGTGGCATTTATAGCCGGTCAGTTTCTTGTCGGCTCATTTTGGAATCAGTCGGCGGCATTGTGCGGCGCGCTCATTGGTCATAATTATCCGGTGTGGCTTCGGTTCCGAGGCGGAAGAGGTTTGGCACCGGCGGCAGGCGGAATGTTTGCAATTGGTATCAGCTATATAATTGTGTGGTGTACAACGTGGGCTGTTGCGTTTGTATGCGTAAAGAATATCTTGAAAGCGAATATCGTTGCTATTATTCTTGCGCCAATTATTCTGCTTATAATTCCATCAGCCTGGATTGAGGCGGTAATGGTACGCAATATTTCTGCAACTGATTACCGGATATTTTCGTTTATCATGAGTTGCATCCATTTGCTTAGCCATTCGCGGTCGTTAAAAGAAATAATTCAACATAAATATTCTGTCACCTAATTTTTGTTTTCTAATTTTGAGGTTCATTTATGAATAACCCCTACTTACGTTTCTTCATCATCTTAACTGTGACATTGTTTCTCGGTTTTGGTATCGGATATATCGTAAAACCATCCGGTGTTAAATCAGCGAATGCTGCCGATACAACTTTTGACCAGGCATTTTCGCAGGCATCGCGCTCGCTTAATAAAGCGGGGCAGGACGAAGATCCACTTCATTTATCGCGGCAAAACGCTATCACACGCGCAGTGGCGAAAATCAGTCCGGCGGTTGTCGGTATCAATGTCATTGCTGTACAACAAGTGACTGTGCGTGATCCATTCGCAGGATTTTTTAACGATCCATTCTTCAAACCATTCTTTGGAGATCGCACGTATAAACAAGAAGTGAAAGAACTCGGCTCTGGATTTATCATTTCACCTGATGGATACATCGTGACAAACGACCACGTCGCAGGCAACGCGACAGATGTAACGATCACAATTTCTGGTGGCAAGCAGATGAAAGCAAAAGTTGTCGGTTCTGATGCGGCGACAGATATCTGTTTGTTGAAAGTTGACGGCAAAGACCTTCCGTTCGTTACAATCGGCAATTCAGACGAAGTAATAATTGGTGAGTGGACGATAGCGTTTGGTAATCCCTTTGGCTTATTTGAAATTAACGATAAACCGACCGTCACGGTAGGTGTCATCAGCGCAACAGGTATGAAGTTAGGTCAATTAGAAAATCGGTACTATCGCGACATGATTGAAACGGATGCAGCGATTAACGGCGGTAACAGCGGTGGACCGCTCGTTAATAGCAACGGAGAAGTTATTGGAATGAATACACTCATCTTCACTGCAGGACAGACCAGTACATACATCGGATACGGTTTTGCTATTCCCATAAACAAAATTAAAAAAGTTGTAACCGATTTGAAAAAGAAAGGAAAAATTTCGCGCGATATCACTGCCGGATTTGACGTCCAACCTGTGGATGCACGCATTGCCCAATATCTTGGGATGAAACAGGCACAGGGTGTTATTGTGAGCGACATACATCCTGGTGGACCGGCTGTAGCTGCCGGATTAAAAATCGGCGACGTTGTTCTCGAAGTCAATGGCGAGAAAGTAAATTCTGATAATGATATTCTTGCTATAATGATCGAATCCAGTCCTGGTGATTATCTAAAATTCAAAGTGTTACGTGAACATAAAACGATCGATATATCTCTGAAATTAGAAGCTACACAGAAGGAACGAAAATGATAGAACGATATACACGCCCCGCGATGGGAAAAATTTGGGAAGATGAAAATAAATTTCGCATTTGGTTGGAAATAGAAACACTGGCGTGCGAGGCCCAGTCTGAACTGGGAATTATTCCAAGGGAAGTAGTAAAAAAAATTCGGAAAAAAGGAAATTTCAATGTTGCTCGCATTCTCGAGATCGAACAGGAAGTGAAGCACGACGTCATCGCGTTCCTGACGAACGTTGGAGAATATGTCGGTCCGGATTCCCGCTTCATTCATCTTGGGATGACATCATCGGATATATTAGATACGGCACTTGCGGTGCAGATGAAACAATCTGGTGGGTTGTTGATAAAAGGATTGGAAGAATTGAAAGACGTTCTTTCGCGGCGGGCAAAGGAATTCAAACACACTGTCATGATTGGCAGAACGCATGGCATCCACGCAGAACCGATTACCTTCGGATTAAAATTAGCACTTTGGTATGCAGAAACGGAACGTAATATTGAACGATTGAATGCCGCACTGAAAACAATATCTATCGGAAAAATATCCGGTGCTGTTGGTACATACCAACATCTTGATCCATCTGTGGAACGGTATGTATGTAAAAAACTCGGCCTGCAGCCGGCATCTATTTCTACGCAAGTCCTTCAGCGCGATCGTCACGCAGAATTCATGAATACACTTGCTGTCTGCGGCTGTTCTTTAGAAAAGTTCGCTACAGAAATTCGGCATCTCCAAAAAACCGAGGTGCGTGAAGCAGAGGAATTTTTTTCAAAGGGACAAAAAGGTTCTTCGGCAATGCCGCATAAACGTAATCCGATTGTATGCGAACGCATCGCTGGGTTAGCACGTGTGCTTCGCTCCAATGCACTTGCAGCAATGGAGAATGTTGCGTTATGGCATGAACGAGACATTTCGCATTCATCGGTTGAGCGTATCATCATTCCAGATAGCTGTATCATTTTGGATTTCATCCTTGCCGATATGACAAAAATCATCGACAAACTACTTGTCTATCCAGAACATATGACTCGCAATCTCAATGCTACACATGGATTGATCTTTTCACAAGAAGTGTTGCTTGCGTTGACCAAAAAGGGCATGAAGCGTGAAGATGCTTATCGTGTGGTACAGGAGCAGGCAATGAAAGTGTGGAAAGAAGAAAAAGAATTCAAAGCGTTGCTTCTTGGCAGCGAAGAAGTAATGAAAATTTTATCACCAAAAGAACTCAATGAACTGTTCGATCCGAAAAGAAGCTTGAAACATATCGAATACATTTTTGAACAGGTAGGAATTCATTAAGGTAAATCATGCTCGGGCAGGCTGTTCTTTATCGGCATAGTGGAATGAATAGATTCAAGTGGAAGGTGTCGATAGGCGTTTCTGGAGAGAATTTTATAGTAAAGGTTAAACATGGAAACATCGCAACGAGCAAATAGAGCAGATCTCAAACTCAACACGAAGATTGTTCGGGACCTGCTCGTCAGATTCATTAAAGACCAAACAACGAATGCCGGATTCACAAAAGCGGTTATCGGCATTTCCGGTGGTGTTGATTCGGCTGTATCAGCGGCACTTGCGGCAGAAGCGCTTGGCAAAGAAAATGTTCTCGGCGTGATGATACCGTACCGCACAAGCAATCCGAAAAGTGTTGCAGATGCAAAATTAGTAATTCAGGCAACTGGCATTCGATCAGAATTAGTTGATATCAGTAAGATGGTAGACGGGTATTGTGAGGATAATAAAATTGCTGATCCACTTCGCCGTGGCAATGTCATGGCGCGTATGCGGATGATTGTGCTCTACGATCTTTCTGCACGGGAAAAAGCGCTCGTCATCGGCACAAGCAACAAAACAGAAATTTTAGTTGGATATGGAACGCAGCATGGCGATCTTGCAAGTGCTATCAATCCACTGGGTGATCTTTACAAATCGCAGATCTGGCAGCTTGCTGAAGCAATTGGAGTTCCGAAACCAGTGATCGAGAAAGCACCTTCAGCAGATCTATGGGAAGGACAAACCGATGAAAAAGAAATGGGCGTCACTTATGCCAAACTCGATGCATTGTTATATGAGATGATTGACGAACGGCATTCCGATGAAGAATTAGTGAAGATGGAATTTGACCCGTCGCTCATCAAAAGGATTCGGGTAGTGATTCAAAAAAATCAGTTCAAACGCCGTCCACCGGTGATCGCAAAAGTTTCCTACCGCACCGTTAATGTTGACTTCCGCTATGTGAGAGATTGGGGAATATAAAATGCCAGAGTCCATTCTCAACGGTACTCTTTACTTAGTTGCTACACCGATAGGCAATTTAGAAGATATAACTTACCGGGCTGTAAAAGTACTAGCGTCGGTCGATCTCATTGCTGCCGAGGATACGCGTAAGACAAAAATTCTGCTTGATCATTATAATATCAGCAAACCGATGATGAGCTATTATAGCTACAACGAACAGGCGCGCGCGCCGCAATTGATCGAGAAATTGCTCACAGGCCAATCTGTTGCGCTTGTTTCAGATGCCGGAACGCCGGGAATTTCCGATCCGGCATTTCATGTTGTTCAACAAGCATTGAAAAATGGAATACCTCTTATTCCCATTCCTGGGCCAACCGCGTTTATTTCAGCTCTTATTACCAGTGGTTTGCCAACAGATCGCTTTGTATTTGAAGGATTTTTACCATTGAAAAAGGGACGCAAGACGAAGTTTGAATCATTGAAATCAGAATCTCGCACAATTATTATTTACGAATCACCGCATCGCATTATCAAAACACTCACCGATATTCAAACATATCTTGGAACCCGTCATGTTGTTGTTGCTCGCGAGTTAACGAAAAAATTTGAAGAGATCGTACGTGGGAACATCCAATCCGTTATTTCTGAGATCGGTAAAAAGCAGCCTCGCGGTGAATATGTCGTTGTCATTCAAGGTGCATCTGGCGAAGCAAGAAGTCACGAAACAGAAGAATGACCTTTCTCACATTTTGCCTCCTTCGTTAAACTTTACTACACCATCAAACTTATAATTTGAGATTAAAAAACACTTTTCTTAAAAAGATTGAGAGTGCAATATCTGCACCCAAGTGCAAAGTTTGCATGGTGCAAAATACAATTTCGTGTTTTTATCACGTTATGCTCACATTTCTTACGGCACCAAACTTGCAAGATATCCCGTGATGTTTTATGCATACACCAATACTCTTGTTTTCAAAAAAATGGAAAGAATTTCATTAAACTTCTTTTTCTTTTTTATGTCCAAATTTATATTAGTAAAAAAATAAAACACTTTAGCTAAACAAAGGAGGGGTACAATGAGGAGCTATTATTTTATTTCAGGAACAATCCTATTATTCTTATTGGGCATATTAGGATGTGAAAAGTCATCAAACCTGTCAACTCAACCCGACACAATCATACCAGTCGCAACTCAAGATCAGACTGCCATAGGAAGTGTTATTGCGCAGGATCCACTTTTTACTACAGATGCAAATGCATTAAGTGATGCTGTTCCTTCGCTGGCAAAGACGAGTACCGCAATTATTCCGCGTGGGTGGGGACGGAAAATTGAGAATGCTTCCCGCACTGTAACGTATAACCATGTGGATGATTCCACAGTCATTGCCACTGTTGTTAACACTCTTACTGGACAAGTATGGATCCGTGTTAAAGAAACATCCAAGGATACTTTAATTTATAAACCATTGGCCGAAACAATTACCCATAAAGTAGAGTTTCGTCAAACTTCAATTGCAGGTTTTGATTCTCTTCGGAACTGGAAGATGGTTGCTGTTTCCGGTGTGCAGGGCGGAACAGCCAATAATGGGATGTTAATTCAGAATGTGACACTCTTTATCAATGATGATACTGTGAGTGTAATCAATCCGTTGGATTCACTGTTCCAGTTTGCAAATAAAAATGTGTATAACAGACGCTGGGGTATCCGGGAATTGAAACCGAATTTTGCTACGCAATTCAAAGTACAGGTAACAGTAAAGAGTACAGACCCTGATAGCGATGTTGTTGTAGCTCACCGTCCACTCTGGTTTAACACCGGATGTGCGTACGGCCGTGCGTCAATGAAATTGCTGAGTTCAGTTTCCAATGGTGACGGCACTTTCACGAGAGTATATGAGAATGATTGGAAATGGCAAAGCGCATTTGCTGGAAGATATTCGGTGTACGTCAGCGCCATTACGCGACAGTCCATTTATGATGATCAGGCAGCGTTTTCTTCCAATGTATGGGCACTTCCCTATGTTGTAGAATGAATAAGGGAGCCATCCCGCAATAACTGAAGAAGTTGTCAAGGAATGCAAAGCCCTCGGTTGAAGTTCAATCGAGGGCTTTGTCGTTGGTAATACTTAGAATGGAAACTCGTGATCGTACCAATGCTTTGTCATTTCTAACCAAAAGAAAAGTCCACGCCATTTTCCGTACTGCATATATCTTCGTTCGATTGTGCGGTCACTCACTATCCTTCCTTGATGATACAATTCATAATACTTTGCCCGTACCCATGAATCAAGTCCAAGATAGTCGTACCTGCCGAGCAGTTTTAAAATGTTTCCAGCCGAGTACGCGCCAACACCCTTGATGGAACGAAGTTCTTTAAAGAGTGCTTCTGTTGTTAGTTCAGATGCTCGCAAGCATTCAATATCTAATTTGCCACTTGCAACTTTTTTAGCGAATTCCAAAAGGAACGGAGAACGGTAACCAGCCTTAATATCCTTTCGCAGGAACTGATCTGTTGTGCCGGCAAGAGCTTCCGGGGAGGGAAATGATTTATTTAAATTGTCGAATGTTTTGCCAAGTTTTCCAACAAGATTATTGACCATTATTTCGGTAAGCGCCCAACTGCAATTTGTTGTGCAAACCATTTTCACAACATCTTCAAAAACCGATGGCGCGCGAAGCATGCGTCCTGCTTTTGCCTTCGCAATCCAACGATGTTCCGGGTAACGTCGAGTTTCGCGATAGAAATCAGAAAATCCTTCTGTCAATCGCAAACACGATGCAATTTGACGAATGACTTCGTTACGGTGAGCAGAAGTCAGTAATACGGAACTGTGTACTTTGATGTTAAGTTTCAAATTCTTATGATCTGATATTTGACAGAGGACGAGCGAACTGTCAGTCAAGGCAAGAACTCGTTTTAATGAACGGTGTTCTTTATCTACACTGAACGGTAATAAAGAACACCAGCCATGACTGTTCACTGTTCGCCAGAAGTCGAAATCCTTTGGTGTATCCAGTGTGATTATCGTAGTTTTCAAATCATAATTTCCTTTGATTGATACAGCGTTCATTTAAATGTAGCATCCGAACAATCGAGATGCAAAATTACATATGAATTGCATTTCCGCTAATCCTTTCCGAATATTCAGAAGAAATTCACAATTATAATGGCAAAGGATTTATTTTATTGAATGCATCTTCACTATAATGCATATGGCTCGGAATCGTTACCAGTTCTCATTATACTTCATGGATTATTAGGTTCATCAGATAATTGGCACTCAATCGCTCAAAGATTAAGTGAACACTTCCATACATTTGCACTTGATGCGCGAAATCATGGCCGCTCGCCACATAGTGATCATTTCAATTATCAAGTGATGGCAGAAGATGTGGCAGAGTTTATGACACAGCATCGCATTTCTTCGGCTTCGCTGATGGGGCATTCCATGGGCGGAAAAACTGCTGCGTTGACGGCGCTGCTCCATCCGGAACTTGTTGATAAATTGATTGTTGTAGATATCGCGCCGAGATCATACAAAGCGCATCATGATCAAGTTTTTAACGTATTGACTTCTCTCGATTTGAATGCCTTTGAATATCGGAAAGATATTGATGCAGCGCTTGCTTTAAAGATTCCTGATGCGCCGGTACGGCATTTTTTAATGAAAAATCTTACGCGCGATGAGTCCGGCGGTTTTCGATGGAAGATGAATCTTGAAGTTATAGAAAAGAATTATGTTCGGATCAATGAAGAGCTTCCTCGAGATCATCAATTTCATGGTCCGACACTTTTTATCCGTGGCAGTAAATCGGGCTATATTCAAATGGATGACTTGCCGGTAATAAGCCAGCTTTTTCCGAAAGCAGAACTTGTGACCGTCAAAAATGCAAGTCATTGGATTCATGTCGATGCGCCGGAGGAACTTACTCATATAATGTTAGATTTCTTGTCATTCTAATTGTTATTCGGTAGCTTGCCAGCGCAACTTTTTGTACGATTTTTCCGTTATATGAACAATCTATGACACTTCAATATCTTTTTTTAAATTCTTTCCTATCAACATATGCACAAATTCAAGGGGATTCTATGAGAACTTTTTTGTTGTTCGGTTTGGTCCTTTTTGCTGTATCGGTTTTCCCTCTTCTATTGGTAGCGCAAAAACAGACTCCGAAGAATGAAGCACCCGAAATTGATATTCCTTACAAAAAATTCGTACTTGAGAACGGCCTTACATTACTCGTGCATGAAGATCATAAAGCGCCTATAGTTGCAGTCAACGTCTGGTATCATGTTGGATCGAAAAATGAGAAAGAAAGGCGCACGGGTTTCGCGCATTTGTTTGAACATTTGATGTTCAACGGAAGTGAAAATTATGACGATGACTATTTTCAGGTGATGGAACGCGTCGGTGCGACCGATCTCAACGGCACTACAAGTGAAGATCGCACAAATTATTTCCAAAATATTCCGACAAACGCAATTGATCTTGCATTGTGGATGGAATCAGACCGAATGGGACATTTGGTTGGCGCCATCAATCAGAAAAAATTAGATGAACAGCGCGGCGTTGTGCAAAACGAAAAACGGCAGGGCGAGAATGAGCCATATGCTGTTTCTGAAGAACTGATTACGAAGGCGACTTGGCCGGCAGAGCATCCGTACGCGCATACCGTCATCGGTTCGATGGAAGATTTGAATGCGGCATCGCTTGATGACGTGAAGGAATGGTTCAAAACGTACTATGGCGCAGCGAATGCAGTAATAGTTGTTGCAGGAGATATCGATGCGAACACGGCACTGGAAAAAGTGAAGAAATATTTTGGCGATATTCCATCCGGACCGCCAGTGGCACATTTCAATTTATGGACTGCGAAGCGAACCGGGGAACAACGGCAGATTGCACAAGATCGTGTGCCTCAAGCACGTATTTATAAAGTATGGAACATTCCGCAATGGGGGACGGCAGAATTTCAATACTTAAAACTTTTAACTAATGTCCTTGCTTCCGGAAAAATATCGCGTCTCTACAAACGTCTTGTGTATGACGACCAGATTGCGACAAACGTAAACTCGTATCTTGATGAAAGAGAAATTGCGAGTCAATTATATATTGAAGCTACGGCAAAACCTGGTGATGATTTGAAAAAAGTCGAAACCGCTCTGGATGAAGAACTTGCAAAGCTCATCAAGTTCGGTCCGACAGAAAAAGAACTTGAGCGTGTCAAGACTCAATATGTTGCAAGATTTGTTCGCGGCATCGAACGTATCGGTGGATTCGGCGGTAAATCCGACATTCTTGCAATGAATCAAGTGTATGGCGGCTCGCCCGATTTTTATAAGACGACATTAAGGCAAATCCAAAATGCAACCGTGAAAGATTTGCACAATGCAGCAAAGCAGTGGCTCTCCGACGGTGTTTATGTATTGGAAATATATACGTTTCCAAATTATTCCGAATCTAAAACGGATACAGTTGTTCGCAAAACATTGCCTAAAACCGGAGAGGCTTCGGAAGCGAAATTTCCAAAACTCGAGCGCACGGTTTTGTCCAATGGACTGAAAGTGATTCTTGCTGAACGGAAATCCGTACCGGTTGTCAACTTCAATTTATTATTTGATGCGGGATATGCCGCAGACCAATTTGCTTCTCCCGGCACAGCAAACCTTGCAATGAATATGATGGACGAAGGAACGACGACACGCAATGCTTTGCAGATCAGCGAAGAGCTGGCGATGCTTGGTGCGAACCTGGGCACAGGATCGAATCTTGATATGTCCACTGTTTCTCTTTCTGCGCTCAAAGCAAACCTGGATGCGTCGCTTGCTATCTATGCAGATGTCGTGTTGAAACCGTCTTTCCCGAAGGAAGATTTTGACCGCTTGCAGAAACAGACAATTGCTAGCATTCAGCGGGAAAAAACGCAGCCCGTACAAATGGGATTGCGTGTGCTGCCGAAATTATTATACGGAACTGATCACGCGTATAGTACTCCACTCACTGGTTCCGGTTCTGAAGAAACAGTAGCGAAGATGACACGCGATGATATAGTGAAATTCTATCAGACGTGGATCAAACCGAACATTGCAACGATGATTGTTGTCGGCGATATTACAATGAACGATTTGAAGCCGCGGTTAGAAAAGTTATTCGGCGGTTGGAAAGTTGCAGAAGTGCCGAAGAAGAATCTGGCAGCAGTTACTCTGCCGGCTAAATCGAGCGTGTACATCTTGGATAAACCCGGAGCGCAGCAGTCAATTATTTTTCCAACAAATGTAACGGTACGGAAGAATGATCCGGATGCAATTGCTATTGAAGCGATGAATACAATCTTAGGCGGTGCTTTTACCTCGCGCATTAATATGAATTTGCGCGAAGATAAACATTGGTCATACGGTTCTGGCAGTTTCGTGTTTGATGCACGCGGACAGCAGCCGTTCATTGCCTATGGTATTGTGCAGACGGACAAGACAAAAGAATCGATGATGGAATTGAACAAGGAACTTCGCGACATTCTTGGTCCACATTCAGCTACTGCCGATGAATTGGCGAAAGTGCAGAGCAACATGACGCTTGAGCTTCCCGGTTCCTGGGAAACCAATAACGCAGTTATCGGTTCTATTGCCGAGATGGTTCGTTTCGATTACAGCGACGATTACTTTGAAACGTTTGTCAAGAAAATCAAAAGTTTAAATCTTGATAATATCACAAACGCGGCAAAAAAAGTTGTGTATCCGGACAACTTGGTTTGGGTAGTAGTCGGTGATCGTTCAAAGATCGAAGCAGGTATCCGCGAGCTTGGTTATGGAGAAGTGAAGCTGATTGACAGTAATGGAAATGTGATTCAATAGCTGTGAGTATCAGTTATCAACAAAGGTATGACCCGTGTTGAGAAATCTGCACGGGTTTTTTATTCTATACCGCTTGTCCCGCCGCCCATCCGGATGACCACGCCCACTGAAAATTGAAACCTCCAAGCCAACCGGTAACATCAATCACTTCTCCAATGAAATAAAGTCCCGTTACTTTCTTCGATTCCAAGGTCTTTGAAGAAAGCTCGTCAGTATCGATGCCGCCGACCGTCACTTCGGCTTTTGGGAAGCCTTCGGTTCCTGATGGTGTAATCTGCCAGTCACTTAAATGTCGAGCAAGTTCTTTTAGTTCAATAAGTGAATATTGATTCATCGGATTTGAACCACCCCGTAGTTCCAGCCAGACTTTTACAAAACGCGAAGGAAGAAATTGCTCCAGAATAGTTGCGAGCTGTTTCTTGCTCGGATGATCTTCTTTCAACGCATCAAGAATATTAATACCGGGAAGAAGGTTGACAGAAATGGAATCTCCGGGATTCCAGTAAGATGAAATCTGTAAGATGGCTGGACCGCTTAAACCCCGATGCGTTAAAAGCATATTTTCACGAAAGGATATTTTATTGCATCGAACTTCTGCATCAATCGAAATGCCGCTGAGATCTTTGAAGCCCTCAAAATCCTTAGAATGAAAGGTGAGTGGCACGAGACCTGGTTTTGGTGAAACGATATTGATGCCGAATTGGTCAGCAATCCTGAGACCGTAATTTGTTGCGCCCAACTTTTGAATCGAGAGTCCGCCGGTAGCGATAACAAGTGAAGAAGCTTCCAGTGGCATGTGATCTGTTAATAGATGAAAAGATGTGTCTTTTTCGATGCGGAGTATATGTATGCAAGTCTGGATTTCAACATTCGCTTTTCGGCATTCTTCCAATAACATTTGAATAATTTGTTCTGCACTGCCATCACAAAATAATTGTCCATGTTCTCTTTCGTGATACTGAATGCTGTATTTTTCTATTAGTGCGATAAAATTTGCTGGAGCAAACCTGGCAAGTGCTGATTTACAGAAGTGAGGATTCTGTGAGATGAAGTTCGACGCATTTACACTTCTGTTTGTGAAGTTGCACCGACCACCACCGGAGATGCGAATTTTCTCGCCGATCTTCTTATTATGATCTAAAACAAGGACGGAGCGTCCTCGCTTGCCAGCCTCGATAGCGCACATCAATCCTGCTGCGCCTGCACCAATAATAATGACGTCTGTTTTCATCAGTGCTTTCAATATCGATGAAATTCTTTTATCCAGCAAATCAAATGGCTGCAGACAAGCAAAGAGTTTGGTATTGCATCTCAGGAAAAGCGTTGTTACCATAACGGTGGTTTTGATGTACGCAGTAAGTTGTACCCGTTGGGAGTTCGGGATTCAGCTTTACCTCCGTTAGAAATTCAAAAAAAGAATAAAAGTTCATAAAGGACTTCATCTAGCGGGGAGAGTGCGTTACAAGAAATCTCGAGAAGCCTGCAAGGGGAAATGAATTTTCCGGTTGGAGGCTTTTTCTATTAATAACAAACCAAAGAATACTCTCAATATATCGTCCTCTTTTAAAAAATACAGACTATGTTTATCTAATTACATGTTAGGGCGCACTTACAATTTGAACATTTGGTGATTAATGCCAATTCGGAATAAAATACCTATTGCAATTCTTATCAGTACTCTCATGGTTACTGCCTCAATTGGCTATGCTTATCAAGTTGATACAACTGCCTCCGAAGATATTAAACCTAAGGAAGTTCAACCCAGTTTGTATAGATTGAGTATTGGCATTGGTGTGGGGACATTAGACGATGGAGAAGCAGCTTCCTTTACCTATAGCTTTAATGATCAGTGTATATTACTCCGATTCGTCCAAACAAGCGAATTCAACATGTTTGGTCCAAAACCAGATGAGAGCATTTGGGACATCAGTGTGTTGTATGGTTGTTCTGCACGATGGGGTAATTGGTACAGTTCAGTAGGAACTGGTATTGGGTTAGTCCACTCAGTTCAGCGGGGAAAACTTTTACGGAGGTCCGATGAGTTCCTTGGATCAGATGAATATGAAAGCATCGAGCGTTCGGTAGTAGGCTTGTCTATTCAAGTTGAAATATCTGAGGCACCATTTCCATTTATGGGTTTGGCCATCATTGGGTTTGCAAATATCAATGGTGTTCGCAGTTATGCTGGATTAACGCTTTGTTTGCAATTTGGTAAACTCCGTTAACGGTATTTCAGTAGTGCTGCCTAACCAAATATTCATAGAAAAAGCTCCTTGAAAAAATGTGAGTGAATGACATTGGCAGCTTCCTTGTGATCTTGACTCGTGCGTTATACGGGATTCCACGGGAATATGTATGGATCTCAAAGTACTGTTCAGATTCGAGAGAAGTAGAAAGTCATAGGGAGAAGTATCTGGTTAACGATATTCTTCTGATGGGAAGATATCTAGATGCTCCTATCCTCTCCTTCTCCTATGACTTTGCCAATGATTAAGGATACGAAAATTATTGTCACAGACTCAACATACGAGGCGCTCAAGCTCGGTTTGCAACGATTCAGTACAAGATTGAAAGTGTAGTGAATGAACTATAGAAGAGGAAACACGCTTCGCGTGATACAATTACAGGGCTCCGCCTGTTAGGCTGCAATAATATTTATCATTTAAGAAAGAGTATTGATAATGGAAATAATTAATTATGGCCAGAAATTAGAAAAAGTAATTGTTAATAACCAAAATCCGTATGATCTGTATGCATCTAACGACAAAGACTCTACAAATCTTATATATTATAAATTAGTTCCCAATAATAACCCTCTCGGGGTTTTAGTGTTGCTTCCAGACGGGGGTGAAAGTATAGAAGATGTAATGAAACAAATTTCATTGCACAAACTTGCTGTTGAAAAAGATATATTGGTAATTATTCCATTAATTAATGGGGGAACTAATACTCATTATCCAGAACATAAATTTCTCGACACCATTTTTCAACAAATAGTTAAACAATATAGAATTCCCAAAAATAAGTTTATTCTTGGAGGATTTTCATCAGGAGCAATGGTGTCATTAACATATACAGAAAGAGCTAAAATGAATGTCGATAGTACATTTATTAACCCTTTAGCCGTTTTTGGAATTGACCCACCTCTTGATCATACGCATATATGGAACCGATGTAAAAGAGATATTGAAAGATACTTTTCTACACCTGCAGTTCAGGAAGGCAGATGGATCATGAATAGTTACGTTAAAGAATTCGGAGGTTCGCCTGAAGAATTTCCAGAAAATTATATAAAGTATTCTGTCTATTCCCATAGCGAAAAAGATGGAGGCAATGCACAGTATTTAAAAAACACACCTATTCGATTATACACGGAGCCCGGCATTATTTGGCAGATGGAAAATATGCACCGCGACTTATATGACATAAATTGTACTGACATCTCCGCAATGATAAATTTGTTACAATTAAAAGGGAATAAAGAGGCGGAACTAATTGTAACACAAGACAAAGGCATAAGATTAAATGGACGAAAACACCCACATTCATGGTCTATCATGGACTCTGAAGATTGTTTAATCTGGATTTTTAAACAACTAAGAAAATGAAAATATTGTAGCTAACCAGGCGCTCCCCGCTAGAAAACATCAGGGCAGGCAAGCTGACAGCCGGAGGCCTGAGAATGA
>PLMK01000014.1 GCA_003142475.1 Ignavibacteriota bacterium
CGTGGAGGATGACTTTATTGTAACGCGGGTCTTCTTGATGCTGATGCTGAAGCCATTCGAATACCGTTCGATGAATCTCAACGTCACCTGAGTATGTCACGCCATCGATTTTTATTTTTGCATTGCAGAAATCCGGCCCACCGCTGGAATTTAATTGACCTACATCATAAACTTTTAGTGTTTTACCATCTGTAGTTTGCAAGTCGGCTGTAAGGTACTGCTTGCTCCAAATATGCCGAAGGAATCGTTCGTGGATATTTCGTGTACGACGTTTCATAATACACCTCCCTGAGTTGCATTACTCAACCAGCCAAATACATAATGGCTCAACTACTTACTTGTCCAGCATACGTTCTCATTTCTTCCACCATTTTCTTCGCTTCAACTCTTGCTGCATCCGCGAAGTCTTTTCCTGATGATGCATAAATGATACTCCGGCCTGCGTTGATGATGGCAAGCTGTCCGTGTTTGTCGCAGCCATAACGAATCGCTGATTTTAAATCGCCGCCCTGCTTGCCAATGCCGGGAATGAGAATCGGCATATATGGAACAATCTTTCGGATGCGCTGCAATTCTTTCGGGTGCGTAGCACCAAAAACGATGCCGATGTTTTGATTGACGTTCCACTTTTTTGCAGTGTGCACAACTTTTTCGTATAAAGGTTTTATTCCGACTTTCAAACGCTGAAAATCTTTTGAACCAGAATTAGAAGTAAGAGCAAGAATAAAAACTCCTTTTTCCGGATTTGTAAGGAAGGGTTCAACAGAATCAAAGCCCATATACGGATTTACCGTCACAGAATCAAAGCCGAAATCCTCAAAAAGCGACTTAGCGTACCGCTCTGCAGTGTTTCCAATATCGCCGCGCTTTCCGTCACCAATAGTAAGAACAGATTTCGGTATAAACTTCAGTGTCTCTCGCAACGTAGTAATTCCACCTTCACCCATAGCTTCGTAGAAGGCAAGATTTGGCTTATATGCGCAGACGAGATCATGTGTTGCTTCAATAATTTGGCGATTGAACTCCAGCGCTGGGTTTGTCATAGATTGCAGATGTGCTGGAATTTTATCCACATCTACATCAAGCCCGATGCAAAGAAGAGAGTCTTGTTTGATTTGGATTTCTCGAAGCAGTTGTGTAAACATTATCGGTCTTAACCTTTCAAGAAAATTGAATAAGCGATCTCACCTATCAACATCAGTAAAACCATAGAAGAAACTATGACAAAGCGCCAATCTTGTTCTACGGCAAAACCCAAAACTGCAGTGATGACACGAAGAACAGGTGTAAACATGAGCATTACAAGTCCGGCGAACATTAGAGTTATCGGATCAAATGGAGCGGAAATTATACGCTTCGCCAAAATGCCGAGCGAAGGATTTGTTAAAAGTGGCATGATTGACAAAGGAAAAATTGCTGCAATAAGCAATCCTGCTATCATGAAACTTGCACTGATCCATACACCAATTCGAAGCACACGACTTGTCCAACGCTCGGCAGCGTGGTGAGTTTCGTTTGATATGGAAGTGAATTCTGGCATATATTTATCTCAAATACAATTGAATAGNNAGCCGGCAAGCACGCCAAGTGCAGCTGTAGAAGCAACGAAGGGATTTAAATGTCCATGCGCAAAATAAATGAAAGCACTTGCTGCCGCTGTTACACCAATCATAAAATTACTTGTTGCTGTAGCTGCTTTCATCGGAATGCCAGAAAGAATATGCATCGCGGGAACTTTAAATATACCTCCACCAACGCCAAGCAAACCTGAAACATTACCGGCAACAAGCGAAATCAGCATTGCAGCAGGCACCTTCTTCACTGTATAATGTACAGTTGTTCCACTGGCATCATCGATAAAAGTACCTGGAAGAACACCATCGGAATGAAGTATCTCTTGATCGTTGTGTTGGCGCACCCGCCAAATCATTATTAAGGCAACGAAAAATATCAACCCTGAAAAGAGCTTTGCGAGGACGGTTGCACTCAAATAGTTAGCAGTAATACCGCCAAGTATTGCACCGCTGACTGTTGCGATTTCCAAAAGCATTCCGAGTCGCATATGAACCGTGCGGCGTTCAAGATTCATTGACGCGCCGGCGCTCGATGTTGCAATTACAGCAATAATACTAGTCGCAATCGCTTGATGCATCGGAATATTGAGAACAATTACAAGAAATGGAATAAGCAGCACGCCGCCGCCAAGTCCGAGCAGTGCGCCAAAAATGCCAGCAACCAATCCGCCGGCGAGAAGAAAAATGAAAGAGAGTATCGACAAAAGAAATCCGTGCAGTACGTGAGTGTGTTGACACTTCGATGGTACGAAAAAGAAGGATGAGTTTCAAATATGAAAGCAGTCGTTATCAATGTTCAATAATCAGTTAAAGAAGGAAAAAAGGATTATTTTCGTGTTATAGAGTTCATTTCTAAAAAAGAATTCTTATTTTAATCCAAGACACAGATGATTTCAGTTTAAAAAATGGTATAAAAGAAGTTAGGATAAAGCGGAAAAATATTCATGGCTCTTGAAGTCGTAAAATTTTCCTATCTCAGCGAGTTCGTCAATTTACCTGTACTACGGATCAGCGATAACAAACGAATCGGTAAGTTGGTAGATCTTGCTGCAACCACAATGCAGGTTTATCCGCGCGTAACCGGACTGATGGTGCGAACAAATCGTGTTAAACCACAAATCTATATTCCATGGAATAACGTCAAACGAATTGTGTTTAAAGAACATATTGCAGTTGAGTATCCTATAAGCGGCGTTGAACAACAAGCGAAGGCAGCTGAAAATGAAATTCTTATCTGTAAAACCTTTTTGGACAAACAAATCATCTCGACCGAAGGATATAAAATAGTCCGCGTGAACGATCTGCAATTACTCATTGAAGACAAGGCGAAAGAAAGTACTAACCTCTGGGTGGTCCATATTGACATTGGCTTCAAAGGAATTTTGCGGAGGATTGGAATTTTGCGGCCCGTGAACGCTGCGTTTCGCTGGGTGACAGATCGTGACATCAAAGATGAATTTGTATCGTGGAAATATGTTCAGCCGACCGCTACATCTTCGGTCTACGCTTCCGTACAATTGAAAACAGATGCCTCGAAGTTGTCGGAGATTCACCCTGCCGATCTTGCAGACATTCTGGAAGATCTCGGCACCGACGAACGCATCGCTCTTATTGAGTCACTTGATAATTTCACTGCCGCACAGACACTTCAAGAAATGCAATTCAAGAACCGTTTGCAGATTATTGAATCTATGGAACCGGTAAAGCTGGCACCAATTATTAATGAGATGCAGATGGACGAAGCAGTAGATCTACTGGAAGCATGCGATTTGCAGAAACGTCAAGCGGTGTACACGATTCTGCCGCCTGAAAAAGTAACAGAATTGAAAGAGCTTTCTACTCTTTCAATGTATAGCGTCGGCAGTATTATGAACACCGATTTTGTCACCGCTAAACCAGCAGAAACAGCGGACGTTGTGCTTAAGCGTATTTGTATAGAATGTGAGAAGTCTGAGATGTACCGTTATGCGTACGTCTTGGATGACGACAATCGGCTTAAAGGTGTGGTGAGTTTACGCAGTCTTTTAATGAGTGATCCGCAAATGCTTATTGTGGATATTATGGCGGAACAGCCCGTGTCGGTGCAGATTGATACACGTATTCGGCATGTGGCAAAATTATTTTTCAAATATAACTTTGAAGCTATTCCTGTTATAGACGACGATGACAAACTTCAAGGGCTTGTATCTTTCCGCGACGCCTTAGCATCTGTGTTCCCCGAAATTAAGGAAGAGGAAACGGTGTGATATGAATTTCTTCAAACGGATAAAAGATAATTCTGCTCTGCGCCAGCTTATAATCTTCATGAGTATCTTAGGACCAGGAATCATAACAGGCAGCGTTGATAATGATGCCGGTGGAATTACAACATACTCTGTTGCTGGCGCTATGTACGGTTACAAACTACTCTGGACACTCATACCTTCGTTTATTGCGCTGTTAGCTGTGCAGGAAATGAATGCACGTATGGGTATTGTTACCGGTAAAGGCCTGGCGGATTTGATACGCGAAAGTTTTGGTGTGCGTATCACATTCTACATTTTTATTTTTCTTTTAGTTGCAGACGTGGGAAATACTGCGACGGAGTTTGCCGGTGTCGCAGGCAGTATGAATATTTTCGGTGTGAGTAAATATATTTCTGTTCCGCTTGCAGCTACCGCAGTTTGGGTGCTTGTGTTGAAAGGAAATTACCGGTTTGCTGAAAAGGTGTTTCTCCTGTTTAGTGTATTTTTGCTTTCATACGTTGTATCCGCCGTTATGGCTGGACCGGATTGGAAAGTAATTGGAACGGCATTAGTTACTCCGACAATTCAATTCAATCGCGAATATATTGTTACAGTCCTTGGCATCATCGGTACTACGGTAGCACCATGGATGCAGTTTTACATGCAGTCATCAGTAATTGAAAAGAAGTTAAAAATTAGTGATTACAAATATACATTGTGGGATGTCGTGCTTGGTTGTATTGCCACCATTGTCGTTGCGTTTTTTATTGTTGTGGCATGTGCAGCTACACTGCATGTGAACGGGATTAAGATCAATGAAGCCTCAGACGCAGCAATGGCACTGCAACCGTTAGCCGGAGCCCTAGCTGGTCAATTATTTGCGTTCGGATTATTTGTTGCGTCGATTTTCTCTGCGGCAATTCTTCCGCTGGCGACCGCATTCTACGTTTGCGAGGCATTCGGATTTGAAGCCGGTATAGATAAAAAATTCAGTGAAGCACCTCAATTCTATTCGCTCTTTACAATCATTATTCTTATCGGTTCCGGAATTATTATGATTCCGGGTGCGCCGCTGATTGCTATTACTATTTGGACGCAAGTGCTGAATGCTATCCTGCTTCCCATAGTGCTTGTTTGCATGATGATTATCGTAAACAATAAAGAAATTATGGAAGAGTATACCAATAATCGGCTGCAAAATACAATCGGCTGGACAACGACGGTAATCTTAATTATACTCAGCGCATTCCTGCTTTTCTC
>PLMK01000054.1 GCA_003142475.1 Ignavibacteriota bacterium
CGCAGCAGGCCATCACCACGTCTGGGTCCTTGCCTTTATCGCTACTGGCCCATTCCCATACACCTATCCCCGTTGTGCAGTGTTCGATGGCGGCGTCCATGGTCAACCATTGGGGCGCCTGATATTTGCCCGCGATCACAACATTAACATAGTGGCGGCTCCTTAAACAATGATCCCAAACAGATAGAAGACAGTTGGCATCGGGCGGAAGATACACACGCACGATAGAAGCTTTCTTGTTTACTACATGATCGATGAAACCGGGGTCTTGATGGGTAAAACCGTTATGGGCCTGCTGCCAGACGTGAGAGGCAATTAGATAGTTTAACGATGCTATCTTGCGCCTCCAGGGCAATTCCGCGGTGACTTTTAACCACTTGGCGTGCTGGTTGAACATCGAATCAATGATATGAATGAACGCCTCATAGCAGTTAAACAACCCGTGCCTTCCGGTGAGTAGATATCCCTCGAGCCAGCCTTCACACTGATGCTCGCTCAGCATTTCCATGACCCGTCCTTCGGTTGCAAGAAACTCATCGTTCTCTTTCGTCCGGGCTTCCCACTGCCGGTTGGTGACATCAAAGACGGCGTTCAAACGGTTGGAGAGCGTCTCATCGGGACCGAAGATTCGGAAATTTCGTTGCTCTTTATTAAGCTTGACCACATCGCGCAGAAATTCTCCGAGCACATGCGTGTCGGCGGCTTCAACCGTTCCAGGTGACGGCACTTTCACTGCGTATTTCCGAAAGTCCGGCATAACAAGGTCGTGCAGTACCAGGCCGCCATTTGTATGGGGATTAGCGCCCATTCTTCGCTCACCTTTGGGTGCCAGTTCGGCTAATTCAGGTATGAGTCGGCCTTTCTGATCGAACAGTTCTTCTGCCTTATAGCTCTTCATCCAATTTTCAAGAAACTGGAGATGGTCGGGATGTTCGGAATCTACTAGTAATGGAATTTGGTGTGCTCGAAATGTGCCTTCGATTTGCAGACCATCGACGACTTTCGGTCCGGTCCAGCCTTTAAGTGAATTGAGAACGATCATTGGCCAACGCGGTCGAGTCGTATCATTTTTTTTTCGTGCGCTATTTTGGATCTGTCGAATATTCTCAATGACCTCTTCTAATGCACCAGCCATAAGTTGATGCATTTTTTCAGGATTATCCCCTTCCACAAAATAAGGCGTCCATCCGCAGCCTCGCAAGAATTGCTCCAATTCCTCATGCTCTATGCGGGCCGACACAGTTGGGTTTGCTATTTTATAGCCATTGAGATGAAGGATAGGCAATACGGCTCCGTCGGTGATCGGATTGAGAAATTTGTTGGATTGCCATGCTGTTGCCAAGGGTCCGGTTTCTGCTTCACCATCACCGATAACGCAAGCAACGACCAAATCGGGATTGTCGAACGCGGCACCAAAGGCATGACTTAGCGAATACCCTAACTCGCCGCCTTCATGAATCGATCCCGGCGTCGTCGGCGCAACATGACTGGAAATACCGCCGGGAAATGAAAATTGCGTGAACAGCTTTTTCAGGCCGGCTTCATCCTGCGTGATCTTTGGATATACTTCGCTGTAGGTGCCTTCGAGATACGTGTTGCCCACTAATGCCGGGCCACCGTGACCGGGACCAGCGATGTAGAACATGTCCAGATCGTACTTTTTGATAACACGATTCAAATGCACATAGATAAAGTTCTGCCCCGGTGTGGTACCCCAATGCCCAAGCAGCATCGATTTCACATGAGAGAATTTCAGCGGTTTTCGAAGCAGAGGATTGTCGTGGAGATAGAGCTGACCGACCGAAAGATAGTTAGCGGCACGCCAGTAGGCATCCATCTTGTGAAGCAATTCGGGGGTGAGTGTGTTTGTTTGCATTTTTTAATTCTCCTTTTTCAGACAGGACTATGAATAAGGCAAATCGTCACGGTTCTTATTCATTCATTTGTGCACTGGCTATTTACTCATTGTCTCTTTCAATCTTTAATCCAAGCGAAGCCAGTTTCGCACACGTAGATTTGTAATCTGTGTGAAGAATACTTCGAATCCCCAATCCTTCTGCGATCTCAACAAACATCGGTGTATTTTCGATATAGACTACCTGATTGGCCGAAACCCGTACGGTATCGAGCGCAACACGAAAGATTTCCGCGTCGGGTTTTCGTAAACGGACGAAGCAGGAGGAAATAAAAACGTCCACGAACTCATCCAGTTTGAACTTGCGAATCCGATACTCATTCAGCTCGCGCCCTTCGTTGCTGACTACGACAATCTTCAATCCATATCGTGTCTTAAGCTGACGGATCAACTCGATCATTTTGGGATATGGCTTCGACTGGGCGAGCATGAATTTCCGAAACTGAGCTTGAGTAAACGATCGCTTTTCGTAAAACACCGTCCGATCCAAAAATTCTTTAAGTGTGAGCTTTCCCATTTCGTAGGTGTCGAGAGCCTCAGTATGCCGTTTATTTAGTTCAACCGAATCCAGGTTGAACACCTTGGCCGCCAGTTTACTGGCTCCATAACTCCATCCGTCAGTAAGCAGGACACCGCCAATATCGAGAAACAAACATATGATTTTTGATTGGATCATCGCTGCCATAAAATTCGCTCCTCTTCCAGCGGAACCGCAACACCGTCAAAGTGCGGTATCAGCCGCGCTGTATAATCTTTTGGTGGTCGGGAGGAAGACACAGATGCGTTGTAAACATAACTGCCCGTTGTGCCAGCTAGTGGATGAAGAAGCTTCATCTCCTGTATCACCGATTCACCGCCATTGATTCCATCTGCATAAAGTTCGACTTGCACGGACTTCGGATCGAGGTCAGCGAGAATATTCTGAATCTCAAAGATATGCTGATCACCAAAAGTTTCAACCTTCACTTCACCGAAATGTAACGCAGCCCATTTCTGTTCCAGTCTATGCTGCCAATCGACCATCATTTTGCCGATCGCTCCTTTATTGGTCATACGCAGTTGAAAGGATTTAGCAGCAGGGAGATAGTGTTGCTCAGTGTATTCGCGCACAGTACGATTGGCAGAGAAGCGTGGTGTTAATAACGCCATGCTTTCCCGCATACGAGCAATCCAAGTAATCGGGATACCCTTGTTGTCGCGTGCATAAAACTCAGGAATTATTTCGTGTTCAAGTTTATCATAGAGCACTTCTGCTTCTGCCGCATCCCATGCAGGATCATCGCCATGTTCCTGGCCGTCCCCCAAAGCCCAGCCGACTTCCGGTGTGTAGGCTTCAGCCCACCAACCATCCAACTCCGAAAAATTAATACCTCCATTGACGAGCACCTTCATACCGCTCGTTCCACACGCTTCCCATGGACGCCGCGGCGTGTTGATCCAGACATCGACTCCCTGCACAAGATACTCGCTTAAGAGCATATTGTAGTCACTAAGAAAGATCACATGGGGGCGAGCTTCGGTCCGCCGGATGAATTGTGTCCATTGCTGTATCAGATCCTGCCCTGATTGATCTGCTGGGTGAGCTTTACCGGCGAGGATAAGTTGCACCGGGCGCTGCTGATTTGTTAACAAGCGCAGCAGCCGCTCCGGATCGTGCAGGAGCATGTTGGGTCGTTTATAAGTTGCGAAGCGACGAGCGAATCCTAAGGTCAATGCGTTAGGATCAAAAAAATGCTTCGCATCTTCCACAGTCTCGGGAGACGCGCCTGAGGAGGTTAGCTGCAGGGATAATCGTTTTCGGACATATTCAACAAAAGACTTGCTCGCGGCGATTCGAAACTGCCACAGCCTGGCATCAGAGATGCGACGAATGTTCTCTTCCATTGATTTCGTTGTTCCTAACCAGCGATCCTTTCCACAAGCTTCCGTCCAGAGATCGTCAGCTGCCGCAGAGTCCCAGGTCGGCATGTGGACTCCATTCGTTACATATCCGATTGGCACTTCATCTGCAGGCCATTTTGGAAAAAGTGATTCAAAGAGGTGGCGACTGACTTTCCCGTGCAAGCGACTCACACCATTCACTGCGCCACTTCCTCGGATTGCCAGAAATGCCATGTTGAAACTTTCAGACGAGTCGTCCGGATTCTGACGACCCAAAGCCAGCAAATCGTGGAGAGTTATCTTGAGTTTTTGCTCTCCATAATTACCAAGGTATTGCTCGATGAGAGCCGGTGAAAAACGGTCAAACCCCGCAGCTACTGCCGTGTGTGTGGTGAAGAGGTTGCCCGCTCGAGTAACAGCCATTGCGACTTCAAAAGGTTGTCCTGTATCTTCCATGAAATTTCTTGCACGTTCCAACACAGCGAACGCAGCATGTCCTTCATTCAGGTGACAGACTTCCGGCTTGATGCCAAGCGCACGGAGCAACCGCCATCCACCAATCCCAAGTACCATCTCTTGTTTCAACCGCAATTCCGGTCCGCCACCGTAGAGCTCACTTGTGATGCTTCGATGAATAGGAGAGTTCGCAGCGTCATTGCTATCCAGCAAGTAAAGCTTGATTCTTCCAACCTGTACCTGCCATGCTCGCAACCAGACCGAGTACCCTGGTAAGGTGATCTCCAACCGCAACCACTCACCGTTCGGATAACGCAACGGTGTAATTGGAAGTTGTCCTGGATCGTTGTACGGGTAAAGGGCTTGTTGCATACCATTCCTATCGAGCTCCTGCCGAAAATACCCTTGCTGGTACAGCAACCCCACACCAACCACTGGCACGCCCAAATCGCTAGCAGTTTTGAGCTGATCGCCGGCCACATTACCAAGCCCTCCCGAATAGATCGGGAGCGCTTCACTCAACATAAATTCCATGCTGAAGTATGCAATGCAGGTCAAAGGAGCCTTTGGATAATTTTTCTGAAACCAAGCAGATGCTTTCTCTTTTTGTTTCTTTGATTGTACAAGAGCATCAATCTTCTTGCGGATTTCAGGATTTGACAATACATCCTTGACCTTCTCCCGTGAGACAGTTTGCAGAACATCCCAGGGATGATGCGTCAGTTCCCACAGAACCGGATCAAGCTGCCGCCATATTTCGTCAGCAGCATGATTCCATGACCATCGCATATCAAGAGCCAGCTCAGCCAGGGAATCGAAACCTTCGATATCGGTGGGTACTTCATTCTTCACTGGGTTGTCGGTGCGTACCTTAGTTTTCATGATTTTATCTTCATTCGTTTAAGAATGTTAGATGCTGCAAATGGTGTCGATTCTGAAGCCGAACTGGATTCTAAAGCGGTTCTCAGAGTCGCCAGCAAATCATTGAATCCATCCTCTTTCTGTTTTCTTAGAACATGGTGCGCACCTAGGCGCAATAAAACAGAGTCCTTTTTACTTTTAACCAACGCACCCATTAAATACGGCCAAGCGATCCTTTTGAATTTTCTCAATGCTTCGGCAGCCAACCATACAACGCCTTGGTCGCTGTCTTCGAGTGCGCTCACCAATGCTGGTATTGATCTCACATCACCGATCGCACCTAGAGTCTTTGCTGCTTCCCAGCGAACGTGATCTTCCTTGGAATTCCGCAATGTCCGAGTGAGGGAAGGGACAGCGGGTTTACCCAGAGCGACCAACGATTTTCTTGCTTTCATACGAGTCGCACCGTTTTTGCTTGCCAGCAAGTTCATCAAAGATTCAAGATTTGTGCCTGATAATATTTGTTTGTTCATTTGTTTACCTCCGAAGGAATTGGTGCAGCAGCACTTATTTTAAGAGCATCATTCACAAGACTTTGCGCTTCATCCAGGATGCTGCGCAGATGATCCGCACCCCGGAAACTCTCCGCATAAATCTTGTAGATGTTTTCAGTCCCGGATGGACGCGCGGCGAACCATCCACTCTTTGTTGTCACCTTCAGCCCGCCAATAGGCGCGTTGTTTCCCGGCGCATGAGTGAGTATTGATTCGATCTTTTCACCTGCCAACTCTTTCTTCGATATATCCTGACTGGAAAGATTCTTTAAGATTTTCTTTTGCTCGGGTGTCGCTGGTGCCTCAATGCGGTCATATACAGGATCACCAAACTCTTGCGTAAACTCACGATAAAGCTCTCCAGGATCTCGGCCCGTATTTGCAGTTATTTCAGCGGCAAGTAATGCCGGGATGATTCCATCTTTATCTGTTGTCCAAACTCCACCATCAAAGCGGGCGAACGATGCACCGGCACTTTCCTCTCCGCCAAAGCCAATTGAGCCGTCGAGCAAACCATCGACGAACCATTTGAAGCCGACCGGCACTTCATAGAGCTTGCGGCCAAGTTGCGCTGTGACACGATCGATCATTTGACTGCTCACAACCGTTTTTCCTACTGCTGCTTCCGTGCGCCAGTTCGGCCGGTGTCGGAAAAGATAAAAAATAGCGACGGAAAGGTAATGGTTGGGCGGCAGCAACCCAGCAGACTTAGTAACAATTCCATGCCGGTCATGGTCGGTATCACATGCAAAAGCAATATCGTAACGGTCCTTCAATCCAATTAACCTTTGCATCGCATAAGGCGAGGATGGATCCATGCGGATCTGTCCGTCCCAATCAACCGTCATAAAACGAAAGGTTGGATCGACTGCGTCGTTAACAACTGTGAGGTTCAATTTATATCGCTCGGCAATTGGTTTCCAGTAGTGGATACCTGCACCACCGAGCGGATCAACTCCCATACTAATTTTAGCGTCACGAATAGAATACATGTCGATCACATTGGCGAGATCAGTAATGTACGTATTGAGATAGTCATATCGGTGTGTTGTTGGGGCACGAAGAGCTTTCTCGTAGGGAATCCTTTTAACATCCAGAAGGTCTTTTTCAAGAAATTCATTCGACTTCGCTTCGATCCAATCGGTGACATCGGTTTCAGCCGGCCCACCGTTAGGAGGATTGTATTTAAAACCCCCGTCATGAGGAGGATTATGTGAAGGCGTGATCACTATGCCATCGGCAAGTCCGGTTTTGCGTCCACGATTGTATGTAAGAATAGCATGAGAAATAACCGGGGTCGGAGTGTATTCATCTTTCTCTGCGATCATGACTTCCACACCGTTTGCTGCCAACACTTCCAGTGCACTGGCAAGAGCCGGTACGGAAAGGGCATGTGTGTCCAGGCCGAGAAAAAGTGGACCATCTATCTTTTGCTGTTTTCGGTAGAGGCAAATGGCTTGAGTGATGGCGAGTATATGCCATTCGTTGAATGCATTGTCAAATGCTGAGCCACGATGTCCTGATGTCCCGAATGCAACTCGCTGCGCCGGCACTGAAGGATCAGGCACTTCTGTATAATATGCCATCACGAGTTTTGGTACATCAACCAGCATCGCTGGTTCGGCGGGCTTTCCTGCAAAAGGGCTTATTTCCATCGTTCTCTCTTAATTACTCTGATGATTTTTTTATTAAGGCCTTCATCAGCTTGTTGTACAAGTTTTCCAGGAATCATTTATTTTTTCCCGATTTCTTCTTCTACTTCCTTAGTCCCCTTGCTATAAAACTTTTGTTCATCGGGGGCAAGCTCGTTGAGCAATCTCAGAAACTCTCCAGCGTGTACACGTTCCTCATCCGCTATATCCTTGAGCACCTTCACGGCGAGTTTGTTGTCGATTGATTCGACAAGCTGCATGTATAACTGAATCGCTTCATACTCTGCGGCAATCATGAAACGAATTGCTCTGACAAGTTCAGCATTCGTGAGCTTTCTATTTTTTGCTAACCCTGAAAAGGGTGATCCGAATTCCGGCATGGTTATTCTCCTTTTTATTTATTCAAGTTCAGTACTATGTTGCGCCAAGATATTCGTCAGTTTGTCGAATGACTCATTGAATTTCTTCTGCCTTCATTAAGCTGCCAAGTCATAAAATGCTATGCTCATCCTTCCGTATACTTTTAATAGTAAAAAGAGAACCCAACAAAAGCTCTATGTCCAAACTGATCGAACCGTAGCAGGGTTTCTCCGTAGCCATACCAGTACTGGATGTAAATTGCAAAATTCATATCAGGAATCTGCTGTCGGAATTCAAGTTCATAAGAATTTTTATTGTTATCCTGGAATATCGGTGTTTTTATATCCAGTTGGTGGTCTCTAAATATTCCTCCCCAGATAAAATTTCTAATACTTATCCCGATCTCACCATGTCCCATGTAGCCAAGGAATTGATTATTATTGCCGATAGATTGAAGATAGGTATCCTGGTCGGAATATGCCGATGCGTGCCAGAGTTTTATATACAATAACACCTTCTCGGACTGGAAGGAATTTGTTACATTCATCTTTTCTGATGATTCAAGACCGACCCTAATTTGAACATATTGCCTGTTCCAACTCCGCGACCGGTTACCGGCGAGACCGTTTGATTCGTGTTCAAAAGGACTTACAATTATGTCGCATAGTTGAAACTTATTTAAGATCATGGCATTAACCGGATAATCTAAAAAAAATGTAGGGTTATAATTGCTTTCCTCGAAAGGCATTGAGTTCTGACCTACATTCCAGAGCGACTTTTGAGTATAGGAAATATATGCCGGGAAAAGATCATATTTAAAAATATATAAATTCGTTTCCAGCACTTGAAACTTCATACTTATCTGAAACTTTACCTGCGCGTTGTTGTTACCGGGCCATTGATTTATAGAAATATAATTTACCTTATATGTGGAAATAGGACTGTCCTGCTTTCCCCTTAAATTCATGCTTTGTGGTGATTTCTGTTGCTGCTCAGGAGGAAGTGTGTTTTCAGAATTATTCATGTCTTGTGGTTGATTCGATATATTAACCTGTCGGACCGTCTTCGTAGAATCATTTTTATCAAGACCCTCGCCAGCAGCGTCAATGAAGCTAAAAAATAACACGGTGAAAATAGTGATCATTATTCTTTCCACAATCCTCCGAGCAATATTTTTTCATTGTCTGAAAATCTGGATTCCGTCTTAAACCTATGCCAGGCTCGGCTGCAAAATACAGCTTTTTGTTTCTGAGTCGAGTACTGAAACTAGTTTCATCCAACCCGTGGATACCAGGCGTAATGGCCAAGGACAAAAATCAACAAGCAAATAACTACTATCCAAAAGATCGCATCAACAACCGCTCTGCTTTCCGCTTCAGATGTAGCTTCTTTTTGTGACGTCCTGCGCCAGCGTGGAGTTCGCGGACTCGCTGCCGTGAGCAAAAGTGAAACCAAGAATCCTATAAAAACAATGGGTAACCAGCCTATTCCCCAAAATATAGGACCAAAAGGAACGAGCCATACGCCGCCAGCCCACGCGAAAAGAGACACCACGAGAAAAAACCACAGCAGGCTACCCCAGGGACCTTTTGTGCCAAAAGCACGGGAGACTATCGAAACAATAATCCATCCAACGATTAGAGCAACAAACAGATCAACGATAAACATGAGATTCTTTTATTTTAGTGATTTGCTGTCCAATTGACTCGAGTTATACACTGCCGACTCAACGAAAAGGACGAGCGTTCTTTAGTTGGTATTTTTCTTTGTCTTTATAAATGATTGCCACCAGTACTTCCATCATTCTCTCTTTCATTACTTTGATGACTTTTTTGTTAATGCCTCCATCAGCTTGTCGAATGGCTCATTGAATTTCTTGACGCCTTCGTCTTCAAGCTGCTGAGTCACCTTGTCGATGCTGATCCCGAGTTCCGGTAATTGTGCCATTATCCATTTGGCTTCCTTGACATCCTGTTCAAGACTTGATTTCGGTTTGCCATGATCACGGTAAGCGTCGATGGTTTCAGGCGGGACTGTATTTATTGTGTCCGGACCGATAAGCTCATCAATATATTTTACATCGCTGTAGTCCGGATTCTTAGTACTTGTGCTGGCCCAAAGCAGCCGCTGTACACGAGCACCCTTATCAGCCAATTTCTTAAATCTATCACTGCAAAATATTTCGTTGTAGATTTGATAAGCCATTTTCGCACTGGCGATAGCAACTTGTCCATGTACCTTCTTCGCAATTTCCGATTTTTTGCCGTCAGGCTTGATGAATTTTTCTATCATCGGGTCTACAAGGGAATCAATGCGGCTCAAAAAGAAACTCGCGACAGAAGCTACATGTTTCACAGGTTTTCCATGAGCTGCGCGTGCTTCGAGACCTGCAATATAGGCTTCTGCAACCTGTCGATAACGAGGCAACCCAAAGAGCAGCGTCACGTTGACATTGATTCCTTCGCTAATGAGTTGCTGGATAGCAGGAAGACCCTCAGACGTTGCCGGAACTTTGATGAAAACGTTCGGCCTGTTCAAAGCAGACCACAATCGGCTGGCTTCCTCAATTGTACCTTTGGTGTTATGCGCCAGATGGGGATTAACCTCCAGGCTGACATATCCATCTTTGCTGTCAGTCTTTTCATACACAGACCTGAATTCGTCAGCAGCGTTCTGTACGTCACGCTGGCTGAGAACCTCATAGATTGCATTCACGTCTTTGTTCTTAAGAGTCAAATCACGAATGTCTTGGTCGTATATATGGCTTTCCGCTATTGCCTTCTCGAAAATAGCTGGATTCGAGGTCATCCCCCGCAGTCCATCATCGTCGATCAAATGCCGAAGCTTACCACTGGAGATCAAATCATGTCGGATGTAATCCAACCAGATGGATTGCCCGAGCGTTTCTAACTTTTTTAGAGGGTTGTCTTTAATAATTTTGTTTCCTTATGTTCCAGTGCCGCAATTTTCGCCAGGCGGCGTTGGAATCGTTCTGCACCGCTGAATCGCGCGGCGAGAAACGTTTGAACTAATTCCCAGGCGAGCGCATGACCGACCACGAGGCCGCCAAGGCAGATCATGTTCATGTCGTCATCCTCAACTCCCTGATGCGCAGAAAAATTTTCATGAATTAAGCTCGCACGCACTCCTGACACTTTATTAGCAACAACGCATGCCCCCACACCGCTTCCGCAGATAGCTATGCCGCGATTTACTTCCCCGCGAGCAATTGCGCGGGCAAGCGGCACAACAAAATCAGGATAATCATCGTCTAACTTCGGCTGTCCATCACCAAAATCGATTACTTCTTGACCGGCCTCTCGCAGCATCCCAACCAAATATTCCTTTAACTCGTAACCTCCATGGTCAGCGGCAACTCCGATGAGTTTCGATGTTTTTGTTAAGAGTGTCAGGAGATTAGTCATGTTTCCTTTCGAGCAATGCCAATGTTTGTTTGCATACATTCTCCATACAAACACCTGTGTTACTTTTTTAAGATTTCTTTTTCGTCTTTTTTATTCACTCCAAGAACGAAAACAACACCACCGATAACTATCATTCCGATTCCAGCGTACAAATGCCAGTTAACGGTGTATTCGTTATCCTTTACTATTTCTGGTTTCATAAATTCACCAATCTCCTCTCTCGCAGCATGAGTGAAAACTGTCAACAAGGTTGTGAACACACCTACGAGGAGGATAACGATGCCAGCTTTTTTCAAGATTGTGATCCTTTCTTCATGCGCATCTTCAGTCTCGACTTAGAATACTTCTCCCAAATGCTTATAATTGGACGCGATAATTTTAAACACCTCATCCATACGCCCACTTAACATCATTCTCCCCATATATAAAGCAAAGCCTTTCATCTGGTCAAACTCTAATTTGGGAGGCATAGCGAGGGCGTTCGGATCAGTTTGAATCGCAATCAATACAGGACCTTCCTGGAGAAAAGCTTTTTCTAATCCTGGTTTCACTTCACCGGGATCATGAATGGTAATACCGGGCATTCCCATTGCTCCTGCTAATTTTGCGAAGTCCGGGTTCAGCATATCGGTCTCCCTATCAGGAATCCCTGCTACTTGCATTTCCAGTTTCACCATTCCCAGTGAACGGTTGTTAAAAATAACGATCTTCACAGGTAATTTATATTGGACAATGGTCATAAGATCGCCCATCATCATAGACAGGCCTCCGTCNNCATTTGCCATAGAACCATGATTAAATGAACCCAGCATTTTTCGCTCACCTGTTCCATGAATATAGCGTGCGGCCCACACACAACACATTCCGGTGTCAACCGTGAATATGGCATCTTTTGCAGCTAGTTCATTAATCATAGAAGCGACGAATTCAGGATGGATAGCATTTGCCTTTCCGGGATCGTTTACATAGATCAGTAATTTCTTTTTAACTTCCTTATAAAATTCCAGTTGCTGCGCAAGAAAAGTGTCATCTTCCTTTATTTCTATCAGAGGCAAGAGCGCCTGCAAAGTATCTTTCACATCTCCACAAAGTCCAAGACCGAGTTTTGCTCTTCGCCCGAGGCTTTCAGGTTTAATATCAATTTGTACGATTTTATTTTTAACGGGCATGAAGGGTGTATAAGGAAAATCTGTTCCTAATAATACCAGCAATTCACATTCATGCATGCTATGGTACGCCGAAGGAATACCCAGCAATCCTGTGAGTCCTACTTCATAAGGATTATCATATTGGATCGCCATCTTTCCTTTATAAGAATAAGCCACAGGGGACTTGAGCTTTCCGGCAAGCTCAATGATTTCTTTATGTGCTTCCGCAGCGCCCAATTCGCAGAAAATAGTGACCTTTTTGTGCGAGTTTAACAGCTCAGCCAGTTGTATTAACTCGTCTTCCGACGGCCTGACAACAGGCTTGTTTCGGAAAAGAATTGTGGTAGTTTCAGCCGCTGCTGCTGGAAGATTGGTAATATCTCCCGGCAACCCAAGAACAGCGACACCTTTTTTATGCACGGCATGCTGAAGGGCAGTCTGCAGTATACGCGGTAATTGGGCCGGTGTAGCAGCTACTTGATTGTAGCAGCTGCAATCGTCAAAAAGTTTTAATGTGTTTGTTTCCTGAAAAAAACCTGTTCCAAACTCTTTCGTAGGTATCGTAGACGCGATAGCAAGGACGGAAGCCGATGAACGGTGCGCATCATACAGCCCGTTGATCAGGTGGACATGTCCCGGGCCGCTACTGCCCGCACAGCATGCCAGGCCATTCAGCTGTGCCTCTGCACCGGCGGCGTATGCGGCAGTTTCCTCGTGCCGAACATGGATCCACTTGATTTTGCCGTTGCGATGCACAGCAGCATTTACGTGATTGAGACTGTCACCTGTTACAGCATATATCCTTTGGATGCCTGCTTCAACTAATGTCTCTACCAACTGATCCGATACATTTTTGCTCATAAGTAGGTTTCTAAATCACAAAAATTCGGGGATTAAATTACCTCATACTCAATTACTTTAAAGCATTTTCGTATCTTTTGGAAACCTCTTCCCAGTTCACAACATTCCAGAATGCATCTATATAGTCCTGTCTTTTATTCTGATATTTTAAATAATAAGCATGTTCCCATACATCAATTGTAAGCAGAGGAATTCCTTTCTTTTCAGCTATATCCATTAACGGATTATCCTGATTTGGTGTGGAACAAATAAACAGGTTGCCTTTATCATCAAGGCATAGCCATGCCCAACCGCTGCCAAACCTGGTTTTCCCAGCATCTGAAAATTGTTTTTTGAACTCTTCAAAGGAGTTGAATGTTTTTGCAATAGCTTTAGATAATTTACCTGTTGGCAGGCCGCTTCCATGAGCTTTCATGTTTCCCCAATAAAATGTGTGATTAAAATAACCACCACTATTATTTCTAACTGCCATCGGATACTTACTAATATTCTTGAAAATATTTTTTATATCCATTGATTCCATCTCAGTACCTTTAATTGCATTTATGAAATTGTCATAATATGCTTTATGATGTTTGCTATAATGGATTTCTACAGTAAGTTTATCAATGAAAGGTTCAAGAGCATCATATGAATAAGGCAGCGGTTGAAATTCAAATTTGCTTGGTGTATTCATGATAGTTTCCTTTTTAGAGTCATTGTTTGTTTGATTCTTTTTCATTTGATCTCTTGGAGTATCTTTTGCTTGTGCAATAAGAGTGTATTGCAAACCAAGAAACCAGATGATGATTAATGTTAAAACTGATTTTAGTATACTCATTGTTTGTCCTCCTCATATTTACCCAGAGCCTAAGGGAATTATAAAGAAATTATATCAGAACGATATAGGCAGTAAAATTATTCAAATCTAATCGTACATTAATCCCGCGTTCACAACGCAATCTGGACCCAGCCAGCTTCGAGTTTCGTCGAATAAGTGCGAATGGATTCCGTTCGAACGTCTTTCATCAGCATGCCAATATTCTGCAAGTATTCGCCAAACATCGGCGGTGGAATCTCTTGACCGAAATTCGGTGGTACCGGACCCGAGAGTGCTTCGCCATTGGTGACATCGAACTGGACGCAGTGCATTGGACAGGTGAGGTACGTGCCATCGAGCGTACCCATATCGAGCGGTGCATTCATGTGACCACAGCGCCGCTGGATGGCGTAGTACTTTCCGCCGCAGTTGCAGATAACGATCTCGTTTCCGTCGAGTTCGATGGCTTTCATCCCACCGGGTGCAATTTCATTGGCGCTTATCGCCCGAATGAACTTTTCACTCAATGCCCACCTCCTTCGGCGACAATTGGGGCAACTTGGCAGGGTCGAGGACATCTTTATGCACGAAGAGTCCGCACCAACAGCGCTTAAGAATGTCGAAATGCTTCCGGTGGAAAGGAATACATGGACAGACAATCTGCATATCGCGTGTTCGGTCGTGCCGCAATGGCTGGCAAGGACAGAAGGGAATCCCATGCTTGCCTTCCAGTATAACCTCCTGCTCGAGTAAAAATTCCACCAGCGCTGCATCGGGTGTGAACTTGAAGCCTAACGGCCCAACGACCTTTTCGAAAAAATAGCGCAACGCCTTCTTCCTTGATTCAATATTCATTCAGCACGCCTTATATTCCCAGAGCGCTCGAATAGCGTTCCGGCTGATAGCCCACGATGACTTCCTCGCCGATTTTGACGAACGGGAAGCCGGTGGCCCCCGCCGCATCGACCTCCTTCGAAATTCTTTTTTGTGTCGCTTCGTCGGCGAGATCGTAGTCGATATATGCGAACGGAATATTGTGCTCGGTGAAAAAATTCTCCGTCTTTCGGCACCAGGGACAGGTTGAGAGAGTATATACGATGGTCTTCTTCAAGGTTATCTCCTTTCAATTAAGGTTGACAAATACCCTACCGGCTTCTGACTTTGTGGGATAAACTGCAAGGCTAAGTTCGGGCGCGTCGAGAAACTTGCCAGTTCGAACATCGAACCGCCAATCATGGCATGGGCAGGTGATCGTGTAACCATTCAGCTTTCCCGTGAACAGCGGGCATGCCATATGCACGCACTTACCAGAAACGGCATAAACTACGCCGCCGACGCGCGCCAGAACGATATTCACTCCCAGCGGATAGATCGGTGTCATGTGACCTTCTAGTAACGCAGCATCGTCCATTACGTATATCCAGTTCATTGCACTCATTGAAGTAGCTGCTCACTTCCTTGCAAATTAATCTTGTGAATGATCTTCATCTCTCGGTCCATATAAATGTTCAGACATCGAACCGATTACTTTTTACATTATAGAAACCCCTAGGATTCGACCTATAACAGCGGTCACTGCCATCGCCAGGGCTCCTCCTAATGTGACTCGCAACGATGCACGGCCGAGCGGCGCCCCGCCAAGATGACCGCCGAACGCACCGAGAGCCGCAAGACTCACGAGCGAGAGCGCTGCGATTACAGGAATACGCAGAGATTCTGATGCAACGACAAGAGCCACAATCGGAATCACGGCAAAAGATGCAAAACTCGCGGCCGATATCCACGCCGCCTGCATTGGACGTGCGAGGGATGTTTGATCGATCCTAAGCTCATCGCGCAAGTGAGCCCCGAGTCGATCGTGCGCGCTAAGTTGCTCCGCTACTTTTATCGCGAGATCTTTTTCGATGCCTCGCTTCACATAGATCATAGCAAGCTCCTCCAGTTCGGCTTTCGGCTGCTCCGTAAGCTCTCGCATTTCACGCTGGATATCCGCCCACTCCGCGTCGCGCTGCGAGCTAACCGAAACATATTCGCCCACGGCCATAGACATCGCTCCTGCAACAAGACCTGCCACGCCGGCGACCAGGATAGCTCCCTGCGATGCCGAGGACGCCGCGACACCAATCATGAGGCTCGCCGTCGATACAATTGCATCGTCTGACCCGAGCACCGCGGCACGCAACCACCCTGCACGTCCACTAAGGTGCATTTCTTCATTGTCCATACGAATGACAGGTTTCGTTTTCATGTGCTAACACGCTCAGTCACATGTTTGGCATGTACGCGCCCGGAGCCGCTCTTTTTGCCTCCGCCAGTAATTTTATTTACGGTAGCCCAAGCCCGTGCTTCCGCGGTTTTCGTACTTAACCCATTTTTCTCGTAGCCGTTTTCGATGTGTCTCGCCTGTCGTTTTTGTTTGTCAGTGTAGCTGGATTTATCGCCTTGTGGCATAAATGCTCCTTACTTGATTTTTGTGGTTTATCTTGTCCGCAGGCTTTTAACCGGCGATGCAAGCCATCACTATGAACCGAATAAACTCGTGCAGTATTAATGTGTCCGGTAGACATCTTAGCCACCTTTATCTTCGTCCAAATCGTTGTGGTCATCTCCCCCTAAACTGTAAAAGTTATTCTCTTCATCTTCACTTCCGATTTTTTCTTGTTCATCATCCAATTCTGATCCTGGTACATCTAAGTCGCTGCCAGATTGATCTTCAACAAAATCTTTCTCGTTATTTTTTTCGGCTTTATCATTTTCATTTAATTCCTTTGTTTTGGAAATATCCTCTGGATTTATATTTCCCTCTTCTTTGGATTTACTGAAAATGTCTTCGCTGACAGGATACAACGGATATCCTGGAAGATCTATCTTCCCTTGTTTGTCCGTCTGCTGAGCAGGCAGGTTGATTTGGTTGCCTTGTTTTTTCATATTTTCATTACGTCTTTATATGTGTTGAGAAATTTCATTTTCCACAGTCTGTTGAATGTCTGCTTTAGTAAGGCTCACGAATACTTTCGATTCCTCATAACTGATTCGTTTAACCTTGCTAGTTGGAATCAAGATTTCCTTACCCGAAAACCAGTGGCCAGTTTCAATGACAAGTTCATGAATCGCCCAACTCTTATCGTCCACTAGAAAGCTGCTCACATGACCGATCTCTCCATCTACTGATTGAATGTTGTAACCGGTTACCGCTTGAGCGCTTCTGAGATGCTTATCGTCTCGGTGGTGATACTTCTTTTGAATCTCCATCTCCTTTTTCGAAGGTGGCAGAACAACCGGGTAACCACCGATGCCCCACATTGCACTACCATCCCAGTAAGCCGGCCAGCCGTAATAGGCGTAGTAATCGGTCTCGTATTGCCGGGAAACCGGTTTATGCAACTCAATTGAGGGACTATCTTGAATTTTCTTTTTGTGCAGCTTTATATGCAACGTCTTTTCGTCCTGGTCCAATTTACCAAACGCATGAGGGGTGAGTAGCACGAGGCGACCTGTCAACCAAGATCCCGTATCTGCGGCCAAATAGCGAACCACCCAGTTCTCGTCGTCAAAATAGAAGTCCTTCACATGGCCAATGTCGCCATCAAACGCGGCAAGTTTGTTGCCATATAATTGCTTAATGCTTTGTAACATAAGTTTACCTTTCAAACAAGTTGACTATATATCCTGGTAAGGGTTTATCGCTCTTGTACTCACGTAGGATGTTCCAATGGTTCTCTTAACGATATAATATTATTCTTATCCATATTCTTCCTTTCCGTTCAAATACAAAAACTCTTTTTGACCAAGGAAGGATGAAAAGGCATTCACTGAACTGTGAAATAGTCTACCGATAACTGCCTTAAGAGGTAATAGCCCGAAAGGATGAAATAGTGATTAATTCTATTGGGAGCCAAATATTTGATAATTAACCGAACCTGCCCTCGAAATATGTACCAATAATTAGTTTTTTTTCTCATCAAGCAATATCCAGCTGATAAAGAAAAAGTGTTTCTTGTATTAGAGGACAATCACCTAATCCAATGTACGACCTGATTCTATTTTGATAATTCCTTCATTGCAAAGGCAGCACATATCCTGAAGTGCCTAGACTTGGAATCTCTTCTCCTGTTTACAAACAACAATAATGACCGCAGTTCTAGAATCTAAAAACAAATTGCGGACAGAATTGCGTACAAACAAAAAAGGGTATCTGAAATTATCAGACACCCTTAAAGTGGACAGGGAGGGAATTGAACCCCCGACACATGGATTTTTAGACCGACTCTGTACTTAATTTTATCGAATTCGAAAAGAATTCAGCACTTAGTGTTAGTACACCATTAGCAGATGAATTATGCAAGTGCTAAGAATTGATTTTTGTTTATTCTTGCATGTGAATTCCTTTACATTTATTTAGATTTTTATTCCAACTGCCAATATTATTAAAGCTAAATCGCTAAAATATTTTTTTATTAATCCTGTGTAGACGCCTACCAATCGTGGGAAAACTCTATACTGCTCTGCAAATAGATGCTAACGCGAGTTCATAACAACGGTGATGCATTTTTAAGAAAGATTCTAAAAACAAAAATTTCTCAGCCGTGCTTCCATTGAATCTTACATGCAACTCACAACGGCGGAGAACCTTCGAAGTGCAGAATGAAACGAAAGAGATTCAATAAATTAGATGTGGCATCTGTAATGTTTCTATCGATACAAGGTGATCGGATTTAAAACGATACGCTGAAGATCCTGCGCTTCAGAATATTGTGAAAATAAAAAAGTCCCCAATGTAGCGGTGACGTCGGGGACTTCTTCCAACTATAATTGACATTTTAATTTATAATGATAGAGTCTTCTTTTTTTATATCCTGTGATCTTCACGAATTATAGTCCGGCTACCGCCGTTTATGCTTGTACTCCAATTCTTAGCAGGATATTCCTTTGAGATTTTATCAAGCTGGCCGATATCTTTTAATCGTTTATAAATTAGCTGCCATGCGCATGGCTGGTCGGCTCTTATTTCACACCTGTCTTCTCGCGAGCCGCCGCAAGGTCCGTTCAGCATATGTTTTGCACATCTAGTAATTGGGCAAATCCCGCCGAAATCAGACAATACACATGTCCCGCATTGCATGCATTTTTCTGTCCAGACACCCCTTGATTCAAGAATTCCTAGGAAGGATGTATCAAGCCCCGCATATACCGGTGTATTCGGATAACGCTCTGCTATTGCCTGCACGCCTGCACCACAACCTAATGAAAGAACCGCATCGTTTTTCTTGATTTCTTCTGCAGCGCTTTCTATAAAAACATTGTCGCACTGCCGTTCAATTATGAATTCGTTAACTTTTATTTTTTTTCCTGCTTTTCTAGACGCAATCCTTAACGCCGAAGAAATAATTGATACTTCCCGTTCACCTCCGGCAAGACACACCGTTACGCAAGTGCCGCAACCGAGAACGAGAACATTTTTATGATCTTTAACTGCATCGAATATCTCGGGTATTTTTTTCCTTTTTGCAACTATCATTCTCAATCCGCCTTAATAAAGAATTTATTTTTGTGAATTAAGCGTTTCAAATTCTTTGTATTCTCCGCCAGATCCATCAATTGATTTTCGTATTGGATTCGGCCCTAATTCTTTTATCGTATTGACCATGTCATTTATTACTGTAACTAAATTTGTTGCCATCGCCGCCGAAATGTTCACCATTCGTAGGCGTTCCTTTTCAATGCCGCTTTCTTCAAGTATATTTCTTGTAGAATTTACCCGCTTTTTAGCGAATAGATTGCCGTCAATAAAATGGCATCCCCCCTCAAGGCATCCTGCTACTAAAACTCCGTCGGCACCATTTTCAAATGCACGCATATAGAATTCTACTTCGAGCCGTCCTGTGCAAGGCGTTCGTATTATACGCACTCCGGATGGATATTGCAGACGCATCGATCCAGCTAAATCCGCCGACGCATATGCACAGAAATGGCAGCAAAAGGCAATGATTTTTGGTTCAAATACTTTATCGTTCATTCTTGTACAGTTTCTTCCACGTTAAACAATTCATCTATCATTGATTTGAAATGATCTGATTTAAAATGATTGAGCTGAATTGCATGCGCAGGGCATTCGGAGACACATATACCGCAGCCCATACACTTAGCTCTTTCAATTTCTGCCTTGTGATTATAATTACAAGATGGCGCTCCGTATGGACAGGCTTTTACACAAGTCATGCATGATATACATTTGTCTTGATTCACAATCGAAACCTGTGCGCCTACCTCCAAATAAGTCTTTGAGAGAATAGTAGCAGCGCGTGCGGCTGCAGCTTTTGCCTGAGAAATATTCTCGTCTATCATTTTGGGCGAATGTGCCAAACCGCATAAGAACAAACCTTCTGTCGCAAAGTCCACAGGCCTTAATTTCATATGGGCTTCAACATAAAATCCGTTTGCATTGAGCGGTACTTTAAGCATGTCCGAAATTCTCTTATTTTCTTTTTCCGCTTTTATGCCAGTACTTAAAATAAGATGATCTGCTTCAATTACGATGCTTTCCGGAAAATCCAGACTTTCCATTTTAACCGAGCTTAAAATACCGTTCATATCCGATACAATAGGCAAATTATTTTCATCATACCTTATAAAGACAACTCCAGCTTCTCGTGCTTGTTTATAATAAACCTCTCTGAATCCGTACGTTCTGATATCTCTGTATAACACATAAATATTTGCAGTCGGATCTTCCTTTTTAATTTTAAGTGCATTTTTAACCGCCATCGAACAGCATATTCTGCTGCAGTATGGATTTTCCGCATTACGGGAACCGACACATTGGATCATCACATAGGTTTGTCCTTTTTTTTCAATTCCCTTACTGCTCAGAAATTCTTCAAGTTCCGTTTGCGTTATGACATTCTTTACAGTTCCGTAAGAGTACTCTTTTGTTTCAGCAGGTCTTGCACCGGTGGCAATGATAATCACACCGCAAATAAATTCTTTCAGTTTGCCATCCTTAGTAATGTTTATTTTGAATTCACCGATATGACCAGATACACTTTCAATTGTAGAATTCAAATAAAAATCTATATTTCTATGCGTACTGAATTTTTCAATCAGGTCAGCTTTGAATTTATTAAGATTCTCATTTTCAAGCGTGGAATTAACAAGAGCTAAATTCCCACCTAATTGAGAAGACCTTTCGATTAAATCGACGTCATAACCTTGTTCTGCTAAAGACAACGCCGCAAACATTCCGCTTACACCACCACCAATGATAACGGCATTTTGATGTATTGGAATCTTTTCACCTTCTAAGGACGACAATCTGAATGCCCTTGCGATGGACATCTTCACAAGTTCAATTGCTTTATCCGTCGCATTTTCCGGTTCTGAGGAATGAACCCATGAACACTGGTCTCTAATGTTTGCAAGCTCAAAGAGATATTGATTTAATCCTGCTTCCCGCAGCGTCTCGCGGAAGATTGGTTCGTGCGTCCTTGGAGTGCACGAAGCGACGACAACTCTATTTAACCTGTTCTTTATGATCTGCTCTTTTATGTTGGACAAGCTTGCATCCGAGCATGTGTACATTGTATGAGACGCAAATACAACTCCCCGCTGATTCTTGATAGATTCCGTTACCTTTTCCACATCGACAGTCCCTGCGATATTCATTCCGCAATGGCAGATAAATACGCCTATCCTTGGACTTTCATCGGTAACATCATGTTCGTACGGATATTCTTTTGATGTTATTAAAGTATTTTGAGCAGGCGACAATAATTCCATCGCCATTGCTGCTGCGGCGCTTGCCTGCATCACTGTTTCAGGAATATCTTTAGGCTCCTGGAATGCTCCTCCAACAAAAATGCCAGGCTTGGATGTAACGAGCGGCGCCAACCTGTCCGTTTTGCAGAACCCAAATTCATTGATTTCAATTCCAAGTTTGCGGACACTTTCAGTAACAGATATTTTCGGATCGATACCAACTGCAAGTACTATAATATCAAAATCTTTTTCTGTATAACCTTTCACTGGATCAAAATAGACCATCCGTAAATCGTTTGAGCCGGGTATTTGAATAATCCTGGATGGCATGCTTTTGACATATTCAATATTTTTCATCGCGCGGGCGCGTTCATAATACTGATCAAAATCTTTTCCATGCGCCCTTATATCCATATTAAAAATAGTACTCTGCAATCCATTCACATGCTCGGAAGCAATCATAGCTTGTTTGGTAGTAGCCATACAGCAAATGGATGAGCAATATTCATTTCCGGGTTTCGATTCACGGGATCCGACACACTGTATCCAGGCTATTCTTTTGGCTTCTTTGCCGTTGTCCTTCCGTAGGAGATGGCCTTGGTACGGACCTGCGGCAGAAAGCATGCGTTCAAATTGGACGCTGGTGAGAACATTATCGTATCGTTTGAAACCGAACTCGCCTTTTTTCTCTGCATTATATTCATCAAAGCCGGTAGCAAGAATGACCGCTCCTACTTCCAATTCAATCTTCTGCTCGCTCATTCCGTGCTCGACTGCTTTCTTTTCGCATACTGAAACGCATTCCATGCATTCCGAGCATTGAGCGCAATTCAAGCACCTTTCCGCCTCAGAAATTGCATCATTCTCAGAAAACGAATATTCAATTTCATTAAAATTATGAATACGATTTTCAACATTAAGTTCATCGGCAGAAGCACGTTTCTTTTTTGCGACATTCTTTTCGGATGGCAGCATTTCTTCTGGGAAAGGTTTTAATGAATGCTCAAACCGGTTAGGCAGCATATCTTCGTTGTTCAAATATCGGGCGATGGATTCTGCGGCGCGTTTTCCGGCGGTAACAGCTTCGATCACACTGCCCGGGCCGGATGCATTATCGCCGCCTGCAAAAATACCAGCTGCCGGAGTTTCAAGTGTAAAAGGATTGATTTTAAAACACCCGCGTTCAATATCAATTCCGATATGCCTAGTCAGGTCACCATCAACCATCTGACCTATTGCAACGATTACCTGATCAATATTAATTTTTACGGTATTATTTTCATCGTACGATGGTTTAAATTTTCCATTTATATCAAAAACACTGGTACATTGTTTAAGTTCTATTCCGACAACGGAGCCGTTACCCAATATTTGTTTGGGTCCCCAACCGTTTCGCAGTACAATTCCTTCTGCCAGCGTCGCTTCGATCTCTTCTTTATATGCAGGCATTTCATTCCGCTGTTCAAGTGAAACCAGTTCAACTTTTTTTGCACCGAGTCTAAGCGCTGTTCTTGCCACGTCAACTGCGACATTGCCGCCGCCGATGACTACCAGATTTTCTTTAACCAGCGGCTTGTTCTTTTCGCTAGAAGCTTGCCGTAAGAATTCTACACCATAATTCACACCCTTTTTATCCTCACCGCTTATGCCCAATTTTCTGCTGACATGTGCGCCGGCACTGATAAAAACCGCATCACTTTCTTTTTTCAGATCGGAAAATGTTTTATCCTTACCGATAGAACAATTCAGAACAATTCGAACGCCCTTGCGTTTTATTAGCTCTATTTCATAATCAAGTATATCTTTTGGAAGTCTGTACCTAGGAATGCCGCAATAAAGCATTCCGCCTGCGGAATCTCTCGATTCATAAATTGTGACTGCAAAACCTCTATCGGCCAAATCACAAGCAGCAGTTAATCCGGCGGGCCCGCCACCGATGACAGCTATCTTCTTAGCGTCTGCGGATGGATTTTTCTGCTCGGGTAATTTCAATGCCCCGGATTTATAAAGTTTTATTTCCTGATCTGAAGCAAACCTTTTTAATTGTCTGATGGCGAGCGGGCTATCCACCTTAGAGCGAGTGCAAGCCATCTCGCAAGGAGCGGGACAAACACGACCGCATATTGCGGCAAATGGGTTTCTTTCGCGTATAAGATTGACCGCCTTTACATACTCTTTTTTCTTTATTAATTGGATATAACCCTGAACATTAATATTCGCAGGACATTTCGTTTTGCAAGGGGCATGACCGAGCTTTAATATATTGGGCTTGTTTGGAATTGCCTGCGCATAATATTTTTGTATGGCTTTTCTTGTGCCAAGATCACGGTTAAATTTATCGTTTACTTCAACAGGACATGCTGTAGTACATTCCCCGCAATCATTGCAGATTTTTTCATTAATGTACCGCGGCGATTTTTTTATAGTAACTTTGAAGTTTCCAGGTTCTCCTTCAATTTTTTCAAGCTCGGAAAGCGTAAGAATTTCTATATTAAGATTTCTGGCACACTCAACTAACTTCGGCGAAATAACACACGTTGCACAATCGCCCGTTGGAAAAGTTTTATCAAGATGAGCCATCATACCACCGATGGTTGCAGAGCGGTTCACTAAGTACACCTTGTATCCGGAATTAGCAAGATCAAGAGACGCCTGAACACCGGCAATACCTCCACCTTCGACTAAAACAGCACCGGTCATCTTTTTCTTTTCAATCTTCACAAACAAATCTTTCTAATAATTACTTTTAATAGCTTCAATAATAGATCTTGGAGAAACCACACATTTATCCATTCCTAGCTTCTCAGGAGCAATACCTAAACACAAACCCACAAGCTGAGTTATATAAACTATGGGTATATTATGACTGCTATGTTTTACTTTATTAATATCGCTTTGCCTTAGATCTAAATTTACCTGACACATTGGGCAGGCGACCGCCATACATTCTGCGCCGGCAGCTTTCGCCATGCCTAATATGGAATTAGAAAGTTCTATAACAACATCTGTTCGTGTGAGAGCAAATCCTCCGCCGCAACATTCTACTTTATGGGGCCAATCGATACTCTCACCCCCCATAATTGTTATGAGACTGTCCATAATCGTAGGATTTTCAGGATCATCAAAATTGGTTGCTTCTTTCGGTCTCACTAGCAAACATCCGTAGTAATTGGCAACCTTCAACCCATCCAAAGAATGTGTGAAGGCCTCCTGCAATTTTTTAACTCCAACATTCTTAATAAGTACCTCAACAAAATGATGCACGTTCACACTTCCATCATACTCTTCTCCTAATGAATCAGCAACTTCCTTCCTGATATCGGGATACTTTTGAATTTCATAGTTGGCGACTTTCATTCTATTGTAGCACGCCGCGCAAAAAACAACCATGTCGAGCTCCATTTTTTTTGCCATCAAAAGATTTGCGGCAGGGAGTGCAAGAGAGAGAATTTTATCGGTTTGGTGTGCCGGTGTTGACCCGCAGCAAGTCCAGCCTTTTGGCTCGATCAACTCAATGTCTAGAATTTTTGACACTTCACGGATCGACATATATTGATCACGTGCCGTTGACTCTGCTGAACATCCGGGATAATATGCATATTTCATTCTGTTCTAACACTCCAAAACTAATTATCCACCCTCTTAAATCAAAGAAAGCTGGAAAAGCATCTGCATTAGTTCTTTTTCTTAAATATTCTTGTTACATATTTCTTATCGGCTTTGAACGATGGAAATAATGCTATCTTTCGTTTTCGAAGCATCATAGGAAACTTATCTGCATCCTGAAAATAATTTGATGTCCCGACTTTATATGCCGCAATCATTCCAAGATCGTATGTTCTGCCAAATACCTTCACCGTTTTCAAAAACCATTTGTTAAACAGAGGAACGTTGCCTTTTTGTTTAGCTGTATTTCTCTTAATAGAAATAATTCGTAACGCATCCATAATTGCTGCCATATCAATTTGCATTGGACATCGTGAAAAACATGTTTCGCAAGAAGCGCACATCCATACGAGATCGCTGTTTACTGTTGAATCGTCTTCGTTCAATAGCAGTCTTCTAATAATTTCTGAAGGCGGCACTTTAACCAGTGTTGCAACTGGACAGCCGTTTGTACATTTTTTACATTGCAGACATCGGGCAACATCAACGCCGGAAATTTCTCTGACAGCATTTAATAGTCCGGCTTCCCTTTTATTTTTACTGATTACGATAGGCATATTTCTTTCGAAAGAATTTTATTCCTTTATTTCTTCAACGAGTTCATCAGCTTCTTCCTCTTCGCCATAAACATCTTGTTCAGGTGTAGACGGAGTGCCTTCAATGCTTGGCGAAATTTTACGATAGACCTTCAGAGGATCAAGTTTTTTGCCATTTACAGTGAGTAAATCATCTATCTTGATTCCGAAAAGTTTTTCATTCTCTGTTAGATATGGTAATATCAATTCCCAATCCTTTTCCGTAAAAGGAGAAAAGATGCATCCGTTTAACTGCTCGTTAATTAATTGCCGTTTAGGATCCCTCACGAATGCAGCACCTCCCGAAGCCAAAGAAAAGAGATTGCTTCCGGGGTAAGGCTCAGGAAGAGGCATAACTTCACCTTCTTCGTTAAACTTCATTCCGTTCAAAATAACAAATCCCCCTTTATTATGAGGATCACCTGCCATAAATGATTCACCGAGAAAATCGAGGCTTGTTCCATTAATAACAATCCTAGGCCTTCCAACAGAATTAATCATCGGACGTCCGGCAGCATTTCCTTTTACAAAGATCGAACCTCCTTTAGCGCCGTATAAAAATGTCTGACCGACATCCCCGTGGATCACTAATTTTCCATCCTTAATTATCTGACCTAATTGATCCTGAGCATTACCATGAATGGTTACGGTCATTCCATCAATCCCGGAGCCAAGATAATCGCCTGAACTTCCGTACACGTCAATTGTTACGTCCTGCGTTTCAGGTCCTAAACCGCAACCGACATAACGCTGTCCGACGCAATTAAAAAGGATAAAACTTTTCCAGCCTAACTTATATGCTCTAACAATATACGTCGCGTCGCACTCATCACCTTCCGGCGGGAATTTCTTAGAATCTACTACGAGAATATTTTCATTGTTTTTTGGTTCACGAAGATTGCTTCGATTATCAAAATCTAAGAGACGGTACTCGGATAATTCTTCATTTTCAGAACAAAGCTTTGGAATATTTTTAAACAGCGAATCAAGTTCATGCCGAACTATATAAAGAATGTGCGAGCGTCTTTTCGCACCTGTTTTGTAATTCCTATCATTCAATAATGTTAATGTATTGATAGCATAAGATGTCAGGGCACTGTTTTTACCGAAATTTCCTATCGCCTTGCATGCTATACGGATATCGTCGAAAGACCACTGTGGAATACTATCCCTGACAAAATCAAAAATATATTTTCCTGCGAAGGCGTATTCGGTAATTATTTTTTCGATCTGTTCCTTGTTTCTTGAGTCAGAAATTTCTTTTGTGAAATCACAGCTTTCGGTTTTTTCAGTTATGACAACCGGAATACCGAACTTATCTTTGCATTCGAGCCTATGTTTGCCTCCGTTATCTTTCACAATATCGAATATAAATGCACCGCCGTCTGAATAACTTCCACCGCGAGCATTCCAGTACTTATCGGCAATAGGACAAATTCGTTTATCATCTTTTGCAAGGCTTGCAAGCGTAGCATCGATCGCTTGCTTTTCGGAACCGATAATTCCGACCTGAACTTCTCCATCAACAAATGCAAAAACCTGTGGCCTCAACATTGCAGTATCTGTGATACCGAGCAATTGGAATTTGCGGCTCTCTGTAAGATTACGCGCTATGATAAAGAACCATGGCCCATCTGGAGAACCGTGCATATGTGTCGTTTGAATTGCCCTGTAAATTTCCTGTTTTTCTTGGGGCAAACGGTCAAAGTCGAGTTCTGTAGTAGGCGCTAATGCCTCTATTATATATTCCACCGGATATTTGTATGTTCTAGATAATAAATCAAACATCAGGGCTGAGACTTCAGTATCGGTTATAAATTGCGGATAAATATTGCGCTGCTTTAAATATTCCGTTACAGAATGATAATTAGCAAAATCACCGTTGTGCACCAAGGCCATATTCATCGCTGTAAACGGATGAGCACCGCCCGGATGCCAAACGCGGCCTCTTGTCGGGTATCGTTGATGTGCGATCCAGACATGCGCACAGAGATCGTCTATTTTATAATACTGAGTGACAGCTTCGGCAAAGCCGACTACTTTCAGGATCATAATATTACGTCCCTGTGACATTACGAAAGCTGTTTGCTTTTTAGCAGAAGTATAAAATTCATGATTGAGTTTGAAGCTGTTCTGATTTACAAACTCATCTTCAACATCTCGCCGGTTAAGATTCGTAAAATTGTTTTCTGAGATAAATTTTCTCAAAATATTTTCTTTTACACGTACAAAATACCTGTATACATCTGGCGGCTTGACTTCAAGTCCAGGAACACTTTTCCAATCAATGACCGTATCGAGTTTTGCAGATTTTTTTACATCGAACACAGGAGCGACATACTTATTTTCAACATCGTGATGGGCAGATGCCTCAAGATATGCTATATGGAGCATGTAGCAATCATCGAGCACTTCTCTCGATACACCTAGTTGTTCGGGAATAAAACCTACAGCCGCTATTCCACCGCCCTTGCCGTTGCCTCGGTTATGCATGAGTCTTGAAGGCTCGTGGATATGCTTGCCTGGAACAGGTTCTGTGCAGCAAAAACCTACAACACCGCATCCTCCTTCAGCTTCCATAGCAATCGATTTTTCCGGAAATTGAAGATTTTTATTCAGTTGTCTTTTCGACTTAATTATTTTTTCTATATTCTTTCTATCCATGCACTTAACGCTGTCGTTATTTCTGCTTTTTTGATATATCCAGATGCATTAACAAATCCGTTCGTCCACGTAATTCTTTAACACTCTTCATACCAAGGCGCTTTAATATCTCTTTTAACCCAGTTGACCATGCATTATAAAGATTAATGATTCTCTGCGTTCCCCATTCTAATGTAATTTGTGAAGCAAGTTCTGGATTTGTTGTTGCGATACCTCTTGGGCATCCTTTGCCGCTTTCACACCTACTGCATCTTAAACAGGATAGCGCCACCAATTCTGCTGTACCAATGACAACGCCGTCGGCACCTAAACAAATCGCTTTGGCAATATCATAATAATTTCGTATACCGCCGCTTGCTATTAGTACAACGGCATCGCGGACACCTTCGGTTGAAAGAAAATTATGGACTTTCGGAATTGCGTAGTCGATAGGCATTGCAATATTTTTTTTGGCTATATCAGGAGCAGCTCCTGTGCCTCCGTATCCACCATCTATATGAATAATGTGTGTGCCTGCATAATAACTCCCAACAGCAACCATATCGACATCGGTCGGAGTAGATACTTTCGTAGAAATTAAAGCACGAGGATTAACATGTTTTATCCAATCGATATGTTTCATATGATCTTCGATCGAATAAACACTATGGAATGGGAATGGGGAGAATAATGGAATTCCCTGTACCGCTTCGCGCATTTTCGCGACAGCTGGAGTATTTTTTGTCCCCAACAAATGACCGCCTAATCCCGGTTTAGCTCCCTGAGCATATTTAAATTCAACAATCGGAACTCTTTGAATAGTTTCTTCCCTTACTCCGAAAAGCCCAGTAGCCACCTGTGTTATCATGTGATCGTCATACGGTCTTAAGCGCTCCATGTAGCCACCCTCTCCGGAGCAGGAAAAAGTATTCCATGCCGTAGCCGCTCGCACCTTAGATAATTGTGTGATATTACTGATAGAACCAAATGACATTCCTCCACCGTACCATGGTACATCAATTTTTATCTTAGGCCTGCCATCGTTTCTTCTATTCAATTCAAGGCTGATGTCGATTTCATCGGGGTCAACTATGGGCGGTTTTTCTGGATACACAATTCTAATTCTATCGAAGCCGCCGCCTGAGTTGCCTGTTTCATATTCAAAATCATAATCCTCAGGAATTACGTCTCCTGTTTCTGCCATTCTCCAAGTTGCAAGAATCATGTCCGACGTCCATCGATAATCTCCTAAAACTTCCATCATAGGATTCTCGACTAATCTTAAAGCACTATTCGGACATTTTGCTACACAAAAGTTTTCTGTTTTCTCGCAAACAAACCCATTGCATTTATAACTTTGCTGACTGGCAAATAGCTTATATCCTTTTTTTAGTACATGAACACCCTTAGTACATGTTTTAACGCATGTACCGCACATTTTACATTTCTCTTCATCACGATAAATGAGATATTTTGCGATTTCGTTGCGGTACCTCGAACGAGCCGGCTTAATATTTCTTGCTACCTCGGCTTGCGGAACACGGGTTTTAAAAGTATTCCGAGGGAGTATTTCTTCTAGATTGGTTTTATTTTCCAAAGATCGGTCCATAAATTTCTTCTTCGATTTCGTCTTTGAATATAGCGCGCCCAACATCGCCGCGGAGCCTGCGAGCTTCCCGCATACCCATTGCTCCCATAAGTTCGACCAATTGCCAATGCCATGCACCGATTAAATTAGTCATACGCCCTACCCCATATTGTAAATCAATCTCTGTATCTAATTTGGAAGGACAGTAATCGCCGGGCTTGCAGGTTTCACACAGCCGGCATTCGATTGCAATTAATAGCGGCAGGTTTATTGAAACAACATCTGCACCGCAAATAATGGCCTTAGCAACATGCTCCGATAAACCAATTCCACCGCCTGCAACAATTGTTATTTCATCTCTCTTTTCATTTTTTATTAAGCATCCATGAACTTCACGGAGAACATCCTTCATGAACCGTGGATTTTTTGTGCCAATTTCATCGCCGTTAAGATCAGCAATCAGATGAATGGCTTCAACATCGATTTTCGATAATTCATCAACGCGCTTTACGACTTTTTCATCCATCATTATTCGTACAGCGATAATTATTCCCGGATGATTTTTCTTTATCGACTCGATTTGCTGTACGACATTATTACTATCCGGAATTTCTACAAGTCTTGTTTTAGCAAGAATTTCCTTCGGTATCTGAGGTCCATCCGGATTTAAAAAAAAGGCAATATTTTTCAAATATTTTTCTTTGCCATGCATTTTTATCGATAGCCATTTTTTTGAATCGATAATGGCAATGAGGCCCGTTTGATTTGCAGTCTCAATAATACATGGCTCGAGAACAGGCAGTGTATGTTTTTCAGAAGGCATATCGAAAATAACTGGGAAGGGAATTGAAATAAGTGGGGGCAGAACGGTTTCTAATTTATTGTCTTTAAATTCCAGGAAGTGCGGTTTCTTACCGATATCAGCAGATGTGCTGATGTATTCTCTTCCGTGAATACCGTCGCGCGTCGGGCGGACAATTTCGGACATATCTGTCCACATTGAATCAAATCCTGGGCCTGAAAATTTGCCTCTATATCCAGCACCAGAGACCGGTACTTTGCCTGTCTCTGCTTCTAACCACGTCGTACTTAAAATTTGTGGCTTCCAATATTCGTTGCCAAGTTTTTGATATTCTGAATTTAATGCCAGTGTCAGTAAATTCTTAGTACAATTTTGGACACATGAAAAACATCCCATGCACTCATAATAGAGTGTATGAACTTCATCAAGATCTCTAATAAATATGCTTTCTTCTCGATATTTATCATAGACACATGCTTTTTTAACGCAGTTATGACATCGGGCACAATCTTCGCGCCAGTCAACGATTCCGCATTTTCCTATGCGTGGAAGTCTGGGCTGAACATGATTCGTTTTAATATGATATTTTTCAGGCATGGTTAACTATTTATAATCCGGCTTGAGAAATAATCTCATTTATGATATCTTCTTTCCCGCCCGAAATGATATGAATACCGCTTAATCCTTTCATTTCTTTTATCTTATTTATTGTTTCAATGCAGATCGCGATGCCTCTTTTCTTTTGTTCGGCAGGTCCTCCGGCATCTTTAATACTGTTAATATGCGATTCCGGTATGTAAAAATCGGTATGTTTTTTCAAGAGACCTGCCGCTTCGTCATAGCTTTCAAGCGGATAAATTCCTGCTATGAATGCAGCCTTCTCTGTCAAACCTTCTTGGTATGCCGCGTTTAACCATTCATGAAAATCAGTTGTATTGAAAACTCCCTGCGTCTGAATAAACTTTGCCCCAGCCCTAATTTTTTTTGTCAAGCGCATAATGTTAAGTTCAAGAGGTCTTAGATAGGGATTTGCTACCGCACCTATAAGCATTGAAAAATCACCACCGATTTTTGCACCGTTTAGGAGGACTCTTTCATCATTCATCTTTGTCACAATATCTATCAGTTGAATAGAGTCGATATCATAAACATTTGCCGATTCCGGTATTTCTGTAATACTTTGATGATATCCAGAAAGGCAAAGAATATTCTGGATGCCGAACGATGCGGCGCCTAATATGTCCGACTGAAGGGCGATCCTATTGCGATCTCGAGTCACAATTTGATACACCGGTTCAATACCTGCTTGTTTCAATTTTACTGCCGATGCCAATGCTGAAATTACAGGACCGTATGGGTTGTCTGCTACATTTACTGCAAGCACACCCGAAATTTGTGATTTATTTATGGGATCGGATTCAATGTTTGTACCAGCCAGATATTCTGCAGTAACAATGAAATCCCCTTCTTCAATTTTCTTGGCTAATAAGCTATTCATTTTATTCTCTTACAATATTTCGATTGCTTTTTCATGTTCGTGTATTATTTGCCGTATACATATTATTAATTCATTAATAATATTTTCTGTTCTATTTTTATTATCAAGATGAATAAACCAAACGCAATCACCGCCTATACCTGTCTCTATTAAAAGATCATTCATGGCTTCTATCCGTTTTTGGGCACGAAGGTTGCCTTGAAGAAACTTACATTCGCCCTTCATACAACCGGCAACTATCGCGATATCAGATCCTGTCTCGATAGATTTTAAAATATACTCAGTTGCGACTTTCCCAGAACAGGGCACACTGATGGCATTTAATTCAGCTTCTTCAAGTTGCGAATTGATGCGATTTACTTCTGCAGAGGACATTGAATTCAAGCAATGAAAAAGTGAGATTTTAATTGAGGAATTCATCTTTTTATAATAATTTTTTCGGATGATATATTTTATAAGATTGAAACAAATATTTTATGCATCAACTCTTTATAGTCTTAAACCTATCGTTTTATCCTTTATTGTATATTTTTAAAGCCCTTCCACTTTCACTGGCTCCTTGTAGCATAATGCTACATCCACCAAAAAAGCTAAGGTCTTTCACTACTATACAAATTGGGATCACCAGTCAGGATGTTTATTTAAGGAGATTTGATATTCGGTTGGTTTTCCGCACATCATCTCCTTATGACGATCGACGAAGGTTTACTTATCTATCGCTTGTACTACCAACCAAACAGGTCGCTTAACATTGCTGAAGAGTTTGATTTCTTCTGCCATCAGCTTATTATATTTAATCTTAAATAATAATTATTCAAGATATAATCAAGTATTAATATATAAAAATGTTAAAATATTAAGTTTGAGGATATATATTCTTTTCTATAAATTCTCTAAGAAAAGAGAAGAAGAGCATTAATAAAATTTAAATAAATAATAGTTGAGAGAATTGTCCGCACTTACTACAAATCACAATGCCACGATCTGTTCCAGATATCATCGTTTTGAAGTATCAGGCATTGTGCAATTTGGGCTCCAAGAATGGAGATAATAAATATCATCCGCTGCAACTAAAGTATCGAATATCTCCTCATTGTGAGAAATAACGAGTACACCGATTCCTGACTGCAGTTTCATCTCGATCTTTGTAATCACCTTCGCTGCACTGGCAAAATCCAATCCATTGAGAGGTTCGTCAAGAATAAGTATATCGGTATGAAGAATTAGCGACCTGAGCAAGTTAAGCCGTTGCTTCTGACCTCCGCTGAGGTATTTTACTTTAGTGTTGAGAAAATCACGACTGGGTTCCTCTTCAAACAATTCCGAAATCGAATTCGCTATAGTTCTTTCGTTCATTGGACCTGCAATTGGAAGACCGGAGAAAACATCTTTCACTTTTGAATTTTGGTTTAGCGACTCGTCAGCGTGCTGAAACACCATGGTCATCTGTTTTCCCCAAACACCGCGAGCCCAAGCGTTTCGGTTTGTTTTCTCGGTATAAACCGCACTCCCAAGCTCCATCAACATCTTTTCCGGTTTAATCAATCCCATCATAAGTTTAACGATCGTAGTTTTTCCGGTACCGCTCGGTGCTTTCAAATAGGTTACAGCACCTTTTCGGATTACAAGCGGTTCAAGGTTGCACCCTTCTTTGTCTCGCGAAATGGATAGCGTCCGTCCAAAAATTTCTATATCGGGGTGCAATCGAAGAATTGTTTCCGTTTTTTTTGCAGTCCGTACGGCTGCGTTTCGTTTTTCCAACCAGGAAAGGTATTCTCCCGGAAGGAAATCCCTCAGATGAAGTTTGCCGCGTTCCAGCATCAACTCCCGATATAAAATACGCATGCTAACCGCCGGATATGTACTGGCGAATCGGCTGATTATCGAATAATCATGTGTGATCAACACAATGGTTGCCGTTCGGTCGCGAAAGTTTTCGATGAGGAGATCCAGAAATTCATTGCGCAGTCTGTTGTCGAGATTTCCGGTCGGCTCATCGAAGATGAACGTTGAATCCTCAAGTTCTGCACTCGCAGCCATTTTTTTAAATGCCATAGCCGCCAGAATTCTTTGTTTCTCGCCTCCACTTGGACGGTATGGTTTTGGATAGACATCAAGAATGCTTTCAATATCGGATGAAGTAGAATTCTGCCAAAGTTTCCTTAGAATGCGCTCCTCATCGTGCGTTTTTGCCAGACTGCCTTCGCGTAATTGCGCCCGAAGCGTGGCCAAAGGATTCAGGTGCGACGATGGCTCCTGAAATACAAAGAAGCCGTTGCGCCGAATGTCAATTGCCTCTTGACTTCTGAGATATGCTGCATACGGTTTGCCATCGATCTGTACATCAAGCTCATCCGGATCAATAAGACCCGCAATTGCCAGCAATATCAGCGACTTGCCTATTCCGGATTCACCCAGCAAGACGGTGATTGCAGACTTGGCGAGACGGAAATCATCGATCGCGACAAGCTCGCGGCCTTCGGATGATATGCGAATATTATACTTTCGTTCGTTCATGTGTTATGCTAGTTTGTGACGTCGTACAAATCCGTTCGCAATCATATAAATGCACAACAACGAAAACACAATGCAAAACGCTACGCTGAGTCCTTGAAGATGCCGTACAAAAATAACCGGTAAATAACCTGGTTCCGTGAAGAGATTACTAAGGGCAAGAATATCCTGTTTGCTGTCGACATTTGCCAGCAGATTTCCGAGAGTCATAGGAAAATTAATCAAACTGACGTCTGTTGAAAGTCCGACAGAGATAATGAAATCAATGCTGCACTGAAGGAAAATAGAAATGCCGAAAATTGCGATCAACTTGTGGAGCATGTGGCTGCGGCTATTCTTCCAGAGGATTTCAACATTAATGATCCTGCGTTCCTTGATACCGCAGCAAAGCATAGCATCGACAAAATCCAACGTCCGGAAATAGTCGATACGCTGCCTGATTGTATCGGCCACCTCGAGAAAGACAGCAATCGCAATGATGCCGGCAATCCATAGCATTTGTACGAATGACGAGCGGATGATTCCATTGTGGAGCAGGATTGTCAACACAACATAACCTATCAATACTGTAATAATCTGCGGAATGGACCGGAGAATGTCGGTCACAAATGATATAACTGCAAAACCAACTTTCGATTTGGAATGTTCGAGCATGTGGAGGGAAACACCCACAAACCACCCAAGCACAAGTGAAAAAAGAACAACCATTACTCCAGTAAACAGACTGTTCAAGAACGCTATTTGCAATCGAGCGAACGCAGGAGCATTGAGGAATAAAGCATCCCATATCCAGAGTACTCCCAACCCGGCAATCCAGATCGTCAGCCAGGGGAGATCTTTTTTGCTTGCAAGAATGGACAGCCAAGAATTACCGGTGAAAGTCTTAGTAGCCATACTTCCTCTTTTCTTTATGTTCCCAGATATCTATCGCGATTTCCGTCGCCTTGACAGTCAGGAAAATACAGAATATGATAACTGCAGCGATATCGTACTGTTTGTAGAGGATTTGCTGCAGCAGCTCATAACAGAAATGGCCCTGGATGTTTAATGCCATTTCAATAATAATTAATCCTGTGACAAGGAAAGAAGCATGTTCTTTGAGTGCCGGAATAAATTGAAATCGCGCATTAAAAAAGATAGGCTGAAAAACATGAGATCGAAAACCATGTTTAATATTCAGAAGCGTCCGCAGCGGAATTCCTTCGGGCGCATTCCATTCATAGGATGCATGAAGATTCTTAACAACTGCAGTCTGTACATACCCTTTCCTGCTTTCGGCGACAAGAAATGTAAAAAATTTGTTTGCGGTATGAATCAGAACACCATTGGATATGATACCGAGAAGAATCATAAATAAGATAGAGCTTGTATCGATTGTTGTTTTTACAGCGTAGGCGATTACATAAGCTGGAGAGAAAAGAAGCATCAACAACATGCCTTTTACAAGCGCTTTCATAAAAAGAAATACCGATTTTCTGACAACACTCCAGCTTATCAGACCGAGTTGGTTTGCCCGCGCATTATTGATAAGGTCAAGAGCCTGTGTTAGATACGACTCGCGATGCTGCTTCATTTTAATAAATCTATACACAGCAATCCGCTGCGCCAGAAGATAAATGATGATGAGAACAATACCGTAAACAGCAATGAATTGCAGAAACATACCGCTCAATCTTTTAACCATGTTCCATGTCAGACCACTCTGTTTTTCACCCGTTTTGTAGTCAGGATCGGAAAATTGCCGCTGTCGCAGGTTATCGATCGCAGTAAGAACCGAATCGTTTCTTTGTGTTTGTCCATTGTAAAAGATATCCAGCGCTTCGCGAAACAGCGTGCGATCCAGGGGATCACCGAAATCAATTTTATTTAGATTGAGATATTTCTGAATTTCCTTATCGCTTTCTCTTGATTCTATCCGCAATACTTCAACTGCTGATATGAAAACCCAAAATACAGCTGCCATAAGGATTATACCTGCGCCATGAACTAGCAGTCTTGTCCGCAGACCTGAGTTTTCTTTGCGCAGTATGCCGGATAAGGCGCTCATCTGGGTTTGATATCGATCCTATTGCCTGAAACTAAGACATTATAGCTTGTTCCAAGCAAATATGTTTGTAATGAGGTCTTCAATAAATCTACACTTTTTGGATAAATGCTAATTGCTGAATCTGGAATCAAAATAAAACTCGGGGACTCCGCATTCGGATCTGAGTACCACTGAGGAGCTGTCAGCCGTTTGCCGGATTCCCTGTTTAACATTGCATATAATTGTGCAAGTGTTTGATTTACCTGTTGAACCCGTCCGTAAATCCGTTCATGCAATGCTAATGAAATTTCTGATTGCGCCGCTGTCATATGAACAACCTTCCACAAACTTCCTTCCCCCGTGCTGGAGGTTCTGATCCAGCCGAACGCAGGGTCTTTTCCAATACGTTTTAAGTACAAGGATCCGTCATTCTCAAAATACCGAATACAATGGTCACCGGCCGTCAAAGAGTTCCGGCTTCCATCTGCAGAACTCTGGAAAATAATTTTGCGTGATACAAGAATGCTAATTGTATCTTGAAGAAAAGTTTTGCGTTTATATACCTTAACCATTCCCAACTTGTCCCATCCTACCAGTTTTCCGCTATCGTCGTTGAGCAAAAAGTAAATATTACCATCAACATCTATCTTTATGCAGCTTGTAAGTCCGTCACTTAAAACATCGTGGGTGTTGAGAATTTTCATAGGAATAAATGGTTGAAACATAGCGAGCTGTGATGAAGCCAGTGATTGCTGGAAAGCATCATACGCTGTGAGATAACGAGGCTTTTCAATGATAACAACATCAAATGTTTGGGAGATTACAGGTGTGATAAAAATAGCGGTGAGTAAGATAGTCCAAATTAAAAAAGCTAAGGGGCGGCGCCATATACCGCCCCGACAATAACGCCTCTTCATTACTTCTGAGACTCTTTCCATTTCTTCAGAGTTGACAATTGCGATGCAACGCCGTATAAATCGATGCTGGTGCTGTCAAACTGGGTACTGAAGTAAGCCATGGATGGCAACGAGAAAAGCCATGTTCCGAGAGCCATGCGATTTTCATCAGCGGTGACACGTCGGGCAAATTCTTGCTTGTCACCCACTTCATGAGTGGACATAAAATTAAACATATCGTCTAAAAAGAGATTAATATCTTGTTTCTCTGCAACGTTCACACTTGCATCGAGGTTAAGGAAATTGTGGTTTGCCCGAAACGAATTCGGGTTCACTGTTAGTTCTCCTTTATCATTCGGCACAGTTTGCAGATTGACTTTGTAGGTTTCCAGGTCTGGTTCCCGGAGGAAAATGCTGTACAGATCAAATAGGAAATTGCTGCGATAACCACTGACAGCTATTAAAAGTGCATCGTAATCACACCGTTTTATATCATCATTTTGTACGGCTGTTGCTTTCACCCGTCCTTGTGTAATTGTCCGGTCATTCAGGATGTCGATTAAATCGGAATATTCTTCGCGGTAACCATAATTCAAGCATGCTTTAATACGAATTGTGTCCGGCAAAACTGATAAATTCGGTGGATTGTTGTCATGGATACGATCGACTATTGTGTCCTGGACGTAGTACGATGAGGTCGGGAATACGATGTCATTCAGTAAATCAGTGTAGTTATCATGATTTCCTTTGAAATTAATCGTATGACGCTGTTGTTCAGTACCAACTTTGAAAAATCGGTCCACAATTATTTTATTGTTCAGCAGTCTCCGCAGCTCGATTCGCTGTTCCCTATTCAGACGCTGACAGTTGAACAATACGGCGAAGAAAGTTGAACTCACATTTGATTTCACAAAGAATTCTTTTTGTTCCTGAAGAATTGGAGACAAGCTGCCGAACGGCGTTTCGAGCAGTACATTTATGTTACCGTTTCGGAGCTCGGTTGTAAAGGTGCTATTGTCGACATATGGGATTAGGTGAACTTTATTGATTGCCGCACCGCCATTTGGAATACCAAAGAAGCGAATGATATTTTCATAATCAGTGACTTTCATATAGGGCGTCGTGCCGACTGAATATGTCAGTGCATTCATATCGGAATTGTCAGGAAGAATTTTAAAGGATAAAATCTCTTTGATGTCGGATTCGATCCATATTCGATTTCCACGAAACTTAAAATTGATTTCATTTCGATCATTTGGCCCTTCGAAATCCATTACAGGAAGTGCCTGGCCCACGAGAATGTAATCGGGCGAAAGGCTTCCGAGGCTCTGAATTCGTTTCAGCGTAAATGCAAGATCCTTTGCCGTAAATTCATGCGCTTTCTTTTTTTCAATTGTTACATCCTTACCATCGACAAACGCCTGGTACGAATCGTGCCAATACCGTCCGGATTTCAAGCGAATGGTGACAATATCGTTATTTATACCAACGAATTCCCCAAGTCCATCCTCGAAGATAACTCCGCTTGGAGTAGCAGTAAGATTGAACAAACCATCAAAAATAACATCGTCGAGTTTATCAGCCATTGCATTTGAGCTTGGAAGATGGGGATCAATTGCCGGTTTCTGATGTGCAATATATGGAAATGCCACTGTATCCTTCAATGAAGGACGAGTCAGAAAGTACCAGAGACCGCCGGCAAGAACAACGACAATTGCAGCACCGATGATGATTTTCTTTTTCATAGTAGAAGCCGTTTAATAATGAGAGATCAGTTTTTACGGATGATCGGTACTTGAGCCATCACGCTAACTTCAAACAACTGGAACGAAGGATAATTGAATTGTACCTCAATGATATTTTCGCCGTCTTTCGATATTTCAACCGGCGTAATTTGTGCTTCATAGTTGTTGTCTTTTGACGGTGCGGTTATGCGCATATGTCCTTCGGTTTTTACGACCTTCTTGTTTAAAAGTATCTGCGTGAACCACTGTTTATTCCCAGCTTTATCTGCAATCGCCGCCGGCACTTTGATGTTGATATCATAAACGGGGAACTTCGCCTCCGACGGGATTTTTACGTTGATGCGGAAGAGATATTCGTTGGACGACTTTGCCTCTTCGTTTACAGGAATGACCAGCATGCGCCTGTACTCTTTCGGTTTTATGAGCGGCTTTGCAATCAAGGGGTCACATTCATCGATAATATTACGAATCGATTTGTCCTGTCCTTTATAGAATTTTGCATGTACAAGAATCGCATGAGCCTTTTCGACACCGTGATCCCGCGGCGCTTGGGTCAGCTCCCGGTAAATAATGCGGATAGCTGCTTCAGGAAAACGAAGCGTTTTGACCTCATTGAGGTACGCCTGGATCGTGCGACGTTTTTGATTCACCTGCCCCTGAGATTCAAAACTGAATGTCAATGTATAAACGGGAAGGAACGATGAGTCAGCATATAATGCCGTGACATTATTAATAGTTGTCTCGTTCTTTTTTGCAAACGCATCTACGCGTTCAAATGAAAGTTTTTTAACGCGCTCATACAGATCCGATTCAAGTGACTGGACTGTTTGAAATTTCTTCGATGAAATTTGTGATGGACTAAAGTAATTCAGATCGTTGAACAGGACAGAGAGACCATCCTCAGTTCCCTTCCAATCTTGCGCATCAAGTTGTCCACGAATCTTGTCCGCCTGACTTTTCAACAGCAATGCGTCGACATCGGAATAATGTGCAACGACGAAAGTCATATCTCGATTTGCCCTGAGGATCTGAATTATCCCTATGTAATCTTTCTGGGGCCGGAGTGCATTAATCTGTTGAACTATTCCGGCAGCCACTCGGAATTGAGACTCTCGTTGATCTATCTTCAGCGTAACGTCTTGCAAACCCGCGTTTACGAGTGTGGTACTCTTCAGATACTTGAATTGTTCGAACCTGCTAAGCTCATTCTCCGGATTCGTAATCTTCGCCTTGTCTAACTTCGAAATCAATTCAGGATAATACGAATTCTCAGGCCATGGCGTCTTTTGCTGCATTGCAGAAGTCACAGCCTCATACGTTGTTTCCGCATCCCTTACTCCCTTCGCCAGCACATTGAATTCGTTCACATAAGTGCGCACATGTATCAGATCAATCGGCAACTGCTGACCGCAGGCAATGAATAATTTTTCCACGTCCCTTATCGGGGGCTTCAACTCGATATCAGAGATATCGTTTTTCGCTCTTAACTGAGCTTCATACGAAGGGAGTGCCTCCTCAAGACGACGCAGAAAAACGTTTTTCAAATATTCTACAATAGGCGAGCGGAACCGGTTCTTCTGATTAAGGAACTGTTCAAATTCCTGGGATCGATTCATAAAGGCGATGAAATTGCCCTTTGTTTCGCTTTCCTTTTGGAGTATTGAAAGTACGACATCATAATCAGACTGAAATTGAATTTCGCTTCTAGTGTCATTTCCTAGGCCGACATACCGCTGGTACATCGTATCGTGCGAAGTGGCGATATTTGCAGGGAAGACTTTCTCTAATTTAACAAGTTCACTGTTCATAGCCGATAACGATTTGTTTTTTACCTGAAGCTTTTGCTGTTCCGTTGCGGCATCGAAAGCAATAAAATTAAATTGAGGACCCATCGCTTCATAGGCATGCCTGTCAACACTATTGTCGACAAGTGTACGCCGGTACAGATCATACTTATTCTCGACAGTATAACGCCACTGCGGCACATATCGATAACGTATACTCAACGGGGCATCCTGGTACACAGTGTCTATGACCCAATAGTAGAAAGAGATCGATGTGTCAATCACAAAAACACTGACGCTGTCTTGATCTACAGCCTCATCAACGATCGGGAGAATCGGCGATTTACCGTCATTGAACGTTGTTGTACAATAGTTATGAACCATTCGTTTAGCGCTTGTTTGCAACACCAGGTAGAAATGAGCATCCAGCGGCCCTGGAAACTTTATGAAATATTTATTGCCTTTCTTGAGAAAAAAATTCTCTTTGTCGTTGCGAAGTTCGATGAAGCCTCGTTCGGCAGGCTGAAGCGGAGGAGCCGGCTCCAATTCTTTGAAAGAGGCACAACCACCGAGGATGAAAAGAATAAAAGGAATTGCTGAATGAATTCTCATAAGAATTACTACCTTTTAGTTATTATTTTCGTTCTAATATACATAATTTACATCAGATTTCAAGTTTGACTTTCTTTATAGTAATTTTTCCAACGTTTGTTCACATCTATAAATACTTGTAATGCAGAGTCAAGAGTTGCTCTATATTCACCTCACATCTGCTAATGTGGGGACACAGAGCAATTCTTCTAAAATAGGGAATTCATTTTTTCTATCAAGTGCGTCGCGTGTCCTCGCTATAAGGTCTAAGGAAGAATCCTAATCGATGAAAACTGATTGGATTTATAGTTTTAAAGGATTATAAAATGATTCGGATATGGCATCCATTTCCCTGTTCACGGACCATAATAATGACCACAGTTCTAGAATCTGAAAACAAATTGCAGACAGAATTGCGTACAAATAAAAAAGGGTATCTGAAATCATCAGACACCCTTTAAGTGGACAGGGAGGGAATTGAACCCCCGACACATGGATTTTCAGTCCCACCCTGCACCTAAATTCTATCGAATTCGAAAAGAATTCGATACCTTTTTTACCACTTCAGCACTTAGTGTTAGCACACTGTTAGCAGATGAATTGTGGATGAGTATAATAATTCATTCATAATTTGTCAAGTACAGAAAATAAATTATAATCTCATTTACCCTTTTGTCGTGAAAAGGAAAATATATTCATTTACTTCCCCTCGTCGAGAAATGACACACAATTAGCAAATGACAGGTGAAACGCATTAATCTTTAAAAGAGTTTTCGTAAAACTGAAATATCAATAATTCTGGTTAGAAGCTTCTATCTCCTACCATCGTATTTTTCCAAGGAAGGATATAATCTGCAGATCGTGGGTTCGAATCCCGTCAGCTTGAGCGCCTAGTTAGGTTGCGCCAAATAGATTTAATATTTTCTTTCAATTTTTCTTGCTAAAAGAAATACAAATAAAGCAAGTGTGATGTATCCAAAGACAACTTCGCAAATTATTATAAATTGGCCGAGTAGATTAACTGGTTTGATTCCTTCTAAACCAATTGAAGTTAGAATCAAAGTACTGTTATAAAAAACATTCATAAATCCTTCATCAAGTCCGTGGAAACTATTATTAAAACAAATATACGACAATGTAAATAAGGTATTAGCTATAAGTGCAAAGAGACCTAATGCACTATAAGAAGACCAATGCTTTGTCGACAGAACTACAAAGAGAAATGCAAATCTCTCGCGTAAAGGACTACTTGGTAAATGATCAATTCTTTGCATTGTATGCTGGTACCAGAGAATATATTCTTTAAGGGCTCTAGTTTCTGGTAAAGTCATCTCATTAGTCGGATTATTAGCAAATCCAGTGTGATTAGCTAATTGCTGGCTTATACTAGTTTGATTACCAATCCGAAAAAAACGTATTAGAGCCTGTTTGACTAGGAATAGATATGAAACTTGAGAATAAATAAATGGTTGACTAAGACATTTATCGCCAAGTGGATGAATACCGTAGACTCCTGCCCCTGTCATATTTGCGTTATTGAAATATGATCCCTTCTTTACATGTATGTTGCTCAATCGTGCATTGCAAAATGAGGCGCCTATAAAATCGGTGTTTATCAGATCAACTTGCCAGATTACTGCGTTATCAAGGATCGCATGTCCAAAGCAAATGTTAATAAGTCGGCAATTACTTAGTCTGATCCCTGATAAATCTATTCCAATCAGATCAACTTGTCCTCCAATTCTACTCGTTTTAAATGAATAAACGAATTCTTTGATAGTCCAAGAACGATTTTGAAAGTTGAATGAAAAATCACTGAAATCAATAATCGCATAGAAATCATCAAGATTGATTCTAACTTTTTCTTCCCACTCAGGATCATCCATCATGAGCGAATGAGTAGATACGAATTTTTCAGTAACTTCTTTCTCCTTGTCTCCGATTTTTTTCGCAACATAATTTAGAATTGCATTCCTACATTCAATTCCCATAAGTGATTTCCATCGAACCATATTTGCAAATTCATCGCTATGCACACTCGGCCCATAGATCAATGGATCAATTTTAGCTCTATTGGTAAAGTAGAAATCAGAGACATTTATATCTGTCTTATATCCATTTTGAATAAGGATTCTATTAGAGGATAATTAACCAATGGTATATTTTTATGTTTTCTAAACATGATGGCGCAACCTAACGGACCGGCGCNNGCTGATTATTTTCAATTTTGTATTGACCTTTACGCACAACGTAAATTGTAGCACACTCATTCCGTCAGCTTGATGCACTTGATAGACGGATATCATCGGTTTTTAACCATTCAATAGCTTTTATCTCATCCATAAATACGTTCATCGTTATTTGTGGACTATCACTGAGCGTCTGATACATCCGGGCAAATCCTAACTGGAAATCATTTGTAACCAATAATGCTGACTTAAAGTGATTGGGGAATTTCTTTGCTACACGTACTTTTGCTAATTCAAGTACTGCATTGAGTCTCCTTGAAAAGATTTTATTGCTTGGAGATTAACAAGACGATTGAGTATAATGGAATAATCATTGTCAATAATATCCATCTCCTTAGAAAGTAAATGAATGTCACGAATACTTAGGATATTAGGAAATATCTGGAATAGAAGACCGTTTTTATATTCGTATTTGCAAATCATCGTAATTAATAATTAACGATACCCCCATAACGATGGTGTCTAAGATAACGCAATGTGATTTTAATTATTGTTTTTCTCTTGCTTTGGAATTAGTAGAATGTAGGCAACGGCAAAACGAAACACAACAACAAAAATCCCCAGTGCACTACCAACATTGGGGAATATGGACGCTAACTATACCGTCGGGAGACGGCGTGGGACTATAGTAAGAAACGTTCGGTTCTTTGTAAATGAATTTTCCTGTTATTTGTTCACTGCTTTCATCATCTCTGCGTTGTACCTGTCTCCAGCGGCGACGCCTATCGGAGCGGCTTCATTAATCCGTGCCAAATCCTCGAGTGTCAATTCAATTTCGAGAGCTGCAACATTTTCCTCAAGATACTTCCGTTTTTTAGTACCAGGAATCGGAACAATGTCTTTACCTTGTGCTACAACCCAGGCGAGTGCAAGCTGAGCAGTAGTGCATTCCTTTTCCGCTGCAATGTCTTCAATCTTTTTCAGGAATGAGAGATTCTTCCTGAGATTCTCTTTCTCAAATCGTGGGTTGTTCCTCCTGAAATCTCCCGCAGCAAATATACGGGCATCTCTAATCTGTCCGCTAAGGAAACCGCGGCCGAGCGGACTGAACGGCACAACACTAATTCCAAGCTCACGGCAAACCGGGAGAATTTCCTTTTCGATGTCGCGTGTCCACAGAGAGTACTCGCTCTGTAAAGCTGTAATCGGATGAACCGCACTTGCGCATCCCAGGGAATTCCCAGACGCTTCCGACAAACCGAGGAAACGCACCTTACCTTCCTCGATGAGACGGGACATTGCACCGACGGTTTCTTCAATCGGAGTGTTCGGATCGACACGGTGCGCATAATAGAGATCGATAGTTTCAATCCCAAGCCGCTTCAGACTTGCTTCGCATGCCTGTTTAACATATTCAGGTTTTCCGTTTACGCCGGTAAGTTGTCCGTCCTTCGAGTGTACGATTCCGAATTTCGTTGCGATAGTCACTTTCTCACGATATGGTTTCAACCCTCTCCCAATGAGGAGTTCGTTCGCCCCGAGTCCGTAACCGTCAGCAGTGTCAAATAATGTAACACCGAGTTCAACTGCGCGATGTAGTGTCGAAATCGATTCTTCCTCATTTCCCTGGCCATAAGACTGTGACATTCCCATGCAGCCGAGGCCAAGTGCAAATACTTTTAATCCTGATTTTCCAAGCTTTCGTTGTTCCATTATTTCTTCCGTTAAAATAATAAATTGTGTTTTTAGAATTCAAAAGCTTTTTTATAGTCTGTCACCTTGTGTTCTTCTTTCCATTCAAGAGCAATTAACCGTCGCCCGTTTATCCCGCTTGCATCGTCAGATGCCAGATAAATCGCAGGCGGTCCCATTATAGCGGGATCGATCAGTTTTTTTCTTTGAGGTTCTGGGAATGCATCCGGAATCATTCCGGTGTTTGTCGCTCCGCCGGGGAGCAAAACATTAAGAGTTATTCCCATGCCCTCCAACTCCTGAGCCCAGATGGTGCTCATCGATTCGAGCGCTGCCTTAGACGAACCATAGGGAGTGAACCCTTTGCGCTTCATCGTTTCATGATTGATCGAAATATTTATGATCCTTCCAAATCTTTGCTCAAGCATGTGAGGGATCACTGCTCGAGTCATCAGGAAGACACCACTTATGTTTGTCTCTATTACCATCCGCCACATGTCAGGGTCTGCTTCCCAGAAAGGCTTCGGCTCCGTCATAAAACTCTCGTTGACGAATTTTATTCCTCGGGCGGCATTGTTGACCAATATGTCGATTTTGCCGAAGTCCGAGACGACAGAATCGACCAGCTTCTGTACATCGTCCTTATTTGAAACATCCGATAGGATGGCCGTGCCGCCAATTTTTAACGCGACTTGATCGATTTCGTTTTTCTGCCGAGCGGAAGTGATGACAACTTTCGCTCCTTCGCGGGCAAAAGCCCAGGCGATTGCTTTTCCGATTCCACGCCCACCGCCCGTGACGATTGCGACTTTATCTTTCAACTTCATTGACGAGTTCATCTGTCCAATGACATCCTCTCCAGCATCAAGTATGGATAAACTTTCGGCGGCTTGCTCAACTCGTCGAGTCGGGCAACCTCTTCGGCAGTCATCTCCCAATCCACAGTCTTAAGATTGTCAGTGAGATGTTCTTTATTTCTCGCGCCGATGATCACTGAAGTAACACCGGGTTTCCTGAGCAGATAATTCAGCGCTGCCTGCGTAATTGTTGCGCCATGGTTATGAGCTGTTTTCTCTAACTCATCCACAATGTCGAATCCATGTTCTTCATCGAATTGGAGAAACTGATTAGTCGGATCAGATCTTCTTGCACCTTCCGGCCGCGGTTTGCCGCGTCGGTATTTTCCTGTTAGAAAGCCGCCGCCCAAGGGACTCCAGGTAAGAATCCCGAGTTTTTGATCAAGCGAGAGCGGGATAAGCTCGTTCTCAAGGTCGCGGGCGATCAGAGAATATAATGCCTGAAGTGTGACAAATCTCTCAAGGTTTTGTTTTCCGGAGATGGAAAGCGCTTTCATCAATTGCCACCCCGTAAAATTGGACGCCCCAATGTACAGCACTTTCCCTTCCCTTACTAAATCATCAAGGGTCCGGAGGGTCTCATCAAGCGGAGTCCGCGGATCGAAACTGTGAACCTGATACAGGTCTATGTAATCTGTGCTAAGCCTCTTGAGACTTGCGTTACAGGAATCGATGATATGCTTTAGCGAAAGGCCGACATCATTAGAACCGGCTCCGGTTCTGCCCCTGACTTTCGTTGCAAGAACAATGTCTTTCCGTTTGTTGCCGAGCGCTTTACCGAGAATTTCTTCCGACCGTCCTTCAGAATACACGTCCGCGGTGTCAAAAAAGTTTATTCCGCCGTCTATCGCCGTGTTCACCATTTCGTCGGCTTCTTTCTGCTCTACCTGTCCAATATTCTTCCAGTAACCCTTACCGCCGAACGTCATAGCCCCGAAACAAAGTTCGGAAACTCTGACTCCGGTATTACCAAGAAATCGTGTTTTCATTTATTTCATCTCCTTTATGACAATAGTTTAATTTAGGTAACTCTAGGATTACTCACAACAAAAATCCCCAACGCACTACCAGACGTCGGGGACTAGGGAGGCTTTTCCCAATCGGGGAGATTGGGATTGCTATTGCAACATATAAATTGACTATGAATTTGTCAACTTGCCCAAAGCGACCATTTTCCAAAACCCAAATAAAAATTATAGAAACCGATTTGCCATAGGACAACGAATAAAATTTTTGAAATAAATTTTCTTGGAACCACTTTGCTTACTTGAATCGATGTGTCGGCTCGCCTTTACTCTGAAGTAGAAGCTACTCGACGGATCTCCTGTAAGGCTTAAAATTACGAGGCTCATTTTTGGGTCCAAAAAAGTGGATCCTCTTTTGGTACAAGAAGGAATCGATTTCCCGAAGGAAATGGTTGTTCATGCGAAATCTCTGAAAGGATCCATCGAGTGAAAATAGAAAAGACCTCAACCGTCGGCAGTTTGATATCGCCGTCTACGATTGAGGTCTCTCCGGACTCGAAAGGTCACGAGGACTCTGGGTCTATAGTAACAAGGAAAATATAGTAAAGAGCAGAGAGAAAGGCAATTGAAGGAAAAAGTTTAGATCGTAAATTATGGATTGTTAATTTACTAATTGCCTGTGAAGGGAATGAAATCCTTTCTTCAGGGACACCTTCGGAAGATATCTCGGCTCAAGTTGAAAATAGGAACACGCTACGCGTGTGACATTATCAGGCTTCCAGCCCTTCCGAAGGTTAATGAAGATTCCACAATTCATTTCTCATCTATCACTTCCCGTATCACTTTTAGAACTTGTTTGAGATCATATGGCTTGTAGAGAAAATGTTGTATTCTCGCTTTCAAAAACTCCGATTTCATTTCCGGATCAAGAAAACCTGTCGCCACGATCATGCGTTCTTTCGGATTGATTTTTTTGATCTTACGACACACTTCCAATCCGGAAATATTAGGCAATCCGAGATCGGTAAGCACAAGTGAGATCTCGTCTTTCTTCTCTTGATAGATTTTCAGCGCAGTAAATCCATCACCGGCCGAAATAACTTTGTATCCCTTTTCGATAAGCACCATCTGAAGAGACATCAGAAGCATCTCTTCATCCTCCACGACCAACAGCGTCTCTGTTCCGCCCGGAATTTCTTCCACCGTTTGTTCATCTTTTACACTGATTGGCGCTGCCACTTGCGACGCGGGCAGATACAAGCGGAAGGTCGTTCCCTTGCCAAGTTCGCTTTCCACATCGATATATCCTTTATGGGCTTGAACAATTCCGAACACTACTGACAACCCTAATCCGGTTCCTTTTCCTATCCCCTTTGTTGTGAAAAACGGCTCGAAAATTCTTCTTTCGATTTCTTCGCTCATCCCTTCACCTGTATCACTTACTTCAATGCAGACATAACCGCTCGCTGCAGCGTCTGGATGCTGATTACGTAGACTTACAACAGATACCATGCGCGTAATGATGGTGAGTACACCGCCCTTCGGCATTGCATCGCGGGCATTGACGCATAGATTTAACAGCACTTGATATAACTGCGAACGATCGGCATTGATAAACGCAATACTCTTATCGAAATTTTGAGCATAGGTAAGGGTTTTAGGAAATGTCTCCATGATCATGGTCATAATTTCCATGACAATATCATTCACATTCACCGCTCCAAATACTGTTTCCGTTTTTCTCGCAAACATCAATATCTGCTGAACAAGAGTTTTGCCGCGTTCCACAGCCTTCACGATGGTATCAACAGCGAGGTCTAACTTCTTGGTATCATCTTTAAATCGCTTGATGCTTGTGACAAATGCCAGTATGATTCCCAGAATATTGTTGAAATCATGCGCGATCCCGCCGGCAAGCGTTCCTAATCCCTCCAACTTTTGCATTTGCCGCATTTGATCTTCTAACAGCTTGCGCTCAGTGATGTTTTCCAGTGTTCCATCGTAGTACATAGTTTTGCCTTGAGAATCGCGGATCGATCGGGCGCTTTCCAGCACAAAGATGACCCTGCCATCCTGACGAATCCATTTTGATTCATAACCGGTTACCTCGCCATCTCTTTCGATCTTTTCAAGAAATTCTTTGCGATGAGAGGATGATTCGAAACCGTCTTTTTCAAGGTTTCTTTCAGCGAGTTTTTGAAAAGATGTATAGCCGAGCATTTTTACTAATGCCGGATTTGCCAAGAGTATTTTACCATCTGGGGTCGTTCTATAAAGACCGATTGTGGCATTCTCGTAAAGTGAACGAAAACGTAACTCGCTGTCCTGCAGCGCTTCCTGCGCCCGTTTGCGCTCGGTGACGTCGCGGATGATACCGGTAATAAATTGTTCGGATTTGATTTCCCATGTTGATAACGAAAGCTCCAGAGGAAACACACTTTTGTCCTTTCGTAATCCTTCCAATTCAACAGTCTTTCCGATAACGTCTTGATCTCCTTCAGATTGAAGTCTCTTTATTCTGTTGGTATGTCCGGCGTGGTGGTAAAGCGGCATTATGGAGGTGAGCGGCTGCCCGACTGCTTCCGTATAACTGTAACCGAAAATTCGCTCGGCACCCCTATTCCATCCAATGATAATCCCGCTGCTGTCGGCAGTGACAATAGCATCAGTAGCAGATTGCAGAACCGACCGATATCTAGTCTCGCTCTCCTGTAATTTTTCCTCCGCCTGCTTGCGCTCGGAGATGTCCTCAACAGTGTTGTCAAAATAGACCTGACCGTTCGCGTTAGTCTTCTTAACCGCAGTTATGCGGCACCAGATCGGTCTTCCCTTGAGAGTCTTCAACCTTACCTCATCACCTTTGATGAAACCTTTGGACATGAGGACATCGCTGACGTTGCGGCGCTGGCTCGGATCTAGATAAATCTCGCTCGGGTGAAGGGCCATTAACTGCTCACGGTTGTCCGCTTCGAACATCTTTACCATCGCTGGATTCACATCGATAAAAGCCCCTTCCGGCCCCGCCGTGGAGCGAAGAATGCCAATATCAACGTTATCAAATAACTCCTGGTAACGTTGTTGTATCGTAGCCAGCTCAGCCTCCGCCCGTTTGCGTTCGGAAATATCATGCATGCTGCCTATGATTTTATTAGGTCGCCCTTCAGCATCAAAAATCATTTTCGCAGAGATGGAACAAGGGATAAACGAACCATCTCGGTTCTTGAGTCGGACTTCGAAATCAGTTACACTACTTGTTTTCTGCATTGCTGCTATAATGGTATCACGGTCTTTGGTATCAGGATAGAACTCGTACATCGATTTCCCTATCAAATCTGTCCGATGATATTGTCCTTTCGAAATAAACTCTATAGAAGGACTGACTTCGAGTACTGTGCTGTCAAACGAAGTTTCATAATACACATCCTGCACATTTTCAAAAATAGAACGATACTTTTCTTCACTCTTTTTCAGTCCCTCCTCTGCTTGCTTTCGCTCGGTGATATCCTGTCCAAGAGCAATGGTTGCAATTATTGTTTTTTCATCTGTAGAATAAATATTTGCTGTATTCCAAATAACAGCGCGAACACTCCCATCCTTACAGCGAACAAGTATCTCGACAGATATCAGGTTTTCTCCATCTGATGTCCTTGAAATAAGAACTGATATTTCTTCTCGCTTATCATCAGAAAAAAGCATTTCCGGATGCTTACCAAGAACATCGTACATTGTATATCCTGTCAATCGCTCAAATGCCAGATTAAACCGAGTGATCCTGTTATTGTTATCCCAAACCATAATGGGAGCATTCGCAAAACTGAGTAAGCTCTCAAGATAGTCGGTGGTCTCCCGCAATTCTTCCTCCGCACGCTTGCGTTCGGTGATGTTGCGAATGTTGCACTGCATCACCTTGTGGTGGTCAACCTGATAGATGTGACTGACGAACTCTACGTCGATTAGCTGCCCTTCTATAGTTTCCAACGGCAAATTTTCGTACTGAATAAATTCTTTCTGCTGCAATTCCGTGAAATTCAATTTACTAGCGGCAATATCTTTGAAGAACCCAAGCTCCCAAATTCTTTTTCCGAGAAATTGTTCGCGCGAATAACCCAACATCTGGACTAAGAATGGATTCACATCGACAATCATCCCCGTTTCGGCATCAAGGATTAAAATGCCGTCTCTCGCCGCCTCGAAAAGCCGACGATAGCGAAACTCTGAATCCCGCAGGTCGATCATCGATTTGTTTTGTTTCTGATAGAAACGGTTACGTTGCTGCCGCCACACCAAACCGATGCCCGCGCCAGCGCTGACAAGCAACGCACTGACAAGAATGATCATCAGCCAGAAGCGTTCTTTCAACGGCGCATACACTTCCGCAAGATCCATACGGACAACAATGAACCATGGTGAGTCCGGCACAGCGCGTACATCGCCAATAACCTGTACGCCACGATAGTCTATACCTTCCACGATACCTTCTATACCCAAGGCGGCTTTTACTGCGAGAACATTTTTACTTTCCAATGGAATCCGCAAGTTCAAAGCTGCATCCTTGCGGAATTTGAGATCATTCAAAAACAACGCATCGTTTCCATCGCGGCGGATGATCAACGTCTCTGCTGTTTTGCTGGGCGTGGGCCATGTCCTCATCAAGGGATATAAGTACTTCTCCGGATCAATTCGTAATGCAAGTATGCCAATCACTCTGTTTTTAATATATTCATCGTGAATAGGAATCAATACCTTCAGATAAATTCGTTGATTTTGTTCGTTAAAGTAAAAATCTTGAAAAGCCGTATTCCCAGTTTGCAGCATCTCAACAACGTTTTTTTCTGCAAAGGAATGCTTTCGTTCCTCGCTCTCCGGGAAAATAATCATTTTGGTTAGCTGCGTATCCAGCAACATAACCATATCATACTCATCATATTTTTGTAATTGCATCAACCATGTTTGAATTTCTTTTTTAGTATCCCGATCGTTTTGGTTTTCAAAGTATCGTTTTACCAAAGCGGAGAATATATCATTCCTGAAAAAGAAATCTCCATCGCCCAACCGCTCTTTTCGCCATTGTACGATTTCACCCACCTTCAACTCTGCAATAGCTGAAAGCTGGTGTTCTACTTCAGCTCGATAGTCCTTTTCATAGTGTCGGTAAGCAAAGTAGCCGCCAGTAAGGATGCCTGCTGCAATGATGATGAAAATGAAAAGGAAGATATATCCACTTCGATTTTCTTTATCGGTAGAATTTTTCACGAATGCACCCTTTCCAAACTTTCCTACATTCTGAAGTGATTCCGTTTTATCTCGGAAATTCTCCAAAGGTTACATAGAAAATTTTTATGAATGACTTAGCGCGGAATGAAATCGGATATCTGTCCGATGAAACTTGCTTTTGTGTCCATACTCTTACTTCCGATCCCTTTCGTGGTATAGAGAATTGCAACACTTTGAATGTTAAAGTAACAAACCGCTGAGTGAATAGCAATGTGCAGGTTTGTCGCTTTAGGATGACAATAAGGAGAGGCCAGAACGGCACTCCCTCTCCTATCAGCTTTTCGAGTTTTTGACATAGAAATCATAGTTGAAACTGATTAATCAGGGTGCTTTGCTTGAATTTAGAGTTTGAAATGGGTAAACTGACTACAAGAAAAGAACTTGGTACTGAAATTCATTCACTGAAATGTCTCATCGGAATACGAGGCAAGTGCAACCCATTGAGGAAACGCCGAAAAATCGTTTATAACTAGATTCAGATGAATAAAAATGCAATATATTTTTACAAAGATTATATGAACCTTACACCGCTTCAGAAAGCAGAAAAGGAACGAGAGTTATGTACACATTATTCATCATAGATTTCATTTCCACCATTCTTTTAATAGGTGCGTTGTACGTGCTGTGGAAGGAGAGATTACGTTTTTATTCTCTGAAACCCCTCATTCCAGCGGTTGCCTTCCTTGCTATTGGCCGCATATGCGATATGCTGGCCGAGCATCCTGACATTCGACTGTCTGAGTATTTTGGCATGTCTCTTGGTTCGTTAGAACCGAACATTTTACTCGTTGGCAATTTTGCTGATACTCTGGGCATCATATTTCTTGTCTATGGTTTCATCAAGATTATAAAGCATGAACAGATTGAGGAGAAGCGCATTCAAGAGTTGGAACAGATGCTTCCAATTTGCTCGAATTGCAAGAAGTACCGAACAGAAGATGGCCAATGGCTGCCGATTGAGAAATATCTCATCGACTCTGGTGCCCCGAAACTAACCCACGGAATTTGCCCCGAGTGTCATGAAAAACTCTACGGTAACATACTCAAAAAAATAAACATTAGCGGTGTAAAGTCACAGAACTAACGACAACACATTACCCCCTCATTGGAAATCGATAGTATAAGAGGAAGTCAGAACGGTACTCCCTCTGCAATCAACGATTCGAGTTTTTAAATGAGCTGATTATTTTGTTCGACTACTCGTTCTGCTATCTCACGAACGAAACTGAATCTATTTGAACCAAAGTCCTTGAGGTATTGGGCGCAACACTTCCAGCGATAATCGAATACAAGAAGAAGCCAGCGCGAAGGTATGGTGCCATCGTGGCACACATAATATATTGTAATCCATAGAAGGCCGATAGTTTAATCACGCAAGTATTTTAAACAATTAAGTTAAGCGAAAATAAAATGATAATTAATTTCTAGAACAATTGACTTTTAGTAGATTAATTAGCATCCTAACTAATAGTAGTCTAATAAATACAGAAAGTGGTCATACATGAGCAAAAATGAAAGAGAGTTTCCTTTGCAATATTATCTAAGAACTGTTATGCATAAAATTAGGCTCTATGCTAATTCGTCCTTAGAACCTTATGACATTTCTAGTCAACAGGCTCGAATTGTCGGTTTCATTGGTGAGAAACAAGAAAAGGAAATCAATGTTTGTCAGAAAGACATTGAAGCAGTAATGGGCATAACTGGACCATCAGTAACAAGTCTTTTACAGGGGCTTGATAGAAAAGGTTTTATTAAACGTCGTAGAAGTACTAAAGATGATAGAATAAAAGAATTAACTCTTACTCCTAAAGGGAAAGAGTTGATAGCCAAATTTCAAAAAGTTTTTGACGATGCAGAAAAGAAAATTGCCCAAGGAATGACAAATGAACAGAAAGCGCTGTTTATAAAGCTCTTAAAAGTGATTGATGATATATTTAAAAAATAAAAGTTTTTTTATCCTAATACATAGATATCTAATTATATGAATCCTAACGACACACAATAAAGGCTCATTGTTAGAATTTATCATCCGAAAAGGATTTAATATGGAAGAAATAAAAACACACCCCAAAGTTGATACATTATAGACAAAACTCGGGAACATCAAAAGCCACGTTAAAATATGGAAATTATTTATATGGAAAATTTATTATCAAAAAAACCATTAGAGGAATTTAAAACTTCAATGCTCACCGCAATCACTAATGCACGTGTCTTCGACGGAGAGCACATCATCGACACACAAACAGTTGTGATCGACGGGGCACATATCAGTGCCGTTGGTGGCACAGTACCAGACGGAGCCAGCATCATCGATGCACACGGCGCAACTCTGATGCCGGGCCTTATTGATTCACATGTGCATACTGATTTTGACGGCCTTCATGACGCGCTATTATTCGGCGTCACTACCGAATTGGAAATGATGGGGCATTGGTCATCCAAGGAACGCAAAGAAATAGCCGAGCGTGACGATATCGCTGATTTGCGTTCCCCCGGTATGGGTATCACTCCTCCGGGAGGGCATCCGACCCAGTATATGAAATCCAGCAATAACCTGCTAATAAAATTATTTTATCGCTTCCCGTTTGTTTCGACGCCAGACGAGGCAATTAAATTCGTAGATAAGCAGGTTGCCAAAGGATCCGACTATATCAAAATCTTTATTGAAGATGGAAGTGCTGTAGGTTTTCCTGGACTTCGGGTAACGAGCAATGAGACCCTCCTTGCGGCCGTGAAAGAAGCTCATCGCCTTGGTAAGATGGCCATCGCCCACGTAACGACCGTTGAGGGCGGGCAGAAAGCCATTTCGGCAGGAGTGGATGGGTTGGCACACTTGTTTTTTGACCGCCTGCCTACACCAGAACTAGTTACCGCCATTGCATCCTCAGGATCGTTTGTTACTCCCACCCTAGTGACGCTCTCCACTGCTTTTGGTAATAGCGCAGCCGCGCTGGCCGCCGACAAACGAGTGAGTTCCAGGCTGAGCAAAAAGTGGATCGACTCCCTATCCAAAAGTATGAATGTCTATCCCCAAGGAAGGATCAAAGATGCTTACGCTACTGTCATGGCACTTCACAAGGCGGGTGTGGACATTCTGGCGGGTAGTGATGTGTCGGAGCCTATTCCCAGCCTCGGAGGACTTGCCCACGGCGCCAGCTTGCACCACGAACTGCAACTCCTAGTAGAGGCCGGACTAACACCCATTGAAGCTCTTCGGGCAGCTACGTCCACTCCTGCGCGCCGGTTCGGACTTACCGACCGAGGTCGTATAGTTCCAGGAACACGCGCCGACTTGCTGTTGATTGACGGCGACCCAATGACCAACATCACCGATACTCTGTCCATCCGTCATATTTGGCGGCGTGGTGTTAGACTCACAACTCATTGATATAATGTGCCCGCTTCATGCACCGAGTAAATTACAATAACTTAGTGCTATAAGGGAGTGTCAATCCAATATTGGCATTAGATGTTATAGCAGACAGGAGGTTACATTATGTCAAAACAAGAAAAATCAAATCAGACTTTAATTCCTTTTAACAGTTATCAAAAGTTTGTGATTGTTTTGCTGACATTTTTTCAGTTTACCATTATGTTAAACTTTATGGTTATATCTCCACTCGGGGCAATCCTTTTATCAGTTCTAAAAATTACGCCCAGTCAATTTGGTTTTGTTGTATCGTGTTATGCTTTGAGTGCCGCTGTTTCAGGAATACTCATTGCCGGATTTGCTGATCGATTTGACCGGAAGAAGTTCCTTCTTCTTATATATGGAGGATTTCTGGTAGGAACTCTCATGTGTGCACTTGCACCTAGCTATGGCCTCTTTGTAATTGCTCGCTGTATCACCGGACTGTTCGGTGGCGTTATAGGGGCAATAAACCTTTCCATTATTACAGATATCTTTCCTCTGCAATCTCGGGGAAGTGCAATGGGAATACTTTCGAGTGCCAATTCAGCAGCTATGGTTCTTGGAATACCCATTGGCATTGTTCTCGCCACCAAATTGAATTGGCATGCCCCTTTCTTTTTAATCACCTTCATTGGTTTGGTTGCTGGCATTGTGACAATCATATTTCTGAAGCCGATATCAGGGCACAAGGATTTGGTCAAACAAGACAACCCGATTGGACAAGTTCTGAAAACTGTTGTCAATCCGCGCTATCTGGTTGGTTTTTCGGCTATAATTTTTGTTACTATAGGTGCTTTTATGCTCCAGCCATTTTCAAGTGCATTTATGGTAAATAATCTTGGTGTTTCATTGAATACACTTCCACTGGTCTTTCTTATCAGCGGTATAGTTGCTATGATAGCAGGACCATTATTAGGCCGTTTCGCTGACTTGTTTGGTAAATACCGGCTGTTTTTCATCGCAAGCATTGTATCTGCAGGCGTTATTATCTGGTACACGGGTTTGGGAAGTTCACCTCTTTGGCTTGTGCTTTTGTTAAACTGCTTAATGGCAATCACTAATTCAGGGCGGATGTCTGCAACCATGGCCTTAATTTCGGCTGTTCCAGCTCCCCAAGATCGGGGTTCTTACAACTCACTGAGTTCCTCAATGCAACAATTAGCTGGAGCAATTGCAGCCTGGGTGGCTGGACTAGTGATTGTTCAGAGCTCAACCGGTCAAATTTTCAATATTAATATTTTGGGATGGGTCGTTGTTATGGCCACAATTTTAACTATTGTCTTGATGGATAGAGTTAATAATCTAGAAAAATATTAGGAGCGAACAAGCCAGCTTTAGATTGAGTTTAGAACTTGCAAATAGAAGAGGGAATCAGAATGGGATTCCCTCTCCTATCAGCGATTCCAGTTTTTGGATTAGTTGATTATTTTGTTCGACAACTCGTTCTGCAATTTCACGAACGAAGCTGAACCTGTTTGAACCAAAGTCCTTGAGATATTGATCTCGCTCTGATTGAAGCGATTGAATGAGGGACTAGGGATCCATTTGCCACCTTTTTAAATCTTCTTGTTTATTCAGTATTCAATAGTTTTTTTTCCCGGGCAATGAATTGCTAACATAGATGCTAACAGCTCAAGGAATAATTCATAATAGGTTTGATTATAATACTTTTCTCGAAAATTTATATTGTGCATTGACAAATAAAAAAACTAACTTATCATGACGTATAATTTTCATATATTGCATCACCTCAACATATTCCATCAACTATAGTCATCTCATAGGAGCATGTATGAATCGTTTATCAATCCTTGCGGCATTTCTTCTTCTTCCACTGCAATTTCTTTTTAGCGCAGAAGAAGGAAGATTTATGCGATATCCAGCCATCCATAAGAACCTTATTGTCTTTACTTATGAAGGCGACCTCTGGTCTGTTCCTTCTTCTGGCGGCGTTGCGTCCCGTCTTACGTCATATCCCGGCGACGAATTCTCTGCGCGCTTTTCCCCTGATGGAAAAACGATCGCCTTTACCGCATCCTATGATGGACCGCAAACAGTCTATACTATGCCGATAGAAGGAGGTACTCCCACTCGCCTGATGTATGCTATCGGGAGTCATCAAACTATTGGATGGACACCAGATGGCGAACGAATCGTTTTCCGCTCCTATATGGATAATATCATTGGCAGAACCACCAATCTTTATTTTGTATCTAAAAATGGATCTGCCCCCGAACGATTCCCCATCGATCGCGGAACACTCTGTAGCTTTTCAACCGATGAAAAAAAGATGGTGTATGTGCGCAAAGGAAATGAAGAATATAATTGGAAAGGGTATAAAGGGGGAGAGCATACCGACATCTGGCTCTACGATTTCTCGACAAAATCCTTTACACCGATCACAGATTATGTTGGCAAGAATGCCTACCCGATGTGGATCGGCAATGCGATGTACTACGTTTCCGATCAAAAAGACCGGGTGGCAAATATTTACAAGTACGATTTTGTGTCAAAGCAGATCTCACAAATCACGACCTATACTGATGTCGATGTTATTCGTCCGGAGACTGACGGCACACAGATCGTCTATCTGCATGATGGATATCTGAATGTCCTGGACGTCGAAAGCGGTCAATCCAAGAAACTAACTATTACCATCCCATCAGACCGCTGGAGCCTGCGCAGCCGGACTATCAATCCAAAAGAGTATATTCACTTTGCTTCGATCTCGAACGATGGGAAAACCCTTGTGATCGAAGCGCGAGGCGATGTATTCACGGTCGGAACTGAAAAAGGCAAAGCTGTAAACCTTTCCATTACTTCAGGAACACGAGAGATGTACCCACAACCCTCCCCCGACGGAAAATGGGTCGCGTTCTTCTCCGATCGGTCGGGCGAATATCAATTATATAAGCAGAAGATCGATGGCGGAGAATGGATTCCCCTTACTACGATGCTGGATCGGACGAACTATAAATTTCTCTGGTCTCCTGACGGGAAGAAAATACTCTTTGGGAACAAAGACTTCGCAATCTACTACATCGATGTCGATTCGAAGAAACTCACTAAAGTTGATGCATCAAACCAGATGAAAAACGATGAATTCTACTGGGAGATCGCCGATTACAATTGGTCTCCAGACAGTAAATGGATCTGCTACAGTTTCGTACAAGCAAACCGGAACAGCCAGATATTCCTCTACAGTCTGGAACAAGGAANNAAGATAATCATGTTCTTTCTGCCCCTCAAAAAGTTATGATCGTCCAGTTGCACAACAACGAACCGCCTCCATTCGATGATACTGTCGCCGAGAAGAAAACAGAATCAGAAGGATTCAGGATTGATCTTGCAGATATCCACTCCCGTATCACACCTCTTCCTGTACCTGCGGGCAACTTTTTCTTCCTCAAATCAGGAAATGGCAAGGTAGCATGGTGTTCGGTCGATAAATTTACCGAAGATGAATATGAAGAGATTTTCAAACCGAAGGGAGTTACCAAATGGGATCTCCACATTTTTGATGTTAAATCAAAGAAAGAAGTCGTTCTGAACGAAAAGATAAAGGAATTCGTTCTTTCGACCAATGGAGAACAAATTCTGATCAGTAAAGAAAAAAATCTTTTCGCCTCCTCACTCGATGAAGTTTATAAATCGAAATCGATCGAGACAAAAGTGAACCTCGATAAAATGTTGTACACTCTTGATGTGCGAATGGAATGGAAT
>PLMK01000044.1 GCA_003142475.1 Ignavibacteriota bacterium
GAGCAAAAAGAATTCCAATATCTCTTCCATGATGGCGCCAGTTATCAATTTATGGATAAACAGAACTACGAGCAGATGCCAGTGGACGAAAAAGCATTGGGCGAAGGTGCAAAATTCTTAAAGGAAGGTGAAATCGTCCAGCTGCAGATGGTAGGTCTGGATATTGTTGGCGCGGAAATCCCGCAGCATGTGGAGTTAAGAGTTACAGAAACGGAGCCAGGTGTTAAAGGTAATACTGCAACCGGCGCTTTAAAACCTGCCACGGTAGAAACCGGTGCTAGCATCAATGTGCCGCTCTTTATTAACGAGGGCGATGTTATCCGAGTGGATACAAGAACAGGTAAATATTTAGAACGAGTGAACAGTTAACATTTTTCTGTATTCACCTGCCAAAAGAAAAGTCTGCTTTACTGAGATTTTTTTACAACGGAGATCTGATGAACCTTTCTTATATTAAAAAAATTATCAAGTTGGTCGAAAACAGTGCGATCGACGAATTAGAGCTTGAGGAAGAGGGGACGAAAATCAAAGTTGCGCGTAATCGCAATTCGGGGATCTTTGTACAGACTGCAAATACTGTCCCAATGGTCGCACCTCAAGCCGTACCATCACATATTCTCCAGCAGTCAGAATCAGTCAATCCTGCATCATCGAGTGTTCCACCAGAATCGAAATATCATGAAGTTCGTTCTCCCATCGTAGGCACTTTTTATCGAGCCCCATCTCCCGATGCTGAGCCGTATGTAGAAATAGGGCAAACGGTACAGGTCGGTTCGGTTATGTGTATTGTCGAAGCAATGAAATTAATGAATGAAATAGAATCGGATTGCAATGGCACTGTGGTGAAGGTCATTGCGGAGAACGGCAAACCCGTCGAATATAACCAAATCTTATTTCTGATTGAGAAGGCATAGTGATTCGTTCTCAATCTGGAAACCGCACTCCTTTGTTTAAGAAAATCCTTATAGCGAATCGTGGTGAAATTGCACTGCGTATTATTCGCGCCGCTCGTGAATTAGGAATTAAGACGGTTGCCGTTTACTCCGATGCTGATCGCGATTCTCTTCACGTCAAGTTTGCCGATGAAGCTGTTTGTATTGGTCCTCCATCGAGCAAGCAGAGTTACCTAAACATTCCACGTTTGATTGCCGCCGCAGAAGTTACAAATGCCGATGCTATTCATCCCGGTTACGGCTTCCTTGCGGAAAATGCAAACTTCGCTGATATCTGCGCTTCTTCCGGCATCATATTTATTGGTCCTCGTCCTGATGCAATTACTTCCATGGGCGATAAAGCGTTTGCTAAAGAAACCATGAAAAAAGCTGGGGTACCGGTTGTACCGGGAAGTGAAGGCACTATTTCAGATCTTCCTGAAGCGACGAAGATTGCACAAGAAATCGGTCTTCCTATCATTATTAAAGCAACAGCTGGCGGCGGCGGAAGAGGTATGCGCATTGTCCGTTCGCTGGAAGAGTTGGAGAACGCTTACCTTACAGCAAGCCACGAAGCGGAAACTGCCTTTGGAAATGCAGCAGTTTATATTGAGAAATATATTGAAGAACCACGCCATGTTGAAATTCAGATTATGGGTGATCAGTATGGGACAGTTGTTCATTTCGGCGAGCGCGATTGCAGCATTCAACGCAGGCACCAAAAGTTAGCTGAAGAATCGCCGTCACCAGCGCTTACACCGGAACTTCGCGAAGCAATGGGTATTGCGGCAGTGAAGGGTGCAAAGAGTGTCAGGTATATTGGAGCAGGAACAGTTGAGTTCTTGTTAGATAAAGATAAGCGCTTCTATTTTATGGAGATGAACACTCGCATTCAAGTTGAACACCCAGTTACGGAAGAAGTAATGGGAGTAGATTTATTGAAACTGCAGATTCAAATGGCGGCGGGAGAGCGTCTGAAGAAAACTCAGGCGAAACCGCAATGGCACGCAATAGAATGCCGTATCAATGCAGAAGACCCGGCAATGGGATTCCGACCAAGCCCAGGTAAGATTACGAGTCTGCATTTTCCCGGAGGTTTTGGCGTGCGCGTAGATACACATATCTATGTCGGATATGTTATTCCACCGTACTACGATTCGTTGATTGCCAAGCTGATTGTGAAAGCTAAAACAAGAGATGAAGCAATTACTAAAATGTACTATGCATTGGACGAATTTATCATCGAAGGAATTAAGACAACAATTCCATTTCACAAGAAGTTGATGATGAACGATAAGTTCCGAAGCGGCAACTTCGATACAAAATTTATCGAATCATTTGTTTTTGAAGATTAATTTTTAGACATTCAACTAAGAATCTCATTGTGAAATTTACCGCGTGTAACTGGCAGCAGAAAAAATCACCTAAAAATCTTCTCAAAGTATAAGAGGCTGCAATGAACTTCCCCGAAAATTTGAAATATACAACCGACCATGAATGGATTCGAGTTGAAGGACAATTTGGCTGGGTTGGGATTACGGATTATGCTCAAAGTGAATTGGGAGATGTTGTCTACGTCGAGCTACCTGCTGCTGGAGTAAAAGTGGAAAAAGGTAAATCATTCGGAACGATTGAAGCTGTAAAAGCCGTCTCCGATTTGTTCGCACCTATCGCTGGTGAAGTGGTTGAAATTAACACAGAGATGAAAGACCATCCGGAAGTTGTGAATAAAGATCCATACGGCAAAGGATGGATGGTTAAGGTCATGATCACCGATTTTACTCAATTGGACACTCTTCTTGATGTGCAAGCATACAAAACGCTCGTAGGAAAGTAGTCTTCTTACTGAATCCGCCGCGAAAGCGGCAAGCACTGCGTGCGATTCGTCTGCAACTCTTCAGCAATTTATCAGTTCGATGTCAATATCTGTGGATTTCCGTGCCTATTTGTTCAGACGATAGACCTCGTTTCACTTTTCCGAACTAGACATTATTTCCTTAATTCTACCAGACAGTAAGTCCTATAATATTCCGTATAGCACTCTTGAAGTCCAATCATATTATACCTATTTTATTTTCAGTATCATTCTTTACAATCTCTCGGAAATCATCAAATGAAATTTTTTAAGGAACGGCTTCAAAACGAAATCATCGTATTTGACGGAGGCACCGGAACCTATCTATACGATAAAGGCGTCTTTATCAACCGATGTTTTGAAGAACTGAATATAACCAATCCAGAATTAGTGAAAGAAGTACATCGAGATTATTTCAACGCTGGTGCCGATGTAGTTGAAACGAATACGTTCGGTGCAAATAAATATCGGCTGGCAGTACACGGGCTTGAATCACAAGTGTATGAACTCAATTACAAAGGTGCACAGTTAGCAAAATCGGTGGTAAAAGATAATGCGCTTGTAGCCGGTGCAATTGGCCCGCTTGGCATTCAAATTGAACCGTTTGGGAAAATCTCATATGATGAGGCGAAGGATGCATTTACAGAGCAAGTCAAGGGACTGCTCGATGGTGGAGTCGATATTATTATTTTTGAAACATTTAGTATGATAGAGGAAATTGTACAAGGTGTACGCGCTGTGCGCGAGTTAAACACAGAAATTCCCATCATTGCACAGGTCACTATCAACAGCGAAGGCAGCTTGCTTTCAGGCGAGACGCTGGAAAGATTTGTCGAAACGATTTCTCAATATCAGGTAGATGCGATCGGAATGAATTGCTCGGAAGGCCCCAAGCTTATGCTGGAATCGCTTGAACGCTTGCGGGAACTAACAACTCTTCCGCTTTCTGTTCAGCCAAACGCCGGACTTCCTCAGAGCATCGGCGGCAGAAATCTTTATATGACTTCGCCGGAATATATGGCAGAATATGCCAAACGATTTATACAAACTGGTGCATCCATTGTTGGAGGATGTTGTGGGACGAATCCATCCCACATTAAAGCAATTCGCCGTGCTGTGCAAGCATTACAACCGGCAAAGAGAATGGATGTAAAAAGTGAATCGCTCCATATAGAAAAACCTGCGGAAGTTCATGTCTGTCCGAAAGAAGAAAAGTCGCGTTTGTCCGAAATGCTTGTGCAGGGAGATTTTGTAAAATTAGTTGAGCTCGTTTCGCCCAGAGGAATCTCTGTGGAAAAAGAAATTGATAAAGCACGGATATTATTTGAGCATGGAATCGATGCCATTAATATTCCGGATGGACCTCGCGCGTCAGCACGGATGTCGGCGTTGGCTATGGCAGTAAAGATTCTCGATGAAGTCGGCATTGAGCCGGTACTTCATATCGCCTGCCGCGATCGCAATATTATCGGCATGCAATCGGATTTATTAGGCGCGTGGGCGCTTGGCGTTCGTAATATTCTGGCGATTACCGGCGATCCTCCGAAACTTGGGAATTATCCAGATGCTACTGCGGTATTCGATGTCGACTCTATCGGATTGACAAATCTCATTAACCGGCTTAATCATGGATTGGATTTTGCAAATAATCCTATCGGTGAACCAACAGGATTTTCAATTGCCGTTGGTGTAAATCCCGGTGCTATTAATCTCGATGAAGAATTGCGCCGTCTTGATTGGAAAATTCAAGCTGGTGCTGAATACATGATGACACAGCCGGTTTTTGATTTACGCATTCTTGAAAAATTTCTTAAAATAATTGAACATATCAAGCTGCCGATTCTCTGCGGCATCTGGCCGCTGGTCTCGTTCCGGAATGCAGAATTCATGAACAACGAAGTACCGGGTGCTTCTGTGCCGGCTGAAATTCTAGAACGCATGCGCAAAGCAAAATCGAAGGAAGAAGCTTTTCTTGAAGGAATTAAAATTGCAAAAGAGACATATCAACAAGTGCGCTCTGAAGTGAACGGAGTACAGCTCGCCGCACCACTTGGAAGAATTGACGCTGTTTTGATGATGCTTGAGGAGTGACAAAAAAATACGGAGTAATAAGTTAAAAGTAATTGAGTTGTAGAAATTAAAAAGACAGAATATTGAATGATAATTGAATTCTAATAAGTGTTTTTTCTTGATTTTCTAAATATTGTTGGTTAAGCTCATTGCAAGAAGTTTATCTTAGTAAAGATTCAACGCAGCGGGGAAGAAGTAGCTTTGGAGGCCTGTGATTCCCTCGAGTTGATATAGGGCTTTACATTTACTCCGACGATTACCCTTCTGTAGAATATTCTTAAATTGTCAATCAATTTATCGTCCCATTACAGAAATAATACAGATTAAGTCTGTTTAATCACATGTTATGCCGCTTGCGCTTTTAAAATAGTTGGACATGACACTCGTGAAGTCTGGAAGAAAGTATGGAGCCTTGTATGACATTGAAGTATATTCTCCTTGAAGAAGCTAAGACGACTTATGCCGTCACGGATAAACTATTTCGCCGAGTTACTGACGATGATCTCTCGTGGAAACCAATTACAGGCAAGAACTGGATGACCGTAGGACAACTCCTAATGCACTGTGCAAGCTTCGGTTGTGGTAAAGCTATTCAAGGTTTTATCAAAGGAGATTGGGGTATACCCGAAGGAGTTGAATTAAAGGACTTAAATGCTGACCAACATGTACCGCCAGTAGCAATGTTACCCAGCGTCGATAACGTCAAGCAAGCATTGGATCTTCTGGCAAATGACCGGAGTCTCGCATTGCGTTGCATTGAGGAGACGGAGGAAGCAAAATTATTAGCGGGGAAAATCACTGCGCCTTGGGGCGGTCCCGAGGCTTCGCTGTTCCAGCATCTCTTGCTTATGATTGCCCATCTCAATCAGCACAAGGGTCAACTCTTTTATTATCTAAAGTTGATGGGAAATGATATTAACACCAGCGATCTTTGGGGTCCATAAGTGGGAAGCATTGTAAAATATTCAGGGCAGCGGCCTAACCTGGCGCTCAAGCTGACGGTTGCCNNGTTGCCAGCTGGGTACGTTAAGTATGGCGCATAGAGGTTTAGTACAAATATGAAAGTTATCAGTGCAGCAGTGGCGCTTTACGCCACTTAGCGCCCATCCGTTAGGTGTGCCGAGTGTAAAATAAATTTTATGGTAACGATTAACGTTCGACCTATTAATGATACCGATAAAACTTGGATTAACTATATCCTCACCGATCGGTGGGGATCGACTGCAATTGTTACTCGCGGTGTCCTTTATGCTGCAAACGAACTGCCTGGTTTCGTTGCCGTTGAAGAAAATGTTCCAGTGGGCCTTCTCACATACCGCTTCGATGCAGGAGCATGTGAGGTTGTATCGCTTGATAGCCTTTCCGATGGTCGTGGAATAGGATCGTCTCTATTGAAATCTGTTGAGCAATTCGCAAAAGAGAAAAAGTGTAATCGAATTTGGCTTATTACAACGAACGATAATCTTCATGCTTTGCAATTTTATCAGCGGAAAGGTTATGTCCTCGTAGCAGTACATCGCAACGCGATTGAAAGATCGCGCCAGCTTAAGTCTCAGATTCCAATTGTTGGCAAAGATGGCATTCTATTGCGTGATGAAATCGAATTGGAAAAGAGATTATAATATATTTATTTCGTGGTGCGCCAAACCAGCAACTCAAGTTGATAGTCGGAGGTCAGAGAATGTTATTGCACGAAGTGCAATACAACGTTAATTTCATTCCTCTT